>JAIPUZ010000131.1 GCA_022833215.1 Mesorhizobium sp. | reverse complement strand
GCCAGCCCGAGACAGCGCCTCATCAGCAGGCCGCCTGAAACCCAATCCCTGCATCATAGCTCAGCTCAACATCACGCGCGCGTCTCTCAGCCGCGTGCCTGCTCGGATGCTTACTATTGGTCACCCCTTTCGTCAGATAAACGGATCGGACAGACTGGACACGTGTCGATGGGAAGCAATCTCGGTTTCCGGTCAGGCTTCTACGGGTTGGCCAGCGTTTGCCCCAAGCTTAGAAATAGCTCTCCTGCAGCGTGACGCCGGCCATATTCTGCCCTGTACCTGACACGGCGAGGCGCCATGGTACCACCATCCGTGATACCGGTCGTCAAAGCTCCTGATAGAGATGATTTCGACCAATCGGCAAACAGGAGAGGTTTGCGGATTCTCGTCAGAGATCCCTCGCCTGCGACGGTCATAAGCCGCCTCGAAAATTCCGAATCGGCTCCGAACGGAACGGGTTCATAGTAACCGATATTCGATACAACCCATTCTCGCCTGTAACAGAGCGATGACTGGTCCTCATGAACATAGCCACGGACTTTCGGCTTGATGCCGATATCCTTGCTGATGCGCAGAAGGCTCCCAATCGCCGCTACCGGTCTCTGGCTTGCCACCAAAGGTGCGACCAGTTCCTCGATCTTCGTGGAATGAGCCCAATCGTCAGAATCGTTGCAGGTGAAGAACTCACCCTTAGCCTCACACAGCGCCCTGTTCCTCGCCCGATAGGTGCCGCCATTTTGCGACTGGCTGAACACGCGCACTCTGGAGTCCCGCTTTGCAAATTGCGTCGCAATCTCCATGGTCGCGTCGCGGCTGCAGTCATCGACCAGCAGAATCTCAATATTCTTATGAGTTTGTCCCAGAAGGCTCTCGAGTACCGGCCCCAGCGTCGCCGCCGAATTGAAAGTCGACATGGCTATGCTTACCAGGGGACCGGACCGGAAGTTCTTGTCCGCGGCGGAGGTTATGTTTGTTACCGATATGCCCTCGTCATCCCTTTTCAGGTTTATCTCCGACAACCCGAGCATCGACAGAGCCCTGTTGAACTCTGTCACCTGCCCAACAAAATCTCCACGCCTCAATCTCAGATTCGACCAGAACAGAAATAAATCCGCCGATACCGTGGAGCCTCGTGATCTCAGGCCATGTCTTAGACACGCATCCTCGCCCAGATAATTTAACGCTGTATTGTTGGCAAACAATTCCTCTTTCAGCGTAAACTTGAATTTCTCCGAGGTCGCAATGTGATCGAAAATGGATTCAAGCAACTTCTTGTCTTCAAGAAGATAAGCATCACCCAGCATTCGGAGAAGCGAGTTCTGATTGAAAGCACCCAACACAAGAGAATCTCGGGCAAAATCCTTCGCTTCCCTGAATTTGCCGAGAGAAAGCAGCGCTATGAAGTAATCCAGCCGGAAGGTGGGATGCAGCCAAAGGCGCGTTGGGATTTGCGAGGATGCAGCAAGGAGCGCCTCGGGCTCACCGATTTCCAGGCACTCTTTTGCAAATCGACGGTATTGCAAGCCCTCGGATGGCTCTGTCTTCCTCGTCGCGGGCGCATATGCGTGATGTGGATCCGCGTAACCCGCGCTGTCGCCACCCCGCCGTTCGCCGAACCGACGGATGTAATACTCGTCATATGTGGCGAAGCCTGAAACCGTAGTGTGGTTGACGCTTTTCCGAAGCGAATATGACAGGCGTGGTGGCAGATTTGCGTTGATACGTTGCCAGAGGGATAGCTTCGCCAATTCGATGCCCTTTCATTCCACCCCCCCCTCCGCGTGTTTAGAATAGCCATTCGTCAATTTTCAAGACGAACAACCACACAAATCGGATCATTCTTCGGCTTGTACGTGAAGTGGCTGTCTCTTTGCGGCATACAAACAGGTAGTGGTTCGCCCAATCGCGGCCCCACTTCCTCACGCTTCGGAGAAGCCACCCTAGGCATCGTGGACAGCCGGAAATCTCAGGGTCTCCAGTCATCCGCAGCGGAGGCGGCTCAGAATCCCAGCTCGCCCTGCCCCTCATCCATCGCGTTGACGGCTTCTGCCGCCAGCGCGCGGGTTATGCGGCTATGTTCCTCGAGGGCCATACGGTCGAGCCGGTCCACAACCCGTATCGCCGTGGCAAGCGAACGCTCGATGCGGCGCACGAGATACTGAACCACCGGCAGGTCCACCTCCACCTGCCGGTCCGCAAACAGCTTGGTGATCACGCCGGCAAGCAGCATGTCGTCAGGCTCGTGGATTTCCACGGTCGGCGCCGTCCTGAGGCGCGAGACGAGATCGGGCAGGCGCACGCCCCAGGCCAGGGGAAACCGCCTGGCGGTCATCAGAAGATGGCTGCCATTGGCGCGGACATGATTGATCAGGTGGAAAAGCCCGTTTTCGTCGATTGCCGCTCCATCGGCATCGTCGATCAGAACCGGCCGGGAATCGAGGGAGCCAATCGCCTGCGAGAGCCTCGCCGGATGAAGCGCGACAGCCCCGGAAATCGAACGCCAGATTTCGGCGAGATGGGTTTTTCCTGCCCCGGTCGGGCCTGACAGCACCATGACCGGCGCAGGCCAGTTCGGCCAGCGGTCGATCAGCGACACGGCTTCCTCGTTCGCAGGCGAAACCACCAGTTCGTCACGCGAATAGCCGGGAGCATGGCTGAAATCCAGCGGCAACTGTCGGGGTTTGTCCATCTCCTGCACCATGCCTGGGCGTCAGTCGCCAGCAGCCGGGGCGTCGGGGCGCGCGACTGCCGGCGCCTCCTCGTCCCCTGTCCCCTTGTAGAGTGGGGATTCCAGATAGCGCGACAAGGCGAACCGCACCAGAACCGCGATTGCGGCCGCAGCCGGAACGGCAATCAGCAAGCCGACGAAGCCGAACAATGCACCGAACGCGAACAGCGCGAACATCAGCCACACCGGATGCAGGCCGACGCTCTTTCCCACCAGCTTGGGCTGGAGGATGTTGCCTTCAATGAACTGGCCCGCAAAAAACACGAAAGCCACGACAACGACCATGATCCAGTCCGGCCAGAACTGCACGAAGGCGACGCCCACGGCCAGCACGAGCCCGGTCAGGGACCCGACATAGGGAATGAAGCTGATCAGTCCGGCGAACAGCCCGATCAGGATGCCGAAATTGAGGCCGGTCAGGGTGAGGCCGACGGCATACATGCATCCCAGAACGAGACACAGCGTGCCCTGTCCGCGCACGAATCCCGCCGTTGCGGTGTTGATGTCGGAAAAGATCGCCCGCACCGTTTCAACATGGTCGCGCGGCACCCAGCTGTCGACCACCGCGATCATGCGATCCCAGTCGAGCAGCATGTAGAAGGCGACGACCGGCGTCACCACCAGCAGGCTGACCACGGAAACCAGCGCCATGCCGGAACTCCAGATCGACTGGAACAGGGTCGTCAGCAGGCCGAAACCGGAGGTCAGCAGCGAGTTGAGCCCCTCCTTCAATCCGGCGGCATCGACGCCGAACCGGCGTTCCAGCCATTGCGGGTCGAAATTCGTCACCAGCGACTGAAGCCGCGTGATGTATTCGGGAAGCTTGGCTGCAAAATCCGCCATCTGCGAGGCAAGCACCGGCACCAGAACCACGATCGCCAGCACAAGAACGATGATGAAGGCGAAGAGGATGACGATGGTGGCCATCAGCCGCGAAAGGCCAAGGCGCTGCAGGCGGTCCGCCACGGGATCGAGGAAGTAGGCCAGCGCCATGCCGGCCACGAACGGCAGCAGGATACCGGAAAAGACATAGAGGAAGATGATCAGCGCCACGGCCGCCGCGCCCCAGAACAGCGCTTGCCGCCGCAATGTCACGGACATGTCCGGGCGGGCGGCGCCGCCATCAGTTCTGGATCGTGCTGCCTTTGCCATTGCCGCTCATGTGCCTCAGCCAGCAGACGAGATAGGATGCTGCCGAAGCCACGGTCAAGAGGCCCCGCAGGATTATCAGCAACTGGTGCAGCAGGCCAAAGCGACGCGCAACGAAGCCGTCGAGGTCTGTGGAAGCTGCCTCGCCACCATGAAACCGGCAGGGAAAACCGGTCCCGGCCCGCCCGAAAAGAGCTGGTACCGGATCGGCCAGCGGAAGCGGCTGCATGGGTCCCGCAGGCAGAGGACCGCACATGCGCCTTGGCCTGCGCTTTCCCCAATTCCCTGCTCCCCGGCATCTGCGCTACCTTGCGGGATGGGGCGGTTCATGCGAAGAGCCCGCCATAGCAAGGGGAAAGCGATGGCCGAGCGCAAGACCGGGCTGACTTATGCCGAAGCTGGCGTCGATATCGATGCCGGCAATCTGATGGTGGAAAAGATCAAGCCGCTGGTGCGCGCCACCCGCCGGCCCGGTGCCGATGGTGAAATCGGCGGGTTCGGCGGGCTGTTCGACCTCAGGGCCGCTGGCTTCACCGACCCTGTTCTGGTGGCTGCCAATGACGGCGTCGGCACCAAGCTCAAGATCGCCATCGATGCCGGAAAGCACGACACGATCGGGATCGATCTCGTCGCCATGTGCGTCAACGACCTCGTCGTGCAGGGCGCCGAACCTCTGTTCTTCCTCGACTATCTCGCCACCGGCAAGCTCGACCCCGAGCAGGGTGCGGCCATCGTCGGTGGCATCGCGAAGGGGTGCCGCGAGGCTGGATGCGCGCTGATCGGCGGCGAGACGGCCGAAATGCCGGGCATGTATCATGGCGACGATTACGACCTCGCCGGCTTCGCAGTGGGCGCGGCCGAACGCGGCCAGTTGCTGCCGAGCGACGACATCGTCGAAGGCGACGTGATTCTTGGCCTCGCCTCTTCCGGCGTGCACTCCAATGGCTATTCGCTCGTGCGCCGCATCGTGGCCGCTTCGGGCCTCGGCTGGAGCGATCCCGCGCCATTCGACAAGGGCCAGTCGCTTGCCGAAGCCTTGCTGGAGCCGACCAGAATCTACGTGAAGCCCCTGCTCAGGGCGATCCGTGAAACCCATGGCATCAAGGCGCTGGCGCATATCACCGGCGGCGGCTTTCCGGAGAACATTCCGCGCGTGCTGTCGGGGGATTTTTCGGCCGAGCTCGACCTCGACGCCATTCAGCCGCCACCGGTGTTTTCGTGGCTGGCAAGGACCGGCGGCGTTGAGGCCAACGAAATGATGCGCACCTTCAACTGCGGCATCGGCATGGTTGTCGTGGTGGCCTCGGGACAGGCAGCACAGATCGCGGCGGTGCTTCAGGGTGCGGGCGAGACGGTTACATCAATCGGCCGCATCGTGCCGCGCCGCGACGCCGGCGTGATTTATCGGGGGAGCATCGGCCTATGACAGTTCAGCGCAAACGTACGGTGGTGCTGATTTCCGGGCGCGGCTCCAACATGAGCGCGCTCATCGAAGCGGCATCCGACCCGGCCTATCCCGCAGAGATTGTCGGCGTCATATCCGACAAGGCAGATGCCCATGGCCTGCGTGTCGCTGCGTCGCGCGGCATTCCCACCCGCACCGTGCTGCGCAGCGACTATGCCAGCAAGGCACATCACGACGCCGCCATCGACGCCGCACTCGCGGGATTCAGGGCGGAGATCGTTGCGCTTGCGGGGTATATGCGCCTGCTGACAGCTTCTTTCGTGGAGAAGTGGCTTGGCCGGATGATCAACATCCACCCTTCCCTGCTGCCGGCCTTCAAGGGGCTGGAACCGCACCGGCGCGCGCTCGAGGCCGGCGTGAAGGTTCACGGCTGCACCGTGCATTTCGTGACCGCCGAAATGGATGACGGCCCCATCATCGCCCAGGCGGCAGTTCCGGTTCTCGCAGACGACACCGAGGCTTCGCTTGTCGCGCGCGTACTCAGGGCCGAACATCCCCTTTACGTTCTGGCGCTCAGGATGCTCGCAGAGGGCAAGGTGGCCATGGCAGACGGCAAGGTTCGCTTTACCGCAGCGATGGGTCTGGTCGAAAATCCGGACCACGTGCTGGTGTCTCCCGCCGATCTTCGCGATGAAGTCGACCTCGAAGCGCTGGCGCGTTTCACGCCCTGACCGGCGATGCGCCGCCTTTTTCTCCTGAGACACGCAAAGTCGGCCTGGGACGATCCCGCGCTTTCCGATTTTGACAGGCCCCTGGCACCGCGCGGCAAAAAAGCCGCACCGCTGATGGGCCGGGAAATGAGCCGGCGCGGCTGGCTGCCCGATCTTGCCGTGGTTTCATCGGCGGCCCGCACGCGTGAGACCTGGGAGCTTGCCGGCGCGCAACTTCCCGCACCTTGCCGCACGCATTTTACCGAAACGATCTATGAAGCCGCGCCGTGGCGCATACTGGCCGAAATCAACAACGTTCCCGAGGATGTGGGGAACCTGCTTGTTGTCGGGCACAATCCGGGACTGGAACTTCTCGCAAGGATGCTGGCCGGCCCCGGTTCCGCCGCGTCCGCGCTCGATCGGCTGAACGCCAAGTTCCCGACTGCAGCGATTGCAAGCCTCGACGTGGAATCGGACTGGGCGGAACTTGGCGCCGCCTCAGCCCGTCTGACGGATTTCATCACGCCGAGGGAACTCGGCTGAATTCTATTCCGCCGTGCCTTCCTCATATTCGGCGGACATTTCCAGCCAGCGTTCTTCGTGACCGCCCAGCTGCGTCACGAGGTCGGAGCGCTCCTTGGCCAGTTTCGTGGCCCTGGCGGCGTCTTTTTCGTAAAGTGCCGGATCTCCCAGCTCGTCCTCGATCAGGTCGATCCGCTTGCGCAGCCGCTCCATCAACCCTTCGGTCGCCCTGATCTGCTTCGCCAGTGGCTCGAGCGCGGCGCGACGCTGGGCGGCCTCGCGCCGCCGGTCGGCTTTCGACGCCTTCTCCGCCTCGCGCCTGTCGCGGCGGTCCGCCGGCTGCCCCGTCACCAGCGTCTTGTAGTCGTCGAGGTCGCCATCGAACGGCTGCACCGCGCCGTCCCTGACAAGCCAGAGCCGGTCGGCGGTGGCCTCGAGCAGGTGGCGGTCGTGGCTGATGAGGATCACCGCGCCGGGAAAATCGTTCAGCGCGTGGATCAGCGCTTCGCGGCTGTCGATGTCCAGATGGTTGGTCGGCTCGTCGAGGATGAACAGGTTCGGCCCCTCGAAGGCCGCAAGCCCCATCAGCAGCCGCGCCTTCTCGCCGCCGGAGAGGTCCTTTGCCGGGGTGTTCATCTTCTCGGTCGAAAGGCCGAACTGGGCTACCCGCGCCCGCACCTTCGATTCCGGCGCATCCGGCATCAGCCGCCGCACATGCTCGTAGGCATTTTCTTCCGGCCTCAGATCGTCGAGCTGGTGCTGCGCGAAAATCGAGGTCTTCAGTCCGGGCGCGACGGTGATTGTCCCGGTCTCGGGAGCAAGGCGACCGGCCAGCAGCTTGGCGAAGGTGGACTTGCCGTTGCCGTTGGCGCCCAGCAGCGCGATGCGGTCGTCATTGTCGATGCGCAGCGTCATGCGCTTCAGCACGGGCTTGCCCGGCTGGTACCCGACATCGACGCCGGACAGTGCCACGATGGGCGAGGCCACGGTCTTTTGCGGCTCGGGGAACGAAAACGGCCGCACGCTGTCGTCCAGAACCGCACCAACCGGCTTCATGCGCTCCAGCGCCTTGATACGCGACTGAGCCTGTCTGGCCTTGGACGCCTTGGCGCGGAATCGGTCGATGAAGGATTGCAGATGCTTGCGATGCGCCTCCTGCTTGGCGCGGCTTTTTTCCTGCAGCTCCCGCTGTTCGGCAAGCTGGCGCTCGAACTGGTCGTAACCGCCGCGCCAGAAGGTGAGCTTCTTGCTGTCGAGATGCACGATGGAGTTGACGGCGCGGTTGAGCAGGTCGCGATCGTGGGAGATGAGCAGCACCGTATGCGGATATTTCGCCACATAGGTTTCGAGCCACAGCGTGCCTTCGAGGTCGAGATAGTTGGTGGGCTCGTCGAGCAGCAGCAGATCGGGCTCGGAGAACAGGACGGCGGCCAGCGCCACGCGCATGCGCCAGCCGCCCGAGAAGGACGAGGCCGGGCGCTTTTGCGCCTCCTCGTCGAAGCCGAGGCCGGACAGGATGGTGGCTGCGCGCGCTTCCGCAGAATGAGCGTCGATGTCGGCGAGCCGGATGTGTATTTCGGCGATCCGGTGCGGATCGGTCGCCGTCTTCTCCTCCTCGAGAAGCGCCGCGCGCTCCTTGTCCGCCTTGAGCACGATTTCGATCAGGGGTTCCTCGGTTCCCGGAGCCTCCTGGGCCACCTGCCCGATGCGCAGCCCCCTGGGCAGGCTGATCGACCCCGTCTCGGAGGCCATATCGCCGGTTATGGCGCGAAACAGCGTGGTCTTGCCGGTGCCGTTGCGCCCGACAAGGCCGGCCTTGGTTCCGGCCGGAAGGGTAAGCGAAGCGTGGTCGAGCAGCAGACGTCCGGCAATTCGCAGCGAAAGGTCGTTTATGATCAGCATGGTCGCGCGTTTTGGCCTGCCGGCACGCCAATGGCAAGGCCGAAAGCATGGACCAGGCGATCAGGCGTAGGCCCGGCCTTCTTCCACGCGCAGGAAATAGATCAGGTCGAGCGCCACGGAATCGCGGCCCAGCATGGTCAGGATCGCGTGCGCCTGTCCGCGATGATGGGTCTGGTGGTTGAAGAAATGGCCAAGCGCCGGCGAAAGCCGCTGGGAAATGGTGCGCATGTCCGTCACAGTCGTGTAAACGAAGCGGCCGGCAAGGTCCTTGTCCTCGCGGCTCTCCATCCAGCCCAGAATGCGCCTGTCCTCGGTCTCGCGCGCGGCCCGCAGCGACGGCAGATCCTCATGAAGGATCGTGTCCAGACGTGTCGGCGCGTCGCCTTCCCCGGTGAAGCGCTTCATCCAGATGCGGTCCGCCACGAGAATGTGATTGAGCGTGCCTGCCATGGAGCCGAACGCGGCCCCGACATCGCGCGTGAACTCGTCGCCCGAAAGATTGGCCGCGGCGTCGTAGATGCGCCGGTTGGCCCACAGGTTATAGGCTGCGAACATCGTGAAATGGCGTCTCATGCACTTCTCCCGCGGCAGTGAGGGAACAGGTCCGGTCCGGCCGGGCAACATCGCCAGCCCCCTGCCTGTGCCTCCCCTTGGCAATAGGCCGGCTCACCTGTATAGAGCGCGCCACACAGCAATCCAAATTCAGAAGGACGACCCATGGCGCTCGAACGCACCTTTTCCATGATCAAGCCGGATGCCACCCGCCGCAACCTGACCGGCGCCATCACCAAGGCGCTCGAAGACGCCGGCCTGCGCGTCGTCGCGTCCCGCCGCGTCTGGATGAGCCGTCGTGAAGCCGAAGGCTTCTACGCCGTGCACAAGGAGCGCCCCTTCTTCGGCGAACTGGTCGAATCCATGTCCTCCGGCCCGACCGTGGTCCAGGTTCTGGAAGGCGAGAACGCCATCGCCAAGAATCGCGAAGTGATGGGTGCGACCAATCCGGCCGACGCTGCCGAAGGCACCATCCGCAAGACCTTCGCCCTGTCGATCGGTGAGAACTCCGTTCACGGCTCCGATGCCCCGGAGACGGCCGCTCAGGAAATCAGATACTGGTTCTCCGACACCGAAATCGTCGGCTGACCGCAGCAGACCACGCACAGGAAAGCCGGGGAAACTCCCCGGCTTTTTTGTTTCCGGAACATACGGTCGCCCGGCCTATCTGGAAAACCGCAGCAAGTCCTTGCCGTCGGCGTCGCTCAGGGTAAGCGTGTCGCCATCGAGCTTGTAAGCCGCGACCTTGCCCAGAGACTGGAAATAGGCGTGTTCCGCCTGCATGCGCTTGGGCTCGCACGCCATCTGGGTCGCCCCGACCTGGCCAATCGAAATGCTGTCGCCGTCGATTTTCACACCGCCGAAATAGCCGTTGCAGGGGCCCTTGCCATGGGCCCGTCCGTCATTGCCGATCGTCAGGGTGGCGGCACGCTCCGGCAGTCCGTCATAGCCTTCGATGAAGGTCAGATTCCAGTCGGTGTCATGCAGCGGATCACCGCTTTCCCGGGTAACGCGCTTCACCAGAATGGTCTGTCCTTCCTTGGCCAGCGGGTCCACCCCATGATGCGTGTCGTTGATGAACCACAGCTCCCCGTCAACGGTGATGCGCGCCTGAAGCGCGTAGGTGATGTTCGGCCTGATCGCGGAATCGTCGAACCTGATCTCGAACTTTACGGGCACCTGCCCGGCAGGCGAAATCTCCTGCTTGCCGATCACAGCGGCCGGCGCATCGGCACGCGAAACATCCGCCAGTTCCACTGACACGACCGCGTTGTCGGGCAGCGCGATACGCTCGCGGTACAACACCTCTCCGCCCAGCACGGCATCCGCCGCCTCAGAAGGCACGGTTGAGACGACGGCACCGGCGAGAGGCACCAGACCCAGCAAGATCAGTTTCTTGAGCATTTCATATCCTCGTTTGCGACTGCTTTAGGCACGCAGGATTGAGGAAAAAGCATGACGAGTGGCAAAATCTGCGGTTGACCAAAGGTCACTTGCGCCAATTTGCGATTGCCGCCTCGTCCGCTTCCCTGGCCGCGACCCACTCGCCTGCCGCACCACCGGCCGCATGCTCCCTTTTCCAGAAAGGAGCGCGCGATTTGAGAAAATCCATCACGAAGCAGGCAGCGTCGAAGGCAGCTTGCCGGTGCGTGGAAGCGGTGACGACCAGCACGATGTTGTCGCCCGGCTCCAGCTTCCCGTAACGGTGAATGACGGTGATGCCCTGCAATGGCCAGCGGATGCAGGCGTCGCCGGCTATGCGCAGCACCTCGGCTTCCGCCATTCCCGGGTAATGCTCCAGTTCCAGCGCCGAAAGCCGCCCCGCCTCGTCGCGGCACAGGCCGGTAAAGGTCACGACCGCACCGATGTCCCTGCGTCCGCCCGTCAGGCGCGCGATCTCGGCGGCCACATCGAAATCCGCCGTCTGGATACGGATATGCGGCTGGACCGCGCCCATGCGTCAGCCGCCGGTCATGGGTGGAAACAACGCGATCTCATGCGCGCCGGCCAGCCTCTCGCCGTGGTCCACATGCTCCTGATTGATGGCCACGCGGATCGCCTCGGGATGCTGCAAGGCATTTTCATATTCCTCGCCGCGGTGCTTCAGCCATTTCAGCAGGTCGGAAACGGTCTCGACATGGGCCGGAAGATCGACCTCCTCTTCCGTCCTGCCGATGCGCTCGCGAACCCAGGCGAAATAGATGAGCTTCATCGTCTCACTCGTCGACAATATGCTTCAGACCGGCCCGGAAGTAGTCATAGCCCGTATATAGGGTGACGACGGCAGCGATCCAGAGCAGCACCAGACCTGTCTGCGTGGTGTAGGGAAAGATCTTGTCGCCGGCAGGCCCCGCCAGCAGGAAGGCGATCGCCACCATCTGGATGGCGGTCTTCCATTTCGCCAGCTTGGTGACCGGCACGCTGACCTTCAGCGCCGCCAGATATTCGCGCAGGCCCGAAACGAGGATTTCGCGGCACAGGATGATGATGGCCGCCCAAAGCGACCAGCCGGCGATGCCGCCGCGATGATCGGTATCGGCTGCCAGAAGCAGCAGACAGGTGGCCACGAGCAGCTTGTCGGCAATCGGGTCCAGCATGCGGCCTATATTGGACGTCTGCTTCCATGCGCGGGCGAAATAACCGTCGAAGTAATCGGTAACGCTGGCGGCAAGGAAAATCGCCAGCGCCGACCAGCGGGCGAAATCGCTCGATTTGAGCTGTCCCTCAAGATAGAAGCACAGAACGACCAGCGGCACCGCCAGAATGCGGGCATAGGTCAGCATGTTCGGCAGGTTAAAAGCTGGGCTGGCCATTTTTATGCACTCGTCACAGGCAAATCGGATCGGATCGACGCATAGTCAAATCAGAAGGCGGTCGATGGGGCAACTGTCGAAAGCTGCCAACGCGGCAAAACGATGACCTTTATGCCCGGCATGGATGCCTGAACTCATCCATTGTCATGAAAATGGTCATAGACAAGCCGGGCAACGCGTTCCGAAATGCCCTCGACCTCCATCAGATCGCCCACCGCAGCCCGGCTCACGGCCTTGGCCGTTCCAAAATGATGCAGCAAGGCGCGCTTCCGGGTCGGACCGATACCGATTATCTCGTCGAGCGGGCTGCTCACCATCTCCTTCTTGCGGCGCGCCCGGTGGGAGCCGATGGCGAAGCGGTGTGCCTCGTCGCGCAGCCGCTGCACGAAATATAGCACGGGGTCGCGAACGGGCAATGTGAACGGATTCCTCCCCTCCACGAAGAACCGTTCCCGGCCCGCTTCACGGTCCTGCCCCTTGGCGACGCCGATTGCGGTGACGCGCTCCTCGATGCCGAGATCGGCCAGGATCTGGCGCACAGCCGTCATCTGCCCCTGCCCGCCATCGATCAGGATCACGTCGGGCCACGCCGGAAAGCCCTGTGCATCGTCGACCGCGGCGGCATCCTCGTCAGCGTGCTCCTTGAGCAGGCGCGAAAAACGCCGTTCCATCACCTCGCGCATCATGCCGAAATCGTCACCCGGCGTGATCGTCGTGGAACGGATGTTGAACTTGCGATACTGGTTCTTCACGAAGCCCTCAGGCCCGGCCACGACCATCGCGCCCACGGCGTTTGTGCCCATGATGTGGGAGTTGTCGTAGACCTCGATGCGCAACGGCGCCTTCTCCAGCGCAAAGGTGGCCGCGAATCCTTCCAGAAGGCGCGCCTGCGTGGAGGTTTCGGCAAGCCGCCGCCCCAGCGCCTCGCGGGCGTTCTGCAAGGCGTGGTCGGTCAGGTCCTTCTTTTCGCCGCGCACCGGAACGGAAACCGAAACCCGGCGCCCTGCCCGCGCGCTCAGCGCCTCGGCCAGAAGCTCCTTTTCCTCGATGTCATGAGACAGCAGGATCGCGCGCGGCGTGGGCTTGTCGTCGTAGAACTGGGCAAGGAACGAGCCCAGCACCTCGCCGGCCTCCAGCGCCGGGTCGGCTTTGGGAAAATAGGCGCGGTTGCCCCAGTTCTGGCCGGTGCGGAAGAAGAACACCTGAATACAGT
Source organism: Mesorhizobium sp. (assembly GCA_022833215.1). Lineage (GTDB taxonomy): Bacteria > Pseudomonadota > Alphaproteobacteria > Rhizobiales > Rhizobiaceae > Mesorhizobium. Next base: position 25,294 of record JAIPUZ010000131.1, on the reverse strand, counting down.
TCTGTCCGCCTTCCTGATGGATGGCGAAAACGTCCGCCTCCTCCACCGACTGCGGGTTGATGCCCTGATGGCTCTGGACATGGGACAACGCCGCCAGCCGGTCCCGATAGACCGCCGCATGCTCGAAATCGAGATTTTCGGAAGCGCGCTGCATCGCCTGCGAAATCTCCTCCTTCACCTTCTGGCTTCGCCCGGAAAGGAACTCCTTCGCTTCCGCCACCAGCGCCGCATAGTCGTCGTGCGAAATCTCGCCGGTACAGGGTGCCGCGCATCGCTTGATCTGGAACAGCAGACAGGGCCGGGTACGGTTTTCGTAGAACGAATCCGTGCAGCTTCGGAGCAGGAATGCCCGCTGCAGGGAATTGATGGTGCGCCCCACCGCCTGCGCCGAGGCGAAGGGACCGTAATAATCGCCTTTCCGGGAGCGCGCGCCACGGTGCTTGTAGATGCCCGGAGAGGGATGGTCCGCCGTCAACAGAATATATGGAAACGACTTGTCGTCCCTCATCAGAACATTAAATCGCGGACGCAACCTCTTGATAAGGTTTGCTTCCAGCAGCAACGCCTCGGTCTCCGTACGGGTGACGACGAACTCCATGCGGGCCGTTTCGCGCACCATGCGGCCGATACGGCTGGTGTGGAAGCGCCCCTGCGCATATTGCGTCACGCGCTTCTTCAGGCTGCGCGCCTTGCCGACATAGAGCACATCGCCGGCGGCATTCATCATGCGGTAGACGCCGGGCGCATTGGGCAGGCGCTTGACCAGCGCCTGAATGACCACGGCGCCGGTTTTCGCCTGCCCCTCTTCGTCATCCCGGTCGAGATCGATGGCCGTGAAGGAAACGTCCGGCAGCGTTGCCGCAGGCTGCTCGACGATATCGTCGTCCGGCTCCTCTTCGGGCATGTCCATGAAGGGCTCGCCGGGCGTCCTGCCCTGTCTTGCGGCGTTCATTCCACGACACCTGCAATGTCCGGCGTCTGCCATGCCAGATGCTGGCCACCGTCGAGCGCAATCATCTGGCCGGTCACGGAGCGTGCCTGCCACAGATAGCGCACCGTGGCACCGAACTCCGAAAGCCCGGGACTGCGCTGCAGCAGAAGCGCATCGACCTGCTGGCGGAAATCGTCCTCATCCTGCCGCGCGTTGCGCAGCGTCGGCCCCGGACCGATGGCATTGACGCGGATACGAGGCGCAAGAGCCTGCGCCATGGTCCGGGTGGCCGTCCACAGCGCGGATTTCGAGAGCGTGTAGGAAAAATAGCGCGGCGTCAGCCGCCACACCCGCTGGTCGATGATGTTGACCACCAGTCCCTCGGCATCCGGGGCCAACTGTTCGGCCATGCGCTTCGCCAGAAGAACGGGTGCCTTGAGGTGGATTGCAAAATGATCGTCCCACCCCTCCCAGCCGAAATCGAGCACCGAATCGTTCTCGAACAATGAAGCGTTGTTGACGAGAAGACGCACCGGCCCCAGCGCCTCCGAAACCCGGTCGATCAGCCTGCCCGTGTCATCCATGTCGGTAAGGTCCGCGGCGAAAGCCGCAGCCTTTCCGCCCTGTGCCGTGATCCGCGCGGCCAGTTCCTGCGCTTCCGGAGAGGAGTTGTTGCCATGAATGGCGACGATGAAACCGTTGGCGCACAGGTCCTCGACAATCGCGCGCCCGATCCGTTTCGCCCCACCCGTCACCAGCGCGACCGCCGCAACCTCACCCATGTGTCGATTCCCGTACTTCCGTTTACCCCGAGCGTGCCAGCCCGCCGGCCTGCCCGCAATCTCCGGACGGCCTTCAGACTCTGTTTGCGCCTGAGGCGGCATTGTGGCAAAAACGCTGGCGTTCTATCCGATTCACGGTTCATCGGAACCGTCGCATGGCCAATATAGGCGCGCCAACGCCTTGCACCAAGAGCGTTTAGCCGGATAGCCGGATCCTTCCTGACATCCCCTGTTGCGCGTTTGCAACGCCCCTTTTCAGCCTCATTCAGGCCAGGAAATCACCCCAATTCAGGTTCGCTTCCGCCGCATTTGCCGACGAGATTTCGGAACCGATGAGCGGCGGGATCGTTTTCCTCCCAAGGACTGCCTCGCCATTACGTCAGAAAAGCCAGTGTCTGTGGCTGAAGGAGTAATGACCATGACGACCAAACTCAAATTCGCAAGGCCCGCAGCGGCAGCGCTCGGTATTCTCGCCTTCGCCGCATCCGTCCCGGCATTCGCCGCCGACGTGGTGATGGAAGAGCCGCCGGCACCTGCCCCGATCGCCGAACTTCCCGTGGCTTCCTGGGCCGGTCCGTATGCCGGTGTTAACCTCGGCTACGGCTTCAGTGGCCGCGTGAAGGAGCCGGGCAACTCGATCAGCACCGATGGCTTCCTCGGCGGCGCCTTTGTCGGCTACAATCACCAGATGGACAACTTCGTCATCGGTGCCGAAGGCGACATCGGCTACAACGGCATCAAGGGCGACAACGCCGGCACCAAGGCAAAGGCTGGCCTCGAAGGTTCGCTGCGTGCCCGCCTCGGTTATGCGATCAGCCCCGACATTCTGCTCTACGGTACTGCCGGTGGCGCTGCCCAGAGCCTGAAGGTCACCGAAGGCGGCCTCAGCGACCGTAACACCATGCTCGGCTGGACTGCCGGTGCCGGCAGCGACATCAAGTTCACCGACAATGTCTTCGGCCGCGTCGAATATCGCTACACCGACTACGGCAAGGAAAGCTTCACCACCGGAACCAGCACCCGCGATATCGACTCGAGAGATCACCGCATCAACTTCGGCGTCGGTATGAAGTTCTGATCCTGACGCTGGATCATGCAAAAAAGCCGGGGCATGCCCCGGCTTTTTTATTGTCCTCGGCTCGCGACGGAGGCAAGCCGATATCCGCCCTTTTTCAGGAGGGGATGCGGCTCTTCAGCTCCGGGAATTTCTCATCGAACCGCGAGGCCCAACGCGTAAGCCGCCCGCGGCCGCGTTCCCACTGCCCGGCAAAGCGCAGCGACAGATATCCCAGCATGGCCCGCACCGCGATCTGGCCTGCGGTGATCTTCTTCGGCAGCTTCGGCGGATTGGCGTTGAGATGATCGAGAGCCCGGACGATCTTGCGCCACTGGCCGTCGATCCAGTCCTGATGGATCTTTTCTTCGGGCCGCATGCGGCGCTCGTAGACGATGGCGAGAGCGCAGTCGCAAATACCGTCGGCAATGGCTTCCATCACTTCGGCTTCGGTGCGCTTGTCCGCATTGCGGGGAAACAGCGCATTTTTCGATTCACGGTTCAGATATTGGGTGATGGCCCGGCTGTCGAAGATCACGCGTCCGTCATCCAGCAACAGCGTTGGAATCTTGCCGAGCGGATTGGCGTCCATCAGTTCCGGAGGTTGCGCGGACGTATTGGTTACGACCGCTTCCAGATCGAAACCGGCATAGGCCGCCGCCATGCGCACCTTGGCGCTGTAGGGTGATGCTGGCGCGTAGAGCAGCTTGGGCATTTCCTTTTCCCATCCTTGTAACGAAGCGCAGGAAGCTATCCCCCGGGCTTTCAAGCCCGTGGGTACAAAAACGGCCAGCAGGGCAAGCTTGTTTACTTCAGGACCCGGCAGCTCGCGTTGTAAACCAGCCACCGATCGAAGCCGGACACGCAGAATTCGACATTGTCGCCTGCGATGGAGGCGTAGCCCTGCCCCTCTTCGATCAGATACCAGATATCGCGGTCATAGCCGTCCGAAAGCGTGACCTTCGCACCGCAATAGTGGCGCGCGATGGGCCACCTTTCGCTGGCAGGCTCGCTGCGGCGCAGGTGAATGCGGTGGAAGTCCGATATGGCGACCTGCGGCAGATCGGGAACGTTGCGCACCTGATGCGCGAACTTGCTGGTGATCCGGTTCAGAACCGACGCAGTATTGCAGACGGTCGACGGGCTTTCCTCCACATAGGAGGAAAGGTCGGCAGCCTGTGCCGCCGGCTGCATGAGCAGCGGAGCGCAGATACCGGCAATGGCAAGAAGAGCGGACTTGGCGGCGCGGATCATTTCAGCCTCATAAGGTGATTTGCGGCACTGTGAGGATTTCGCGCGGCGCGGTCAAGCGTCTCGATCTTCTCCGGCAAGCCAGCTCAATGACCATTTCGATCCGGGCTCCAGTTCCAGCAACCGATGGAGTTCCGGAAAAACGACGTTCAGCTCCTGTTCGAGCGTAAACGGCGGATTGACCACCACCATTCCGCTGCCGTCCAGCCGCGGCAGCGATTCCGCCGGCCGGACCTCGAAGGCGATATCCAGTATGCGCGGAATACCGGCGTCGGCCAGCGATCTCCGGAATCCGGCGACGGCCTTGCGGTCCTTGATCGGATACCACAGAGCATAGGTGCCACCCGGCCAGCGGCGATGCGCCCGCTCGAGACCTTCCGTCAGGCGCCGGAATTCCCCGCCTTTTTCGAAGGGAGGATCGACGAGCACGAGGCCGCGCTTTTCCCGGGGCGGAAGATGTGCGCCGAGCGCCAGCCAGCCGTCGAGCTCGATCACGCGGGTCTGGATGTCTTCCGCGAAACAGGCCCTGAGACGAATCGCATCCTGCGGATGCAGTTCGATTGCGGTCAGCCTGTCCTGCCTGCGCAGAAGGTGGCGCACGATCATCGGCGAGCCCGGATAGTGCGCAATCCCGGCGCCGGCATTCACGGCGCGCACGGCATCGAGATAGGGCGACAGGAGTTCCCCTGCCTTTGGACTCAATTGCGCATCCGCAACACGGCCAATGCCATCGAGCCACTCTCCGGTTTTGCCCGCCTCCTCAGAGGCCAGATCGTAGAGACCGATGCCCGCATGGGTGTCGATCACGCGGAACGGCTTTTCCTTGCGCTTGAGATACTCGACGATGCGAGCCAGAACGACATGCTTGACCACATCGGCGAAATTGCCCGCATGATAGGCGTGGCGGTAGTTCATTCCCCATTGCCCCTGCCCCAGCGCGGTGGCCGGGCTTCCCGATTTTCGGATCGTCTGGCCCGGCGCCGGAACGCCAGCACCAGCCCGGCGACGCCTATCCCCATCAGGGACAGGCCAGCCGGCTGCATCCTGGGATCGACGGCCCCGGCATCGCGCCTCAGCACGAGTTCGACACCCTTGATATCGGCATCCACCAGATTGCCGCGTTGCAGATCGAACCTGTAGGTTCCCGCCCCGGTCGTTTCGATGAGGCCGCCATCCGCCCTGAATACGCGCTCGGTAATTTGCGGGCTTTTTTGCCGGCGCATGGGGTCGGCCGGAAACTTCAGCACGTCCTGAAACACGATCTGGCCGTCATGGGTCGCGGCTATGCCAAGTTCCGCGCGGCCGCTCTGAACGGCATGTGGACGCCATATGGTCAGGTCGACCAGCACCCGCACCGGTGCATCGGAAGATTTCAGCCGCACCCGAGCCGGCACGAAGCGGCCCTGCTGATAGACATTCCACGTTCCGATTTCCGAACCTGAAAAATTTGCGACAGCCCATGGATAAAGTCCAAGGGCAGCTCCGGCCAGGAGAACGAGCAGAAAAAGCAGGCGCACCTTCAGGCCCTCTCATCCGCCTGACATAATATGGAAAACACAAAGCTCATGCCTTGCGCTCCCAGCGGCGGTCCGGCGTCTGCTGCCAATAGGTCACCTCATGGCCGGCCGCCTTCATCGTCTTCCAGTGGCTGCGGGCGGATTCGAGCTGGGCGGCATCGTGTCCGTCGAACAGGAACACCGCCCGCTCATAGGGCGAAAGATCGGGCGGCTGCGCCCCATCGACCAGAAACCGGATCCGGGCTCCATTCGCATTGTCCGCGCCAACCGTTAGCAAAACGGGTTGCTCGGCCGGGAAAGCCTCCCGGTCCGTGCCATGGGCAAGGAACGAATCGTCGCGAAAGGTCCACAGATGCTGATCGAGAGCATCGCGGCGATCTTCCGAACCGGTCTGCACCACAACCCGCCAGCCGCGTTGCAGGCTGCGCTCCAGCAAGCCGGGAAGCGCATCCTCCAGCGTTGTTTCGGTCAGGTGATAGAACAGTATCTCTGTCATTTTCCCGCGGCCGGCTTCCGCATCCGGTTGTGAAGCCTGCTACTTCTCATAATGATCTTGCACAAGACGGTCGAGCAGCCGAACGCCGAAACCCGTACCCCAGGAATGGCTGACCTCATTCGAAGGCGCGCCCATCGCGGTGCCGGCGATGTCGAGGTGCGCCCAGGGCGTGTCGTCCTTGATGAAGCGTTGCAGGAACTGCGCGGCGGCGATGGCGCCGCCGTAACGTCCACCGGTGTTCTTCATATCCGCATTTCTGGATTCGATCAGCTTCTCGTATTCCGGTCCCAGCGGCATGCGCCACAGCCGCTCCTGCGTTGCGAGGCCGGCCTGCGTCAAACGGTTTGCCAGATCGTCGTCGTTCGCAAACAGACCGGCGTGATGCTGGCCCAGCGCGACCATGATGGCGCCGGTGAGCGTCGCCAGATCGATCACGGCAGCCGGATGGAAGCGCTCGCAGCAATACCACAGCGCATCCGCCAGAACGAGACGGCCTTCCGCATCGGTATTCAGCACCTCGATCGTCTGGCCCGACATGGACGTCACGATGTCGCCGGGCCGCTGCGCATTGCCGTCGACGGAATTTTCAACGAGCCCGACGATGCCGACCACGTTGGCCTTCGCCTTGCGGGATGCCAGTGCATGCATGAGCCCGGTGACGGCCGCCGCTCCCCCCATGTCGCCCTTCATGTCCTCCATGCCGGACGGCGACTTCATCGAATTTCCGCCGGTATCGAAGGTCACCCCCTTGCCGACGACCGCCAGCGGCTTCCCGCCCTTGCGGCCGCCCTCCCAGCGCATGACCGCCAGACGCGCACCGCGCGGCGAGCCCTGCGCCACGCCGAGCAGCGCGCCCATGCCTGCCTTCTTCATTTCCTTTTCCGTCAGGATCTCGACCTGGACGCCAAGCGGCTCCAGCTCCCTGATGCGCGCGGCGAATTCGACGGGTCCCAGTATGTTGGAGGGTTCGTTGACGAGGTCGCGCGCCAGAAAGACGCCGTCGACAACGGATTTCAGGCTGGCGAACGCCTTCTTCGCCCCGGCGGGGTTCGCACACATGACAGTGATGCGGCCCGGCTTCGAACGGGCGCCGCTCTTGTCGTCGCCATTGTCCGGCTTGCGGGTCTTGTATTTGTCGAAAGCATAGGCACGAAGCAAAATTCCGGCAGCGACATTTGCTGCACAAACCGGGTCCGCAGCCGCATCGCCGGGCAGGTCGAGCACCACGCTCGCATTGTTCGCCTTCGCAGCGGAAGCGCCAATCACACCCCCCAGCCGCAGCCAGGCATGCTCGTCCAGTTCGGCGATCTTGCCGGCGCCGACCGCAATCAGCTTGTCCGCTCCGCTGCCTTCAGGCGCAATAACTTCCAGCGTGGCCCCGAATTTGCCCGAAAAGTCGGCGATCCCGAATGCGCGCTCAAGAACGCCAGCCGGATCGATGCTGGCGGCGGCCGGCCCGACACCGTCCTTTTCGGCTGACAGGAGATAGGCAGTGCCCTTTGCGGGTAGGGAAAACCTGACGAAGCTTATTGAGGGTATCGATGTCATCAAACTGGGCTTTCGGTTCGGTGGAAGATGGCGGGAGCCGGTCGTTTTACGCGCACTGGCAGGATATGGTGACAACCGTGGATAGCAGATTGCGCGATTCGGCTGTCTGGCATCGGCTGCATTCTACCGTCATTATTGGTGAAACCAGTTGTTAACCATGGTCCTTCGCGCTTTTTTATCCATTGGGAACCACATTGCGCCTGTGGGAAGCGCGGTCCGTTCCGGAGTGTCGGATCGCGCCGTCAGTGCGGGCGGCACCGGGGCCGATATTCCTCCAACCGAGGCACGATGCCAGTTGAACCGCTCGAGATACCGCCTGCATGAAGGTCATTGAACGCTACATAATGCGTCGCATGCTGCTGCTGTTTCTGGCAGCGCTCGCATGGACGCTGGCGATCGTGTGGACGACGCAGGTTCTCGCACGTATCGATCTCGTCACCGATGGCGGGCAATCGGCGCTGACCTTCTTCGAAGTCGCGGCCCTCATCATACCGACCGTCATACCGATCGTCGTTCCTTTCGCCGTCGCAGGCGCGGTCGCCCAGACGCTTTCGGGGATGAACGCAGATTCCGAGCTGGTTGTCATCAACGCCGCCGGCGCGTCGAGAATGACCGTCGCCAAGCCGGTGCTGATCCTGGCGGTCGCGGCCGCCATACTCTGCCTGCTGGTACAGAATTTCGTCGAGCCCTATGCACGTCAGCGCAATCGCGAGCTTATCGCAAGCGCCCGCGCGGACTTCCTTTCGCTGATCATCCAGGAAGGCACCTTCCGCAAGATCGAGGACGGCTTGTTCGTCCAGATTGGCGAACGCCTGCCCGGCAACCAGCTGGCGGGCCTCTTTGTCGCCGACAGCCGGGAGGAAGGCGTCGACCTCATCTACTACGCCAAAACCGGTACGGTGGTGGATCTTGCCGATGCCAAGGCGCTGCTGATGAACGACGGCGTCATCCAGCGCAAGGCCGCTGGCGGCGACATATCGATCGTCCATTTCACGTCCTACGCCTTCGACCTGTCGGCATTCGAACCGGAGGCCGGCGCGGCAACCCTCATGCCCAAGGACCGGACCACTGCCTACCTTTTCAATCCCGACCGCAACGACAGGCACTACAAGAGATCGCCCAACGCATTTCGCAACGAACTGCACAAGCGCTTTTCGGAGTGGCTTTATCCGATCGCGTTCGCCCTGATCGCCCTTGCTGTCGCCGGCGATGCGAAGTCGCATCGTGAAGCGCGCATTCATCCTCTGGTAACCACGATCTGCATTGCGCTGTTCGTGCGCTGGTTAGGCTATTTCGCCGAGGGACAGGGCAGGAATCAGCCGCTTGCGAACTATGCGCTCTATGCCGTGCCCATCGGCATGGCGCTCATATCGGTGTGGTGCATCACGACGCAACGCGCCATGGAACTGCCCATCGGATGGGTGGACAGGATCACCGCGCTGTTCGCGCGCGCGTCGCGCTTCGCAGCGGATATCAGGTTGCGCCTTGCCAATGCGCGTGCAGGCGGAGGATCCGCCTGATGGGCTGGACGCTTGGACGCTATTTCTTCCTTCGATACGCAACCATTGCGGCATGGTTCTTTGCCGGCATCTTTGCGCTCGTCTTTCTTATCGATTTCACGGAACTTACAAGCCGCATCTCCCGCATACCGGGTTTCACCTACTGGATCGCAGCCACCATCTCGGCGCTGCGGGTTCCCATGCTGGTGCTGCAGACGGTGCCTTTCGTCGGGCTTTTCGCGGCGATGGCCACGCTCATATCGCTCAACCGCAAATACGAGCTGGTGGTGGCGCGGGCCGCCGGCATCTCGGCCTGGCAGTTCCTGCTGCCCGTTTGCCTCGGCGCCTTCGTTTTCGGCGTTCTTGCCGTTGCGGTTCTGAATCCGCTGGCGGCCAGCGGGCTTGTCCGCTCGCAGAACATCGAAGACGTGCTGCGCTCCGGCAAGTCCAACCAAGTCGGGAGCGACACCGTACCGTGGCTGCGGCAGAAAACCCCTTCCGGCGACACCATCATCGGCGCACGGGCAATCCTTTCGCAGGGGCTGGAGATGTCGGATGCCACCTTCTTCATGCTGGACCGCGACGGCGACATATTCGAACGCAAGGATGCGCGCCGCGTGTTCCTGCGCGACGGGTACTGGGAGCTGCAGGATGTGACCGTGCGCCCCTCCGACGGTCCCGGCGAAAAAAGGACGGCCGATCGGGTACCCACCGACCTGAAGCCGGAGTTCGTCCAGGAAAGGCTCGCGCAGCCCGAAACCATTCCGTTCTATGAACTGCCCCGGAAGATCGAGGTTGCCCGCTCGTTCGGCCTTGGTGCAAATGCCTTTGCGATGCAGTTCGATTCGCTGATCGCCCTGCCCTTCCTGCTGGTCGCCATGACTCTGATAGCGGCCACGGTGTCGATGCGCTTTGCGCGCATGGGGCAGTCGGCGACAATGATTCTGGGTGGCGTTGTGGCCGGGTTTCTGCTTTATGTCGTCTCGGTTCTCGTCAAGGCGTTCGGCGTGGCAGGTCTGGTGCCGACCATTGTGGCGGCATGGTTTCCGGTTGTCGTTGCCATGTTTTTCGGGGTAACGTTCCTTTTGTACAAGGAAGATGGCTAGTGAGGGGGGCGGTTTTGCAAAACGGTCGGTTCAGCCGATTGTCGCTCCTTTGCGGCGTCAGCGGCCTTGCATGCCTTCTGGCGTGCGGCTTTGCGGCGACGCCGGCCATCGCGCAGGATGTGCAGGATCTGGCCCAGCGGGTGCCCTCCGACGCGCAGATGCTGCTTGAATCGGACACGCTCGTCTATGACAACGATTCGCAGACGGTGACGGCTGTCGGCGGCGTGCAGATCGACTACGCCGGCAACAGGCTGGTTGCCGAGCGCGTGGAGTATGACCGCAACACGCAACGCCTTGTGGCGAGCGGCAAAGTCGAGATTATCCACAGCGACGGCACCAAGGTAAGCTCCGAGCACATCGACATCACCGACGACTTCGCGGACGGCTTCGTCAATGCGCTGCGCGTCGAGACTGTGGACAAGACCTATTTCGCGGCGGAAAGCGCCGAGCGCATGGGCGGCGTGCTCACCACATTCCACAATGGCGTCTACACCGCCTGCGAACCCTGCGAGGACAAGCCGGACAAGCCCGCCATCTGGCGCATCAAGTCGCAGAAGATCATCTGGAACAGCCAGAAGAAGACGGTCCGCTTCCAGAACTCGAATTTCGAGTTCTTCGGCCTGCCGATCGCTTATCTTCCGGTGTTCGAGATCGCCGACCCCACGGTGAAGCGCAAGAGCGGCTTCCTGTTTCCGTCGATCTCCTACAAGTCCGAGCTCGGCGTCGGCGCCGGCATTCCCTACTATTTCGCCCTGTCTCCCACCTATGACCTGACGGTGAAGGGCAACTACTATTCCAAGCAGGGCTTCCTCGGCGAGGCCGAATGGCGCCAGCGCTTCAACACCGGCGAGTACAGCGTGAAGATCGCCGGCATCCGCCAGCAGGATCCGGAAGCCTTCAAGGCCGGAACGGAAAACCGGGGCGACAACAGCGACAACAAATTCCGTGGCATGATGGGCACGAAAGGCCAGTTCGCGATCAATTCGCGCTGGGATTTCGGCTGGAACGTCCTGCTGCAGACCGACAAGAATTTCTCCCGGACCTACGGCATCGACGGTTACGGCGACTATGTTCACCGGTCGGAAGTCTATCTGACGGGCCTCAACGGCCGGAACTACTTCGACCTGCGCGGCATGAAGTTCCAGATTCAGGAAGACATTCTCAAAAGCGATTCCCGGCAGCGCGGCCGTGACGAGAAGCAGCCCTGGGTCCTTCCATCCTTCGACTACGCCTACATACCCGATACGCCACTGGCTGGCGGGCAGCTTTCGCTAAATGTAAATGCACGCACCATCAGCCGCGACCGCATCGATCAGGCATTTAATACCCTTCACATTCCCACGTCCGGCGTTCAGCGTGTCCGTGGCATCGAGGGCGACAGCGGTCGCCTGACCGCGGAGGCGGAATGGAAGCGCTCTTTCGTCACCGATGGCGGCATGGTGTTCACGCCGCTGCTCGCTTTCCAGGCTGACGGCAGCTATCTCAATGCATCGTCCACCTCGCTTGCCGCCATCAACGACATGGCGAGCAATCGCGGCACGACGGAGGACATGCGCTCGTCCTTCTTCCGGTCGATGGCGACGCTGGGCCTCGAATGGCGCTGGCCGATCCTGTTCTCCGCGACCGGTTCCTCCCATGTTCTGGAACCGATGGCGCAGCTTTTCGTGCGGCCGAACGAGGATTATGTCGGCGGCCTTTCGGTTCCCAACGAGGACGCGCAAAGCTTCGTCTTCGACGCCTCGACCCTGTTCGAGCGTGACAAGTTCTCCGGTTACGACCGTATCGAGGGCGGCACGCGCGCCAATGTCGGGTTCCGCTATGTCGCCAGCTTCAACAATGGCTGGACTGCCAACGCGATGTTCGGCCAGTCCTATCATCTGGGTGGCGAGAATTCGTTTGCCGCGCCCGACCTCGTCAATGTGGGCGCCAATTCCGGCCTTGAATCCGATCGCTCCGACTATGTCGGTCTGGCCGGCTTCAGCAGCCCGAACGGCATTTCGGCATCGCTCAGCGGCCGCTTCGACGAACAGACCTTCGAGGTTCGCCGCTCAGAAGCGAAGCTCGGTTATACAGGCGGTCCCGTTTCCGTGTCGGCCCGCTATGCCTTCATCCAGTCCCAGCCGGACTATGGCTTCACCGAGGATCGTCACGAAGTGTCGCTCGGCGCTTCGACGCAGTTCGCCGAAAACTGGCGCGTTTTTGGTTCCGGAACCTACGATCTGGAGAAGAATGTGCTGGTCAAGAACGGCATCGGCTTCGGTTATGCCGACGAGTGCTTCACATACCTGATGACGTATTCCCAGTCCCGGAATCGTGAAGACAAGGATGTATCCCAGACCATCGGGTTCAATATCACCTTCCGGACACTCGGCGATTTCGGGTCTTCGACCGGCAACATCGTCCAGTAAACTGGCGCCCGACACGGTTTTGCCGCATAAGGCGGGCAGAAGCCCGATTCAATTTGTGCTTTGACGTGAACTGAAAGCTGGATGCCTGGAATGCGGAAATACTTCCTGTCTGCAAGCCTTGCCCTTTTCGTCGGTGTGACGGCGATCGGGGCAACAGCCATGACTGCGCCCGTACAGGCCAGCGAGATCAGGTACATCGTCAACAACATGCCGGTCACCTCGGCTGACATTCAGCACCGCAACGCCTTCTTCCGCCTTCAGCGCCGCAAGGGTGACGCAGCGAACGAAATGATCGAGCAGACCTTGCGCCTGGCCGAAGCCCAGAGGCTGGGCATCCGCATCAGCGACAAGCAGGTCAACGACGCCTATGCGCGTTTCGCCACCGGCAACAAGATGCAGGTCGCGCAGCTTGATGCGATCATGTCCCAATCCGGGGTGACCAAGCAGCATTTCAAGGAGTTCATCCGTTCGCAGCTTGCGTGGAACCAGGCACTGGGCGCGCGCTATCGCGCCGAGCAATCGGGAACCGGCCTGAGCAGTCAGCAGGAAGCCGTGCGCAACATGCTCAAGAAAGGCGGCACCAAGCCATCCGCCACCGAATATATGCTTCAGCAGGTGATTTTCGTGATCCCGCCGGCCGAGCGCAAGTCTACGCTCGCCAAGCGCAAGCGCGAGGCTGAATCGCTGCGCGCCCGCTTCAACGGCTGCGCCAACACCCAGCAATTCGCCAAGGGTCTCCTGGATGTGACCGTTCGCGATCTTGGCCGCATTCTTGCGCCGCAACTGCCGCCGGAATGGGCCGATCAGGTCAGGAAAACCAAAACCGGCGGCGCAACCGGCGTGCGGGAAACCGAGCGCGGCGTGGAATTCATCGGCGTGTGCAGCGCGCGCGAGGTGTCCGATGACCGGGTGGCGGAACTGGTCCTCCAGAACGAGAATGCCAATGCCGATTCCGACGAACTCGGCAAGAAATACATGGATGAGCTGAAAAAGAAGGCCAAGATCATCAAGCGCTGACATGCACAGCACACGCGCTCCGCTTGCCGTAAGCATCGGCGACCCTTCCGGCATCGGACCGGAAATCGCCATTGCCGCATGGCTGCGACGGTTCGATGCGGATATTCCGCCCTTCTACCTGATTGCAGACCCCGCGCTGGTTGCCGCACGGTCCAGACTGATCGGCAAGGATATTTCCCTTGCCGAAGTGAACCCGGCGCAGGTGCCGGACAGCTTCTCCCGTTCCTTGCCCATCGTCCCGCTTGAGCACCGCTTCGTCGATAGTCCCGGCCGGCCTGACAAGGCCAACGCCTCCGGCATCGTCGAGGCCATCGACCGCGCCGTCGCGGACTGCTTTTCCGGCGGCGCTGCCGCCATGGTCACCTGCCCTATCGCCAAGAAACCGCTTTACGATGCCGGCTTCCGTTTTCCGGGGCACACCGAATACCTGGCGCATCTGGCCACGCGGCACACCGGAAATCCGGTGATGCCGGTCATGATGCTGGCCGGCCCGGAGTTGCGTACGGTGCCGGTGACGATCCATATCGCCCTCTCGGACGTGCCGAAAACCCTGACAACCGATCTCATCGTCGAAACTGCGCGCATCACAGACAGGGATATGCGTGAACGCTTCGGCATGGCCAGACCGCGGCTCGCGATTTCGGGGCTCAACCCGCATGCGGGTGAGGATGGCGCCATGGGCACGGAAGACCGGGATGTCGTTGCGCCGGCCATATCCGCCTTGCAGGCGGAAGGCATCGATGCTTTCGGACCGCTGCCGGCCGACACCATGTTCCACGCCAGCGCCCGCGCCCGCTATGACGTTGCGCTGTGCATGTATCACGATCAGGCCCTGATCCCGGCCAAGGCACTGGCTTTCGAAGAAGCCGTGAATGTCACGCTCGGCCTGCCCTTTATCCGCACCTCGCCGGATCATGGCACCGCATTCGACATTGCCGGAAAGGGTGTGGCAAGCCCGGACAGTCTCATTGCGGCCCTCAAACTGGCCGGCAAGCTGGCCATGACCGGCAAGACCGCGGAGGCCGCGTGAGCTTCGACGGGCTGCCTCCGCTGCGCGAGGTGATCGACAGGCATGAATTGCGGGCAAAGAAGGCGCTCGGGCAGAATTTCCTGCTCGACCTCAACCTGACCGGAAAGATTGCCCGCACCGCCGGCGACCTGAGCCAGGCGACCGTGATCGAGGTCGGCCCCGGACCGGGAGGGCTGACGCGCGCCCTGCTCGCCAATGGCGTAAAAAAGGTCGTTGCCATCGAGAAAGACGAGCGCTGCCTTGCAGCGCTGGAGGAGATTTCGCGACACTATCCCGGCCGGCTGGAAGTCTTGCCGGGCGACGCGCTGAAGACGGATTTCCCGCGGCTCGCCGTTCCCGGCGAACCGGTCAGGATCGTGGCCAACCTGCCCTATAATGTGGGAACCGAACTGCTGGTGCGCTGGCTCACCGTTAAGGAGTGGCCGCCCTTCTATCAGTCCATGACGCTGATGTTCCAGCGTGAGGTGGCGCAGCGCATCGTGGCGGAACCCGGCAGCGATGCCTATGGGCGCCTCGGTGTTCTTGCCGGCTGGCGCACGAACGCCCGCATCGCTTTCGACGTGCCGCCACAGGCTTTCACCCCGCCACCCAAGGTCACCTCATCCGTCGTGCATCTGGTGCCGCGTGCCGAGCCGCTGGCTGCCGACGTGGCCAAGCTTGGAAAGATCACCGAGGCTGCCTTCGGCCAGCGCCGCAAGATGTTGCGCCAGAGCCTGAAAGGATCGGGTGGCGAGACCCTGCTCGAAAAGGTGGGCATCGACCCGACCCGGCGCGCGGAAACGTTGAGCATCGAAGAGTTCGTTCGCCTCGCAAACGAGGCTTGAGCACCTTAAGGCATGTCGCCCGAAAGTCGGAACCGGTTTCGGGCGACATGCATAAAAGCAACAGCCTGAAGCGTAAGGAGCGGATCGGAAAGATCGCGGAACCGCTCTAGCCGACAGGCTCGTCAAGCAGTCCCGATACGAAATCGAACAGGCCCGGCCGGCGATCGCGGCGCAGGCGCTCTGCCTGCACGATCGACACCACCTCGGTAAAAGCGCGGTCGAGATCGTCGTTGACGACGACGAAATCGTATTCCGCCCAGTGCTCGATCTCGTCGCGGGCATTCTTCAGCCGGGTTTCGATGACCGCTTCCTGGTCCTCGGCACGACGCTTGAGACGCTCCTTCAGCTCCGCCATGGACGGCGGCAGGATGAAGATCGAAACGATGTCACCGCGCATTTTCTCACGCAATTGCTGCGCACCCTGCCAGTCGATGTCGAAGAGCATGTCGCGCCCTTCCGCCATGGCGCGTTCGGCGGGTCCGCGCGGGGTGGCATAGTAGTTGCCATGCACCTCGGCCCATTCCAGCAACTCGTCGTTGTCACGCAGGATCTCGAACTCGCGCCGGCTGCGGAAATGATAGTGACGGCCATCGATTTCGCTGCCGCGACGCGGACGCGTGGTGACGCTGACAGACAACTCGAACTGGTTGTCGCTTTCCAGCAGATTGCGCGCAATGGTCGACTTTCCGGCGCCCGAAGGCGACGACAGCACGAGCATCAGGCCCCGGCGACGGATTTGTGAACCGGCATCTTTTGACGGCATGTGCTACTCCAGATTCTGAACCTGCTCGCGGAATTGATCGACGACGGCCTTCAGCTCAAGCCCTATGGCGGTGATCGAGGCGGCATTCGATTTGGAGCACAAGGTATTCGATTCGCGGTTGAATTCCTGCGCCAGAAAATCGAGCTTGCGCCCGATTGCGCCACCGGAGGCGAGCAACGCACGCCCCGAGGCCACATGGGTCTTCAGCCGGTCGATCTCTTCGCGGATATCCGCCTTGGTGGCGAGGAAGGCGGCCTCCTGATGAAGCCGTGCTTCATCCAGCTCCGCGCTGACATCGAGCAGCAGTTTCACCTGTTCCGTCAGCCGCTGGCGAATGGCGCCCACTTCCCGGGAGGGATCGGCCTCGGCCCGCAGAGTCAGTTCCTCGATCCTGTCCAGATGGCCCATAAGAAGGGCTCCCAGCGCCCGTCCCTCCTGAAGCCGCGCCTGTTCCAGTTGGGAAAGCGCGTCTTCGAGCGCCTGCAAGATCGCCGCATCGAGCGCGGCGCGCGTTTCAGGCGTTTCCATCACCTCCGGCACTTCCAGCACGCCGCGAAGCGCCAGCAGGCCGTCGGCGGTGGAAGGAGCCGCGCCAAACTGCTCCTGCAAACGCTGCGCCAACCCCGCGATATCCCTGAGGAAGGCTTCGTTGACCACCGGCTGGGCCAGCGTCCCGGCGGGCCGGGCAATGGCAAGGCTCGCCTGAAAACTTCCGCGGGCGAAACGCTTCTGGATCGTCTGGCGAACCGGAAGCTCGATCCTCTCGAAACCGGGCGGCAGGCGCAGGCGGACCTCGGCGCTCTTGCCGTTCACGGACTTGAGTTCCCAGGCGATGGCCGAGCCCTCATGCTCCGCGGTCGCGCGTGCAAATCCCGTCATGCTTTGCAGGGTCATGCGATCCTCTCCCGCCTTCCGCCGGCAGTTCGGCGGGCATCGCCACGCTCTGGCCGGATTGTCGATCCGGCTTCGCTTCTACTGGGTTGAAGTTGCCCCTGAGGCTTCGCCTTCGTCGGCGGGCTGCCCGGCAGGCGCCTTGGCCGCCTCCGCTGCCTGCTTGCGCTGCCAGGCACGATAGCGCGCAACATTTTCGTTATGCTCTTTCAAGGTCGTCGCGAAAGCATGTCCACCCGTCCCGTCGGCGACGAAATACAGATCCTCGGTCCTGGAAGGATTGGCGACAGCCTCCAGCGATGCACGGCCCGGATTGGCGATGGGAGCCGGCGGCAGGCCGTTGATCGTATAGGTGTTGTACGGTGTGGGCTTCTCGATATCCGACTGGTAGATGGGCCGATCGCTCGGCTTTCCCTTGCCCCCGAACAGGCCGTAGATGATCGTCGGGTCCGACTGGAGGCGCATCCCCTTGCGCAGGCGGTTGAGGAAAACCCCGGCAATGCGCGAGCGTTCGTCGCCGCGCGAGGTTTCCTTCTCCACGATGGAGGCGAGCGTCACGAACTCGTTTTCGTCGGCAAGAGGCAGGTCCGAATCGCGGCGCGCCCAGATTTCGGCAACGAGAGCCTTCTGGTCGGCCAGCAGCTTGTCGATCATCTGCTGGCGGGTGGCGCCGCGTGTGAAGCGCAGCGTATCCGTCGCGATGCTTCCCTCCGGCGGCAACTGGGCCGGCATGTCGCCCGACAGCGCTTCATGAGCGGAGATGCGCTCGAAAGCCTGATGCACGGTCAGCCCTTCCGGAATCGTGAGCGCATATGTAACCGACTTGCCGCTCTTCAGAAGCTCCATGATCTCGCGCATCGAGGCGTGTGGCTTGATTTCATATTCGCCGGCCTTGAGCGCCTGATCGTTATCATAGGCACGCACGCCCATGCGGAATATGCGCGCATCGCTGATCAGCCCGCGCCGCTCAAGCTGCTCTGCGATCTGCGCGACGCCGGTGCTGGGCTTGACGAGAAAGGTGTCTCCGGCAACGGAGGGTCCGGGCTCGATGAAAGCCTTCTTGCCGAGATAGACCGCAAGTCCCGTGCCGACCATCGCCAGCAGCACGAGCGAAAGCATGAAATTCAGGAAAACGATGACCTGACTGCGGGATTTGCGCGACCGCCGGGCCGGCGGAGGCGTACCCTTTTCCGGGCGCAAAGCTTCGTTTGCCGTCTTCGGCACGATCGGGCCGGCCTGCGGCGCAGCGCCCCGGCCGAATTCATTGCCCCCAGAATTGGTGTTCATGGCATCCCGGTCTGATATCGTATCGTTTCCCCTCCGGCAGAGTAGGAGCGAATATGGCAAAATTCGCGGCGCTCGGCACTGCCGGACGCCGGACGCGGCGGCTTGTCAGCCATTAAAGCGCTGGAAGACCAGCGAAGCGTTGGTGCCGCCGAATCCGAAAGAGTTTGACAGGGCGACGTCGACCTGGCGCTGACGCGGCTTGTTCGGCACCAGATCGATCGCGGTCTCCCGTTCGGGATTGTCCAGATTGATCGTGGCGGGCACCACATTGTCGCGAATCGCAAGGATCGAGAAGATCGCTTCCGCCGCACCCGCCGCACCGAGCAGATGGCCGATGGACGACTTCGTCGACGACATCGAAATCTTGCCGGCGGCATCGCCGACCAGACGCTCGACTGCGCCGAGTTCGATCGTGTCGGCCATGGTGGATGTGCCGTGGGCGTTGATGTAGTCGATGTCGGACGGCTTGAGATTCGCGCGCTTCAACGCCGCTGTCATGCAGCGGAACGCGCCGTCGCCATCCTCGGACGGCGCGGTGATGTGATAGGCATCGCCGGTCAGCCCGTAGCCGGTGACTTCGGCATAGATGTGTCCACCACGGGCTTTGGCGTGCTCCAGTTCTTCGAGAACCACAACGCCCGCGCCCTCGCCCATGACAAACCCGTCGCGGTCGCGGTCATAGGGGCGCGACGCCTTTTCGGGCGTATCGTTGCGCTCGGTGGAGAGCGCCCGGCAGGCGGCGAAACCGGCCAGGGAAAGGCGCGTCACAGGCGCTTCGGCGCCACCGGCCAGCATGACGTCGGCGTCGCCGAGCATGATCAGCCGGGCTGCGTCGCCGATGGCGTGGGCGCCGGTCGAGCAGGCTGTGACAACCGCATGGTTGGGGCCTTTGAAGCCGTGGCGGATCGACACCTGCCCGGAAACCAGATTGATGATCTGGCCCGGAATGAAGAAGGGGCTGATGCGGCGGGGGCCACGCTCCTTGAGGATGATGGCGTTTTCGGCAATGCCCTCGATCCCGCCGATGCCGGAGCCGATCAGCACGCCGGAGGCGCAACGCTCCTCCTCGGTTTTCGGCTCCCAGCCGGAATCCCTGAGCGCTTCATCGGCGGCCGCGATCCCGTACAGGATGAACTCGCCAATCTTGCGCAGTTCCTTGGCTTCGAGAACGGACTCCGGATTGAAGGTTCCGTTGGTCCCGTCACCACGGGGAATGACGTGGGCAATCTTGCAGGCAAGATCGTCCACCTCGAATTCGGTCACACGGCGCGCAGCGCTGCGGCCGGACAGAAGCTCCTTCCATCCGTGCTCGTAACCCATACCGAAAGGCGAAAGCAGGCCGAGACCCGTAACGACAACGCGCCGCATGTCAGAAATCAGTATCCGCCGGGAAGATCAGGCGGAAGCCTTGTCGATGAACTTGACGGCATCGCCGACGGTCAGGATCGTCTCGGCGGCATCGTCCGGGATTTCCACGCCGAATTCTTCTTCGAACGCCATCACGAGCTCGACCGTGTCAAGGCTGTCTGCGCCGAGATCGTCGATAAAGCTGGCCTGTTCGGTCACCTTGTCGGCGTCGACGCCGAGATGCTCGATAACGATCTTCTTGACGCGCTCTGCGGTGTCACTCATTTGGGCATCCTCGTCTTCAGGTTAGGTCTGTCTTCGTTAGCGGTCGCAATGCCGCTAATCAAGTTGAAAAGATGGTCCTGCAAGAAACGCTACGAAGCAGGCCGCTTCCGGCGAACGCCAAGGAATTGCGGGCCGCATTACACGAATTCTTGCCCGTATCCAAGGCGAAAAGCCGACTATCACCAGGTGGCGGCGCTAGATCATCGCCATGCCGCCATTCACATGAAGGGTCTGGCCGGTGACATAGGAAGCCTCGTCGGAGGCAAGATATGCGACAGCGGAAGCAACCTCTTCGCCGGTTCCCATGCGCCTGGCTGGGATGGCCGACATGATGGTTTCCTTCTGCTTGTCGTTGAGCTTGTCGGTCATTGCCGATTCGATGAAGCCGGGCGCGACGCAATTGACCGTGATGTTGCGGGTGGCGATCTCCTGCGCCAGCGACTTGGAAAAGCCGATGACGCCCGCCTTCGAGGCGCAGTAGTTGGCCTGACCCGGATTTCCGGTCACCCCCACCACGGAGCTGATGTTGATGATGCGGCCATGGCGGCGGCGCATCATCGGATGGGTCAGCTCGCGCGTCAGCCGGAAAACGGCCGAGAGGTTGACGTTGATGACATCGTCCCAGTCCGCGTCGCTCATGCGCACGAAAAGTCCGTCGCGCGTGATGCCTGCATTGTTGACCAGAATATCGACGCCTTCCAGCTCCGCCTCCGCCTTCTGGCCAAGCTCCTTGACCTCGGCGGGGTCGGAAAGGTTGGCCGGAAACAGCTTCACGCGCTCGCCAAGCTCGCCGGCCAGCGCCTCAAGCTTTTCGACGCGCGTGCCGTGCAGGCCGACAACGGCGCCCCGGGCGTGCAGCACACGTGCAATGGCCTCGCCGATGCCGCCTGTCGCACCCGTCACCAGCGCCTTGCGGCCAGTCAGATCAAACATTCCTGCCTCCTTCAACGCCGCAAAGCAGCTGGCCGAACTCAGCCGAGAGCGGCAAGCGCCGCATCCACATCGGCCGGCGTTCCGACGGAACTGACAGCGATATCGCGATTTATGCGGCGCGCAAGTCCGGAAAGCACCTTTCCAGCGCCAATTTCATAAAGCGTGGTGACGCCAGCGGCCCCGAACCACTCGACCGTTTCGCGCCAGCGCACCCTGCCCGTGACCTGTTCGACGAGACGTGCGGCGATCAGGTCGGGTTCGCTGGTGGGCTCCACCGATACGTTCGACACCACCGGAACGACCGGTGCATGGCGCTGCACGCCGGCCAGCGCTTCGCGCATCGCATCCCCGGCCGGCACCATCAATGCGCTGTGGAAGGGTGCGGACACCTGAAGCATCAGCGCGCGCTTGGCGCCCTTTGCCGTGCAAAGCGCGGCCGCGCGCTCGACAGCGGCCTTGCTGCCCGAGATTACGAGCTGCCCGCCACCATTGTCGTTGGCGATCTGGCAGACCTCGCCCTGCGCTGCTTCCGTGCAGGCAGCCTCGACCTCGGGCTGCTCCAGACCGATGATCGCGGCCATGGCGCCCTCGCCCGGCGGCACTGCGGCCTGCATGGCATTGCCGCGAATGCGCAGCAGGCGCGCCGCATCGGCAATGGACACGAAGCCGGCCGCGGCAAGCGCCGAATATTCGCCGAGCGAATGACCGGCCACATAGGCAACCTTGTCCTTCAGCGAAAAGCCGCGCGATTCCAGCGCGCGCATGGCCGCCAGCGATACCGCCATCAGCGCCGGCTGCGCATTGGCGGTAAGGGTAAGCGTCTCCTCAGGTCCCTCGAAGATCAGGGTGGAGAGCTTCTCGCCAAGCGCTTCGTCCACTTCCTCGAACACCCGGCGCGCCTCCGGAAAGGCATCCGCCAGTTCCTTGCCCATGCCTACGGTTTGACTGCCCTGCCCCGGAAAGGTGAATGCGATTGTCATTATCCGCCTCGGTTTGCGCTTTCGTTCCGCGTGTCGCGCATTGCAGCCCGCAAAGTCAAGCCCACGCCGGTTTCATGCATCGGCATCGGGTTGCCGGGATCGGTTCAAACCCCAGCCTGCGAGGGATCACGTATCGTTAAAACGGAACACGATTCTTTCGCCGGCTCTTCCCAATTTCGCCACACGCAATAGCTTTCGTGACATAAGCATGACAGTTGCATGACAATGGCGTTTCAAGGGGAAGTGTGAGTTGGCAAACGGCAGACCAGATCTTGCTGAACAGGCACCGCAGGCAGATAAAGCCCTGTCCCGGCGGAGCCGTACGGCCCTGTTTGCAGGCATCCGCCATGCCGTGCTGATGGTCCTTGCCTCGGCTGCGCTGGTTTTCGCCATCGAATGGATATTCCGCGGCGACTTTGCCGGCGCCGTTGCCTTTTTCGCCCAGCCCTACAAGCCCGGATGGACCACGGTTTTGGTGTTCGCGCTGGTGCTGCTTGGGCTCGACGCCATACTCGGCCGCGCCTGGCTCGGCTTGCTGACTGTCGCGCCTGTTGCCCTGGCGCTTGCCTTCGTAGGCTATCAGAAGTCGCTTTATCTCGGCGATCCGCTATTCCCCACCGACATTCTCTTTGCCCGGCAGATCTTTGAGCTGTTGCCGCTGCTGGTCGGCGAGCGGCCATGGACGGGCATAGCGCTGGTTCTTGGCCTCGTTCTGGCAATCACCGGCCTGCTTTACACATGGCGCTTCGTTCAGCGCCGCGTGCCGCGCATGAGCTACAAGGGCCGCGCGGCCCGCCTCGCGCTGGCCCTGCCGGCTCTCGCCTTCTTTGTCTCGCTGATGGACTACGCGACGTTCTCCTGGACGCGCGACCGCCTCCAGATCATCCCGATGATGTGGGACCAGAAGGAGAACTACGCGAGCAACGGCTTCACCCTTGCCTTCGCTCTCAATGTGCCGATGGCTCATGTCGCCGCACCGAACGGCTATTCGGACAAGGCTGTCGATTCCGTGCCGAAGCCCGTGGCCGACACCGCGTTCCCGGACGAGCGGCCGGATATCATCATGGTGATGAGCGAATCGTTCTGGGATGCCGGCAAGCTGCCCGGCGTCACCATTACACCCGATCCGATCGCCTCCACGCGAGCGCTCCAGTCCGGCGAGATGTTCTCGCCGGAGTTCGGCGGCATGACGGCCAATGTCGAGTTCGAGGCCCTGACCGGCTTCTCCAACGCCTTCCTGCCGGCAGGCAGCATTCCCTATCAGCAATATGTGCGCAAGCCGTTGCCGTCCATGGCGACCTTCCTGCGCTCGGAAGGTTACCAGACGCTCGCCATCCATCCGGGCACGGACTGGTTCTGGAACCGCAGCAATGTCTACAAGGCATTCGGCTTCGATGAATTCCGCTCCGAAAAGACGATGATGAGCGCGGTCAAACGTGGCCCTCTGGTCTCCGACGAATCGATGACCGATGAGATCGTCGCCGCTGCCGATGCGGCGGAGAATCCGTTGTTCCTTTTTGCCGTAAGCCTCCAGAACCATGGGCCCTACGAACCCAACCGCTATGGCAATGCCGTGCATGATGTTCATGCGCAGACCAGCGACTGGGCGCGCGCTTCCCTCGCCAGCTTTGCTGAAGGCGCGGCCGATTCGGACCGCGAGTTGCAGCGCCTGATCGACTGGGCGCAAAAGCGCAAGCGCCCGACCGTGATCGCCTTCTTTGGCGATCATCTGCCGCCTTTGGGTCCGGTCTATGTGGAGACGGGCTTCCTGCGCACCAATGTCGCCCCGCGCAAGGACACGCCGGAAAACATGCTTCTGCACCGCTCGACGCCGCTGGTGGTGTGGTCGAATCGTTCCGGCAAGGCGGATGACCTTGGCGCGGTCAGCCCTGCTTTCCTGCCGCTGCATGTGTTCAGCGTGGCGGGCATCAGCCATCCCTATTACACCGGCTTCCTCGGCGGGCTTCACCAGCGCTACAGCGTGGTGGAGCGCTCCCTGCTGCTGACCGGCAACGGCGAAGCCACGCTGGATTGGGCGCGCCAGAAGCAGATCGATCCCGCGATCCGCGATTTCCGCTATCTCCAGTACGACATGATGTTCGGCAAGCGCCACGCCGCGCCCGACTTCTTCCCCGAGACGATCGGCGACATCATTGCGCACGCAAGCTGATGCGGGATTGGCACGAAAGGCGAGCGGAGACTTGACATTCCGGGCGCATCCGGTATGTGTCGCGCCAAGTTTCCGCTTCCGGGCGCCGCCCCGTATTGTTGCGGCTTAACCCCAGGAAAATAAACGGACGAGCATCATGGCAAAAGCCGCGAACATCAAGATCAAGCTTCTTTCGACCGCCGACACCGGCTTCTTCTATGTCACCAGCAAGAACAGCCGCACGAAGACCGACAAGCTCTCCTTCCGCAAGTACGATCCGGTCGTGAAGAAGCACGTTGAATTCAAGGAAACGAAGATCAAGTAATCTTCCGTTCCAGAAGCTTTCGAAATGCCGCCGTTCAGGCGGCATTTTTGTTTTTGCCGGCGTGACTTTTCCCTGAGTTTGAGGAAAACTTCCTCAGCGTCATGATAGAGACCGAAAGACCTGTCGAATGCTCATCCGCCTCGCCTACACGTCCACATTTCGTCCCCACGTAACCGACGCCGACGTCGACGAGATCACCAGCAAGGCTGCGGCTTTTAACAAACAGCATTCCATTACCGGAATTCTCGCCGTGGAGGGCGAGCGGGTATGCCAGATACTCGAGGGGCCTAGGGAGGCGGTGGAAAAGCTTTTCGAATCCATCCAGCGCGACGAACGTCACTACGGCGTGGTTGAACTCGATGTCAGCACCATCGACAAGCCGGGTTTCGAGGACTGGGGCATGGTGCGCCGGCCGATGGTCGACATCGTCACCCTCGCCTTTTCGATGTGAAAGCGAAGGCCCGCTGCAGCATGCCATGGCTTTCGGAGGATCGGGGGCCGGTCGGCTATGGCAGCGGTACGAGGAGGCCACTATTGCCAAGGCCGGCCGGCCGACCCCACGGAACCCAGGAGATGCGGCGGACCTGAGAAACATGGGGTATTTCTTCGGGCGCGAATATTTCTTCCACGCCCATCGCCTGCACCGTCGCGCAAGGGAAGCCGAAAATCAACCATTTCTTAACCACGATTATCGACGTGGCGTAATTAAGGTAAACCGGTAACCCTAAGGTCGAGACTCAATCAGCCCACCATGTAATGATTGCAGCGATGAGGACTGAAGCGGCGAAATTGGTTGCCAGCTTGTCGTAACGAGTTGCGACGCGCCGCCAGTCCTTGAGCCTGCAGAACGTGCGCTCGATCACATTGCGCT
>JAIPUZ010000130.1 GCA_022833215.1 Mesorhizobium sp. | reverse complement strand
CTCGCAGAGCCGGATGCCAAGAAGGTCATCAAGAATTTCCTGCCTAACGGCGGCGGCATCTGAGCCGGTTGGAACGATATTAAGGAGATCATGACATGCGCGTGAAAAGAGGCACCACCGGCCACGCCAAGCACAAGAAGGTTCTGAAAGCCGCCAAGGGCTTTTACGGCCGCCGCAAGAACACCATCCGCATCGCCAAGCAGGCGGTGGAGAAGTCGCTGCAGTACGCTTACCGCGACCGCAAGGCCCGCAAGCGCAATTTCCGCGCCCTGTGGATCCAGCGCATCAACGCCGCGGTGCGCGAGCACGGCCTGACCTACGGCCGCTTCATCGACGGTCTCAACAAGGCCGGCATCGAGATCGACCGCAAGGTTCTGTCCGACATGGCCATTCATGAGCCGCAGGCTTTCGCCGCGCTGGTGGCGAAGTCGAAGACCGCGCTTGAGTACCTGAAGGACACCACGCCGAATGCTTTTGAGAGCGCTGTAGCTTAAGCCAGCGTTTTCCCGAAGCTTTCGATACTACGATTTGGGGAACCCGCGCTGGCAGGGCTGGCGCGGGTTTTCTTATGGAATGCGATGACCGGACACGCAAACGACATGACAGGGGCGCTCTCCGCCGAAGCTCTGGCAAGCCTGCCGGGCCTTCTGGCTGCGAATGCGCATCTGCGCGTGGCGTGCGTCGAGGTCGAGGGTCGGCGCCTCTGGATCAAGCGCTACGATGTCGAGCGCATGCCCTTCGGCAAGGTGCTGCATGCGCTGGTCTCGCCGCTGCTTCCGGTCTTCCTGCGCTCGTCGGCGCGCGCGGGGGGACAATCCGGACTGGAGCGCGAGCGGCGCAAGATGGACCGCTTCCGCGCTGCCAGCTTCCCGGTCGCCGATATCCTGTTCGCGGACAAGGCGGCGCTGGTCCTGTCCGATGCGGGCGAAAGCGCCCAGAAGCGCCTCGGCGAGTTGCGCTCCATGGATGCTGCCGCCCATGACGACCTGCTGGTGAAGCTTGCGCAGGCGCTGGGCGAGGCGCACCGCGCTGGGCTGTGCCACGGCAGACCGCACTCGCGCGACGTGTTTTTGCGGGACGACCGCATCGGATTCCTCGATTTCGAGGAGGAGCCCGAGGCCGTCATGCCGCTGCCCATGGCGCAGGCCCGCGATCTGTGGCTGCTGTTCCTGCAAATATCGTCGCGCGCCGCCCTGCCGGGCACCCAGATGCGCGCCTTTGCGGCCTGGCGCGCCGTCGCGCCCGCCACCGTGGTGCCGGCGCTGGCGCAACTGGTCGGTTTCTTCCATCGCTGGATGGCGCCGCTGCGGCTGCTGCCGGAGAATCTGCTCGGCAAGGATGCGCTCTATGCCGTGCGGGCCACGTCTTTCCTGAAAAGCGCGCTCGATGCCGCTGCGGCACCTGCGTCTTCCCTTCAAGCCACCGGCCGCGAGCGGCCCAGAGGACAATCATGACGGATATCGACCAACTCGAACGAACGCTGTCGGATGCGATTGCCGGCGCCGGCGACGAAGCTGCATTGGAAGCGATCCGTGTCTCGGCGCTGGGCAAGAAGGGCTCGGTCTCGGAACTGCTGAAGACACTGGGCGCGATGAGCGCCGAAGAGAGGCAGGTGAAGGGTCCGGCGATCAACGGGCTGAAGAACCGCGTCACCGAGTCCCTCTCGGCGCGCCGCGCCGAACTGCGCGACGTGGCCATCGCGGCGCGGCTGGAGGCCGAGAAGGTGGACGTTACGCTGCCGGTGCGGGCTTCGCCGGCCGAGCGCGGCCGCATCCATCCCATCAGCCAGGTGATCGACGAGATCGCCGCCATCTTCGGCGACCTCGGCTTCGCCATTGCCGAAGGGCCGGACATCGAGACCGACTATTACAACTTCACCGCGCTGAACTTCCCCGAAGGCCACCCGGCGCGCGAGATGCACGACACCTTCTTCTTCCAGCCGGACGAGAAGGGCGAGCGCAAGGTGCTGCGCACCCACACCTCGCCGGTTCAGATCCGCACCATGGAGGCGCAGAAGCCGCCGATCCGCATCGTCATCCCCGGCAAGACCTACCGGCAGGATTCCGACGCCACCCACTCGCCAATGTTCCATCAGGTCGAGGGGCTGGTCATCGACAAGACGGCGAATGTCGCCAACATGAAGTGGGTGCTGGAGGAGTTCTGCAAGGCCTTCTTCGAGGTGCCTTCGGTGCAGATGCGCTTCCGCCCGAGCTTCTTCCCCTTCACCGAGCCGTCTTTGGAAGTGGACATCCAGTGCGACCGCTCGCGGCCGGGCGAGGTGCGCTTCGGCGAAGGCAGCGACTGGATGGAAATCCTCGGCTGCGGCATGGTGCATCCCAACGTGCTGCGCGCCGGCGGACTCGACCCGGACGAGTATCAGGGCTTCGCCTGGGGCATGGGCATCGACCGCATCGCCATGCTGAAATACGGCATGCCGGACCTGCGCGCCTTCTTCGACGCCGATGTGCGCTGGCTGCAACATTACGGCTTCCGCCCTCTCGACATGCCGACCCTGTTCGGCGGACTGAGCAACTGATCGAGCGGCAAGGAACGACAAAATGAAATTCACCCTCTCCTGGCTGAAAGACCACCTCGAAACCGAAGCGACGCTCGACGAGATCGTCGAGCGGCTGACAGCCATCGGCCTCGAAGTCGAATCCGTGGACGACAAGGCGGCGCTGAAGCCCTTCGTCATCGCCAAAGTGCTGACCGCCGAAAAGCATCCCGACGCCGACAAGCTGCGCGTTCTGTCGGTCGATACCGGATCGGGCGGCGCGCCCATTCAGGTCGTTTGCGGCGCGCCCAATGCACGGGTCGGCCTGGTCGGCGCCTTCGCCGCGCCCGGCACCTATGTGCCCGGCATCGACGTGACGCTCTCGGTCGGCAAGATCAGGGGCGTCGAGAGCCACGGCATGATGTGCTCGGAACGCGAATTGCAGCTTTCCGACGAGCATGACGGCATCATCGACCTGCCCGTCGATGCGCCGGTCGGCACCGCCTATGCAAGCTGGGCCGGGCTGGACGATCCGGTCATCGAGATCAACCTGACTCCCAACCGCCCCGATGCGACCAGCGTCCACGGCATCGCCCGCGATCTCGCCGCCTCCGGCCTCGGCAAGCTGAAGACCGCGCCCGTCGAACCGGTCGCCGGCAAGGGCGAATGCCCGGTGAAGCTGACCATCGAAGCGCCCGACCTGTGTCCCGGCTTCGCGCTGCGCCTCGTGCGCGGGGTGAAGAACGGCCCGTCGCCGAAGTGGATGCAGCAGCGGCTGCTGGCCATCGGCCTGCGCCCGATCAACACGCTGGTCGACATCACCAACTACGTCACCTTCGACCGCGGCCGGCCGCTGCATGTGTTCGACGCCGCCAAGGTCGCCGGCAATCTCGTGGTGCGCCGGGCAAAGGATGGCGAGACGGTGCTGGCGCTGGATGGACGCGACTATGAGCTGAAGGCCGACATGTGCGTCATCGCCGACGATAACGGTGTCGAGTCCATCGCCGGCATCATGGGCGGCGAGCATTCCGGCTGCGACGAGAACACCACCGACGTGCTGATCGAATCCGCACTTTGGGATGCGCTCAACGTCGCCCGCACCGGGCGCACGCTGGGCATCATCACCGACGCCCGCTACCGCTTCGAGCGCGGTGTCGATCCCGAATTCATGGTGCCGGGACTGGAACTGGCGACCCGCATGGTTCTCGACCTGTGCGGCGGCGAGCCGATAGAGGCGCAGGTGGTCGGCTATGCCGGACATAAGCCGAAGATCGTCTCCTTCCCGCTGGCCGAAGTGAAGCGGCTGACCGGCCTCGACGTGCCGAAGGACGAGAGCCTGTCGATCCTCACCCGCCTCGGCTTCAAGCCGATCGGCAATGGCGATGCCGTCGATGTCGAGGTGCCGTCATGGCGCCCGGATGTGGACGGCAAGGCCGATCTGGTGGAAGAGGTGATGCGCATCCATGGGGTGGACGAGATCGAGTCTCGGCCGCTGTCCAGCCACGATGCGGTCAACGGCAAGATCCTCACCACCCTCCAGATCCGCAGCCGCTTCGCCCGGCGCGCGCTGGCCGTGCGCGGCATGCTGGAAGCGGTCACCTGGTCGTTCATCCCGGCAAAGCACGCCGAACTGTTCGGCGGCGGGCAGCCGGCGCTGAAGCTCGCCAATCCGATTGCCGCCGACATGTCCGACATGCGCCCCTCGCTGCTGCCCGGCCTGATTGCCGCCGCCCAGCGCAACGCGGACCGCGGCATGGGAGACGTCGCCCTGTTCGAGGTCTCCGGCACCTATGAGGGCGACACGCCGGAAAAGCAGCGCCGTGTTGCGGCAGGCATCCGCCGGGGCACCGCGAAGCTGGAGGGCTCGGGCCGCTACTGGAACGGCAATGCTGCACCGGTCGGCGTCTATGACGCCAAGGCCGATGCCATCGCCGCTCTGGAAGCCTGCGGCGCACCGGTGGACCGCTTGCAGATCGAGGCGGCCGCACCCGGTTGGTATCATCCGGGCCGCTCGGGCGTGATAAAACTCGGTCCCAAGGTCGTGCTCGGCCATTTCGGCGAGTTCCACCCGAAGGTGCTGGAAGCGCTCGACGCCAGCGGCCCGCTGGCCGGCTTCGAGGTGTTCGTGGACGCTGTTCCTGAAGCCAAGGCCAAGCCGACCCGCACCAAGCCGAAGCTGGAGCTTTCCGCGTTCCAGTCGGTGAAGCGCGATTTCGCCTTTGTGGTTGAAAAGGCGGTCGAGGCCGGGTCTCTGGTCAAGGCAGCGCTTTCCGCCGACAAGAAGCTGGTTACCGACGTCAATGTGTTCGACATTTTCGAGGGTGCTTCGCTTGGCGAGGGCAGGAAATCCATCGCCATCGAAGTCACCATCCAGCCGGTCGAGAAGACCCTCACGGATGAGGATTTCGAGGCGCTGGCCGGTCGCATCGTCGAGAATGTGAAGAAGCAGACCGGCGGCGTTCTGCGCGGCTGAACGGCCTGAAGAAGTGGAGAAGCGGGCAGGCGGAGCGATCCGTCTGCCCGCAATCGTTTCAGCCGTTGGTGAGCGAAAGCGCTTCTTGCGTGTAGCGCTTGCCGGCCACCTTGTCCGGCGAAAGGGCCTCCCCGATGTCGGACACCTCGGATTCGCTCAGGCTGATCTGCGTTGCCGCCACGTTCTGTTCGAGATGGGCGATGCGGCGCGCGCCGGGGATTGGCACGATGAAATCGCCCTGATGCAGCACCCAGGCCAGCGCCAGTTGCGCTGCCGTCACGCCCTTGCCCTCTGCCATCTGTTCCAGCAGCGTCACCAGCCGTTCATTGGCTTCCATGGCCTCTGCCTGAAAGCGCGGCAGGGTGCGGCGCCAGTCGTCTTCGCCCAGTGCATCGGTCTTGCGGATCGTGCCCGTCAGCAGGCCGCGTCCGAGGGGACTGTAAGGCACGAAGCCGACACCGAGTTCCCGGCAGACGGCGAAGATCTCGTCTTCCGGCTCGCGGCTCCACAGCGAATACTCGCTCTGCACGGCGGCTATCGGGTGAATGGCATGGGCGCGCCGCAGCGTCTGTGCGCTCACCTCCGAAAGGCCGAGCGCGCGCACCTTGCCCTCCCGCACCAGATCGGCCATCGCGCCCACCGTATCCTCGATCGGCACCGAGGGATCGACGCGATGCTGGTAATAGAGGTCGATGACATCGGTGCCGAGGCGCTTCAGCGAAGCTTCCGCCACCGCCTTGATGTGCTCGGGGCGGCTGTCCACGCCCGCCATGCGCCCGGCCCCGGTGCCTTCATCGCTGATCCTGAAACCGAACTTTGTGGCGATGGTGACCTTGTCGCGCACGCCCTTCAGAGCCTTGCCGACGAGGCGCTCGTTCTCGAATGGACCATAGACTTCCGCCGTGTCGAAGAAATCGACGCCGATCTCCACGGCCCGATGCAGGGTGGCGATGGAGTCTTTTTCCTCCTGCCCGCCATAGGCGAAGCTCATGCCCATGCAGCCGAGGCCGATGGGATTGACGGTGAGTTCCGTTCCAAGTTTGCGTGGTTGCATCTGCAAGCCTCCTGTGTGGGATGAGGCAGAGATAGGAGCCGGATCATCGTTCGATAATCCGTTTGTTTGTGCATTGGCTGTTCTGTATTTTAGATCAATGACGCGAAGCCAGCTTTCCCATCTCGCCGTTCTTTCGGTCGTTGCCCGGCACGGCAGCTTCCGGGCCGCAGCGCGGGAACTGGGCATCGCCCCATCGGCTGTCAGCCATGCCGTCTCGGTGCTGGAGGCGCGGCTGGGGGTGCGGCTGCTTGCCAGAACCACGCGCAGCGTCGCCCCGACCGGGGAAGGCGCGGCATTGCTTGAGCGGCTGCGGCCGGCGCTGTCGGAGATCGACCTTGCACTGGCGCAGGCGAAGGAAGCGCGCGACAGGCCGGCCGGAAACCTGCGGCTCAACGTGCCGCGAACCGCTGCCGAACTGGCGCTCGCGCCGCGCCTTGGCGCATTCGTGTCCGCCTATCCGGATATCACGCTCGAGATCGTCAGCGAGGACCGCTTCACCGATGTCGTGGAAGGCGGATTCGATGCCGGCGTGCGGCTCGGCGAAAGCCTGCAACGCGACATGATCGCCGTGCGCATCGGGCCGCAGCTGCGCGGGGCGGTGGTCGCTGCGCCCGCCTATCTTAAGGGCAGGGAACGCCCCTTGCATCCGCGCGACCTCGCCGGTCATCGCTGCATCCGCTTCCGCTTTTCCAGCGGCGTCATCTATCGCTGGGAGTTTGAAAAGGATGGCGAGGAGATCGTCATGGATGTGGATGGCCCGCTGATCCTTGGCGAGGATCGTGGCATCGTCCAGGCCGCTCTCGACGACGCAGGCATCGCTTTTCTCTTCGAGGATTATGTGCGCCAGCCGCTTGCCGAGGGCAGGCTGGTGCGCATTCTGGAGGACTGGTGCCCGCCCTTCGACGGGTTTTTCGTCTACTATCCCAGTCGCAAGCAGATGCGTCCGGCACTCAGGGCCTTCGTGGATTTCTTTCGCTGGCGCGGCTAAAAGGTAATATTCCGGCCGCTTGGCTTTTTCGCTCCTTTGGGGCAAATCCGGGCCGATAATTCTGGAGGCAGGACCATGTTCCGCTGGGGTGTCCTTTCAACGGCGAAGATCGCGCGCGAGCAATTGCTGCCGGCCATTGCCGGTTCCGACAATGGCGTAGTGGTGGCCATCGCCAGCCGCGATGCGGCCCGCGCCCGGCAACTGGCTGACCAGTGGAATGCGCCGCACGCCTTCGGCTCCTATGAGGACCTGCTGGCCTGTCCGGAGGTGGACGGCGTCTATATTCCCCTGCCCACCTCTCAGCATGTCGAGTGGACGGCGAAGGCCATCGGGGCCGGCAAGCATGTGCTGGTGGAAAAGCCGCTGGCGCTGAAGGCGCAGGACATCGCCCCGCTGATTGCGCTGCGCGACCGCCACAAGGTGCTGGTCAGCGAAGCTTTCATGGTCGTTCACCACCCGCAATGGATCAGGGTCCGCGAGTTGATCGCCGAGGGCGCAATCGGCCGGCTGCGCCATGTGCAGGGCGCTTTTTCCTATTTCAACGTCGATCCGCACAACATGCGCAACCAGCTCGATCTCGGCGGCGGCGCGCTGCCCGACATCGGCGTCTATCCGACGGTGACGACGCGCTTTGCGACCGGCAGCGAGCCTCAGCGCGTGCAGGCCAGCATCGAGCGCGACGCGACGTTCGGCACCGATATCTATTCCTCGGTGCGCGCCGATTTCGGCGGTTTCGAACTGTCCTTCTATCTGTCGACGCAACTGGCCGCCCGCCAGATCATGGTCTTCCACGGCGACAAGGGTTTCATAGAGGTGGCATCGCCCTTCAATGCCGGGCTCTATGACGATCACGTCGTGACGCTGCACAACCAGAACCATGATGCGGCGCAGGTGTTCCGCTTCCCCGGCGCGCAGCAATATCGCCTTCAGGTCGAGGCATTCGTGCGGGCCGCCCGTGGAGGGACAGACCGCATCTTCACGCTGGAGGAATCCATCCTGAACCAGAAGGTCGTCGACGCCATCTTCCGTGCCGGCGAGCATGACGGCTGGGAGCCGGTCTGATCCCTTGATGAGCAAGGTTGCGCTGCCGGAGCTTCCGGTCACCGCCATTCTGGGCGAACTGGCCTCAGCGCTCGGGTGCGGCAACAAGGCGGTGCTGGTTGCCCCGCCGGGCGCCGGCAAGACGACGCTGGTGCCGCTCAGCCTGCTCGATGCCGCCTGGCGCGAGCATGGCACCATCGTGCTTCTGGAGCCGCGCCGGCTGGCCGCCCGCGCAGCCGCGCGGCGCATGGCTTCCCTGCTCGGCGAGGAACCGGGTGGTGTGGTCGGCTATGCCATGCGCATGGAAAAGCGCGTGTCGGAGCGTACCCGCATCCTCGTCGTCACCGAGGGCGTGCTGGCGCGCATGATCCTCGACGATCCCGAACTGCCGGGCATCAAGGCGGTCATCTTCGACGAGTTCCACGAACGCTCGCTGGACGGCGATTTCGGACTGGCGCTGGCGCTCGACGTGCAGGGCGCGCTGCGGCCTGACCTGCGCCTTCTGGTCATGTCGGCGACGCTGGACGGCGCGCGCGTGGCGAAATTGCTGGACGGCGCGCCGCTGATCGAGAGCGAGGGCCGCGCCTTTCCCGTTGACATCCGCTATCGGGAACGCCCCGCCGGCACGCCGGTCGAGGACGCCATGGCCGCCGCCATCCGCGCGGCCCTGTCGGAAGAGGCCGGCAGCGTGCTTGCCTTCCTGCCCGGCCAGCGCGAGATCGAGCGCACCGCCGAGCGGCTGGAAGGTCGCGTCGCGGCCGATACCGACATCGTGCGGCTCTACGGCATGATGGACGCGAAGGCGCAGGATGCCGTCATCCGCCCGCCGCCCTCCGGGCGGCGCAAGGTGGTGCTGGCCACCGCCATTGCCGAAACCTCGATCACCATAGACGGCGTGCGTGTCGTCATCGACAGCGGACTGGCGCGCTTGCCCGCCTATGAGCCCTCCAGCGGCCTGACCCGGCTGGAGACGGTGCGCGTGTCGCGCGCCTCGGCCGATCAACGCGTCGGGCGTGCCGGGCGCACGGAGCCCGGCGTGGCGATCCGGCTGTGGCGGGCCGAGCAGACGGCGGCGCTTCCCGCCTTCACGCCGCCCGAAATCCTTGCCGCCGACCTCTCCGGCCTGTTGCTGGACTGTGCGGCCTTCGGCGTTGCCGATCCCGCAAGCCTTGTCTTCCTCGATCCGCCGCCCGGCCCGGCGCTCAATGAGGCGCGCAATCTTTTGCGCACGCTGGACGCCATCGATGCGGATGGCCGCCTGACCGGAACCGGGCAGGCGATGCGGCGCCTCGCTCTGCCGGTGCGGCTTGCCCATATGGTGGCCGAGGCTGCCCGAAGTGGGCATGAGCGGGACGCGGCCCTTCTCGCCGTGCTTCTGACCGAACGCGGATTGGGCGGCGACAGCGCCGATCTGGAACGGCGGCTGATGCGCTTTGCCGGCGAAAAATCACCCCGCGCCAATGCGGCGCGGCAATTGGCGCAGCGGCTGGCTCGCAGCGCCGGCGGGGGCGTGAACAGCGACGCCCCATCCTCGCCCGGCGCACTGCTGCTGCATGCATGGCCGGATCGCGTCGCCAAGGCGCGCGGCGAGCGCGGGCGCTTCGTGCTCGCCAATGGCTCGGGCGCGATGCTCGACGCGGCCGATCCGCTGGCTGCGGAACCCTTTCTTGTTGTCGCGGACTTGCAGGGCAAAGCCCAGAATGCACGCATCACGGCTGCGGCCGCCGTCAGCGAGGACGACATTCGCGCCTTGCTCGGCCACGCCATCGAAAGCCGCCGCGACACGCTGTTCGATCTCGAGCGCCGCAGCGTGCGGGTGCGTGAGCAGAGCCGGCTGGGCGCCATCGTGCTTGCCGAGCGCATGCTGCCCGCCCCGACCGGCGACACGGCGAATGAGGCCGTGCTCGATGCTGTGCGAGCGCACGGTGTCTCCATCCTGCCATGGGGCAAGGAGGCAATGGTACTGCGCCAGCGCCTGTCATGGCTGCGCAAAGGGCTTGGCGAGCCGTGGCCGGACATGAGCGACGAGGCGCTGACTGTCCGGCTTAAGGATTGGCTGCTGCCCTTCCTCACCGGCTCGGCCTCGCTTGGCTCCATCAGCGGTAATGCAATGATGGCCGGGCTGACCGCGCTGGTGCCGCACGATCTTCAGCGGCGCATCGATGCGCTGGCGCCCACCCATTTCGATGCGCCGTCGGGCAGCCGTGTGCCGATCCGCTATGACGGCGAACAGCCGGTTCTGGCCATTCGCGTGCAGGAACTGTTCGGCCTCGCCACCCACCCGGCCATTGCCGGCGGCACCGTGCCGCTGACGCTGGAACTGCTGTCCCCGGCGCACCGGCCGATCCAGACCACGCGCGACCTGCCGGGCTTCTGGCGCGGCTCATGGGCGGATGTGCGCTCCGACATGCGCGGGCGCTATCCCAAGCACGTCTGGCCGGAGAACCCGCTGCTGGCACAGGCCACCAGCCGCGCCAGGCCGAGGGGCACGTGAATGCTGCGCCTGAAGGTATCCGGCGATGCGACAGGCTTGCCGGAAGGCGGCTTCCGGCCCATCATGCGGCTTTCCAAGCATAAGGCAGGCTCATGTCTGGTTTTCGCCGTCAGCTTCCCTCGATGACGTCGCTGGTGGTGTTCGAAGCCGCCGCGCGGCAACTGAGCTTCACCCGTGCCGCGGCCGAACTCGGCATCACGCAGGCGGCGGTGAGCCGTCAGGTGCAGGCGCTGGAGCAGAATCTCGGCTTCCAGCTTTTCCGCCGCCTGCATCGCTCCATCGAACTCACCGAACGCGGCCAGACGCTGTCGAAATCCATGTCGGAAGCTTTGGGCACCATCACCCGTACCGTTCAGTCGCTCACCGCCGAGACCAGTCCGGGCGAGCTTGTGATCTCGGCGTCGGTGGCCTTCTCGCATTTCTGGCTGCTTCCGAAGATCTCCGATTTTCGGCGCCTTCATCCTGAAATCAGGCTCAAGGTGATCAGCCAGGACGTCAATGTGAACCTGCTGCGCGAGGACGTCGACATCGCCATTCGCTACGGTGAGGGCAACTGGAGCGACGGCCGCGCGATCATGCTGTTCAATGACGATATTTTCCCGGTGTGCAGCCCGGATTATCTGGCCGCCCACGGCTCTCCCGACTGCGTGGCGGATCTCATTCGTCACAGCCTGATCGTCAGCGATTCTCCCGATCCGAGCTGGATCGGCTGGGACCGCTGGCTCAATGCCTTCGGCCACGGCGCTGCGCCGCGCAACGTGACGCTGAGCTGCAGCTTCTACACGGATGCGATCCATGCCGCGATGCGCGGCGAAGGCATCGCGCTCGGCTGGCACAGGCTGGTCCACGATCTGCTGCAGCAGAACCGGCTGGTGCGGGTATCCGCCGAGTCGCTTCGCACACGCGAAGCCTATTTCGTGGTGTTGCGCAACGGCCAGCCGATCAAGCCCCAGGTCGAGGCGTTCCTGCGCTGGATCCGCGCCGAGCGGGCCCAGCCGGGCATCGCCGGACCGGAAACCGATGCCGTGCTCTCCGAGGCGTAAAAGTCCCGTTCTTTTGATTACGGGTTGCATTACATAATGTAATGCCTATCATTCAGGGTCTTGGGGTTTACAACTCCGGGACAAGATTGAAATCATGACCCTCAAACAAAGGCCGCCCGGCCGGGAACCCGGGACGAGCATTGGGGGGCAAGAACGATGAGGAGACTCGTTATCCCTGTATTGAAATCAGGTTTTTCCGCCTGCGGGAAAGCCTTCTGCCAGACAGTGCCTGGCGCCCTCCGCTTCTTCCCGGACGGAAACAGCGCCGAAATTTCCAGCCTGACTGTTCCAGCATCCCTATCCGCCCGCATGGGCGTGTCTGCAACTGCTCCCGTTTCGCCGGGAGGCTGCAACTGATGCATGGAACCCAACCCCTGGATCCCTCCAGCACTCCGCAAGCCGCCAGACGCATCGAGGTGCGCGGCGTCAGCAAGGCATTCGGCACCAGGGCGGACGAAGCCCTGGAACTGGCGCGGCAAGGCGTTTCGAAGAGCGAGATTCTCAAACGCACCGGCGCGGTGCTTGCCATCGACGATGTGTCCTTTTCGGTGGATGCCGGCGAAATCTTCGTCGTCATGGGGCTTTCGGGCTCCGGCAAATCCACGCTGGTGCGTTGCCTGAACCGTCTGCACGACCCGACCGTCGGTTCCATCGAGATCGATGGCGAGGACATTCTGAAGGCGTCGGAACAGCGCCTGCGCGAATTGCGCCTCGGCAAGATCACCATGGTGTTCCAGCATTTCGCGCTGCTGCCGCATCGCACCGTTGCGGAAAACGTCGAATACGGCCTCAAGATGCGCGGGATGGGCAAGGCGGAGCGTCGTGAAAAGGCGCTGAAGACGCTGGAGAATGTCGGTCTCGCCGGCTGGGGCGACCGTTATCCGCACAACCTCAGCGGCGGCATGCAGCAGCGCGTGGGGCTGGCGCGCGCGCTGGCCCTCGATCCCGAGATCCTGCTCATGGACGAGCCGTTCAGCGCGCTTGATCCGCTGATCCGCCGCGACATGCAGGGCGAACTGATCGAATTGCAGCGCCGCTACCGCACCACCATCATCTTCATCACCCATGACCTCAACGAGGCGCTGACGCTGGGCGACCATGTGGCGGTGATGAAGGACGGACGGCTGGCGCAGGTCGGCAAGCCGGCCGAGATCGTGCTCAATCCCGCCGACGACTATGTTTCG
Source organism: Mesorhizobium sp. (assembly GCA_022833215.1). GTDB lineage: Bacteria > Pseudomonadota > Alphaproteobacteria > Rhizobiales > Rhizobiaceae > Mesorhizobium. Next base: position 3,684 of record JAIPUZ010000130.1, on the reverse strand, counting down.
GCCTTCACCCGCGACATTGATCGTGGACGTGTGCTGCCGGTACGTACAGCCATAAGGCGCGCGGCCGACTCCGCCGCGCTCAGCGCGCTGATCGAAAAAGGTGCCGCAAGCATAGAAGGCAGCCGTCCCCTCCATGAGGCGTTCGGGCTTGTTTCGGGCGGAAAGCCGGTTGTCGTTATGGGCCCGGACGGCAAACCCGAAGGCCAGTTCGACGCAACCGACATGGCCGCGATGCTCGCCGGCGACGACGCCGGGAAAGGGCAGCCAGCGCAGGTTCGGCCCGAGACTGACCAGACAAGACAGGGCCAGACAAAGCAAGGCCAGACAAGCCAAGGGAGGTCGTGACCATGTCGGACTCCATGAACGCACTGCGCGCGGCTACCGATCTGGCCCGGCCCTCGCACTATGGCGAACTGCCGCTCGACGACTGGATCCAGGCTGTCGTCAAGGACTGGCTGGTGCCGGTTCTGCGTCCTTTTTTTCGCATGCTGCAAATGCCGATCCAGATGTTGCTGGACAATCTGCAGGCGCTGCTTCTGGCCATTCCCTTCGCCGTTCTGCTCATTGTGATCGTGCTCGGCGCCTGGCGGGCGGCGGGCCGTGGCGTGGCGATCTTCACGCTGGTGTCGCTGCTGCTTCTCGACTGGATCGGCATCTGGCGCGAGACCATGATCACGCTGGCGATGATCCTGACCGCCGTCGTGTTCTGCATCATCGTCGGCATTCCGGCGGGCATTCTGGCGGCGCGCAGCGACCGGGCGGCGGCGGTTATCCGCCCGATACTGGACGTCATGCAGACCATCCCCTCCTTCGTCTATCTGGTGCCCATCGTCATGCTGTTCGGCGTCGGCATGGTGCCGGCGGTTATCGCCACCATCATCTTCGCCCTGCCGCCGCTGGTGCGCCTGACCAATCTTGGCATAAGGCAGGTGCAGGAGGAACTTGTTGAGGCAGGCCGCGCCTTCGGTTCCACCTCGCGCCAGATCCTGTGGGAGATCCAGCTGCCGCTGGCATTGCGCACCATCATGACCGGCGTCAACCAGACGCTGATGCTGGCGCTTTCCATGGCGGTGATAGGCGCGCTGATCGGAGCCGGCGGACTCGGCCTCATCGTCAACACCGGCCTCGGCAGGCTCGATGTCGGTTACGCCAGCGTTGGCGGTCTTGGCATCGTGCTGATGGCGATCATCCTCGACCGCGTCACCCAGGCGCTGGGAGAAACCGGCAAGGACGGCAAGGGTGCGGGCGGCTGACGGCAGCCCCACCGACAGGGAGAGTGTGAAACACATTCGCACGACCACCAGATCCAGGCTCACTCCAAACCAGAAAAGGGAGAAACAAGACATGGCTGGAAACAGGATTTTCTACGGTATCGGCGCGGCGTTGACGGCGCTGACGCTCAGCGTCTCGCCGCTGGTTGCGCAATCGCTGCCGGGCGAGGGCAAGACCGTTCGCATGGGCCAACCCACCTGGGATACGGAATGGTTCCAGGCACAGCTCTACAAGAAGGCCATGGAGGCGCTGGGCTACACGGTCGCGGGGCCGACGGCGCTCGACAACCCGCCTTTCTATCAGGCCCTTTCCCAGGGTGACATGGACTTCTGGGCGAGCGGCTGGTTCCCCCTGCACAATACCTATCTGGAAGAGATCAAGGGCAAGGGCAGCACGGTCGGCTATGTCGCCAAGGGTGGCGCGCTGCAGGGGTATCTGATCGACAAGAAGACGGCCGACGAACACAATATCCGCACCGTCGAGCAGTTCAAGGACCCCGAGATCGCCAAGCTGTTCGACGACAATGGCGACGGAAAGGCCGATCTGGTAGCCTGCCCCCCCGGCTGGGGCTGCGAGCTGACCATCACCCACCAGATGGAAGCCTACGGGCTGGGCGATACGGTTGAACCGATCAAGGCCGCCTATTCCGCATCCATGGCGGACGCCGTCAGCCGCTATGAGCAGGGCAAGCCGATCTTCTTCTACACCTGGACCCCGAACTGGACGGTCGGCATGCTGAAGCCGGACGAGGACGTGGTGTGGCTCGAAGTGGAAAAGCCGTCGCTGCCGGAAGACCAGAAGGAGATGGAATCGCAGACCTCCATCCCGGACGTGAAGGGCTGCGCCAGCAATCCGTGCCAGATGGGCTGGCCGGCCAACGACATCCAGGTCGTCGCCAACAACGACTTCCTGGAAAAGAATCCGGCCGCGAAGAAGCTGTTCGAGGAGATGAGCATTCCGCTCGAAGACATTTTCGCGCAGAACGCCCAGATGTATCAGGGCGCGGACAAGCCCGCCGACCTTGAGCGTCAGGCCGACGAGTGGATCAAGGCCAACCAGCAGACCTTCGATGGCTGGATCGAGGCCGCCAAGGCCGCCGCTCAGTAAGCCAGCGCCTGCACACGACTTCGAAAGAGGGCCGGCGGTGACGAACCGCCGGCCCTTTTCTCGTGCGCGAGCCCGTCTGGCCGGAACGGATGTTCTCCTTTTTCAATTCTATGCAACCTGATTGCACCTTTGACGTGATTTTGTTCCCGTAATGTTCTTGCGAAGCCGGACGTTTCGTGCTTCATTTCCCATCATGCGCCGGCGTGGGGACGAATTGCCGGGCGGGCCGTCATCGGTCGGGGGCAGGGGGATATGGTTTCACGCGTGCGCACCGTCGCCTTTCAGGGCATCGAGGCCGTGCCTGTCGATGTGCAGGTGATGGTTGCCCCCGGCAAGGTCGGTATGTCGATCGTCGGTCTGCCGGACAAGGCGGTGGCCGAAAGCCGGGAACGTGTGCAGGCCGCGCTGCATGCTTCCGGCCTTTCGATGCCGGCGAAGCGGGTGACGATCAATCTGGCGCCGGCCGATCTGCCCAAGGAAGGCAGCCATTACGATCTCCCGATTGCGCTGGGCCTCATGGCGGCGATTGGCGTCATACCTGCGGATCCGCTTGCGGCCTTTGTGGTGCTGGGCGAATTGTCTCTCGACGGCACCATCGCCTCTGTGGCCGGGGCGTTGCCGGCGGCGATTGCGGCCAACGGGGATGGCCGTGGCCTGATCTGCCCGCACGAGTGCGGACCGGAGGCCGCATGGGCCGGCAGCGAGATCGACATTCTGGCACCGCGCAGCCTGATCGCGCTGGCCAATCATTTCCGTGGCACGCAGGTGCTGTCGCGGCCCGAGCCCGGCGTGAGGTCGGGTGGACCGGATCTGCCCGACCTTGCCGACATCAAGGGTCAGGAGAGTGCCCGGCGTGCGCTGGAAGTGGCGGCGGCGGGCGGGCACAATCTTCTCATGGTGGGCCCGCCCGGTTCGGGCAAGTCGATGCTCGCCCAGCGCCTGCCTTCCATTCTTCCGCCGCTGTCGCCGCGCGAACTGCTTGAAGTGTCGATGATCGCCTCCGTCGCCGGCGAACTGGCTGGGGGGCGGCTCACCGACCGGCGCCCGTTCCGCGCCCCGCATCACTCCGCCTCGATGGCGGCGCTGGTTGGCGGCGGGTTGCGCGCCCGCCCCGGCGAAATATCGCTTGCCCATCATGGCGTGCTGTTCCTCGATGAATTGCCCGAGTTTTCGCCGCAGACGCTGGACGCTTTAAGGTCGAGACTCAATCAGCCCACCATGTGATGATTGCAGCGATGAGGACTGAAGCGGCGAAATTGGTTGCCAGCTTGTCGTAACGAGTTGCGACGCGCCGCCAGTCCTTGA
>JAIPUZ010000129.1 GCA_022833215.1 Mesorhizobium sp. | reverse complement strand
GTTCGCAGGTCGACATCCGTCCGATCCGCGACGTCACCCCGCTCATGCACAACCCGCAGCCCTTCGAAATCCTCAAGATGGACAAGCGTCGCGGCAACATCGTCGTTTCGCGCCGCACCGTGCTTGAAGAGAGCCGTGCCGAGCAGCGCTCCGAGATCGTCCAGAACCTAGAAGAGGGTCAGGTTGTCGAGGGCGTGGTCAAGAACATCACCGACTACGGTGCGTTCGTCGACCTCGGCGGCATCGACGGCCTGCTGCACGTCACCGACATGGCCTGGCGCCGCGTCAACCATCCGACCGAGATCCTCAACATCGGCCAGACGGTCAAGGTGCAGATCATCCGCATCAACCAGGAGACGCACCGCATCTCGCTGGGCATGAAGCAGCTCGAGAGCGATCCGTGGTCCGACATCGGCACCAAGTTCCCGATCGGCAAGAAGATCACCGGCACCGTCACCAACATCACCGACTACGGCGCGTTCGTCGAGCTGGAGCCGGGCATCGAGGGCCTCATCCACGTTTCGGAAATGTCGTGGACGAAGAAGAACGTGCACCCCGGCAAGATCCTGTCGACCTCGCAGCAGGTGGACGTGGTGGTGCTCGAGGTCGATCCGGCCAAGCGCCGCATCTCGCTCGGTCTCAAGCAGACGCTCGAGAACCCGTGGGAAGCCTTCGCCCGCAACCATCCGGTCGGCTCCGAAGTCGAGGGCGAGGTCAAGAACAAGACCGAGTTCGGCCTGTTCATCGGCCTCGAAGGCGATGTCGACGGCATGGTCCACCTCTCCGACCTCGACTGGAACCGTCCGGGCGAGCAGGTCATCGAGGAGTACAACCGCGGCGACATGGTCAAGGCCCAGGTGCTCGACGTCGACATCGACAAGGAGCGCATCTCGCTCGGCATCAAGCAGCTTTCGCGTGACGCGGCCGGCGACGCCGCCGCTTCCGGCGAACTGCGCAAGAATGCCGTTGTGACCTGCGAGGTCACCGGCGTGAAGGATGGCGGTCTGGACGTTCGTCTGGTCGAAAGCGGCCTCGACAGCTTCATCAAGCGCAACGACCTGTCGCGCGACCGCGACGAGCAGCGCCCCGAGCGCTTCACCGTCGGCCAGAAGGTCGATGCCCGCGTCATCGCCTACGACAAGAAGACCCGCAAGGTTCAGGTGTCGATCAAGGCGCTGGAAATCGCCGAGGAGAAGGAAGCCGTCGCACAGTACGGTTCGACCGACTCCGGCGCTTCGCTGGGCGACATTCTGGGCGCCGCGCTCAAGAAGCAGACCAACTAAGACGTTGCGCCTTCCGGCTCCGCCGTTCGCGGCGGAGTTCGGGGCTGAATATCAAAAGACCCGCCGGATCGCTCCGGCGGGTCTTTTTTTGTCTGTCTTGCCAGCTTTGGACCGGCGCTCAGGACTGGCCGTATAGTGGAATCAGCGCGCCGCTCATCGCCTCGTTGGCGGGAGCGACCAGATAGGCGATCGTCGCGGCCACGGTTTCGAGGCTGACCCATTTGCCGAAATCGGCGTCCGGCATCGCAGTCCGGTTGGCCGGCGTGTCCAGAATGGAGGGCGCGATGGCGTTGACCAGAATGTTGCGCGACTTTACCTCTTCGGCCAGCGACACCGTCATGGCGGCGACGGCCGCCTTGCTGGTGGTATAGGCCACCATGCCCGAGCCCCGGCGCGGGTTCAGGCCGGGCTTTGCCGCGACATTGACGATGCGGCCGCCCTTGCCGGCCGCCATCATGCTGCGCACGGCCGCCCGGCAGCAGAAGAAGCTGGTGTGAACGTTGGTTTCGAGCAGTTCCTCGAAGGATGCGGATTCGGTCTTGTCGATCGGCGCGGCGGCAAATCCACCAGCCAGATGGATCGATGCCCAGAGATCTTCAACGCCTGCATAGAAGGCGTCCACGGTCTTGCAATCGGCCAGATAGATGTTGTGGCTCAGCCTGACATTGGGATGGCTGGCATAGGGAAAATGCGCGGGCGGTTCGGCGTGGGTGTTGGGTACGTGGCAGATGGCGCCCCGCTCGATGAGTGCGCCGACGACGACGCTGCCCAGAGCGCCTGTGCCGCCGGTCACGATGATATGTTTTCCGTCAAATGATCCCGACATCAGCGATCGATCTCTCCTCACCCCGTGCGTCTCGATGAGCCGAAGCCGTCTGTTTCCAGACCGGCACGATGCCCCATATCCATGCTGGAGCCGCCTTCGCAGGTCCGGCAGGATACAGGAATGCTCCGCCCATCCGGTTAGCGTCGCGCGTTTTGAGGTGCCACTCAAATGCTATTTCGATGAAGCAGCCTTGCCTTTTCGCATGGCGGATCCGGAAACGGACTGTCACCATTGTGAACCTTGCCTTCCGGGTCAACTTTATTTCATTTGACCGTGAAGATGGCTTTGGGGCGTTAGGAGCGCCTCCGCAACAGGAAGAAGGTCCATGTCCACAACCACCGAAACCGCGCGTCAGCGCCTCATCGTTCCGGCCCTCGGCGGCATCTATGCTGCGCTGCATGAAGGTTCGGAAACCCTCCTCCGCGTCGTGACAGGCGGCATCCTTGCGATCCACGGCTCGTCCAAGATCGTCAGCCCCTTCGGCGCGGCCGAAATGGTCGAGGGCCTTGGCTTCTATCCGGGCGCCTTCTGGTCGCTGCTTCTGTCGTGCACCGAGTTCTTCGGCGGCATCTTCCTCGCCCTCGGCTTCCTCACCCGCCCCTCGGCCTTCGCCGGCCTGATCGTGCTTCTGGTGACGGTGTGGTTCCACTGGATCACCCTGGATCAGGGTTTCGCAGGCGCGGAGAAGTCGATCCTCTGGTCGGCCATGCTGTTCTTCTTCGTCATCCGCGGCGCAAACAGCCATTCGGTCGACGCCCGCATCGGCAAGGCGTTCTGATCCGGTGCGATCGGTGGGAGCGACCACCGAACGCACTTTGCCTCGGCCAAGAAACGGACTATGAAGCGGCTTCAGCCAAGCCCCGGCGGTGCCGGGGCACATAGCCGGAGCCAGTCATGACAGAAATCCTGCAAACTCCCAAGCTCGTGGTCGTCTTCGGCGGGTCCGGTTTCGTGGGCCGCCACGTCGTGCGCGCGCTGGCAAGGCGCGGCTATCGCATCCGCGTCGCCTGCCGCCGGCCGGACCTTGCCGGGCATCTCCAGCCGCTCGGCAATGTCGGCCAGATCCAGGCCGTGCAGGCCAATCTGCGCTTCCGCAAGTCCGTCGATCAGGCCGTGATCGGCGCCGACCATGTCATCAACCTCGTCGGCATCCTGCATGAGGGTGGCCGCCAGAAGTTCGGGTCGGTGCATGAGTTCGGCGCTCGTGCCGTTGCCGAGGCCGCGCGCAACGCAGGCGCCGGTCTGACCCACGTTTCGGCCATCGGCGCCGACACGCAATCCCCATCGGCTTATGCCCGCACCAAGGCGCGCGGCGAGAAGGCGGTTCTGGAAACGGTATCCGAAGCGACGATCTTCCGCCCGTCGATCATTTTTGGTCCCGAGGACGGTTTCTTCAACCGCTTCGCCGCCATGTCGCGCTATTCGCCGGCTCTGCCGCTCATCGGCGGCGGCGAAACGAAGTTCCAGCCCGTCTATGTGGGCGACGTCGCCGAAGCCGTGGCACTTTCCGTCGACGGCGCTGCGGCAGGCGGGCGTGTCTATGAGCTTGGCGGACCGGTTGTCGCCAGCTTCCGCCAGTGCCTTGAGGAGATGCTGGCGGTTATCGAGCGCAAGCGCCTGCTGGTGCCGCTGCCATGGTGGGTGTCGAAGCTTGCCGCGACGTTCCTCGGCCTTCTGCCCAGTCCTTTGCTGACCACGGACCAGGTGGCGCAGCTGCGTTCGGACAACGTGGTCTCGGAGCAGGCGGAAGCCGAAGGGCGCACGCTGGCCGGACTGGGCATCGAGGCACAGTCGATGGCGACCATCCTGCCGAGCTACCTGTGGCGCTTCCGCGCCTCCGGCCAGTTCCAGCGCCGCCAGACGGCGTGAGTTCGGCCGGCCGGAAAGGTCGGCTGGCCCGGATGCGGAGCTGATCGAGCGGCCGGCGAACTCCCGTCAGCCGACGATGTAGAGGGCGGCGAGGCCGACCGTGCCGACTATCAGCCGCCACCAGCCGAACAGCTTGTAGCCGTGACGGCTGACATAGCCGAGCAGGCCGCGCACGACCACGACCGCGGCCACGAAGGCGGCAACGAAACCGATGCCGATGATGTGGAGGTCGGAGGCCGAAAGAGCGCTCCAGTTCTTCAGCAGGTCGAGCGTGAAGGCGCCGAGCATGGTCGGCATGGCGAGAAAGAACGAAAACTCCGCCGCGGCCCGCTTGTCCGCGCCCAGCAGCAGCCCGCCGACGATCGTTGCGCCAGAGCGCGACGTGCCGGGAATCATGGCCAGGCACTGGAAGAAGCCGATCTTGAGATAGAGCGGCAGCGGGAACTGGCTGACTTCATGGTATTTCGGCCTGAGATCGAGCCGGTCGATCCACAGCAGCACGATGCCGCCGAGGATCAGCATGATGCAGATCAGCTTCGGCGTCTCGAACAGCACCGACTTGATGAAGCCGTGCGCCAGCACGCCGATGACCGCGGCCGGCAGGAAGCCGATCGCAAGCCCCACCAGCATGCGCACGGCCGGATCGTCGGGGAGCTGTGGTGGCAGGAACAGGTTTGGACGCCGGCGACGGACGGTTGCCGAAATGAACTCGAAGACGCAGCCGCCCATCCACACCAGGGAGGCGATCACCCCCACGATCACCTCGCCGATGACATGGAGCCGGTCGGACCGCTTCATGAAATCCCAGAAGCGGGCGGCATAGACCGACAGGATGGCGAGAATCGCGCCGAGCTGGATCAGCACCTCGAACGCCTTGCCCGTCGATTCGAAGCCGAGGAAATGGCCGGCCAGCAGGATGTGGCCCGTTGAGGAAACCGGGATGAACTCGGTCAGCCCTTCCAGCAGCCCGAGCAGGAGGGCCTCGACGATAGTGGTGTTTTCCATGTTTGCCTGGATATTCCCGGTTGCTTGTCAGGGCGGTGTTCTGATCCTATAGGACGCAAAGCTTGACAGTTCGTTGGTGGGCTGCCGAGGCTGTCTGGCGCAACCGGAAATGTGCCGGTGCGCTTTTTTGATCCAAGGAACCATGCTGACGCTTTTTCATCATCCGATGTCCGCTGCCTGCCGTTTCGTCCGAATCGCTTTCGGCGAATATGGAGAGGAATTGGCGTTAATTGAGGAGATGCCCTGGTCGCGCCGCAAGGAGTTTCTGGCCCTCAATCCGGCTGGAACGCTTCCCGTCCTGCTCGCCGAGGGCGATGTGCCGATCGTGGGCGCCACCGTGATTGGCGAATATCTCGATGAAACGCGCGGCGTGCTCAAGCGCGAACGGCGGCTGTTCGCGGAAAATCCCATGGACCGCGCGGAGATACGGCGGCTGGTCGACTGGTATCTGGGGAAGACGGAAAGCGAAGTCACCCGCCATCTGGTGCGCGAGCGGGTTCTGAAGCCGCTGATGCCGAATGCGGCTGGCGGCGGCTCACCCGATTCCACCGCCATCCGGGCGGCGCGCGCCAACACCCGGCAGCACCTGAAATACACCAACTGGCTGGCTGGCACCCGCCACTGGCTGGCCGGATCGCGCATCACCTATGCCGACCTTGCCGCCGCTGCCGCCTTCTCGGTGCTCGACTATCTCGGCGAGGTCGACTGGCGCGACAACGCCGCGGCGCGCGACTGGTACATGCGGGTCAAATCGCGCCCCTCCTTCCGCCCGTTGCTGGCCGACCGGGTGCGCGGACTGGCGCCGGTGTCGCATTATGCGGACCTCGATTTCTGACCCCGGAAAGCTCCGCGCCCTGATCGACAGGGAGGCCCTGCGCGCCGGTTTCGACCTGTGCGCCGTGACGTCTCCCGGTTCCATTCCGAAAGCCCCGGAGCGGCTTGCGCAGTTCGTTGCCGACGGGTTCCATGGCTCCATGGAGTGGATTGCCGAGACGCTTGAACGGCGCGCCCGGCCAAGCGTCTTATGGCCCGACGTGCATTCCATCGTCGTGCTGGCGATGAATTACGGGCCGGACCACGATCCGCGCGGCATCCTTTCCCTGCGCGACCGCGCCGCCATCTCCGTCTACGCGCGCAACCGCGACTATCACGACGTCATGAAGGGCCGGCTCAAGGAAATCGCCGGCAAGATCGTTTCCCGCGCCGGCGGCGACGTGAAGGTGTTCGTTGATACGGCTCCGGTGATGGAAAAGCCGCTGGCCGAGGCGGCCGGGCTCGGCTGGCAGGGCAAGCACACCAACCTGGTCAGCCGCACGCACGGTTCGTGGCTGTTCCTCGGCTCGATCTTCACCACGGCCGAACTGGAGCCGGACCAACGCGACGTCGATCGTTGCGGCTCATGCCGGGCATGCCTCGATGCCTGCCCGACCCATGCTTTCCCGGCTCCCTACCGCCTCGATGCGCGCCGCTGCATCTCCTATCTCACCATCGAGAACAAGGGACCGATTCCGCTGGAATTCCGTAAGGCGATGGGCAACCGCATCTATGGTTGCGACGATTGCCTTGCCGCCTGCCCGTGGAACAAGTTCGCCCGCACCGCCTCCGAGGCCAAGCTGGCCGCGCGCGCCGATCTGCGCGAGCCGAGGCTGGCCGATCTGCTCGAACTGGACGATCCCGCCTTTCGTGCCCTGTTTTCCGGTTCGCCGATCAAGCGCATCGGCCGCGACCGCTTTATCCGCAACGTGCTGATTGCAGCCGGCAATTCCGGCGAGGCCGGGTTGATCGGGCAAGTTCGCGCTCTGGCGGCTGACGCCTCGCCGCTGGTGCGGGGCGCGGCCATCTGGGCGCTGTCGCGCCTTTTGCCATGGGGCGAGTTTGCAGCGCTTGCGCACCCGGCCCTGCGCGACGAAACCGATGCGGACGTGCGGGCGGAATGGGTGCAGGGGATGGATATGGCTGAAAAGGCATGGGCATGAACGCGCAGGGAATCTTCATTTTTGGCGCAGGCTATTCGGCCCGTGCTTTCGCCGGCCTCTGCCCGAAGGATGTGGCAATGTCCGGCACCACGCGCTCGGAAGAAAAGTTCGGCCTGCTGCGCGAGGCCGGCATCTCGCCGCTGCTGTTCGACGGGACATTGACGCCCGGGATCGGACAGGCGCTTGCCGACGCCACCCATCTCGTCGTCTCGGTGGCGCCGGGCGAGGCCGGAGATCCGGTACTCAATGCCGCGCGCGATCTCATCGCGGGGCAAATGCCGGCATTGCGCTGGATCGGTTATCTCTCCACGGTCGGCGTCTATGGCGATCATGGTGGCGCGTGGGTGGACGAGGAGACGCCTTGCCGTCCGGTGTCGCGCCGTTCCGTGCTGCGGGTCGAGGCCGAGCGGCAATGGCTGGAGCTTGGCGAGGCCATCGGCTGCCCGGTGGCGGTGCTGCGGCTGGCTGGCATCTACGGACCCGGCCGCAACGCTTTCATCAATCTCAGGGATGGCACGGCCAGACGGCTGATCAAGCCGGGGCAGGTCTTCAACCGCATCCATGTTGCCGATATTGCCGGCGCGCTGGCGCATCTGGCCGGGCATGGGAGGGGCGGCATCTTCAACGTTGCCGATGACGAGCCCGCGCCGCCGCAGGATGTGGTTGCCTTCGCGGCCGGGCTGATGGGCGTCGAGCCGCCGCCGGAAATCCCGTTTGAAGAAGCGGAGCTCACTCCCATGGCCCGCTCCTTCTATGGGGAGAACAAGCGCGTCTCCAACGCCGCACTGAAAGCTGCGGGCTACCGCTTCCGTTTCCCCGACTACCGTGCGGCGCTCCGCGCCCTGTGGGATGACGGCAACTGGGCGCACGGAGAATCGCGCGCCAGGATGCGTCTGCCTTGATCGTGGCGCAGTTGGCGACATTATGTGATTCGGGTTCTTCCGGCCGGAGGCAGAAATGCGAGCATTGTGGGCGAAGATGACGAAATGCGCGGCGGCGATCGCTGCAATGTCCCTGCTCGCAACGGCGGTTCCGCAGCAGGCGGAGGCGCAGGAACTGGCCAAGACCCTGTTCGGCTCCCACAAGCTGCCCGCCGCCACCCAGCCGCAATCGATCGGCTTTTATTCCAAGGGGTGTTTTTCCGGCGGCGTCGCCATCGCGACCGATGGCCCGACATGGCAGGCCATGCGCCTGTCGCGCAACCGGCGCTGGGGCCATCCGGCAATGATCACGCTGGTCGAGAAACTGTCGCGCGATGCGGTGCAGGACGGCTGGCCGGGCCTGCTTCTGGGCGACATCTCGCAGCCACGCGGCGGACCGATGCTCACCGGCCACGCTTCGCACCAGATCGGCCTCGACGCCGACATATGGTTCACGCCCATGCCCGACAAGCGGCTGACGCCGCAGGAGCGGGAGAACATGTCGGCAGTCTCCCTCATCGATCCGAAGACGCGCAGGGTGGTCGAGAAGCGCTGGACGCCGGCGCATGCCCGGCTGCTGAAGCGCGCCGCCAGCTACCCCGAGGTAGAGCGCATCCTCGTTCATCCCGGCATCAAGAAGAAGCTGTGCGACACGGTGACAGGCGACCGCGCGTGGCTGCGCAAGGTCCGGCCGTTCTGGGGTCATGATTATCATTTCCATGTTCGCATCGGCTGCCAGCCCGGCTCGCCGGACTGCAAGCGCCAGGAGGCCGTGCCGGCCGGCGAGGGCTGCGACAAGTCGCTGGCATGGTGGTTCACCGAGGAGCCGTGGCGGCCCAACCCCAATCCCGATGCACCGAAGGCGCGCGATGTGATGACCATGTCGTCGCTGCCGAAGGCGTGCCGCGCCGTGCTTGAAGCGCCCGATCCGGTTTCGGTCGCTTCTGTCACCTATCCATCCGGGGCCGCGGCGATCACCCGCGCCGACCCGATCGCGGCAATCGCAGCGTCGGGCGGCCTGCCGGCCGCGGCGAGCGCTTTTGCGCCCACGCCAGAGTTTGGCGCGCCGCTGCCCTTCTCCCCTCCGGCCAACTGAGAGCTCGTCCGATCGGCGGGGCGTGGAATTTCAATCGTTTTAATCGCGGGCGAAATTCGTTTTCCTTTTGCCCGCCATGCGCTAGAGCATCTTGCAGCCGGGTGGAATCATCTGGCGTCGCATAGATGCGGCAAACAAACGGTTGAGCGGCAGCGCGGATTTATCCGGGCATCCGGCGCTCTGGAGCATGCTGCGGCCGCGTGGAATCATCCCGCTTCGCATGGGCAGGCAGAACAGGAACCGGGCATCGGCCTGAAGGCCGGTCGCTCGTCGGGGACCAGAATGACGGGTTCGGATGCTGGAGAGGTACGGTTCGGGTTTCCGGTCCTGATCGGCGACATCGGCGGCACCAACGCCCGTTTCTCCATCATCCATGACCAGACCTCCGAGGCCGGTGAGCCGCGCATCGTCCAGACGGCGGATTTCGACAGCGTCGACGATGCGATCCGCGCCACCGTGCTCGACGGCGCCGCTCAGCCGCCGCGCTCGGCCATTCTGGCCGTGGCGGCACCTGTGGAAGGCGATGAGATACCGCTGACCAACTGCCCGTGGATCATCAGGCCGAAGCGGATGCTCGCCGATCTCGGCCTGAGCGATGTGCTTCTGCTCAACGATTTCGAGGCGCAGGCGCTGGCTGTCGCCGCGCTCGGCATGGAGCATATGGAACAGATCGGCGGTGGCGCGCCCGTGCCCGGCGCCGCGCGGGTCGTGCTCGGGCCCGGTACCGGGCTGGGCGTCGCCGGGCTGGTCCATGCCTTCGGCGGATGGGTGCCGGTGCCGGGCGAGGGCGGCCATGTCGATCTCGGGCCGCGCACCCCGCGCGACAGCGAGGTATTCCCGCATCTGGTCACGCTCGACGGACGCGTTTCGGGCGAGGATATTCTGTGCGGGCGGGGCCTCGTCAACCTCTATCGCGCGATTGCCCTTGCCGACGGGCGCGAGCCGGCCCTGACCGCGCCGTCCGACATCACTGCCGCAGGACTTGCAGGCAGCGATGCGACGGCCGTCGAGACGCTCGAGACCTTCACCACCCTGCTCGGCCGTGTCGCGGGCGACGTGGCGCTGATCTTCAAGGCGCGGGGCGGCGTCTATCTCAGCGGCGGCATCGCCCAGAAGATCGTACCGGCGCTGAAGGCCGGCAATTTCCGCGCCGCCTTCGAGGACAAGGCCCCGCATCATGCGCTGATGGGCTCGATCCCTGTCTATGTGGTCGGCCATCCGCTGGCCGCACTTGCCGGGCTCGCCGCCTATGCCCGAACGCCTTCCGGCTTCGGCGTCGAGACCGCCGGGCGGCGCTGGCAGGCTTGAGGTTTGCGGCCGGCAATTTTGGCCGGCCCCATAGGCAAACGCATGCAAAGGCTCTAAGAGGATGCCCGGCGTCTTCCGGCGTCTTCGCACCAGATCAATGCAGCGACGGATCGAGCCTTGAGCGTCGGCACCAAAAGCAGCAAACCCGAGCCCGGTGAGGTCGTCGCCGTTCTGAAGCGCATCTTCGCCGAGAACGGCCGCGAATATATCGGCTACTATGCCTTCACCATATTCTGCCTGCTCGTCTCCGCCGCCACCGCCGGCCTCGCCGCATGGATCATGCAGCCGCTGGTCGACGACATTTTCGTGGCGCAACGCTATGATCGGGCGCCGCTGATCTGCGGCGGCATCATCGCCATCTTCCTGATTCGCGGCATCGCCACCTATGGCTATTCGGTCACGCTGGCGAAGATCGGCAACAATGTCGTGGCGCGCTACCAGAAGCGCGTTTTCCAGCACCTGATGCGCCTCGGCATGGATTTCTTCAGCGATACGCGGTCCGGCCGGCTGGCGGCGCGCATCAACGAGAACGTCGCAGGCATTCGCGACCTGATGGGCATGACGCTGCGATCCGTTGCCGGCGACCTCGTTGCTCTGGTGGGGCTGATCGGTGTCATGGTCTGGCAGCAACCCTTCCTTGCCGCCTCTATCGTCATTGTCGGCCCGCCGCTGGTGTGGGCGGTCAACTACATCATGCGCCGGGTGCGCTCGGTGACGCGCGAATCCGTCACCGTCAACTCGCATCTGATCGGGGCCATGCAGGAGGCGGTGCAGGGCATTGCCGTGGTCAAGGCCTTCACCATGGAAGAGCAGCTTTCGGCCCGCATCGGCCAGCTGGTCGATCAGGCGGAGGGGCGTTACAACAAGATCGCCCGCGTGTCGGAGCGACTGGGGCCGATCACCGAGAGCCTCGCCGGCTTCGCCGTCGCCGGCGTCATCGGCTATGCCTCCTACAAGGCCGCGACCACCAACCATCCGCCCGGCGACGTCATGGCCTTCATCACAGCTCTGCTGCTGGCCTACGACCCGGCCCGCCGGCTGGCGCGCACACAGGTCAACGTCGAGCGTGCGCTGGTCAATGCGCGCATGATCTATGAAATCCTTGACCTCGAGCCGCGCCAGGGCGACGTGCCGGATGCCGGGGCGCTTGCCGTGCAGCAGGGCGAGGTGCGGTTCGAGAACGTGTCCTTCTCCTATGCGCCCGGCCAGCCGGTGCTGGACGAGGTGAGCTTCACCGCCGCCCCCGGCAGGACGACGGCAATCGTCGGCGCTTCCGGCGCCGGCAAGTCCACGCTGGTGGCGCTTCTGCAGCGCTTCTACGACGTCGATGGCGGCGCCATCACGATCGACGGTCAGGATGTGTCGAAGGTGACGAAGCGCTCGCTGCGCCAGTCGATCGCCTATGTGTCGCAGCAGCCCTATCTGTTCGAGGGGTCGATCCGCGACAACATCCGCTATGGCCGTCCCGATGCGTCCGACCGGGAAATCGAACTGGCAGCCAGGCTGGCCGCAGCCGATGAATTCATTCGCCAGCAGCCCGAAGGCTACGATACGCAAGTCGGCGAGAACGGCGCCTCGCTTTCGGGCGGGCAGCGCCAGCGCGTTTCGATTGCACGCGCCATGGTGCGCGACGCGCCGATCCTGTTGCTCGACGAGGCGACATCGGCGCTCGACAACGAGTCGGAAGCGCGGGTGCAGCAGGCGCTGAACGAGGCGATGCGCGGCCGCACCACCATCGTCATCGCCCACCGGCTCTCCACCGTCGTCAATGCCGACAGCATCGTCGTGCTGGAGCAGGGAAGGGTGGTCGAGCAGGGCACCCATGCGCAACTGATGGCCGATCCGAACGGCGTCTATGCGCGCTTCTATCGTTTTCAGGGCGACAAGGGGCTGGGCCTCGTCGAGGACGTTCCAGCGGATGGGCCAGCGGACGGGCCAGCAGATGGGGCCGGCACATCCGAAATTTCCGGGAGAAGCATATGAGCGATATGGGTCTTGTGGTCGTCGGCGCGGGCGGCCGCATGGGACTGGCGCTGGTGCGCGCCGTGCATGAGACGCAAGGCGCGCGCGTCGTCGCGGCGGTGGAGCGCAAGGGGTCGCCAGCGATCGGCAAGGATATCGGCGAACTGGCCGGGCTCGGGCCGCTGGGCGTCATCGTGAGCGACGATCCGCTGGCCGCCTTCGCCAAAGCCGATGGCGTGCTCGACTTCACCGCGCCTGCGGCAAGCGTGGAATTTGCCGGCTATGCCGCACAGGCGCGTATTGTCCACGTGCTGGGAACCACCGGCCTGAAGGCCGATGACGACGCCCGCATCGCGGCGGCTGCCCGTCACGCGACCATCGTCAGGTCCGGCAATATGAGCCTTGGCGTCAACCTGCTGGCGCTGCTGGTCGAGCAGGCGGCGCGCGCGCTGGCCGCCGAGGATTTTGACATCGAGGTGCTGGAAATGCACCACCGCAACAAGGTCGATGCGCCCTCCGGCACCGCTCTGCTTCTGGGTGAAGCGGCGGCTGCGGGACGCGGCATTGCCCTTTCCGGAAACGATGTGCGTGTGCGCGACGGCCACACCGGCGCGCGCGAGACGGGCAGCATCGGCTTCGCCACGCTGCGCGGCGGATCGGTGCCCGGCGACCATTCGGTGATCCTCGCCGGCAATGGCGAGGTCGTCACCCTGTCCCATCACGCCCAGGACCGGGCGATCTTCGCGCGCGGCGCGGTCAAGGCGGCCCTGTGGGCGCGCGGCCGCAAGCCGGGCCTCTATTCGATGCGCGACGTGCTCGGCTTCTGAGCCGGGCCGTTTCGCTGGCAAGCAACCGCAAGGAGTAAACATGTCCGGAACCCTCGTGCTCGTGCGCCACGGCCAGAGCGAATGGAACCTGAAGAACCTGTTCACCGGCTGGCGTGACGTGGACCTGACCGAGCAGGGCCACGGCGAGGCGCGCGCCGCCGGGCAGAAGCTGAAGGAGCGCGGGCTGAAGTTCGATATCGCCTTCACCTCCGACCTTCAGCGCGCGCAGAAGACCTGCCAGCACATCCTCGATGCGGTCGGCCAGAGCGACCTCAGGACCGTCCGCAACCTGGCGCTGAACGAGCGCGACTATGGCGACCTTTCCGGCCTCAACAAGGACGACGCCCGCCAGAAATGGGGCGAGGACCAGGTGCATGTCTGGCGCCGTTCCTACGACGTGCCCCCGCCGGGCGGCGAGAGCCTGAAGGACACGGGCGCGCGCGTCTGGCCCTACTACCTGCACGACATGCAGCCGCATGTGCTGCGCGGCGAGACGGTTCTGGTGGCGGCGCACGGCAATTCGCTGCGCGCGCTGATCATGGCGCTCGACGGGCTGTCGGGCGAGGAGGTGGTGAAGGTGGAGCTCGGAACCGGCGTGCCGATCATCTATCGCCTCAACGCCGATTCCACCGTTGCATCCAAGGAAATCCTCGAAGGCTGATTCAGGCTTCAACGGCATGATCCTGCTGCGCGATCTCCGCAACGAGAGCGCGCAGCCATGCGTTGCCGGGGTCCGGCCCGGCATTCTCGTGCCAGTAGAGATAGACATGCAAAGGCGGCGCCGGCACGGGGAAATCCACGATCCGTGTCGGCAGGCCCCGGTTGACGATGCGCGCATAGCGCTCCGGCATGGTAAGCAGATATCCGGTTTCCGCGACCAGCATCGAGGCCGCGAAATATTGCTGGCAGCGCAAGGCGATGCGGCGCTGATGGCCGATGCGGGCAAGCTCGATGTCTTCCAGGCTCATGCCCTTTGGCCGTGAAGAAACCAGGATGTGTTCCTGCGCCAGATAGGCCGGCAGGTCGAGCTTTCCCGCCAGCGCCGGATGGTCCTTGCGTGCCACGACGACAAGGCTGTCGCGGATGATGGGAAGGCGGCGCACCGAGTCCGGCGTGCGCGTCAGCACCTCCACCGCCAGATCGACATCGCCGTTGGCGAGATTGGCTTCCAGATCGTTGCGGTCGATACGCACGGATGAAATGCCGACGCCGGGTGCCTCTCTGGCAAGCCGCATCATGAGCGGGCGCAGCAGGTGCGCCTCCATCACGTCCCGGCAGCCGATGGTGAAATTGCGCTGCGCCGATGCGGGATCGAAGGAGCGCACGCCCTGCACGCTTTCGATCAGTGTGTGCACCGATTGCCGGATCGGTTCGATCACCGAGCGGGCGAGCGCGGTTGGCACCATGCGGTTGCCCTGCCGCACGAACAGCGGGTCGTCGAACGTATCGCGCAGCCGTCTCAGCGCATGGCTGATGGCGGGCTGGGTGAGGTTGAGGCGCGCGGCCGCGCCCGTGATGCTGCCCTCGGCATGAATGGCTTCCAGAACGACGAACAGATTGAGGTCGAGACGGTTCATATGCACCAGATTCATGAACTCGGATGAAGATCTATCATTTGATTTATTGGCTCACGATGGTGGAGAATTTGCAAGACCGGACAGGTCAGGACCAATCGTGGGAGACCGGATCGTCATGGACTTTGCATTTTCCGCCAGGGCGCAGAACTTTATCGATCGCCTCAGGGCGTTCATGGACGAGCATGTGCTGCCGGCGGAAGCCGAATACTACGGCACGCTGACCACCGGGGCGCGACCCTGGAACGTGCCGCCGGTGATGCGGGAGCTGAAGGAGAAGGCGAAGGCGCAGGGCCTGTGGAACCTGTTCATGCCGGAACCCGAATACGGCCCGGGCCTCTCCAATGTCGATTATGCGCCGCTTGCCGAGATCACCGGCAGGGTGCCTTTCGCGCCCGAAATCTTCAACTGCAATGCCCCGGACACCGGCAACATGGAGGTGCTGGCGAAATATGGATCGTCGCAGCAGAAGGAACGCTGGCTGAAACCGCTGCTCGACGGTTCGATCCGTTCCGCCTTCTGCATGACCGAACCGGATGTCGCTTCTTCGGATGCCACCAATATGGAAGCGACGGCGATCGTGAAGGGCGACCGCGTGCTGATCAACGGCCGCAAGTGGTGGAGCACCGGCATCGGCCATCCCGATTGCCGTGTCCTCATCTTCATGGGCCTGACCGATCCGGACGCGCCGCGCCATGCCCGCCATTCCATGGTTCTGGTTCCGGTCGACACGCAGGGCGTCGAGATCGGCCGCATGCTGCCGGTGTTCGGCACGCTGGACGAGCCCTACGGTCATGGCGAGGTGAGCTTCACCGATGTCGAGGTGCCGCTGGAAAACATCATCGTCGGCCCCGGCAAGGGGTTCGAGATCGCGCAGGGACGGCTGGGACCAGGCCGCATTCACCATTGCATGCGCGCCATCGGCTCCGCCGAGCGTGCGCTTGAGATGCTCTGCCGCCGCGCCCTGACCCGCACCGCCTTCGGCAAGCCGCTGGCTTCGCTGGGCGGTAATGCCGACATCATCGCCAATGCCCGCATCGCCATCGAGCAGGCGCGCCTGCTGACGCTGAAGGCTGCCTGGCTGATGGATACGGTCGGCGTCAAGGGCGCAAAGAGCGAGATTTCGCAGATCAAGGTGGTGGCGCCTTCCATGGCGCAGTCGGTGGTCGACGCGGCAATCCAGATTCATGGCGCAGCCGGCGTCTGCGACGATTACGGACTGACGAGCCTGTTCGCCCATGCACGCACGCTGCGCATCGCCGACGGTCCGGACGAGGTGCATCGCAGCCTGATTGCCAGGCTGGAACTGAAGGCTCAGGCCGCCGCCGCGGGCATCGGGACCGAAAGGGGGCAGGCGCAATGACGGATGCCGCAAAGGACGATGAGCGCTTGCTCGACAAGGCTGGCCGCGTGCGCGAGGGTGAGGAACTGGACATCGCCCGCGTCGATGCTTTCCTGAAGCGGAACATGGCGGGGGATGGCCTCGGCGGTGAGCCTGAGGTCAGGCAGTTTCCCGGCGGCGCGTCCAATCTCACCTATCTGCTGAGCTATCCCGGACGCGACGTGATCCTGCGTCGCCCTCCCTTCGGCCACAAGGCGAAAAGCGCGCATAACATGCTGCGCGAGGCGCGGGTGATGCAGGCGCTGAAGCCGGTCTACCCATATGTGCCGCAGGTGCTTGCCATCTGCGACGACCAGGACGTGATGGGCTGCGACTTCTTCGTCATGGAGCGCATTGCCGGCATCATCCCGCGTCAGGACCTCCCGTCGGGGCTGTCGCTTTCGGCGGCCGGTACACGCGAACTCTGCCTTTCTGTCATCGACCGCCTGATCGAGTTGCACGGCATCGATCCGTCCGCGTCCGGCCTCGACAGCCTCGGGCGCGGCGAGGGCTATGTGCGCCGCCAGATCGAGGGCTGGAGCGACCGCTATAGCAAGGCGCGGACGCCGGACGCAGCGGATTTCGAAACGGTCATGGGCTGGCTGGCAGCGCATATGCCGGCAGGCGAATCCGCCATCCGCGTGATCCACAACGATTTCCGCTTCGACAATGTGGTGCTCGATGCTGCGACGCCCTCGAAGGTCATCGGCGTGCTCGACTGGGAGATGGCGACGCTCGGTGACCCGCTGATGGACCTTGGCAACAGCCTTGCCTACTGGGTGCAGGCCGACGACGATCCGGCGTTTCTGGCCATGCGCCGCCAGCCGACCCATCTGCCCGGCATGCTTACAAGGAACGAGGTTGTGGCCTACTACGCCGAGCGCACCGGATTGAAGGCGCAGGATATGCACTTCTATCTGGTCTACGGCCTGTTCAGGCTCGCGGTTATCGTGCAGCAGATCTACTATCGCTATGCGCAGGGCCAGACGAAAAACGAACAGTTTGCCGGCTTCGGCAAGGTGGCCCGCTATCTTGAGAAGCGCTGCCTTGCCGTTCTGGATGCGGCGGAAATCGGCAGATAAGGGGGAGCAGGATGGCTCACGACAAGACATTCGATCTGACCGGAAAGATCGCACTGGTGACTGGCGCCAGCCGTGGCATCGGCGCGGCGGCGGCATCGGCCCTCGCCGCGCACGGCGCGCATGTGATCCTCTCCAGCCGCAAGGAAGGAGCTTGCGAGGAAGTCGCGGAGGCGATCCGTGCCAATGGCGGACAGGCGAGTGCGCTCGCCTGCCACATCGGCGAGATGGAACAGATCGATGCCGCGTTCGCGCATGTCGAAAAGACACACGGCCGGCTCGACATCCTTGTCAACAACGCCGCGACGAACCCCTATTTCGGGCCGATCGTCGACACCGATCCCGGCGCTTTCCAGAAGACGGTGGATGTCAACATCCGCGGCTATTTCTTCATGTGCGCGCAGGGTGCGAAGCTGATGGCGAAAGGCAGCGGCGGGTCCATCGTCAACATCGCCTCGGTCAATGCGGTGGTTCCGGCCGCCATGCAGGGCATCTATTCCATCACCAAGGCAGCGGTGCTTTCCATGACCAGGGCTTTCGCAAAGGAGTGCGCGCCACAGGGGGTGCGCGTCAATGCCGTGCTGCCCGGCGCAACCGACACGAAATTCGCGTCGGCCGTCGTCCAGAACCCCGCCATACTCAGGATGGCGCTGCAGCACATTCCCATGAACCGCGTGGCCCGGCCGGACGAGATCGCCGGGGCCATTCTTTATCTCGCATCGCCGGCGGCGGGCTACACCACCGGCGCTGAAATCTGCGTCGATGGCGGTTATCTCACGGTATGAGGGCCGCAAAGGCGATCATCTCGCCAGCTGACTGAACAGTTGCCGCGCGCAGGCCCGGCACAGCATCGGAGTTCGGAAATGACAGATATCCGCAAGGTAACGGTACTGGGCACGGGGGTTCTCGGCGCACAGATCGCTTTCCAGACGGCCTACAGCGGGTTTGAGGTGTCGGCGTACGACATCGACGACGCGGCTCTGGACAAGGCCCGGGCACGCTTTGCAGGACTGGTCGGGACCTACAGGAAGGAAGTTCCCGGCGCGGACGGCGGCAAGGCCGAGGCGGCCCTTCAGAGGCTGTCGCTCCACACCGATCTCGCGACTGCGGTTGCCGATGCCGACCTCGTCATCGAGGCCATTCCGGAAGTGCTGTCGCTCAAACAGGAGACCTATGGCAAGCTCGGCGAGCTGGCACCCGAAAAAACCATTTTCGCCACCAATTCCTCGACCCTGCTGCCAAGCGCCATGAAGGACGCCACGGGGCGGCCGGACCGCTTCCTCGCACTGCATTTCGCCAACAGCATCTGGAAATTCAACACCGCCGAGGTGATGGGCACGGCCGACACCGACCCGGCCGTGTTCGACACGGTGCTGGCCTTCGCGTCGGAGATCGGCATGGTGCCGGTGCCCGTGCGCAAGGAGAAAGCGGGCTATGTGCTGAACTCGCTGCTGGTGCCGTTTCTCAACTCCGCTGCCGAGCTCGCTGCCGGCGGCTATGCCGATCCGCACGATGTCGACAAGGTCTGGCGCATCGCCACCGGCGCGCCGATGGGTCCCTTCCAGATCTACGACATCATCGGGCTGAACACGCCCTACAACATCCTGTCCCACGGCGACGAGCGGCTTCAGAAACTCGCGGCCTGGCTGAAGAAAAACTACATCGACAAGGGCAAGCTGGGCATCGCAACCGGCGAGGGCTTCTACAGCTACAAGGACAGGAGTTGACCGCGACAGCCGCTCCCGTACACAGTCGCTTCTGCGTTGAAGCATCGGGCGGTCCGGCGAACGCGGTCCGCTCTTCCCATTGTCGCAAGGCCGGACGATTGCGTCCGGGCCGCGGCATGCCCTGACGGGACGTAACGGCTGCCGGGCTGTTTTCCCATACAGCGAGGGCGGCAGGTGATCCGATCATCGCTGCCCGCATATGTCGCCGTCCGGGCCGCGCAGGCTTCCAGTGTACGGCAGGGCAGGTTCTGAACCGCTGAAGGCGGGAATGCCGCCGCCTCTCCACAAAAGCCGGGGAAGCACCCGACCGGGTGCCGGGCTACAGCTCGTTGCGATCCCGCAAGATCCAGCCTGCTGCTTTCTCTGCGATCATCAGCGTTGGCGCATTCGTATTTCCGCTGGTGATCTTGGGCATGATGCCTGCATCGACGATGCGCAACCCGGCAATACCGCGAACCCTGAGACGGCTGTCCACCACCGCCATGGGATCGTCGTCGCGCCCCATTTTCGTCGTACCTACCGGATGAAAGATGGTGCTGGCGATATCGCCCGCCAATCGGGCCAGTTCCTCGTCGCTCTGGAATTGTTGTCCCGGCTTCCATTCGACAGGCTGATATTTCGCCAGCGCCGGCTGCGATGCGATCTTGCGCACCTGCCTCAGGCTCTCGGCGGCGATCCTGCGATCCTCTTCGGTACTCAGATAGTTGGGCGCGATCGCGGGGGCATCCTGCGCCTTCGCCGACCGCATGCGGACGGTGCCGACACTGGTCGGGTTAAGATTGCAGACACTGGCGGTGATGGCGGGGATGCGATGCAGCGGCTCGCCGAACGCATCGAGACTGAGTGGCTGGACGTGGAACTCGAGGTTGGCGTGCGATCGCGCTTCATCGGAGCGGCTGAAGGCGCCGAGTTGCGATGGCGCCATGCTCATGGGACCGCTGCGCCGCAACGCATATTCCAGCGCGATCCCGATCTTGCCGGACAGACTGTTGGCGAGCATGTTGAGCGTCTTTGCGTGGCTTATCCTGAACACGGCCCGGATCTGCAGATGGTCCTGCAGATTCTCGCCAACGCCGGGCAGATCGTGCACGACCCCGACTCCGTGGCTTTTCAGCAGGGACCCCGGACCGACCCCGGACAATTGCAGGATGTGCGGGGAGCCGATCGCCCCGGCCGACAGGATGACCTCCCTGTTCGACCGCACCTGCACGGTCTGCCCCTGCCGTCGAAGCACGGCGCCCACACATCGTTGCCGGCCCGACCCGTCGGCCTCGAACGTCAGCCTTTCGACCTGCGCATGCGTCCAGACAGAGAGGTTGGGCCGGCTGAGCGCCGGGCGCAGGAATGCCTTTGAAGTGTTCCAGCGCCATCCGGACCTCTGGTTGACCTCGAAGTAACCGACACCCTCGTTGTCGCCGCTGTTGAAATCGTCGGATCGCGGAATTCCGGCCTCGACCGCCGCATCGGCGAAGGCTTCGAGGATGTCCCACCGCAGGCGCTGCTTCTCGACCCGCCATTCGCCGCCATGCCCGTGCATATCGGAAAAGCGGCCGTTGCCACCGGTCCCGGGATCGTTGCCGCCATCCAGCCGGTAGTGATCCTCGTGCGCCTTGAAATCAGGCAGGCAGTTCTGCCACTCCCAGGCATCGTCTCCGGTCAGCGCCGCCCAGCCGTCATAGTCACGGGCCTGCCCGCGCATATAGATCATGCCGTTGATGGACGAACAGCCGCCAAGCGTCTTGCCCCGGGGGTAGCGCAACGAACGCCCGTTCAGCCCGGCTTCCGACTCGGTGTGGAACAGCCAGTCGGTCCGGGGGTTGCCGATGCAGTAGAGATAGCCAACCGGGATATGAATCCAGGGATAGTTATCCTTTCCGCCCGCTTCGAGCAAAAGGACGCGCATCGATGGATCTCTGCTCAGGCGGTTGGCCAGCAGGCAGCCGGCGGAGCCGCCGCCGACAATGATGTAGTCGAAGGATTCTGTTCCCGCCTGTCTGGAATCCGGACGCGTCATCGGGCCATCCTCCCGTTCAGATCAGCATAATATTTATAAACCAGGAATTCTCGCAATGGCATAGCAGCGTCTCCACCCCGCTTTTTGACCCAGTATCGGGATGGCGCATGTAAAAATCCAATGACAAATCGACTCGGTGATTATAACTGGAATTAATATGCTGAGCACCATCGACTTGCGCACTCTACGGGCATTCGTCGCTGTGGCGCGGGAGGGCAACGTCACCCGCGCCGCAGAACAATTGCGCATCACGCAGCCGGCCGTGACCCTGCAATTGAAGCGGCTGGCCAGGGAGACGGGCATCACCTTGTTCCGGCGCGTATCGACCGGCCTGAGCCTGACCCAGGAGGGAGCGCTTCTTGCCGCCAAGGCGGAGCAGGTTCTGGCGGCATTTACCGCTTTCGACCAGACGGCGGGGCGCCTCAGCTCCCGCGCTCAGGGCACGCTGAGGATCGGAACGATCATCGACCCGGAATTCACCCGGCTCGGCGCATTCCTGAAGGCATTGATTGAAAGCGGGCCGGGAATCGAAGCCACCCTGCGCCACGGCATGAGCGGCGACGTGCCGGAACGCCTCCGGCGAAACGAAATCGACGTGGGCTTCTTTCTTGGAGACACGAAGGACTTCGAGCCGGCCGCAGGCCGGTCGGATTCAGCGGGAGCCGACCTGTTCTACGGCCAGGACCTTGCGCCGTTGACCTATCGTATCGTTGGCGCCCCCTCTCTTGCGGGGCTTGTGCGCGGCGCCGGCTGGGACAGTCTGGCGTCGCTGCCCTGGATCGGCACGCCCACGGCATCCGTACACAACCGGCTGCTGAAAAATGTCTTCGACGGGCTCGGCCTTCGGCAAAACGTCGTTGCCGAGGTCGATCAGGAAGCATCGATGATTGCGATGGTCCGCACCGGGGTGGGCGTCAGCCTTTGCCGTGAATCGATAGCGCTCCATGAGCAGCAGGTGAACGGTCTGGTTGTCGCGGATGCGGCGAAGCTGTCGACCACCCTGAGCTTCATCTGCCTGGCATCGCGCGCCAGCGAACCCACGGTCGAATTCGCATTCGACGCGATAAGGCGGATCTGGAACCAGCCTTCGTCCGGATTTTCGAACGCGCGCGATCAATCCGGCCGGCCTCGCCCCTGAACCGCGGAGACCTATGGACCATGGCGCACCGCGTTGTGCCACGGTCCCGAAACCTGTGCCCGCTTTGGGGCGACATGCCTTAAGGTCGAGACTCAATCAGCCCACCATGTGATGATTGCAGCGATGAGGACTGAAGCGGCGAAATTGGTTGCCAGCTTGTCGTAACGAGTTGCGACGCGCCGCCAGTCCTTGAG
>JAIPUZ010000128.1 GCA_022833215.1 Mesorhizobium sp. | reverse complement strand
CGAGCCCGGCGCGGATCGAGGAATAGTTGACCTGGCTGAGATCACCGGTCAGCAGCTCGTAGGGCACCCGGAATCCGGCCGAGATCGTGTGCAGGCTCGCCCGCTTGTATTCGCCGTAGCCACCGGTCGCTGCGGGCTGATTGAAGCGGATGTCCTTGCCGCCGCGGGCATAGGCAATCAGCCCCGGCTCGAACTGCTCGACCCGGTTGCCATCGCCATCGATCACGGAGGGCGCGATGCCCTGCTGCGCCTCGTCGTCGCCGAAGACGATGGCCGTGACGCAGGCCTCGGTCTTCTTGCGGACCAGTTCGGCCACCTCGTAATCGTCGAGATCGCGCAAGCTGCGGATCACCGGCGCGCCCCAGGGAACGCCACGCGCCTGTGTGCGCTGCTTCTCGTAGACATGGGCGATGTCGGCCGCAGGGACCGGGCGGCTTTGCAGCCCGTTCTGCAAGGCGCCATAGGCGTCGCCGGGATGCTCGGCATGGAGCCAGTAGGCCCAGCGCTTGCCGACCGGGTCGAACTCGATCCCCTGCACAAGGTGGCCTGCGCCGATGGCGCCAGACTTGGTGGCATCGAGGAAGTCGGCCTCCAGCACCTGCAGTTGCAGCGGCACGGCCAGACCGTCGCTCGCCCGCCGCAACCTGCGGCGCACCAGGACCTCGCCCGCCTCGACCATCTCACGGCAGATCAGTGTCTGCAGCCCGTAGAGGTCGAGCTGCCCATCGGCGTCGCACTCCGCCGTCCAGCGCTCGAACAGCGCATCGACCTTGCGGTCCAGCTTGTCGTCGCCGCTGGCGGCGCGCGGCATGATGCCTGCACCGATGATGTTGTTGACCAGCACCGCCACCGCCTTGGCGGCATGCGGGTTGTTGCGCACGAGATCGCGCATTCGGTCGCGCAGCAGCGCCCCGGCCATGCCGATCTCGGTGTCGGCCGAAGATCCCGGCGCGCGCCAGCCGTCCGTGCGGCGACCCTTCGCGGCGCCGTCATAGCCTCGCACGAGCGTCTCGAAGGCTTGCCGCGCCAGCACCCGACGTGCGGCGGCCCGTGGAGCGACAGAGGCGAACGCGCGGTCGAGCCAATTCACCGACATTACCGATCACCGCGCGAGAAGCTCGCGAGCCCGGCCACCGGCAGCGGTCGAGTGGTGCCGGCAATGGCGCGCTCGATGGTACGGATGCGGGCTAGCAGATCCTCGGCCGAGCCGTAGTCCACCGACTTGCCGTCATAGCTGACCCGCGTCGTGCCGCTGGCATAGGCCCGGCGCAGCGCCGAAAGCTCGGTTTCCGTCCAGTCGGTCATTGGTTATTTCCCTGTCGAGCCTTCGGCTCTTCACGCCTCTTGCTTAAGACAACCATCCTTCCCGCCGCCCGAGCCAGTCGGAGCGGCGCTTGGCCCTCGGGGCCTGTCCGGGTCTGTTGATCTGCCCGGCGGGATCGTTCTCGGTTGGGGCGGCTCCAAGCTGATCCTCGAGGTCGCGCCATTTCTCGTTGGACCAGCGATCCGCGCCCGCAATCCAGGCGGCGGCGCGGGCGTAGACCCGGCAATCCAGCGCCTCGTTGCGCTCGCGCAGCTTCTGCCATTCCAGCCGGGCGAAGCCGCGTTTCGTGCGCACCGTCACCAGCTGCTCGGCCACGAATTGCTTCAGCCATTCGCTTTCCACCCATGTCGGCAAGTGCACCGAACCGGGCGGGAACGCCGCCCCGTCGGC
This sequence comes from Mesorhizobium sp., assembly GCA_022833215.1. GTDB lineage: Bacteria > Pseudomonadota > Alphaproteobacteria > Rhizobiales > Rhizobiaceae > Mesorhizobium. The sequence continues at coordinate 9,095 of JAIPUZ010000128.1, read as the reverse complement.
CATCTCCTCATCGGTCGGCCGCGCCAGCCGCAGGAAGCGGTACGTTTCGGCCTTGAAGGTCGAGACCGCCACGGTCCAGAGCCGGGCCCCGCGCCGCAGGCGTTTGCCACCCTCGGTCGCGTCGACAAAGGTCGGGCCCGAGACCGGGCTCGAGCGGTTGAACCCCTCGACGCCTTTCACCGGCGACACCTGCCCAAACCCCTGCGCCCGCGACCAGGCATAGACCGCCGGGGCCTCGTAGCCGGTGTCGATGGCAAGCCGCGCGATCCTGAGATGCGCGCCGCATTCATGCGGCCAGCTTCGGTCCAAGAGCGCGGTCAGCTCCGACCAGGCGTCGTGCCGGTCGGGCCCGCCTTCGATGACGACGTGATCGACGAGCCAGCTTTCCAGCCCGCGCCCCCAGGCCCAGACATCGACCTCGATCCGGTCCTTCTGGACGTCCGCCCCGGCCGTCAGGAACAGCCCGCCCGTCGGAACGGTGCCCGGTTTCCATGCCTCGCGCCGGTCGTAGAGCCGCTGCCAGTCGGGCGCTTCGCCGGTCTCGACCCATGTCTCGCCGAGGATGGTGTTGCGGAACGCCTTGATCGCTTCATCCGATCCCTGAGCGGCCTCCCAGCTTCTCGCAATCTGCATCCAGCTCATCCAGCCCACCGGCGAATAGAGCGCCGAGAGGTGATAGCCGACCGTCCGTGGATCAGCCGACGTGCGGGTGGCCCGCCATTCGCCACCTTCCAGCATCGCCGTCTTGTGGTGTTCCGCGATTGCCGCGTCGCAGCCTTCGCAGTGATATTCCGCCGTCTCCGGCTTGCCCTTCTGCCAGCGCAGCCGCTCGAACTTCAGCCACTGCATCGCACCGCAATGCGGGCACGGTACGAAGTAGCGTCGCTGATCGCTCGCCTCATATTCCCGTTCGATCCGGCTCAGCCCCCGGATCGTCGGCGTCGAGACCAGCAGCACCTTGCGCCGATGGGCGAAGGTCAGCGACCGTGCTTCCGCCAGCGTGACCGGATCGCCTTCCTCGTCGGCCGACGCTGGATAGGCATCGACCTCGTCGAGGAAGATGTAGCGTGCCGGGGTGGACCGCAGCCCGACCGCCGAGTTGGCCCCGGTCATGATCAGGATGCCGCCCGCGAACTCCTTGGACAGCATGGTGTTGCCGGCGTCGCGGGATCGGGCCGGTTTAACCTTCTCCCGCAGCTCAGGGCTTTCCTCGATCAGCGGGTCGATCCGCTGGCGAGAATTGCGCTTGGCCAGTTCCACCGTCGGCTGGACGGCCAGCATCGGTCCCGGCGCTTGGTGGATGACGAAGCCGATCCAGTTGTTGCCGGCCTCGGTCGCTCCGACCTGCGCCGCCTTCATGAACACAACCCGCTGCGTGGGATCGCCCGGCGACAGCCGGTCCATGATCTCGCGCATATAGGGCGTGCGCACCGTGCGATAGCGCCCCGGTTCGGCCGATGCGCGCGACGACAACCGACGATGGCGGTCAGCCCATTGCGAGATGGTCAGGTCCGGATCGGGTGTGAGACCAGAGCTCCAGGCGCGAAGGATGTCCGCCGCGCCGTCGAATTCGGTCAGGCCGCTGTCACCATGCTCACCGTCATCGGAAGTCGGGTCGGACCTCGGCGAGTTCGTCGAGGTGGGCGCGTACATGTTTCTCCAGAGCCTTCTGCATCGTCGATGGCTCCAGCCCCAGTTCGGCCGCCATCAGCGCCGCTGCTCGTGCCGGCCAGTTCACCCATGCGTCCCGTTCCTCTCGCGCCAGCCGGAAGACCAGCAAGGTGGCCCGGCTGCGGTCGATCAGTTCTCCCTTCAGCTTCTGGAGCCGGATGCGCCGCTCCTGCGCCTTCAGCACCTCGTTTGCTGTCCTGGCCTGCAGGAACGTCGTGCCACCTCCGACTGCCGGGGCAGTCAGTCCCTGTTCGCGCAACGTGTCGCCCACGGCAGCTACCGCCGCCTCGGGTACTTGCTTCAGCCTCGGCGTCGGCGGTTTGCGGGTTTTCGACGGATCGGTCGTCTCGGCCCGACGCCGGTCGGAAGCCGCCGCATCGATGCTGCCATCCGGATAAAGAACCAGCCGTTCGGCCGTCTTCGCCTTCTGGATCGCGCCCCGCGACAGGCCGGCATGGGCGGCATACTGGCGCTCGCTCATGCCCTGCATGCGCATTCCTTCCCCGGCTCACGGTCGGCACGAAAACAGCAACAAAATGATCGACTTATTCAGTTGATGATCCCGCCGATCAGAGCATGAGTGTGAGCACGAACAGAAAGGACCACGCCATGACGAATGCCAGAACAGCCATCGACGCCTTCATTTCCGCCAAGCTCGAGATCGACGACATGCTCACCCGCTTGCAGGCGCTGAGCGACGACCACTTCAATACCAACCCCGATGAGATCAATTGGGGCCATGTCGGCACGCTGGACCACTATCGCGCCAGGCTGCGCGAGATCTGCGACAGCGCTTTCCATGAAGGCGAATACGCCGAGTAGCACCACCATCACCAAGCCCCGCCCGCCGACTGGCGGGCTTGGCCTCGTAGAAGGGCCCGCATCCCGCGCGCCCCCATACGGAGGCCAGAATGGCTCAGCTTTCCGACACCCAACTCATCATTCTCAGCGCCGCCGCCCAGCGTGACGACCGTATCGCCCTACCGCTGCCGGCCAATCTCAAGGGCGGCGCCGCAACGAAGGTGGTCGACACCATGATTGCGAAGGGCCTGCTCGAAGAGGTCGAGGCGCGCCGTATCGCCTTCCAGCCGCATCTGAGTGATCCTGTCTGGCGCGAGACCGGCGACGGTCACGGCGTCACGCTGGTCATCACCGACGCGGGTCTTGCCGCCATCGGCATTGCACTTGACGAGGCATCCGAACTGGACGCACCACGTTCCACCACAGTTGGCGACACGGGTGCTTCGGCGGCCAGTGCGGACCATGACGCCACCCCAACCGACAGCGCGCCCACGGCGCCCGCTGGCGCAAAGGTGCGCACACCGCGCGAGGGCACCAAGCAGACAACGCTCATCGCCATGCTGCGCGTGCCGGAAGGCGCGACCATTGCCGAGATCGTTACCGCGACCGGCTGGCAACCGCACACGGTGCGCGGCGCAATGGCCGGGGCGCTGAAGAAGAAGCTCGGGCTCGAAGTCACCTCGGAGAAGGTCGAGGGGCGCGGGCGGGTCTATTCCATTCGCGATTGACCATTCAAAGCATCGCAAGCGCCGCCCGGTTCGTCGGGCGGCGTTTTCTGTAGTGGGCGGCCTGCATACCGGACAATCGAGCTGACTGCCTCCTGATAAGCTTCCGTGACGTTCACGACGACAATTATGGATGGTGGGGATTGAAGCGCTTCGCAGAGCTTCTGGCTGTTTACCAATCCGACCATCCGGGTTGACGATGTGTCGGACCTTCCAGTGGAGATCAAGTAGAGTTCCGAAGCAGCCGTGATTTCGTCTATTCGCTCGAGATTGTCGCGCAGGGCTGCAATGACGCTGGCAATACCACTCACCGCGATTGATTGCTCGCGCAGGGTTCGCATGACGGCCAGACAGGCGAGATCGCGCCAATCGAACTGTCGGCGTTGACCGGGCCGGACGGCCACGGACGACTTGAAATGGCCCCGCGAGATCCATGCGCTGATTTCATGTTCGGTCAGACGGCACGCGGCCGCCACTTCATGGATTGCCCATCTTGTCATTCAGCACCTGTTCCATCGGCCAGCAGTTCAGCCGCCAGAGTTCGCAGCGCATGCGCCGCAACCAGTGGCACCACGCCGTTGCCACAGAGCCGAAGCCGGTCCACCCGGTGGGCCAGCCCATAAGCGCCTCGACGAACAGCGGGTTCAAGGTTCGGCGCGCATCGCAGGTATCGCTTCCAGCCATCGGCGTCACCAGGACCTGGCGGCCAAGCAGGCCATTCACCGGCGTATTGATGAGGCTGGTCGCTCCGTCCTTGTGATCCCGCGCCGTCGGCGTCATCCACATCCCCGCCGCATGGGTCAAGTCGGCCGTCCGCCTGTTGCCGGCGCTCGGCTTGCAGCCGTCGTTCGCCATCGGCGTCGGCCAGTCCCGTGCCATGCGGTCCAGACCATTCTCGTCCTTTCGCTCGCCGCCCCGGCTGCGAAAACTGTCGATCTGCGGTGTTGGCCACAGTTGCAGCATCTCGGTGCGGTTGCCGCCACTCGAGCGCGTGCCAGAGCAGGCGCGTGGGGTCGGCCAGCTCGTCTCCTTCGCGGATGGCGAGGATGAACAGCCGCTCGCGCCTGTGGGGCGCGCCAACTTCCGCCGCCGTAAACAACCCTGTCGCAAGCCTGTAGCCCATACCGACCAGTCCGCTGGCGACTTCGGGGAAGCCGAGGCGGAGATGATGGGCGACATTCTCGAGGAAGACGAAGGGCGGCTCGACCTCACCGATGATGCGGGCGACATGCGGCCAGAGGTGGCGCGGATCGTCGGCACCCCGGCGTTTGCCCGCAACCGAGAACGGCTGGCACGGATAGCCCGCAGTGACGATGTCCACCGCTCCACGCCACGGGCGGCCGTCGAAGGTTCCAACGTCGTCCCAGACAACAGCCTGATCCAGGGACGCGTCTTCCATCCGCGCCACGAGAGTGGCTGCGGCGTAGGTTTCCCGTTCGACATGGCCCACAGCACGATATCCGGGGATGGCGATGGCGAGCCCGAGATCGAGCCCGCCTGCGCCGGAGCAGAGGGAGAGGCCGAACAGGCATGCGTCGCCGGCCTCGGAAGCACGTCCGGAGGAAGGTAAAGCCAGGTCATGCATGTCACGCGGCGGCTCTACGCTTGCCCGCCGGTTTGGGGGCGGCGTCCGTGGCCGGAGCGGCATCCCCGCCCGCAAGATCGGTGGGGGCTTTGGCATTGTCGACCAATCGCCCGGCCTTCACCTGCGCGAAGGTCCGGCCATCGCCGTCGAGGACCGCGTCCTTGCCTGTTTCGGCCTGCCAGCGCTCGACGGCGACATCGACATAGGCGGGGCTGATTTCCATCGCGAAGACGCGGCGGCCGTCGGCCTCGCCCGCCATGATTTGCGAGCCGGAGCCAGAGAACGGCTCGTAGCAGAGGCCGCCGCGGGCGACATGCTGGCGCATCGGGATGCCGAAGGCGTCGAGCGGTTTCGGCGTCGGATGGTCGGGCCGCTCGTCCTTGGCAAAGCTAGGAAGCAACCATGTCGATGGCAGCGTTTCCTCCGCCACCTTCGGCGGGCGCTTGCCCTTGATCCAGCCCATGAAGCAGGGCTCGTGCTTCCAGAGGTAGTGCGAGCGGGTGAGAACCCCGCGGTCCTTCACCCAGATGATCTGCTGGTGGACGAAGGCCCCGGCCTTTTCCCAGCAGGCTTCCAGCATCGCCTGGCGGCGGGAAGCGTGCCAGCAATACCAGGCCGCATCGTCCGTGATCGCCTCGGCGACGGCGACGGCGATGAAGCCGTCGTAGAGCTCCGCTCCCTGCGAACTGTCGTCCCAGGTCGTGCCGTAGGAGGCCGACCAATCCTTGTTGCGGGTCGGGTGGTTCGAGCCGTCATAGTCGACCAGATACGGAGGATCGGTCGCGAACAGGATCGCGCGCTCACCGTTCATCAGACGGCGGACGTCGTCATGCGAGGTGCTGTCGCCGCAGAGCAGCCGGTGATCGCCGAGGATCCACAGATCGCCCGTGCGCGAGGCCGGATTGCGCGGCGGTTCGGGGATGGTCACCGGCGGCACTGAGCTCCCGGCGCCACCTTCTTCCCCGTCCCCCTCCGGCACGAAGGCCAGCAGCTTGTCCAATTCGCCGTCCGAGAAGCCGACCAGCGACAGGTCAAAGTCCTCGGCCAGCAGATCGTTCAGCTCGGCCGACAGCAGAGCTTCATCCCAGCCGCTTTCGGCCAGCCGGTTGTCCGCGATCCGATAGGCCCGGCGCTGCGCCTCGGTCAGGTGGCCCAGCACGATCACCGGCGCTTTGGTGAGCCCGAGCTGCGTGGCAGCCAGCACGCGGCCGTGACCGGCAATCAGTTCGCCGTCCTCGCCGACAAGACAGGGCACGGTCCAGCCAAACTCGGCCATGCTGGCGGCGATCTTCGCGACCTGGTCCGCGCCATGCACCTTCGCATTCTTCGCGTAGGGTACGAGGCGCGCAAGCGGCCAGGTCTCGATCCGCTCGGGAGCGAAGGCGAGGGTCATGAACGATCCTGTTGATGATGATGGCGGTGATCGGTGGCATAGGCACGGTGGATTCCGCCTGGCGGAGTCCACCCGCTCCCTGCTGGACTCCGGAGTCCACCGGGTATCCACCCGGAGAGTCCAGTCAGGTATTTGTTATTGCGTGGTTATTTCGGGCTGTGCGGTGGATTCCGACCGGGGGTGGCTTCCCAAAATTTTCGGCCTGACGCTGGCGATGCGCCGCGCTTCGCCCGCCAGCATAGGAATTTCGCCAGGAAGGACCCGGAAACCCATCTGGAAGCGGCCGCGTGCGCCTCGCCTGAGGATAGCCCGAAACCTACCCCGATCCGCCGTTTTTGTCCGTTCGAAAAGTGTTCGCCGAACACTTTCCTCGGCACTGCTCAGGGCTGCGCCGATCCAGCCAGTTCGATCACCTTGCGCTTCGACAGGTTGCGTCCCAACCGCCGCCCGTTAAGCCTGAAGGCAATGACGCAGAGCGCGTAAAGCCAGTGTTCGTGGGCGGCGGTGCGCTGCAACCCGACGGTCCAGCAGATGGTCTTCCAGCGCTCGCCATGGGCACGCAGCCAGATGATCTTGCCGTCGGTCGGCTCGAGGCCGACCGTCCAGGAGAGCGTTTCCTCCATCCGGCTGATGGCAGCAGGTGACGGGACGAGACGCATCGGCTGCGGCTCCTGTCCCACCAGATCGGCGAACTCGTAGAAATAGTCCGGCCAGGTGTTGAAATAGCCCTGCCGGCGCGGCTCCGGCAGGCGCTTCAATACAGATGCGGCTTCAGAGAGACGCGCCTCGACGAGACTGGGTGTCCACTCGGTCATTTGCGCACCTCGTGCTGCAAGGGGCGTGCGCCGTAGAGCCGCTCGCCGAGTTGGCGGACCAGCTCGCGCTCGGGCCAGGTGAGCCGATGATCGTCGACTGATACCGCGAGCAAACCCTGATCGCGCCAACCGTCGCGCTTGACCTCATCGACGTCACGGCGGTGCCCACCGTAGCCGCGGGGTGTGAACTTCATGGTCTTCATGACTGCACCTCCGGCAACAGCGCGGCATAGCCGATGACGTCGACAAGGCTGTCACGATGGTGGGGATCGTGCGCGAGCCGGACCATCTTCAGGTCGATCATGCACAGCACGACCTCGGCCGGCGTGATGGTGCGGCCAAGGGTGAGCGACCAGCGCGCGGCGACGGCGGTGAAGGACGCCGCAGCCGGGCCGTAGGTTTCGGCGCGGGCGTCCAGCACCTGTGCCGCACGGTCGAGGATTGCGGACCGGGTCATGCCAGGCCTCCATTCGTATCGATCGCCCAGAGCAGGATGGCGATGGCATCAGCCTCGTTGTCATCGGCGGGTGAAAAGCCTCGGGCGCGGACGGCGGCGACCATGGCGGCCTTGTCGGCATTGCCCTTGCCCGAGGCGTGGCGCTTGATCGTGCCGACCGGGACGCCCTCGTAGGGCACGCCGCGCAGTTCGGCCCATGCGGTGAGCGTCGCCATCAGCCCGCCATAGACATGGGCGGCGTCAGTTCCGGCATGGCGGCGGACCTCCTCGAACCAGATCGCCGCGATTGGTCCGGACAGCCGGTCGATCTCGGTCAGCCAGTTCGTGAAGCGCAGGTAGCGCATGCCGCCACCGTCGAAGCGCCCCGGTCGCAGCGAGACGGTGCCGCTGGTGATCAGGCCGTCATGGCCGCGGATCGCCCAGCCGGTCGAGGTGCCGAGGTCGAGCGCGAGGATGGGGCGGTGGTGTGTCATCGCGACGGGCGGCACGGGGATTGCGCTGTGCCGTGCAATGCGCAGAGTCGATTCAGCCATGTGTGGTCTCCTTCGGGATTGGCTGCCTTGGTGGAAGACGACGGCGGTCTGGTGCTTGGCGGTACAGGGCCGCCGTCGTCGGATCGGGATATTCGGGGCGAGACTGGCCACGCGCGCGAACCCCCTGGGGGTGGGAGTGGGAGAACCCGCTCGGCGCGGTTCTCCCCCACCCCCGAAGGGGGTGGGTTTCACCCCCACAACTTGATCTGATGGCTAACCACTTGTGATAACTTGTGAAATTCAAGTTGTGGGCGTCAGGGAGATACTCGTCCTTCCCAACTTGAAACTGCGAGCTACAGCGTAACGGTGCGCGCAGGATCAAAGGTAGTTGGGAAAGGCCTTCCCAACTTGCTGGCGCGCGATCCTGCAAGGCCGAACGTGCCACAGCGCAGGTAGTTGGAACCAGATTTCCCAACTTCCCCAACTTGAAGCTGCGCAGCGCTGCGCAAGGCATGACATCGTGCCAGATGATCATTCGGCATCCTCCGGATAGACCCATACGGTCGGGTTCTCGACTGGGAGCGCCGCGCCGCTTTGCGGACATTTGTAGGTGCTCGGCAGCACTGGGATCAGAACGGGCACGATCTCGCCCGTCTCGCCATCGGCCTTGTCTTCGCCGGTCGGGAACCTCATGCCTTCGACGCAGAGGTAGCCGAACTTCGATCTGGAAATGGGCAGGCCGAACGGTGCGCCATCACGGACGAATTTTACGAAGCCCTTGGTCGCAAGCACGCTGATCCGCTCACGGATCGTGTCCTTCCCGCCGAGCCCAGCCTTGTTCTCGAAGGCCTCGGCGAATTGCAGCGCTGTGTAGAGGTGCCCGTTTTCCGCCTCATCGAAGAGGAGTTGCAGGATCACATCGCCCTTGCGCACGCGCTCGGCATCATGCCTGGCGCCGACTTCCGCACGGACCAGGCGCTCGTTCATCGGGTTGATCTCGACCCATCGGCCGCCCACTTTGTCGACGAGCTTGGCAGGCAGAGCCGGGCCGTTCCGGAGCTCGATCTCGAGGCGGCGCTGGGAAATCTCCTCGTCAGGCCGGTGCAGAATGAGGCCGGTGGTGTAAAAGCCTCGCAGGGCGCTGGCGCCGGAGAGTGCCAGGAAGGGATCGTCCT
>JAIPUZ010000127.1 GCA_022833215.1 Mesorhizobium sp. | reverse complement strand
CCAGACCCGTTTTTGAACTTTTGACTGGAGGTCAGAAAATGAACATCAAGAGCCTTCTTCTCGGCTCCGCTGCGGCTCTCGTCGCAGTCTCCGGTGCGCGCGCCGCCGACGCTATTGTCGTGGCCGAGCCGGAACCCGCTGAATACGTCCGCATCTGCGACGTCTACGGCGCTGGCTACTTCTACATCCCGGGCACCGAGACCTGCCTGAAGATCGGCGGCTATCTGCGTTACGACATCGGCGTGGGTGACGTGTTGGGCATCGAAAGCGTCGACAAAAAGGATTTCTACAACACCCGTGATGTCGACATCAACGACACGTACTTCAAGCGCATGCGCGCCCAGCTCACCTTCGACGCCCGTTCGGAGACCGAGTATGGCACCCTGCGCGGTTACATCGCCACCTACTACCAGCGCGATTCTGTCGAAAACAACTACAACCTCGGAACGACGACTGACCCGGATCTCGTGCCCTACTCGACGACCGAGTCTTCTTGGGCTCTTGAGCACGCCATCATCCAGCTTGGCGGCCTGACCATCGCCTACACCGACTCGCTGTTCGAGACGCTGACCGATTCGGCCGGCTCGGTCATCAACGACGACATCGGTGTCAGCTACTCGCCGGGCAAGACCCATTTGATCGCCTACACCTTCGACGGCGGCAACGGCTTCTCCGCCACGATCGGTGTTGAAGAAGGTTCGGGTGAATATTACACCATCGATTCCTATGTTCCGCATGTCGTGGCTGGCGCCTCGTTCACGCAGGGCTGGGGCAAGATTTCGGGTGTCATTGGCTACGACTCCGTCTGGGGTGAAGTTGCCGGTAAGCTGCGTGTCGACTTCAACGTCAACGAAGCTCTGAGCCTCTGGATCATGGCTGGTCTGCAGGACTATGATTTTGATCGTGCCTATGATCTCGGCACTGCCACTAAGCTTGGCAGGAGCGGATATTATGGCGTCTGGGGCGGCGACTGGGCTGTCTGGGGCGGCGGCAAGTATCAGTTCAACGAGAAGGCCGCGCTGGACTTCCAGCTCGCTTATGACGATCATGAGAACTTCGGCGCTGCTGTTGGCGTGAACTACGCACTGGTTCCCGGCTTCAACATCCGTCCGGAAGTTGTCTACGAGTCTGGCTATGTGCGTGACGTCAACGGCGATAAGGTCGGCAGCAAGCAGGACGGTTGGGGCGGTTACCTCCGCTTCCAGCGTTCGTTCTAAGATCGGTTTTACCGTCTGAACAGAAGAACCCGGCAGGCAACTGCCGGGTTCTTTCTTTTTTAATCGGGGTGTTTCCTGCTTTTCGCAACGGGCCTGTTCCGGCTGTCTGGTCCCTTGAAGGCAACTCGCTGCGATTGCGCATGGTTAATGCGGTTTTAACCATCCTTTCGCTACTCTGATGCCCTGAGTCCGTCCGGCGTTTGCGCCGGCTTACCACGACCGACGAGGATCAACGGGATGCGTTCAGAGGCTACCGCACGGCTTGCGCTGGAAGAATCGGCCTATGGGGGCTTGCAGGCATTCGCGCGCCGGCAGGCCGGCCGGATCACGGGGATCGCGTTGCTGGCTTTTGTCGCATTCGCCGTTGCGGCGCTGGCGACGTGGAATGTCGCCGACCCCAGCTTCAGCCATGCCACCGACACGCAGGTGACGAATGCCATGGGCTATGGCGGCGCGGTATTTTCCGACCTCGCCATGCAGTTCTTCGGTCTTTCGGCAGTTGCCGGACTTGCCCCCGCCGTGGTCTGGGGCTTCCTGCTGTTTTCCGGCCGTGGCGTCGATCGCATGCCGAAACGGGCGCTTGGCTGGTTCGGATTTTCGCTGCTGGCCGCCGCCATTGCCGGCTGTATCGCACCGCCGCCCACATGGCCTTTGCCCACCGGGCTCGGCGGCGTGTTCGGCGATCTTGTCCTCAAATTGCCCGGCATGTTCATCGGGGGATATCCCACAGGTCTGTTCGCGGCCGGCGTTATCGCCGTTCTGGCCGTTCCGGCGCTGTGGTTGTTCGCCTATGGCGCCGGCCTTGTCAGGCGTCGCAACGGCTTCGCCATCCCGCAACACGAAGAGGATGAGCAAACCGATCCGGATTCCGTACTGTTCGACAACGACGACGAGGATGAAGATGGCCGGGGCAGCCTGGTTCTCGGAATGCTGGCGCACTGGTGGATGTCGGCGCGAGCCTGGATGCACCGGCATGCGCCCTCGCGCCGGGCGGGGCACGACGACTATTTCGAAGCGCCGGCCCAGTCGCGCCGCAGCGCATGGCGGCAGGCTGCGGAGCGTGTGGAATCGGCCGAAATGGAAGAGGCGCGCATGATCCGTGGCGGAAACGCCCGTGTCGAGCCGGAATTCTTTGCGGAAATGGTCAGGCAGCGCGCACCGTCGCTGGATCCGCAGGATCGGGACGTATTCGACGATGTCGACGACGACGCGTTCTATCCCGACGGCCAGCCGGTTCAGTCGCACGACGGCAACGGCTCGCATTTCCGCTCTCCCGAAGGGCCTGCCAGGGTCACGGCTCCCGCTCCCCGCCCCGCTCCGGGCGCACGGGTGCAGCGCGAGGCGCAGACCTCATTGATCGGAAGCGGCAGCTTCGAAATGCCGTCGCTGCATTTCCTGTCCAACCCGCCCAATGTCGTGCGTGACGCCAGCCTGTCGGCGGATGCGCTCGAGCAGAATGCGCGCCTGCTGGAAGGGGTGCTTGAGGATTTCGGCGTCAAGGGCGAGATCATTCAGGTGCGCCCCGGTCCGGTCGTCACACTCTACGAGCTGGAGCCCGCCCCCGGCATCAAGTCGAGCCGCGTCATCGGCCTTGCCGACGACATCGCCCGTTCCATGAGCGCGATCGCCGCCCGTGTCGCCGTGGTTCCCGGCCGCAACGCCATTGGCATCGAGCTGCCGAATGCGCGTCGGGAAACGGTCTATCTGCGCGAAATCCTCGCGAGCCGCGATTTCGAGACGAGCAAGGCCAAGCTGGCGCTGGCGCTCGGCAAGACCATCAATGGCGAAGCGGTGATCGTCGATATCGCCAAGATGCCGCATGTTCTGGTCGCCGGCACCACCGGTTCGGGCAAGTCGGTCGCCATCAACACCATGATCCTGTCGCTGCTCTATCGCATGACGCCCGAGCAGTGCCGTCTGATCATGATCGATCCGAAGATGCTGGAACTGTCGGTCTATGACGGCATCCCGCATCTGCTGACCCCGGTCGTCACCGATCCCAAGAAGGCGGTCGTGGCGCTGAAGTGGACGGTGCGGGAGATGGAGGACCGCTACCGCAAGATGTCCAAGGTGGGCGTGCGCAACATCGACGGCTTCAATGCGCGCGTAGCCCAGGCGCAGAAGAAGGGCGAGCAGATAACCCGTACGGTGCAGACCGGTTTCGACCGTCAGACCGGTGAGGCGGTCTATGAGACCGAGCATCTCGACCTGGAGCCGATGCCCTATATCGTCGTCATCATCGACGAGATGGCCGACCTGATGATGGTCGCCGGCAAGGACATCGAGGGTGCGGTGCAGCGGCTGGCGCAGATGGCGCGCGCCGCCGGCATCCATGTCATCATGGCGACGCAGCGGCCTTCGGTGGACGTCATCACCGGCACCATCAAGGCCAATTTCCCGACCCGCATTTCCTTCCAGGTCACCTCCAAGATCGACAGCCGCACCATCCTTGGCGAGCAGGGCGCCGAACAGCTTCTGGGCATGGGCGACATGCTCTACATGGCCGGAGGCGGCCGCATCCAGCGCGTCCATGGTCCATTCGTGTCGGATGACGAGGTCGAGAAGGTGGTCGGGCACCTCAAGCTTCAGGGCGTGCCGCAATATCTCGACGCCATCACCGAGGACGACGAGGAAGACGATGAGCCTTCCGGCAAGGGCGGCGCGGGCGGCGGGAACTTCGAGGATTCGGACGATCCCTACGATCAGGCGGTCGCGGTCGTGCTGCGCGACGGCAAGGCCTCGACCAGCTATATCCAGCGCCGCCTCGGCATCGGCTACAACCGTGCGGCCTCCATCATCGAGCGCATGGAGCAGGAGGGTATCGTCGGGCCGGCCAACCATGCCGGCAAGCGCGAAATCCTCGTGCCGACGGAAGAGGACAAGTTCTGACCCTGCCTCGTGAAGCGGTCAAACTTAAGCCCAACTGAAGGCGGATACGGTATTTCGAAGGGCAGACGAGACGAGAGCGAGACGAATGACCAGCCATACTGATGCCGCCGCAATTGCCGAAACCGGTTTCTCGCGTCGCCGCCTGCTTGGACTTGGACTGGCTTGCGCGGGGGCTGCGGCGCTCAATGTGGTTCCCGGCTTCCGGCCGGAAGCGGCGGCGCAGGCTGTTCCGGCTGCCGCCCAGCGCATTGCGGATCATTTTTCGTCCGTCCGGTCCATGACCGGCGAGTTCGTGCAGTTCGGCCCCAAGGGCGAGCAGACCGGCGGCAAGTTTTTTCTCGAACGCCCCGGAAAAATCCGCTTCAATTATGACGGATCCTCCAATTTCCGGGTGATTGCAGATGGCAAGTCGGTGGTGATCCTCAACCAGAAGCTGCGCACCTCCGATCTCTATCCGCTGTCGAAAACGCCGCTGAAGCTGCTGCTCGATGAGCGTATCGACCTGTCGGGCGACAAGGTCCGAAGCGTGAAACAGGAAGATGACCTCACCACCATCCAGCTTGCCGACAAGTCCGTTTTCGGCAACGCCACGATCACCATGATGTTCGACCCCAAGACCTACGAACTGCGCCAGTGGACGATCACCGACGCACAGGGCAAGGACACGACGGTGATGATCTTCAATGTGAGGGAAGGCGTGCGGTTCGCGGCCGACACCTTCACCATCGATTATCGCGCCAACCGCGTGCTCAACAGCAAGGGTCCGTAAGGTCGCGACACAGCATCTGTGGAAATCCCGCCGGGGTGCGTCGCAAAGCGCGCCCCGGCTTGTTTTTGACGCGTGCCGCTGACATGTTCCCGCCATGTCTTTCACGCTCGCCACCTGGAACATCAACTCCGTCCGCCTGCGCATGCCGCTGGTCGAGCATTTTCTGGAGCGGTATCAGCCGGATGTGCTGTGCCTGCAGGAAACCAAGTGCCCGGACGACCTGTTTCCGTTCAAACCGCTGCACAAGCTGGGTTATGAACACATCGCCATCCATGGGCAGAAAGGCTATCACGGCGTCGCGACGATCTCGCGACGGCCTTTGGAAATCGTGGAGAAGCGGCGTTTCTGCGAGATCGACGACAGCCGTCACCTTTCGGTGAGGCTGGAGGCAGGGTCACGGCGAATCCTGCTGCACAATTTCTATGTTCCGGCTGGCGGCGACGAGCCCGATCCGGAAATCAACGTGAAGTTCAGGCACAAGCTCGATTTCGTCGAGGAAATGCGCGCCATCCGGGCCGAACAGGACGACGCGTCGGCCTCGATTCTCGTGGGCGATCTCAACATCGCTCCGCTGGAGCATGATGTATGGTCGCACAAGCAGTTGCTGAAGGTGGTCAGCCACACGCCCGTCGAGACGACGAATTTCGAAGCCATGCGCGAGGCGGGCGAATGGGTGGACCTGATGCGGCACAACGTTCCCGACGAGCAGAAGATCTACACGTGGTGGAGCTACCGGGCGCGCGACTGGGACGTTTCCGACCGGGGTCGCCGCCTCGACCATGTATGGTCGTCGTCCAATCTCGTGTCGCATTTTTCCGGCTACGAAATCCTGCGCGAAGCGCGCGGATGGGAGCGGCCATCCGACCATGTGCCGGTGATCGCGCGCTTCGACCTCTGAGCCTTGAAGCGTAGGAAGCGCATCCGAGGGAGCGCGACAGGCTTCCGGCCGCCGGCCTTATTCCTCGAAACGCGGCGCCATGCCTTCGATACGCTCCACGAGCGCCTGAAATCTCTGCAGGATACGGCCATGCAGATGCACGGCCACCTCCGGATATTCTTCCAGAATGCGCCGGAACATCGACCGGTTCAGCCGAAGCACCTGCGTGTCGGTCCGGGCGAAGGCGCTGGTCATGCGCCTCGTGTCGGAAATGAGGGCCATTTCACCCAGAATCTCGCCGGTTCCGGCCAGCGCGATCGGCGTTCTTTCCGCATCGTCCTCGTGATAGAGCGCGATGCTGCCGCTGATGATGATGTAGGCGCAATCGGCCTCGTCGGCTTCGCGATAGAGCTTGCGTTCGGCTTGCAGGGTCGTGGTTTCGGCACCGAAGGCGAGCAGGCGCAACTGTTCGCGCGTGAAGTCGGCAAAAAGCTCCACGCCAGACAGGATGCGGATGTCATCATCCAGCGCCATCAGCTATGTCCCCGTATCGACAGGCCGTTCCCTCCACCGACGACCCGCCCCGAATCACTATCGGTTAATACACCTGAAATTGCTTAAGGAACCAGCTTGTAGCCCCCACTTTCCGTAACGAGAATCTCGGCGTTGGACGGATCGCGCTCGATCTTCTGGCGCAGGCGATAGACATGGGTCTCGAGCGTATGGGTGGTGACGCCGGAATTGTACCCCCACACCTCCTCCAGCAGAACGTCGCGGGTGACGACCTTCTGGTCGGCGCGGTAGAGATATTTGATGATCGCGGCTTCCTTTTCGGTCAGCCTGATCTTGCCGCCACGCTGGTCGATCAGCAGCTTCTGGCTGGGCTTGAACGTGTAGGGACCGACCGTGAAGGTGGCGTCCTCGCTTTGCTCATGCTGGCGAAGCTGGGCGCGGATGCGGGCCAGCAGCACCGCGAAGCGGAACGGCTTGGTCACATAGTCGTTGGCGCCGGCTTCCAGTCCCAGAATCGTATCGGAGTCGGTATCGTGGCCGGTCAGCATGATGATCGGGGCCTTGAAGCCGTTCTTGCGGAGCATCTTCACCGCCTCGCGCCCGTCCATGTCGGGAAGGCCGATGTCCATGATGAGCAGATCGATCAGGCCGTTGCGCACCGTGGATATGCCGCGGGCGGCACTGGCTTCCTGCAACACGTCGAACTCCTCGTAGAGCGACAGTTGCTCGACCAGCGTCTCACGCAGGTCGTCGTCATCATCGACAATCAGTATGGTCCTTGAGGTCATGGATCAGTCCGTTCTTGTTGCTGGTCCTGCGGCTTCAGGTTGACCGAGGCGGCTTTTTGCGGAAGATGACCGGCAAACTTCCGATCACACCGATTTGTTCCGTGGCCAGATCATACAGGAAAATGCGCGGACGCAATGCCGCGACTGAAACTTTCCCCGGCAGCCTTTCGGCTCTGGTGGTGCGTGCGCGTCCGGGAAACCCCACGCAGGGGCTGTTGCAGGCCGGGCATCTGGTTTTTTCGTGCGCGCTGGGCAGGGGCGGCATCACCTCGAACAAGCGTGAGGGCGACGGGGCAACGCCGCTGGCCGTCATGCGCTTTCTGTCCGGCTATTTTCGCAGCGACCGCTTTGCGCCCGCGCGCCGGACACGATTGCCCATGGCTGCCTCCGATGCGGCGCTCGGCTGGTGCGACGCGCCGCAGGACCGCAACTACAACCGGCCGGTGCGGCTGCCCTACAAGGCGGGCCACGAGACCATGCAACGCGCCGACCATCTCTACGACGCCTGCCTGGTTCTCGACTGGAACATCGCGCCGCGAAAGCGCGGCCGGGGCAGCGCCATATTCTTCCATCTGGCGCGGCCGGGCTACAAGCCGACCGAGGGCTGCGTCGCCATCAGCCGCCGCGACATGGAGCGGCTGCTGCCGCATCTGTCGCGGCGCACGGTACTGAAAGTGGTCAGGTAGGGCTGCTGGTAAAGCGCCACACCGTGGTTCGCTTGACCTCGGCATCCTCCAGTGCCCGCGTAACGGGAACTTCATAGACGGCAAGCTTTTCCAGTCCCGCTTTCGGGAGATAGGAGCGGCCGGGGTCACCGACCAGAATCTGCGCACCGCGCGCCGTGAGCGCCCCGAACCACGGGATCAGCCGCTGCGCGAACGGCTTCTCGTAGAACACGTCGCCGGCAAGCACCACCTCCCAGCCGCCATCCGATCCGACGAGATCCATGCCGTCGAAGGCGACGGAAACCGCATTGGCTTCGGCATTGAGGCGGATCGCCGTTTCGCAGAACGGGTCGATGTCGGCGGCAACCACGCTTGCCGCGCCGGCTTTGGCCGCCGCAATGGCGACAAGGCCGGAACCGGAAGCGAAATCCAGAACCTTCGTGCCCCGAACGATTTCAGGGTGGTCGAGAATATGGCGGGCAAGCCCCTGTCCGCCAGCCCAGGCGAAGGCCCAGAATGGGGGAGGAAGACCGATTTCGGCCAGTTCCTCCTCGGTGCGCTGCCACAGATCGTGCGCCTCATGCGCGAGATGCAGGGCAATTTCCGGCACATGCGGCGGCTGGAGCATCGCCGTATTGGCGCGGATGAAGGTCTCTGCCGTCCGCGCCGTCAGTTTCATGGGGCAGGCACGAGGCCGCCCATGCGGCAAACCTCTTCCCATTCCGCGCGCGTGACCGGCTGGACGGAGAGGCGGCCGAGACGCACCAGCGCCATTTCCGAAAGCTTCGGATTGGCCTTGATGTCGGCCAGAGTGGGCGGGTTGGGCATATCGCGCACATAGCGGATATCGACGCATTCCCAGCGCGGGTCGTCTGCCGTGCTGTCGGGGTGGGCGAGCGCGCAGACCTCGACGATGCCAACGACGTTCAGCCCCTCATTAGAATGGTAGAAAAAGCCGAGATCGCCGATCTGCATGGCGCGCATATTGTTGCGGGCGGCATAGTTGCGCACCCCGTCCCATTCCTCGCCCTTTTCGCCCTTCGTCTTCAGGTCGTCGAGGGAGAACTTGAACGGCTCGGATTTGAACAGCCAGTGGTTCATTGCGAACGCGCTCCCTTCAGCCTGCGGGCTTGTTGACGACCCAGTTCCAGCAGCGCACCTCGACGCTTTCGAAAAGGCCGGCTTCGGCATAGGGGTCGCGGGCTGCGAGAGCTTCGGCTTCGGCCCTGTCATCCGCTTCGATCACCACGAGGCTGCCTTCCGGCTTGCCGTCGTCGTTCAGGAACGGACCCGCGAAGGCGACCTTCTTCGCCTCGTTCAGGCCCTGAAGCCAGGCGAGGTGCGCCGGCCGCGTATCGAGCCGGACCTGCAACGCTCCGGGCCTGTCTTTGCAGATGAGGGCAAACAGCATTTCGTCTAGCTCCTAGATCGTGTTTTCGTGCTTGAGGGGGCGCGTCATCAGCGCTTCCACCGCCTCGCCGACGGTGATGGCTCCGGCAAGGATCGCGGCAACTGCCGAGATGATGGGGGCTTCCACGCCGTGCCGGGCGGCAAGGCGTGCGGCGATCGCCGCCGTCGGTACGCCTTCGGCCAGCGGACGGCCTTCGAGCGATTCCCCGCGGCCCAGCGCCACGCCATAGGTGAAGTTGCGCGACTGGGTGGAAGAGCAGGTGAGCATGAGGTCGCCGAGCCCGGAAAGGCCCATCAGCGTTTCCGGTTGTGCGCCGAAGGCCGCTCCCAGACGGCGCAGTTCGACAAATCCGCGCGTGACCATGGCGGCCTGCGCGCTGGCTCCAAGCCCGGCGCCGACCACGGCCCCGGCGGCGAGGGCGAAGACGTTTTTCAGCGCGCCGCCGAGCTCCACGCCAACGACGTCGTCGCTCGAATAGCAGCGCAGGTTGCGGGCCGAAAAGCGCGCGGCAAGGTCCATGGCGAGCGCGTCGTCCCCGGCGGCCACGACCACAGCCGTGGGCAGGCCGCGTGCCACATCGGCCGCGAAACTCGGGCCTGACAGCACTGCCACGGGGTTGCCGGGCAGGATTTCCGTGACGATGGACGACAGCAGCGCGCCCGTCTCGCGCTCGATGCCCTTGGCGCACAGCACCAGCGGAATGCCGGGCCGGATATGCGACTTCACCTCGCCGAGCACGCTGCGCAGCGACTGAGCGGGCGTGACCGAAAGCACGCAATCGGCATCGGCAAGGGCCGCTTGCAGATCGGTGGTCGATGTGATGCCGGTGTCGAATGAGATGCCCGGCAGATAGCGCGGGTTTTCACCCTTTGCGATTGCCGCGGCCATTTGCGCATTGCGCGCCCACAGGCGCACCGCATGGCCGGCATGGAGGGCGGCCAGCGCCAGCGCCGTGCCCCAGGCTCCGCCTCCCAGAACGGCGGTTCGCGATATGGCTTTCCCGTTCATGCCTTGGCTCCCCGTCTGCCGGAACCGACCACCGGCGTGGACACCTCGTCCAGCGGCCAGCGCGAGCGTGGCGCGAAATCGAAGGCGTCGGTATCGGCCATGTCGGCGTTCAGCCTCTCGATGCCGGCCCATGCGATCATGGCGGCGTTGTCGGTGCACAGCCTGTGCGGCGGGGCGACGAAACGGAAGCCGTTTTCGGCGCACAGGCGTTCCAGCGTTTCGCGGATCGCACGGTTGGCGGCGACGCCGCCGGCCACCACCAGCGCAGGTTCCACCTTGTCGGGATAGTCCGTCCGGAAGCGCAGGAGGGCGCGCGCAACGCGGTCGGCCAGTGCATCCGCGACGGCGGCCTGAAAGGAAGCGCAGATGTCGGCTACATCCTGTTCGGACAGGGGCGCTATCGCCGTCGCGGCCTGCCGCACGGCGGTCTTGAGACCGGAAAATGAAAAATCGGGCTGGGCCGATCCCTTCATCGGGCGGGGGAAGGCGAAACGAGTCGGGTCGCCCTTCGCCGCCGCATTCTCGACATTGGGGCCGCCGGGATAGGGCAGGGCCAGCATCTTGGCCACCTTGTCAAAGGCCTCGCCCAGCGCGTCGTCGATGGTCGTGGCCCAGCGGCGATAGTCGCCGACGCCGGCCACGCGCACGATCTGGGTGTGGCCGCCCGAGACCAGCAGCAGCAGATAAGGGAATTCGAGCCCGTCGGTGAGGCGGGCGGTGAGCGCATGGCCTTCAAGATGGTTGACGGCGATGAGCGGCTTGCCCGCGGCGGCGGCGATGGCCTTGGCGGTCATCAGGCCGACGATCAGCCCGCCCACGAGGCCGGGGCCGGCGGTGGCGGCGATGGCGTCGACATCGGCCAGCGTGACGCCCGCATCCGCCAGCGCTGCCTCGACGATACCGTCCAGCGCCTCGACATGGGCGCGCGCGGCGATTTCCGGCACCACCCCGCCGAAGGCCGCGTGCTCCTCGACCTGGCTCAGGATCACGTTGGACAGGATTCGGGGGGACAGGCTCCGGGGTGACAGCACTTCCGCGCCTGCCGACGCATCGTCGAGCATGACGACGCTTGCCGCCGTCTCGTCGCAACTCGTCTCGATGCCCAGCACGCGTATCACTTCGTCGCGATCCTCAAAGTTGCCCCTGAACATTTTCCCCGATAGGAGAAGGCCGATCATAATCGTCGCCGGGGTTATCACGGACCGTGTGTCATGCAAACCTCGATGAAACAGCGGCCCCGATGAAATGGGGTCTTGATGGAAAAGGGGCAAGCCGTGCTGAAGATCGGGACGCGGGCCAGTCCGCTGGCGATGGCGCAGGCGCACGAGGCGCGCGACCGGCTGATGGCGGCGCACGGGCTGGACGAGCGGAGCTTCGAGATCGTGCCGCTGACCACCACCGGCGACACCATACAGGATCGCCCGCTTTCGGAAGCCGGGGGCAAGGGCCTGTTCACCCGCGAACTGGAGGACGCGCTCTATGACGGGCGCATCGACATCGCCGTGCATTCCTCCAAGGACATGCCGACCACGTTGCCGCCCGGTCTGGTGTTGTCCACCTTCCTGCCGCGCGAGGACGTGCGCGACTGCTTCATCAGCTTGTCCGCATCCTCGATCATGGACCTGCCGCAGGGCGTGAAATTCGGATCGTCGTCGCTGCGGAGGCAGGCCCTGATCCGCCGCATGCGGCCGGATATCGAGGTGGTGACGTTTCGCGGCAACGTTCAAAGCCGTCTGCGCAAGCTGGAAGAGGGCATCGTTTCCGGCACCATGCTGGCGCTGGCGGGCCTGAAGCGGCTGAAGATGGAGCATGTCGTCACCGATATCATGCCGGTGGACAGCTTTCCGCCCGCGCCGGGTCAGGGTGCGATCAGCATCGAGCATCGTGAAAGCGACGCGGAAGTGGCGCGCATGCTGGCTCCTATTCACGATGAGGCGACGGGGCAGGCTCTGGCCTGCGAGCGCGCTTTCCTCGCGGCGCTCGACGGCTCCTGCCGCACCCCGATCGCCGGCCATGCGGTCATCGAAGGCGACAGGCTGAGCTTCCGTGGCCTGATCATCACACCGGACGGCACGACATGGCATGAGATCGGCGCGGAAGGGTGCGTCGCGGATGCAGCCGCCATCGGCACGCAGGCCGGCGCGGATGTGCGCCAGAAGGCCGGCGCGCAGTTCTTCGAGGGCTGGTTCTGACGCGCGTTCTCGTCACCCGGCCCGAACCGGGCGCCGCGCGCACGGCGGCCCGGCTGGCCGGGCTGGGCTTCGAGCCCGTGGTGCTGCCGCTTTCGCACACCGTTACCCTGAACATCGATGCTTCTTCCGTTCCGGCCGACGCCGGCGCGGTGGCCGTGACCAGCGCCAATGCGCTGCGCCATGCAGCGCCCGGCCTGATCGGCAGGCTGGTCCATCTGCCCTGTCATGCGGTCGGCGCGCGCACGGCCGGGGCGGCGCGTCAGGCAGGGTTTGCCCATGTTACGCAAGGGCCGGGCGATGCCGGCGGGCTTGCCGGGCGCATTGCCGGCACATTTTCCGGCAGTCTCGTCTACCTGTGCGGACGGGTGCGCTTTCCCGGCTTCGAGGAACGATTGTCCGCATCGGGCGTTCGTGTCGATGCGCTGGAGGTCTACGATACGGTGACGACCGCATATGATGAAGCAAGTGTCGGTGAAGCGCTGGACAGGCGTCCGGTGGAGGCCGTTCTGCTGTATTCGGCGGTCGCGGCACAGGCCATGCAGGGGCTTTTGCATCGGGATGGTCTGCGCCCGCTGTTTGCGAACGCGCAGTTTTTCGCCTTGTCGAAACGCGTCGCGGGCGGGCTGGGCGAGGAACCTGCCGCCATGGTGAACGTGGCCGGACATCCCGAAGAACGGGCGTTGCTGGAGCTTCTGGCGAGCCGTCTGGGGCACAGGGGCGGGGGCGCGTCATCACACCGCCCCTTTTCACTGCCCTGAGGTGTGCTAGACCTTTTCCTGAAATCCGACGCCGTCAGGGCGGCATGCAGAATGGGGAGCCGGCATGGTCAAGACGCCGAAAACGCGCCACTCGAAGAGCAGCCGCGATCCAGTGACCATCGATCTGGACGCGGATCAGGTCTCGCGCATCGGGAAGGACGATCCGGCCGGGGCCGAAGCTGTGTCCGGGGCTGTCCCGCCGGCGCAGACGCCACCGGAGACCGTCGAGGCGGCACAGGCCGGGGAGGCACCGACCGAAGCGCCTTCCGGGCCGGCGGCAGAGAGCCATGCGCGGGACTATAGCTTCGCTGAAGAACCCGCGCCATCGCCGGCCTCAGAACCTTCAGCGGAAGCAGATGAGCCGCCTGCCCGGCCGGCATCGCAGCCCGAGCCCGCCCGGCGTGGCGGCATGGGCCTGCTTGCGGCGGGCCTCGTCGGCGGCGTGGTGGCGCTGGCCGGTGCGGGCGCCCTGCAATATGCCGGCATACTGGGGGCTCCGGGCGGCGGAAGTGCAAATACTGCCGGCAGCAGCCAGATCGCGGAATTGCAGGCGCAGGTGTCCGATCTCGCCGCAGCCCGCGACGATGGCGGTTCCGCGCAGCGGATCGAAAGCCTTTCCGCGGATCTCGGCCAGCTCAGGAGCGAGCTGGCTTCCCTGAAGAGTGCGGCCCAGGCCGGTGCGGCCAGCGGTGGCGACAATGAGGCGTTGGCGGAGCTGTCGCGGAAGGTCGGGGAAATCGAATCCTCCGTCGCCGCGCTGGGCGCGGCCGCGCAACCGGAAGCCGTCGACCTGACGCCGATCAACGACAGGCTTGCAGCTCTGGAACAGCAGGTGCGTGCCGCGGGCGACGGCGCCGAGCAGCAGGCCAGCCGTCTCGATGCGCTGGATCGCTCGCTCGCCACCGTTTCCGGCAAGGTCGAGGAACAGGCCGACCAGCCGAGGATTGCGCTCGCCATTGCCGCATCGGCGTTGAAATCGGCGCTGGAGCGCGGCGCGCCGTTCAAGGCCGAACTGGAAACTTTTGCGGCGATCTCACCGGAGGCTCCGCAACTCGATGCCTTGCGCGCTTACGCGGAAAAGGGCGTGGCGACGCGCAGCGAGATTGCCTCTCAGGTCGCCGCTGCGGCGGATGCCATGGTGACGGCCGACAAGCCCGTCGATGAAAATGCGGGGTTCGTACAGCGTCTGATGTCGAGCGCGGAATCGCTGGTCAAGGTACGACCCATCGGGGCCGTCGAAGGGGCCGGCGTGCCCGAGACCGTCGCGCGTCTCGAGGCTGCCGTGAACCGGAACGACTTTGCCGCTGCGCTTTCCGAATACGAGACCCTGCCCGAGGCCGTGAAGGCGGCGGGCGCGGATTTCGCGACTGCGCTCAGGTCCCGCATGGAGGCGGAAACCCAGGTCGATGCGCTGGTGGCCAAAACGATGAGCGGGGGCGAGGGATAACAGATGATCCGCATCCTGTTCTATCTGTTTGTCGTTCTGGCGCTGGGCCTCGGTTTCGCATGGCTCGCCGACCGGCCCGGCGACATGGTGGTCACCTTCAGCGGTTATCGCTATCAGGTGAGCCTGATGGTCGCGGCGGTGGGGGTTGTCGCCGTGGTGGCGGCGACGATGATCGCATGGTGGCTGGTCAGGTCGATCTGGAACAGTCCCTATGCGATTGCCCGGCATTTTCGCGTCCGGCGGCGTGATCGCGGCTATCAGGCGCTGTCCACGGGCATGATCGCGGCAGGGGCGGGCGACGCCGCGCTGGCGCGCAAGAAGGGCAAGGAAGCGGGCAAGCTGATCAATGCGGATCAGGAACCGCTGATCCACCTTCTTGAAGCGCAGACGGCGCTGCTGGAAGGCGACCACGATGCGGCGCGCCGCAAGTTCGAAGCCATGCTCGACGATCCGGAGACGCGCCTGCTTGGCCTGCGTGGCCTCTATCTCGAAGCCGAGCGCCTTGGGGACCGCAATGCCGCGCGTCATTACGCCGGTCGAGCGGCCGCCGTCGCACCGCAGCTCGGCTGGGCGACAGAGTCGACCATCGAGGAGCTTGCGGCGCGATGCCAGTGGGATGGCGCGCTGGAGCTGGTGGCGGCGCAGAAATCGACGAAGCGGATCGAACCCGCCGTGGCCAACCGCCAGCGGGCCGTGCTTCTGACCGCCAAGGCGGCCGATGTGATGGACACCGATCCGGCGGCGGCAAAGGCGGCCGCGCTGGAAGCCAACAAGCTCCAGCCGGAATTCGTGCCGGCGGCCCTTGCAGCGGCAAAGGTGCTGCTTCGCAACGACGACGTGCGCAAGGCATCGAAGATACTTGAGCATGTGTGGCGGGCTGCGCCGCACCCGGAAGTGGCCGATCTCTATGTTCATGCCCGGTCGGGCGATGCCGTGCTCGACCGGCTCAAGCGGGCGCGCAAGCTGCAGGACATGAAGAAGAACCATGCCGAAGCCTCGCTCGCGGTGGCGCGGGCGGCTTTCGATGCGAACGACTATCGCTCCGCGCGCGCGGAGGCGGAGGCCGCTATCCGCCTCGATGCGCGCGAGGGCGCGTATCTGCTGCTGGCCGACATCGAGGAGGCGGAAACCGGCGATGAAGGCAAGGTGCGGCAATGGCTGGCAAAGGCGGTGCGGGCGCCTCGCGACCCGGCATGGGTTGCCGACGGCGTGGTTGCCGAGCACTGGGCACCGGTCTCGCCCGTCACCGGCAGGCTCGACGCCTTCGAATGGCGTGCCCCGGTCGAGCGGCTGGGCCACCTGATCGACAGCGGCGCTGACGAAGAAGCCGGCAGGTCCGTTCCCGCCATCCCCGCGCCGGCGACGGAGGAACGGCTGGGCGAGGTGGCCGAGGTCATCGAAGCCGGCGCGCCGGCGCCTGAAAAGCCCGTCGTGGAGGTGCCGGAGAAGACGGATCTTCCCGGGAAGCCGGTTTCCGAAAAGCCGATCGTGGTCACGGAGGCGGCGAAGCCGGCTCCGCCTCGTCCGGAACCCGGGAAGAAGGCGGAGGCAGACAAGCCGCCGTTGCCGCCGGATGTCGAAAGCGCGCACCGGCAGGATTTCATGCCGCGCCTGCCGGACGATCCGGGCGTCGACCCGGATGAAGATCGCGAGCCCGAAACCGCGAGGTTCAAGCTGTTCTGATGTTCGATCGGTTCCTGTCTTTCCTGAAGGATATTCCCGGCGGCTCCGGCCGTCGCCCGCGCGATGACGATCCGCGTGTGGCGGCCTCGGCCCTGCTCTATCATGTCATGAATGTCGATGGCGTGCGGCAGGACGCCGAGTGGGAGCGTTTCAAGACCGTGCTCGGTGAAAGCTATTCCCTGTCCGGAGCCGAGCTGGACGAACTGGCGCTGGCCGGCGAACAGGCGGACCGCGAGGCCGTCGATCTTTACGCTTTTACCAGCGTGTTGAAACGTCATCTCGACGTTGAGGGACGCAAGGCTTTCATCGGGCTGATGTGGGAGATCGTCTTCGCCGATGGCGAGCTGCATGAGCTTGAAGACAACACGGTATGGCGGGTCGCCGAACTGCTGGATGTGGAGCGGCAGGATCGCATCGCCGCCCGCCGCAAGGTGGCGGCAAGCCTGCCGGACGGTGCGAAACTGCTTGATGAAGAATAGGGTTGGGCCATAATCCGGCTAACTGCCGCCTGATTCTGTTCAGATGCTTGCCAGAGCCCGTCCGAGAATACTGACCGTTCTGCATCAGGAAACGTCGAGCCCCGGCCGCGTCGGGCACATGCTCGTCGAGCGCGGGTTCGATCTCGACATAAGGCGTCCGCCGCTGGGCGATCCCCTGCCGGAAACGCTGGATGGCCACGCCGGTGCCGTGGTCTTCGGCGGGCCGATGAGCGCCAACGATCCCGACGAGTTCGTCAGGCGCGAAACCGACTGGATGCGCGTGCCGCTGAAGGAGAAGAAGCCGTTTCTCGGCATCTGCCTCGGCGCGCAAATGCTTGCCAAGCATCTGGGCGGCAAGGTGGAAGGGCATGGGCGCGGGCTGGTCGAGATCGGCTGGTACCCCATCGAGGCCACCGGTCATGGCCGGCAGCTGCTGCACTGGCCCGAAATGGTCTACCAGTTTCACCGCGAAGGCTTCACGCTGCCTTCGGACGCCACGCTGCTCGCCACCGCCGAGACCTATCCAAATCAGGCTTTCCGCTATGGCGAGAACGCTTACGGCATCCAGTTCCACGGCGAGCTGACGCAGGCGATGATGCATCGCTGGGTGGTGCACGGGGCGCATCGCTTCACGCTTCCCGGCGCTCAGCCCGGCCGCGACCATCTCGGCGGCCGCCTGATCTGGGACATGCATCTCCGGCGCTGGCTCGGCGAATTCCTGGAGACGATCTTCGGCCACGCGCCGGTCCGGTAAATCCGCTCAAAGAAAATCCGCGGGCCTTGCGACCCGCGGATTGTTTGAAACCGGATGGCTTCCCAAAGCGTGTCGCGATCTTTCAGATCCGCTCCTTACGCTTCAGGTTCCTGTTTTACGCATGTCGTTGCCCCGAAACCGATTCCCACTTTCGGGCGACCTGCTCCAGGCGACGCAATTGCGAACGCAAAACCGTTTTCACACTTTTGCTGAAATTGCTCCTGCCGATGGATCAGGCGGCTTCTTCCTGCTCGCCTTCCTCGTTGTCGGCCTTGGCGCCGCGCTTGGGACCCTTGTTGAGGTTCACCTCGATCAGGCGCACCGCCTCGGTCTCCGACATGCGGTTGACGGCGGCGATCTCGCGGGCCATGCGGTCGAGGGCGGCCTCATAGAGCTGACGCTCGGAGTAGGACTGCTCGGGCTGGTTTTCGGCGCGGTAGAGATCGCGCACGACTTCCGAGATCGAGATCAGATCGCCGGAATTGATCTTGGCATCGTATTCCTGGGCACGGCGCGACCACATGGTGCGCTTGACGCGGGCGCGACCCTGAACCACTTTCAGGGCGCGGTCGACATAGTCGGTCTCCGACAGCTTGCGCATGCCGATGGAGGTGGCCTTGGCCACCGGAACCTTCAGCCGCATCTTGTCCTTCTGGAAATCGATGACGAACAATTCCAGCTTGTGCCCGGCTACTTCCTGCTCCTCGATGGTTACGATCTGGCCGACGCCATGGGCGGGATAGACGATGAACTCGCCGCTCTTGAAACCCTGACGCGTGGGAGCAGACTTCTTCTGCGGGGTGCTGGTTGCCATTACGCCATAGACTCCTTGTTGTGGCCGGCGACACGCCGACCGTACACAGTGGGGCCGGACCAGCCGGCATCTGCCGCGCAACGGTGAACTATCCGGAAGAAGCTGAGGACCCATGGGGCGCTAAACGACCTCGTGGTCCAGATTGCTCTGGTCCGGATTGGGAGATTCACCTTTCAGTGATTAGGGCGTTCGCGCCATAAATCGACGTTGTGTCACCGGCATGTTGGCGTATTGATAACACAAAAAGTCGCGAGAATCAAGATTTTGCTGCACACGCTAACGGCAACTGCCGTGCAGCGCAAGCATGCCTGCCATTCGTAAAGGCACGACGATAAAATAAAGTGCTAGTCACCGCTGCCGGGTTCGGAAGAGAAATACTTCTCCAGCTTGCCGGTCTGCCCGTCGAATTCCGGGGCCTCGGGAAGGGCGTCCTTCTTGACGGTCAGGTTCGGCCATTTCTCCGAGTATTCGGCATTGAGCTCGATCCATTTATCGAGGCCGGGCTCCGTGTCCGGACGAATGGCGTCGGCCGGGCATTCGGGTTCGCAAACGCCGCAATCGATGCATTCGTCGGGATTGATGACGAGCATGTTCTCGCCTTCATAAAAGCAGTCGACCGGACACACTTCGACACAGTCGGTGTATTTGCACTTGATGCAATTGTCGGTGACTACGTAGGTCATGCAAGGCTCCGCTGCACCCCCCACAAGCAGTTTCGGGGCGCGTCATCGAGGGGTGAGGTAACGCCTTTGCCCCTTGCTTTCAAGCCGAAGTCGATGCGCCACAACGTCTCCAGCGGAATGATTTTGCGTTCTGGCCAGAAGAGGCGGGATGCTATTCCCGCTTCAGCAATCGGTCGGTGAGACGGCGTTCCTTCTTGGTTGGACGACCGCTTCCAGCCTCGCGCAAAGGCGCCTGCATATCCGGAATTTCCGTCTGCGAGGGGGCAGGCGAAAGGTCTTCATAAAGCAGGCGGGCCTCCGGTGCGGGGCCGCGCCTTATGCCAGTGTCGACAATCTTCCAGACCAGAATGCGACGATCAAGCGTGATCGTCAGCACGTCGCCGGGCTTCACCAGATCGGAAGCCTGCGATGCTTTGTCGCGATTGATGCGCACTCGGCCGCTGACGGCCAGCCTGGCGGCGAGCGAACGCGATTTCACGACGCGCGCGAAGAACAGCCATTTGTCGATACGTTGACGGTCGGCTGCACCCATCGGCGCCCCGCGGCTACTTCTTCAGCTGGTCGCGCAAGGCGGCGAGCTTGGCGAAGGGCGAATCCGGATCGATGCGGGCAGGGCGCTCGTCCCGCTTGCGCGGCTCGAACTTCGGCTTGCCGCCACCCTTGGCGTCCTGCCTGTCGCCCTTGCGTTCGAAACGGTCGCCGCCCGGCTTGCCGCCCTTGCGGTTGCGGTCGAAGCGGCGGTTGTCGTCCTTCTTGCGGCCTTCGCCGCCTTCCGGACGCTCGCTCCGCGCCTGCTGGCCACGCTGTCCATGGCGACCGCCGGACCGCTGATGCTGCCGCTCGAACCGGCCCTGCCGCCAGATCAATACCGGTTTCGGCTCTTCTGCGGGTTCAGCGGGCTGTGCCTCGACGGAAGGTTCGCCCGCACCTTCGTCCGGCTGTGCAGCCGGCGGAACTTCAGCCACTTCGGCAACCGGCCGGGGCTCTTCGCTTGCGGATGCTTCCGTTTCGTCGGCGACCTCGCTCTGCGCCGTCTCCACAGGAGCCTGCTCCGGCGATTCGGATGGTGCCGGCCCGGCAGCATCCGCATCGGCAACGGCCTGCTCGTCCTGCGCGGCAGGTTCGGACGTTTCAGATGCATCTTCCACCGTCGCTGCCTGCGTGGCTTCGGCTGCCGCCTTTGCCTCGGCGGCTTCACGCACGGCGGTATCGAAGGCATCGACCTTCGCTTTCACCTCGTCGGCCGGCTTCGGGTCGGCGCGGTAGCCGAGCCCCTTCAGGATTTCCTCCATGTCCTCGGCAGTGGCGCCGAGGATCGACATCATCGGCGGCGTGACCGTGAAGGTGCCGCCGTCGAAGGCGCCATCGGGTCGCGGTCCGAGGCCCGGCTTCCAGTTGATGGCGGGGCGGATGAGATCGGCAAGCCGTTCCAGGATATCCACGCGCACGGCGCGGCGGCCGAGACTGCGGTAGCCGGCAAGGCGATAGAAATTCCGGTCGAAGGTGGGGTCTACGACCAGCGAGGTGCGGCCGGTGGCCAGCGCATTGACCACATCGCCGAAGCCGACCTTGTCCTTGCCGTCGTTCTGCAGGGCCCACAGCAGGGTCACCAGCTGGGCGGGGCCGGGTTTCAGCAGGGCCGGCACGAAGACGTGATAGGCGCCGAAGCGGACGCCGAGGCGGCGAAGTGCCGCGCGGCCTTCCTGATCCAGCGAGCGCATGTCCTCGGCGATGTCGCGGCGGTTGAGCACGCCCAGATTTTCGACCAGCCGGAAGGCGATGCCGCGGGCGATGCCGGAAAGCTGGTCTGCGGATTTCAGGTCGACCAGCGGCTTCAGCTGGCTTTCGATCTGGAAGGTGACGAAACGCTCGGCGCGCGCAGCGACCTTGTCGCGCGCCGGGCCGGTGAGCTGTTCGTCGGCCAGCAGGACCAGGCGCGGACGCAGCGCATCCTCGCCCGCCACCAGCGTGCCGATGGGCGCGCCGATCCAGCGCAGCACGCCGTCGGAGCCCAGTGCAATGTCATTGTTGCCGGAGGCGGCAAAACGGTCGGCGCGGGTTTCGAATTCGGCAGCCAGCGCCTTCTGGGCGGCCGCGCGCACGGCCTTGGCGGCTTCGCCCCCGGCGCTCTGGTCCGCGGTGAAGCGGAATCCCTGCAATTCTCCCACATGATGCCCCTCGACGAGGACGCTACCGGCAGGGCTGATTTCGGCTTCGGACATGGTGTTTTCTCTAAGGCGGCGCATGAGCACGGAAGTCCTGCGGTCTACGAAGCGTTTCGTCAACCTGTCATGGAGCGCATCCGACAATCTATCCTCGATTTCGCGTGTCTTTTCCTGCCAGTGTGCCGGATCGGCCAGCCAGCCGGGCCGGTTCGACACGAAAGTCCAGGTGCGGATCTGGGCGATACGGGCCGACAGCGTGTCGATATCGCCCTCGGTCGTATCGGCGCGGCGTACCTGTTCGGCCATGTAGTTTTCGTCGACATGGCCGTGCCGGGCGAGGTCCGTGTAGATCGATGCGATCAGGTCGGCATGCTGGGCGGGCGAGATGCGGCGATAGTCGGGAAGCGCGCAGGCGTCCCATAGCATGGCCACGCGCTCGGGCTTGCCGGCGAGCTTGCGGATATCCTCGTCGCGGGCGAGATACTCGAGCGCCTGAGCGTCGACGGCGGGCAGGGCGCGCGTCAGCCCTTCCACCGGGGCCGGCGTTTCGATGGAGCGGCGCAGCGCATCGAGGCTGGCGAAGTCGAAACTGGCGGTGCGCCATTGCAGCACCTTCACCGGTTCGAAATCGTGGCTCTCGATCTTGCGGACCAGATCGTCGTCGAAAGGGTCGACGCGTGAGGTGACGCCGAAGGTGCCGTCGCGCATGTGACGGCCGGCGCGTCCGGCGATCTGGCCGAGCTCGGCGGCGGTGAGCTGGCGGAACAGGTAGCCGTCGAACTTGCGGTTCTGGGCGAAGGCGACGTGATCGACATCGAGGTTGAGGCCCATGCCGATGGCGTCGGTGGCGACCAGATAATCGACATCGCCGTTCTGGTAGAGCGCCACCTGCGCGTTGCGGGTGCGGGGCGACAGCGCGCCGAGCACGACCGCCGCGCCGCCCTGCTGGCGGCGGATCAGCTCGGCGATGGCGTAGACCTCGTCGGCCGAGAAGGCGACGATGGCGGTGCGGCGCGGCAGGCGGGTGAGCTTCTTCGACCCCGCATAGGCCAGATGCGACAGGCGCGGACGGGTGACCACCGCCACGCCCCTGAGCAGCTTCTGGAGGATGCCCTGCATGGTGGCGGCACCGAGAAACAGGGTCTCCTGCCGGCCGCGCAGATTGAGGATGCGGTCGGTGAAGATGTGGCCGCGTTCAAGGTCGCCGGCCAGTTGCACCTCGTCTATGGCGACAAAGGCTGCATCCGTCTCGCGCGGCATCGCCTCCACGGTGCAGACCGAATAGCGGGCGCCGACGGGCTGGATCTTCTCCTCGCCGGTGACGAGCGCCACTTTCGCCGCACCCACCTTCTCGCACAGTTTTGCATAGACCTCGCGGGCGAGCAGGCGCAGCGGCAGGCCGATGACGCCGCTTTCGTGGGCCACCATGCGCTCGAGGGCCAGATGTGTCTTGCCGGTATTGGTGGGGCCGAGCACCGCCGTCACGTCGCGTCCGGACAGGATGAGCGGTTGTTGTGTCTTGGGATGGATGTTCATTCGCCCGCAAAAGTCTGTGCAGCAGGGCATGCCCCTAGGCTGCGGCGCCTCCGACCCCAGACACATAGGCATTTATGTGTCCGGGTGAAAGGCAGAAGTTTTGCCGGGCGCTGCCGTTACTCCGGGAGTTTTCTGACGGCGCCCTTGTCTGCGCTTGTTGCGAAGGCGGCGTATGCCTTGAGGGCGGTTGTGACGTTGCGCTTGCGGGTCTCGGCCGGCTTCCAGCCCTTGGCGT
>JAIPUZ010000126.1 GCA_022833215.1 Mesorhizobium sp. | reverse complement strand
GCCAGCCCGAGACAGCGCCTCATCAGCAGGCCGCCTGAAACCCAATCCCTGCATCATAGCTCAGCTCAACATCACGCGCGCGTCTCTCAGCCGCGTGCCTGCTCGGATGCTTACTGTTTGGCGGTCAGTTCGATCGAATGGGCGGCCGTCGGCTTGGCGTCATAGTGTTCCAGGCTCGCATGAAGCAAGGCGACGGCATTGACGGCGGCCATCTGGTCGATATCCGTCTCCAGCGACAGTGACGGCCTGTTCGACGCGAGCGTCAGCATGGACATATGGCCGAAGGCGGTCCTAATGGGCACGCTGATCCCCGATCGGATCCCGAAATCGCCTGCCTCGGCGTAGAACGCTCTCACCGCCTTTGAACGCACTTGCCTCGGGCTTCCTGCGGTCCAAGAGAATGCCTGCATCCTCGCGCGCGCCATCGCCACGACCGGATCGACACGTGTATAGTTGCGGTCGAAATAGCGGGCCTGCCACTCCTCCGGATAGTTGGAAACGGCATATGTTCGAACAGGTTGCACGTTGAGATAGGCATAACAGTCAAAGCCGAGTTCGTGAACGAGCCCCGGCAGCGCCTCCCTCAGGGAAGCCTCAGTTGAGGCGACCGACGAGGCGTCGATGAGTTTCTGGAACCAAGTCTGCATTCACAATCCTCTCACGTGGTTTTACTGGAGCGCATGTGATGCGTTGACCCGGTATCCCGGCTTCCTAGTGGGTCCGTGGGAACATCTCTTGCTCTAATTCAGGCGCCGACCTCGTAGTAAATCACAGAGTGCATTATCTGGCAGATCCCGAGCATGCTTCGACGTCACGAAGCGTTCCATCTGCACGAGCTGCATCTTCCCCCAGTCCTTGCTGCCGCCAATGCCTGGCTGGCCATCGCGGCGGTAGCGCGAGCCGGTAACGCTTGCGCCGTTCAAAGACGGGCAAAGGCCCGACTGCTACTTGGTCGGGGTAGACAGGTGTTAGTCGACACTCGCGCGGACCGAGCGAGGCAAGGTCGCCACTACATAGAGCGGGCTCAAACGTTGACAGCCTCGGCGGAATCACTCCAGCCGCGGCCTGCGCCGTGGGCGGAGCCGTCACGGCGCGGGGATCCCCCGGGACTGGTAAGCGGACCGGCATGAGCCCGTCAGGCCAGCGTATAGGCCGTTTTGACGGTCGTGTAGAACTCGGCGGCGTAGCGGCCCTGTTCGCGGGGGCCAAAGCTTGATGCCTTGCGGCCGCCGAACGGTACATGGAAATCGACGCCGCCAGTGGGCAGATTGACAAAAATCATGCCGGCGTCGGCATTGCGCTTATAGTGCGTCGCATGTTTCAGGCTGGCCGTGCAGATCCCTGAGGACAGGCCAAATGCCGTATCGTTCGCGGTCTCCAGCGCCTCTTCATAATTCTTGACACGAATTACCGCCGCGACGGGACCAAAAATCTCTTCGCGGCTGATGCGCATATTGTTGGTCGCCTCGGTGAACAAGGCGGGCTGCAAGAAGAAGCCGGGCGTCTCACGATTCAGTCTTTCGCCTCCACACACCAGCTTAGCGCCCTCCTCACGACCAATGGCGATATACTTCTCGTCTTGGCTGAGTTGGTTTTCGTCCACTACCGGACCGATCTGCGTTCCCGGCTTGAGCGCGTCGTCGACGACGAGGCTCTTAAGCCTTTCGGTAACTGCTGAGACAAAGCGATCGTGGATGCCTTCGGTCACGATCAGCCGTGAGGAAGCCGTGCAGCGCTGGCCGGTCAAAAAGTATGCACCGTTGACGGCGCAGTCGACCGCCACATTGAGGTCCGCATCATCGAGCACGACCAGCGGGTTCTTCCCGCCCATCTCGAGTTGGAACTTCCTGCCGTGTTCGACGCAGGAGGCCGCCACACGCCGGCCGGTCTCCACCGAGCCTGTGAAGCTTATAGCATCTATGTCGGGGCTATCGAGCATTGCTTGGCCGACGACTGAACCACGGCCCATTACGAGATTGAGTACACCCCTTGGCAGCCCTGCGCGCTGGAGAATGTCAACCAGCTCCCAGGCGGAGCCAGGGGTGAGATCAGCCGGCTTGAATACCACAGTATTGCCGTAGCAGAGCGCCGGCGCGATTTTCCACGCCGGAATGGCGATTGGGAAGTTCCACGGCGTGATGATGGCGATTACGCCGACCGGCTCACGCGTCACGTCCACTCCGACGCCCGGACGCACAGAGGGCAACGTTTCGCCGGCCAGCCGGAGCGTTTCGCCCGCGAAGAAATCGAAGACTTGGGCCGCACGAATCGTTTCGCCGACCCCCTCGGCCAGTGATTTGCCTTCCTCGCGCGACAAAAGTCGACCGAGTTCGTCCTTGCGGGCGAGAATTTCGTCGGCCGCCTTGCGCAAAACGGCGTGGCGCTCCAAGGGGCTCGTGCGCGACCATTTCGGGAATGTACGCTTGGCGGCGGCGATCGCAGCTTGGGCGTCTGCTCGCGTAGCGCGCGCATAGGTGCCGACGATGTCGTTGGTGTTGGAGGGGTTAATGTTGGGCGCGGCTTCGCCTTCGACCCAAGCTCCATCAATCAGGTTAGCATGCAAGGTGGTCATGGCGGGGCGGGTTCTCCATATCGAGTTTTACGGGATTGCGGACCATGTCGGGGAGGCTCCGGACTCATGACCCAGAGCGTTCTCGGAAGCACGTGACCATCGGATCGCTCAAATTATCCAAGTATTTTTTCAAGTCGTTCTTCTTTATCTTTCCATTCGGAGCGATCGGCAAATTTTGCATAACAATAATCTGCTGCGGCAACTTGTACTGGGCAAGACGGCTTTTCAGAAAGGACTTAATGTCATCCGTCTCGCAACGCCTTTCAGGTAACATTTCCACGAAGGCTATAATTTCCTCATTTCCCTCAACAGGACGACCGACCACGGCGGAGTTAAGAATGCTGGGATGCGCATTTAGGGCGGCTTCGACTTCCGGAGGATAGACATTGAAGCCAGAGCGAATGATCAATTCCTTCGATCGACCTTGAATGACTAATTCGCCCCGATCGTTGCGGCTGACGATATCGCCAGTATGAAGATAGCCGTCCTCGTCAATAACTTCGGCGGTCGCTTTCGGTTGGCGATAGTATCCCAACATCACATTGGGACCTCTAACTAGCAATTCTCCCGGCTGGCCCTCTGGGACATCCAGACCGTCAGGTCCGACGATCCTGATCTCAACCCCTTGTATCGGTGGACCAATGTTGACCTCGTCGCTACCCATCGAATAACGCGACCGGCTGATCGTCGGCGATGTTTCCGTCAATCCGTATCCGTTTTGCAGAACTACGCCGAACAGCCGTTCGACATTCTTACGCAAAGACAGATCGAGCGGCGCG
The DNA here is from genome assembly GCA_022833215.1 of Mesorhizobium sp. Classification (GTDB taxonomy): domain Bacteria; phylum Pseudomonadota; class Alphaproteobacteria; order Rhizobiales; family Rhizobiaceae; genus Mesorhizobium. Next base: position 117,689 of record JAIPUZ010000126.1, on the reverse strand, counting down.
GTGCCCGTGTAGGCGTACCGGAGGTTGTTAGGCGTGAGCTTTTCCCCAGTCTGTTCGACATGTGCCACCACCCGGGTCAGCATGGCAGGAACGGCGTTGAAAATCGTCAGCTCTCCGCTGCGAACAGCATCCAGCGCTTCTTGTAATGAAAATCGCGGCATAATTTTCATGCGCGCGCCGGCGTACAACATGCCTTGCATCAACACGAGCCCGTACGAATGAGATATCGGCATGACACACAAGGCGACATCGTCGCGAGAAAGAGTTTGTGTTCGTCTTCCCCTGCTTGAGACGAAAGTCAGATTGCGATGGCTCAGCATAACCCCCTTGGGGCGCCCCGTGGTTCCAGTAGTGTAGACTAGAACGGCGACTTGCTCTGCGGATCCTTCGTGTACTTCTTCCGGCGCGCTGTTCTCATTTAACGGACCGATCGTCACGGCGCCAATGCCAGTAAAGAGCCGCACATCAGCATTATCGTCACCCGCATCTGTTGCAGACACGTTGGGATGGGTGCGAAATATACGCCGCGGCTGGCAATCCTCTTCTATAAGAGCAAGTTCATGCTTGCTGAGCCGGGCGTTCGCTAGCACCGCCCATGCATCCAACCGGCTAGCAGCGTACATTAGAACGATAGCCCCGATCGAGTTTTCGCAAACGATCATCATCCGATCACCCGGCCGAATCCCTAGTTCCCGCAGTTCACTAGAGACAGCTTCGACAGTGTCAATCAGCCGGCGGTAGGACCAATCAATCCCGTTTTCGTCTGTAAAGGCGACGCGGGACTCACCGAACGTCGCGCCTTCCTCCAAGATCATATGAATGCGACGAGGCAGTTCGGCCGAAAAATCCATCTCAATTTCCCCAGATCCTGATAGTTTCAGCGCGGCTATTGGTATATCCAATTTGGTCATCCAATCCCTCGGCTGTCAAGTAGATAATCAATCCATCAGCCGGATTCGTGGCCCGATATAGTAGGTGACTTCAAACGGCTTTACGGTCGCTCAGAATTGTTCAAGATCCTGAGCTAGCCCCCGCAGGGAGAACCGCTGCCTCAAGTGCCGCTACGCGGCGCAGGCGCGACGAACAGATCGCCGCGCCTGACGCCTGGGAGGATTTGTGTGATTGTTACGAGCTTCCGTTCTTTCCGAACATGTTCTTCCAAGCCTCGGTGCCCGGCTTAGCTTCCCATCGTTTGCTGTCGGACAACGTATCTATGCCCGCCCGAACCCCCGGACGGTCTTTGATCGCTTGGTACCATCGATCAATGTTCGGGTACTCCGACAAGTCGCGTCGATGCAATTTTCGGGTGCGAACCCAAGGGAATGTGCTGATATCAGCGATCGAATACTCGCCGGCAAGATATTCATGTTGGCCAAGGCGTTTTTCGAGAATGTTGTATATTCGACCAACTTCCCGGTCGTAACGTTCAATGGCGTAATCTATCTTCTCATCCGCATACACCATGAAGTGGTGTGCTTGGCCCAGCATTGGACCCATTGTCGAATTCTGGAAGACAAGCCACTTTAGCGTTTCATAGCGTTTTTCAGGATCCTGAGAAAGGAATTTTCCTGATTTTTCCGCAAGATAGATCAGTACAACCGCGGATTCAAAAACCGCATAAGGTTTGTTGTGCGGGCCATCGTGATCCACGATGGCCGGCACCTTGTTGTTTGGATTGATCTTCAGGAAGTCCGGATTAAACTGCTCTCCTGCCGTTATATCAACCGGAATTACACGGTACTCCAAGTCCAACTCTGCAAGCATTATAGCGGCTTTATACCCGTTGGGGGTTGGCCAGAAGTATAGATCAATCATCGCTGAAGAATCCCTATCCGACGATCTTCAATCCTGCCGGCTTGTCAACAAGCAGGCCAGGGTTCAACATCCAATTTGGATCGAGTTCGGTTTTCGCAGCCGCCAGCACACGGCGGAACAACGGATCGACTTCCTTGTCGTACCAAGGACGGAACGATTTGCCGACAGCATGATGGTGCGTGATCGTGGCACCGAGCTCAATTAGCGCGTCCGACGCCACATCGTGAAGCATCGAATAGGCTTCAAGGCTGTTGGCATGTGTCGAAGGAGCCATGATCGAGTAGTAGGGAGCCGGACCGTCCGGATACAGGAAGGAGAACCTGCGGCAGACGATGCCGCCGCCAAGATGTTCCTTCTGGGCCGTCCGTACGCGACGCATGATCTCGGTATCGACTTCTTCGAACCGATCCCAAGTATAGGCGGTTTCAAAGGTGAAGCTGACGATACCCATCGCAGCGCGCGTATGCATCAGCCGGGGCAGATATCTGAACTGGTGCCGCCAGTTACCCTGCGGCCCGCTGCGGCTGGTCTCCAGCGCGTTGTCCGCAGTTCCCGCGCGCTGCTTCACGACGCCACCGAAGTCCTTGCAGATTTCGAGACCACGCTCCAGCCACGCGTCCACTGGATGATCGGCGGATTCGAAGCCCAGCAGCAAGACGGAATCGGTGCCGTCTCCAGCGCCGTAGAATTTGGCGTCCTGCTCGTCGAGATAACGAGCGTTCGCCGGGAACAGTCCCGCTTGGGTGATCTGACGGACGGCCTTGGCACCCTCATAAAACGACTTGAAGGAGATCGATGCATTCGCACGGAATTTCACACGTCCCTGCAGACGCATCCATGCATCGGTGATGATGCCCATCGTGCCTTCGGACCCGATGAACAGGCGATCCGGATCGGGTCCTGCACCCGAGCCTGGCAGCCGGCGATTCTGGATCGTTCCCGCGGGCGTTACGACGCGCAGGCTTTCCACCATGTCGTCGATATGTGTGAGATGGGTCGCATAGTGCCCGGACGAACGGGTTGCAATCCAGCCGCCCAGCGACGAGAATTCCCATGATTGCGGAATATGGCGCAGGGTGAGGCCGTGCGGCTTCAGCTGTTCTTCCAGAGCCGGCCCGAGAATGCCTGCCTGAATCCGCGCGCAGCGTGACACAGGATCGATTTCAAGAATCTGGTTGAGGTTGCCCAGGTCAATAACTACCACGCCGGGAAAGGCGTCGCGCTCGGGACCCCAGAAGCCACCTGTGACGCTCGATCCACCGCCATACGGTATGCATGCATAGCCGTTTTCGCCACACCAGTCGTAGATGGCGGCGATGTCTTCTTCGTCGCGTGGATACGCCACGACGTCCGGAGCCTTCTTGAAATCGCGCCGGTAAATAAGGGTCATGTCCTTGAAACCCTTACCGTACGTATGGACAACTCTGTCCCACTTTTCCGTGGTGCAGAAGTCTTCCAGCGTTCGCGGAATCTTTATGCGCGACGGATAAAGTTCAATCTCATCAAGGGTCGGGTCCGAGAGAACTTCGATATCCTTAATCCCAAGCCGCTGCTCCACGCGTTCTCGCATGATACGGATTTCGTCCTGGGAATTGTCTTCCCCTTCATATCCCCACGTCCAGAATTTCCTACGCGTGCCATAGTAGCCGCTCTTTTCCTTCGCCACGGCGCTTCCTCCTTCGAGATTTTCAACGTCCAACCATCCAGGTGCGCATACGTTCGGGAAACATCGCGATCTGGTTCGACCAAATTGGCATATCCAGTTCTGGCAGTCAATGGGTTTTGGAGTAGATCGCGCCCTGAACTGCGCCATCGCTATCCTTGATGTATCTGGTCGGCACGGTCCTTTCGGCAGTAGCACACGTTGATCGCGCCTTGGCCGGTATTGGACAGCCCTCCACGGGCTGAAAGTGACGGGCTTCCAAACAGAACTTGCCTTCGGGATGAGCGAACGGCGGGCGTGTAAAGACATCGGCTGCCGCCGCATGACGGTTCGCTACAGACCAGCCGTCCCGACGACCGCGACGTTCGCGGGAGGATGAAGGCGATAGCGCAGGGGGGTTCGGTTACGGCGACTCCTCGTGATGCTGAGGCGGTAAGGGCTCGTCGTGAACCGCAAGAAATTGTTCCGGCTCTACGGATAGGAGAAGTTCACCGGTGGCGCAGGCGTGGCGACCGCAAGCGGGCGATCAGCAGCAGGGCGCCGATGCTGGTGCCGCTGCGCCCCGACGAGAGCTGGACTTCGTGTCGGACCAGCTTACCGACGGCCGATGCGATAACGTGAAGAATCTTTCGCACTTTCAGATTTGACGGCTTCTTCTACAGTGACGGAAGGAGCGCAAGGATGGATTACGAAAAGGATGCGGGCGTGGGTGAGGTGATCCGGATCGACGAAGCGCAAATCAAGGATCACCTTGCCGCGATGGTGCGCGGGACGGTCGAGGAGGCGCTATCGACGGAGTGAGAGTTCGGTCGAGAGGCGGCTCGATGATGGCCGTCTCGAAAATCTGGCGGCGCAGCTTCGGCACCTTCAGCGTCACCTCGCCGGCCTGTGCAGTGCCCGCTCGTAGCTGCCGGCCCACGTGTCCTGGCTGCCTTCATTGCGTTCATAGCGCCCTGCGCCACACAAGCGGTCCGCCTCCGCGTCGAGCAGCGCATTCAGCGATGTCGGCTTTGAGCGCGAGCGGCACGCCGACCGTTATATGAAGCCGCCGGAAGAAATGGCGCGGCTCTTTCCCCCCTTTACACGGAAGCTTTGGCGCGGACGATCGAGATCGTAGAGCACTGCAGGTACTCGCTCGAAGAGCTCGTCTATCAATATCTCGAAGAGGCAGCTGATCGAGATGTATCTGGCCGGTGTCTCGGTGCGGCGCGTGGAGGACATCACCGAGGCGCTGTGAGGCACGCGGGTCGAGAAGATCGAGGAATGGCGAAACCGCGCCGATCGAGGGCGATCACCCCTATCTCTATCTCGACGGCATCGTGATGAAGCGGACCTGGGCGGGCGAGGTGCGCAACGTCTCGCTGCCGGTGGCCAGCGCCGTCAATTCCGAGGGTTACCGGCATCTGCGAAGGCGCCAAGGAGGACAAGTCCGGCTGGTCGGCGTCTTGCGCCACCGACCGCGGCTTGAGCGGCTTGCCGCGGCCTAGTGGAAAGCGTCGCCGACTATCTGTCCGAGGCGCGCTGGCAGCGCTGCATGGTGCATTTTACCGGAACGTGTTCAGCCACGTGTCAAAGACCAAGGTGCGTGAAATCAGCCATATGCTCAAGGCGATCCATGCCCAGGAAAGCCGAGAAGCAGCGCAGGAGAAGGCTGCCATGATCATCGAGGACCTACGCCGGCAAAAGCTCGGGAAAGCGGCCGAGTTAATGGAGACGCATATCGATGAGCCCCTGACTTTCTACCTTCCCCGACAGCCATTGGCTCAAGATCAGGACCAACAATCCGCTGAAGCGGATCATGAAAGAAATCCGACGGCGCACCCGCGTCGTGGGGGCATTCCCGGACGGGCAGAGCTGCCTGAACCTGGCGGCCGCCCGGCTGAGGCATATTGCCGGCAGTCAGTGGTCGACGCGCAAATATATGAACATGGATCCGCTCTACGCGGAGCAGACCTCAACCCACGGAGCCGTCGCTTAAGAAAAAGTGCGAAAGGTTCTGGACACTACCGCCGCCGCTTCCGTATCCTCGCCGTCGTCGACGACTGCAGACTGCACGAGGGAATGCCTGGCGCTACCGGTCGATACGTGGTTGTCCGGCATGCGGGTTGCCCGCGAGTTGGACAGGCTCGTCGCCGAACGCGGCCGGCCGAGGATGATCGTCAGCTATGGCAGCGAGCTCACCTTGAACGCCATCCTCGCCTGGGCGGATCAGAACCGCGTCGAATCGTCGAATGGCACTACATCGCTCCGGGCAAGCCGATGCAGAACGGCTTCATCGAGAGCTTCATGTATAGATGGCCCCGCAGGCGCAAGCGTTTTAAGACATATCGCGTTCGGCGGGTGCGTTCATGTATTCGGCCAATTCATGCGATCGTTACATAGTCGTTGCCCTGATGGAGATCGTGTCTGCTCAGCCGCATTTAGGTAACGCCAGAGGAATCCGATTTGCTACAAAATGCGTTAACGAACGCAGCGCCTGGTGGCCGTCCGCATCGTGACAAGTTCTTCCGCCGCAGTTGGATGAAGAGCCATCGTTGCATCGAAGTCCTCCTTTACGGCTTTCATTCTTATCGCAATCGCAACTGCCTGGATGATCTCCGCAGCGCCAGATCCGACAATATGGCAGCCGACGACCCTCCCGGAATCGGCATCCACGACGAGTTTCATCATCATTCGTTCGGAGCTGTGGGAGAGGGCAACCTTCATCGGCCGGAAATCCGTTTTGTAGATGTCCACCCTTTCAAACCGGGCACAGGCTTGTGCCTCCGATAGTCCAACTGATCCGACTTCCGGACGCGAGAAAACCGCAGTCGGGATATCCGTATAGTCGACCTGCGTGGGACGCTTGCCAAATACCGAATCTGCAAAGGCCTGCGCTTCGCGCACGGCTACAGGGGTAAGGTTGACGCGATTTGTCACGTCGCCGACCGCATAGATATGGGGCACATTCGTCTGCGAGTTCTCGTTGACCGCGACGCCGCCGCTGTCAGCACTTAGCGCAACGCCAGATTTCTGGAGATTTAGGCCTTGAGTGTTGGGCTTTCGTCCGATCGCAAACATGACTTGGTCGGCGACGAGCTGTTCAGCGTTTGAAAGACTAGCTTTCAATACGCCACTGCTTTCGTCCATCCTGTCGACTCTTTTGATCCGGCAGTCAGTGACAATCCTAATCTCCTGCTGCTCCAGAGCATCCCGAACATGTGTCCTTATGTCTTGATCGAAACCGCGCAGGATGTTGTCGCTCCGACAAACCAAAGTCACTTTCGAACCGAGACCGGCAAATATGCATGCGAACTCAACCGCGATGTAGCCTCCTCCTTGAATTATGATCCGTCTCGGCAATTCACGAAGCTCAAAGACCTTGTCGGACGAGATGACATGCTCGATGCCCGGTATTGCCTCCCCGTGGTTCGGCATGCTGCCTGTGGCAATCAGTATATTGCGAGCACGCACCGTCTCCCCATTGGCAAGTCGCAAGGTACGAGCGTCTTGGAACGTCGCGCGCTCTTTCACTAGGCGCGCTCCCGACCGTTCGATCGCCGACGTATATGCGGCTTCGAGACGGGAGACTTCCCTGTCTCTATTTCCCGTCAATACTCCCCAATCGAATTTCGCTGGGGGAATCGACCATCCGAAGCCCGCCGCGTTCCCGATCTCTTTCTGGAAATCTGAAGCATAAACCATAAGCTTTTTGGGCACGCAGCCACGGATGACGCAGGTCCCGCCAACCCGATCTCCTTCAGCAACAATGACCTTGGCCCCATAGCTAGCAGCAACCCGCGCCGCGCGGACCCCGCCTGAACCACCACCAATTACTGCCAGATCAACATCAAAATCAGCCATCGTACCCTGCGAGTTCAAAAGCTACGAAAACGGTTTGGGCGCTTTCGCACCGTTACAGCGTTCCGCGGACGGTAAACGGAGGCTTTCAGGAGGAGGGCGGGCGGCGCCCATGCGCGTCATGCGCAAGCATCTGCCCAGCGATCGGGTACTCAGGCGAAAAGCTTTCACCGTGAATAAGTTCGTCAGCGATTTTCTCGGCCATCGCCATAATGGGCAGGTTTGTATTGCCGCTTAGAAGCGTTGGCATCACCGAACCGTCGACGACCCGCAGACCATCAAGACCGCGGACTTTCATGCTCGGGTCCACGACCGATGCATCATCAGCACCCATGCGACAGGTCCCAACGGGATGATATACCGTCTCGGCCCGCGCTCGCACGAAAGTCTCCAGCGAGGAGAGATTGCCAAAGGCTTCCGCATCGATCGGGCGTTTTACGAAGTTCTTGAGTGGTCCGCACATCATCATATCGCACATATCGCGCACGCCATCTCTCAGACTCGCGAGGTCCGCATGCTCGGACCCAAGACGCGGGTCGATTGCTGGTGGAATGGCGGGGTCCCCGCTTCGCAATCTCACCGTACCGCGACTTTGTGGCCTGAGCTGACATACGCGAACAGCGAAGCCGTGAGCGATACGCTCGCCGGGCGGCGGATTGCGGAGAACGTTAGCAAAGTGCGCCTGCCACTCCGGCAACGGCGACGATCGGTCGGGGCCCCAAAACGCCCCCGCCTCCACGGCCTGTGAAGCGGCCGGCCCATCGCCTTTGAGAATGTATCGAGCACCGGCCATCCCGCCTTTCAGGAGGCCCATATAGGGGGTCAACGTCGTCGGCTGCGATGCCTCGAAGCGAACCGCGCAGTCGAGATGGTCCTGAAGATTCTCTCCCACACCCGGGAGGTGGTGAACCGGTTTAATGCCGAGAGACCGCATATGATCAGCAGGCCCGATACCCGACAACATCAAAAGCTGCGGCGAACCGATTGCGCCTGCCGTCAGCAGAACTTCTCGATCACAGTTGATTGTCCTCTCGCGGCCATTCTGAACCACGATCACGCCACTGGCAGAACCTCCTTCAACGTTGATGCGACGAACATGACAATTTGGCAGAATGGTGAGGTTTGGGCGTCCCTTGGCGCGTTCTAAGTACTTGAATGCGCCGGACCGCTTTCCATGTGCTATCGTAAGTTCGTAGAAGCCCGCGCCTATCTGCGACGACCCGTTGAATCCATTGTTCTCAGGCAAACCTGCAGCGACGAGACTGTCGACAAACGCCTGCGTGGTCGAGCGCCGTGGCCCGAAGGAAAGCTTGATGGGTCCGCTGTGCCCGCGCGTTCCATTATCAGGCTGAACAACCAGGCTAGCATCCTCAATCCTGCGCAAATAGGGGAGCATTGCGGAAAAGCTCCACTTAGGCATGCCCCGAGACGCCCACGAATCGTAGTCCCAAGGGTTGCAGCGGATCGCGATCATCGAATTGATTGATGACGACCCTCCAATAACCCTCCCCCTGGGAATATAGATCCGGCGATTGTCAAGATGTCGCTGCGGCTCAGTCCAAAAGCGCCAGTTGTACCGATCGCTCGTATAGAGGATCCTGATTCCGGCGGGCATATCGACAAACAGCGACTTCCCTCCGCCCGCCTCGATCAGCAAAACGCTCACATTGGCGTCTTCACTCAGGCGGGTGGCTAAAACACACCCGGCGGAACCTGCACCAATGATAATATAGTCGTAACTCGACATGGACCTTCTCCGGTCGGTGATGTTTTTCAAACGCAAGTCAAAAAGGCGGCCGATCTTCCGCCTTTACTTGACGGGATCATCCCTTCACCGCACCCGCCGACAACCCGGCGACGAAATACCGATAGCAGAAGATGAATATTAAGAACAAAGGTAGAGCTATCAGCGAGGCGCCAGCCAAGACTTCACCCCACCGCAAATCATGGGCGCCGAGCAACGATTCCAGAGCGACGGGAAGCGTCTTTCTCTGGTCGCTCATAATAAGTATCAGCGCGAACACATAGTCGGCCCAAGAGAGAAGGAACGAGAAGATGGCCACAGTGATGAGCCCGGGAGCGGACAACGGCAAGACGACCTTGATAAACGCTTCGAATTGAGAACAGCCGTCTACCATCGCAGCTTCTTCAAGATCGAACGGCATTGACTTGAAGAAGCCCCACAGCAGCCAGACCGCGAGCGGCAGGGAAATGGCAAGATGCGCGATCAGCAGCCCCCATAGCGTATCGGTGAGGCCGAACGAGCGGAAAGCCGCCGCCATCGGGATCGCCAGCATAAGGGGAGGAAACATATACGCGAAAAGCATGGATGCTACGAGCGTCGTCTTGCCCCGGAAACGCAGGCGCGTGGCGCCATATGCGACAAATGCCGACAGGACGATGGAGACAACAATCGTTCCGACCGCCATCAGAACGCTATTTATGAAATTGGCGATATAGTTCGTCTGCTGGAACAAGGAAACATATGAACTGAAATCCGGCGGCCAGAATACCAGTGATGAATCGAGGAACAATCGTTGAGAAGGCCGAACGCTGGAAATCATCATCCAGTATATCGGGAAGAACGAATACAAACATATAGCGAGCACGGCTATATAGAGGCCGAATTTCATGGAACATTTCTTGAACGATTTCCAGAAGGTTTTCTCCTGAACACCCTTCCCATATCGCGATGACGGCTGGTAACGAATTGGCTCGCGCCCGGGAACCTGCGCGTCGGAATCGATGGGCAATCTCTCTACATGGCTTTTCATGCTTACCGGCCTTGCTTTGCATCGTCGATGGGGAACAGGCGCAGATAGACGAGTATGACGCCCGCGAGAATGAGGAACGAGATCGTCGCGACAGCGGCGCCGCCGCCCAAATTGAACTCCAGAAACGACTTTCTGTAGGCTAGGGTCGGCAAGGTTTCGGTCTGGTTCAGCGGCCCGCCCTTGGTCAAAAGCCATATCAGGTCGAACTTGTTAAACATCCAGATGCCGCGTAGCAGGATGACCACGATGAGAACCGAGCGTAAGCCGGGTATCGTGACGTGCCAGAACTGCCGCCACGCTCCGGCGCCATCGACGCGTGCGGCTTCATAAAGCTGCGTGGGGATCGTCTGCAAACCGGCAAGAACGCAGGTTACGACAAACGGTGTCCACAACCACACGCTGACGAGGACGATGGTGCCTCTGGCCGTAAATGCATGAGAACTCCAGTCGGGCATTCCGGCGCCGATGGATGCCAGAATACTCTTCAACAATCCGTAGTTCGGATCGAGCATCCATTGGGCGATCAGGCAGGCGACGACGGTTGGCAGGAAATAGGGGAGGATAGCGATCGCCCGGACGACGGTCTGGCCGAGAAACCGCTTGTTGAGCACCATCGCGATGCCGACGCCCAGAACGACTTGCAGAACAATCGCCGAAATCGCGATTATCAGGCCGTTGGTGAAGGAAAGCCAGAACAGCGGATCTTGCAGTGCACTGGTATAGTTCTTCAGGCCGACCCACTGAAGTTCGCCGATAAACGATTTTGCCGAATAGAAGGACAGCATAATCGCATAAATCAACGGCCCCCCGATGATAACTCCAAGCAGCACGATGCTGCCTATGAACAACGCAACAATTCGCCAGTCTTGAACCATAAGAACCATCCCTTGGACGAGAAACCGGGGCGGCAGGGGCCGCTCCGATCGGCAATCAGATGATGGATCGAATTCGCTGCGCCGCCGCGGCGACGCAATCAGCGGACGACCGGTTGCCGAGAACCTTCTGCTGAAGCATCTCGGGCAGGATATTTGCGTTGAATACGTTGCAGGGACGCACGTCGATCGAGGGACCGCTCGTGTCGACCGACGTGATGGTGACGCCGTCCCCGTCGATGAAGGACTTCATCTGCATCATCGTCTCCCAATGCTTCTTAATCATGGGGTGGCTCTTCCACCGCTCATCCTCATATATATCCATGCGCGACGGATGGTTGTTCATCCACGCGGAAAGCAGCCAGTCCACATAGTGCTCGTCGACGAACCATTGCAGGAACTTGACCGCCTCCTCGCTCTGCTTCGTCTTGAAGACCAGGAACCCGTCAAAGGCATAGGAGAGCGCCTTCTGGCCGGTGCTGCCGGGCGATGCAAAGATGCCGTACTGATCCGCCAGCTCGGGGTTGGTCGCCTCGAGGGTCTCGACCAGGCGACCCGAATAGAGAGTATGGGCGGCCTTTCCAGTGGCGAAGAGGCTCATGAGCTGAGCGTAACCCACGGCATTCATGCCGGGCGGCATGGTCTTGTACAGCTCGGCATAGAAATCCAGGAAACGCGCGGCGCGGTCCGCATTCTCGTTCTGGTCGAGGACGACGTTCCAGTCGCCGTCGAAAAGCTGGGTGCCTTCCGCGAACATGTTTCCGAAGCTCGCCCAGTTGGTCGAGCTGTCGCTTGCCAGAGGTATGACGCAACCGCCGACATCGACATTCCCACCGTCAAGGACGGTAAGCGCCTGGCAGTTCTCCACAAACTCGTCCCAGGACTCGGGGATCTTCAGCCCTTTCTGGGCATAGAGATCCTTCCTGTAGTAATTCACGACGAGATTGTAATCGAACGGGTAGTACCAGTTCTCTCCCTCGTACTCCCAGGCAGCGCCTTTGCCCCAGTCATACTTCTTGACCATGTCGGTCAACGGAATGAGAACACCAGCATCGACAAGCTCCAGGACCACGGCGATGAACCCGGAGGTGACGATATCGTATGACTGGCCGGCATTGATGGCCGCCATCGCCTTTTCCATCGTTCCGCTGATCGGAGACGAATCTATAATTATCTTGACGCCGAATTTGCTTTCGTACTCATCGCAAGCGTTTTTCAGGGCCGTCTGACTGGCGACCGAGGTTTCGGTGTTGAGAAACCGAAGCGTGACGCCGGACTGGGCTCGCACCACTGCAGGCGCCGCTACGCTCGCTGCTCCGATGGCGGCCGTGGATATAAGAAAGTTGCGGCGGGTCATGCCGGACAAGCTTGCCGCCATGTTCCCTCGACCTGGAATGTAGATGCTCATTGTTGCTCCTCCCTTGTTCAGTTGTCAGTTCAAGCCAAATGTCCAATAATTAACATCGCCGGTATCGAGTATAGTGGTGGCTCTCCTCCTTTATGACGCTCCGGAGGAGCGTTCGTTAGCACGCGTCACAGAGCTCCCGCTGAAGTCCGGTGGCGCCTCCCACGGTCCAGGGGCGGAGTATCAGCCTGACCCGCCGCTCTCGCGGGGCGATTACGCATTTTCCTTTGCGCCGATTTTGCCGCTCCTTTGCGCTATCCGCAGCGACGCACCGCTAGCCGAGTCGAACAGGTGAAGTCGCTCACTCGGGAAGGCGATAGGCAGTTTGTCACCAGCGCGGATTTCATCTCGACGCTCGAAGACGGCACGCATCCTATGGCCGGCCAGCGTGCCCATGAGATACGTCTGCGCGCCGATCTGCTCGACCAAGTTCACGGTCATCTCAAGCGGCGAGTCGTTAGAGATGACGAGGTGCTCGGGCCGGATTCCAAGCGTCACGTTCTGTCCGCTCCTAGCGAAGGTCTTTTCTGGTATGCCTACCGAAAGGTCTCCCGCTCGCACCTCGAGCCGCCCGCCTGTGTCGAAGAACTGCCCGTCGACCAGGTTCATTTCGGGCGAACCGATAAACCCGGCTACGAACGTGTTTGCGGGTCGATCATAAAGTTCGAGAGGCTTCCCAGCCTGCTGGATAAGGCCATCGCGCATGATCACGATGCGGTCTCCAAGCGTCATTGCTTCGACCTGGTCATGTGTCACGAAGATCATCGTTGCCCCGAGGCGGGCATGGAGCGTCGCGATTTCTTCCCGCATCTTGACACGCAGCTTCGCGTCCAGATTGGAAAGCGGCTCGTCCAGAAGGAAAATATCGGGATCCCGCACGAGCGCGCGCCCGAGTGCAACACGCTGCATCTGTCCACCCGAAAGCTGTCGCGGCTTGCGGTCGAGAAGGAATTCGAGGTCTAGGCTGACCGCAGCAGCCCTCACGCGCCGGTCGATCTCCTGCTTCGCTTCACCGCGCACCCGTAGGCCGAATGCCATGTTGTCGTAGACCGACTTCTGCGGATACAGCGCATAGTTCTGAAAGACCATTGCAACATTGCGATCTTTCGGCGGCAGACCGGTGACATCCCGCCCGCCAATCGTGATGGTGCCCGAAGTGGTCTCGTCAAGGCCGGCGATCATCCGCAGTGTCGTCGATTTTCCGCATCCGGAAGGTCCGACAAAAACAATGAGCTCGCCATCCTCTATCTCCAGGCAGAAATCCTTGACGGCCCATGGGCCCTGGTCGCCACCAAACGACTTGGAGACATTTTGGAGCGATATTCGCGCCATGCAGCGTAACCTCCCTAAACGTGATGCCCTGTTGTGGGCTTCGCAGGCCATCCCTCCCGATGACCTACTTGTAGACCAAATTGGATAGACCAATCCCGCTGCTTCGTCAATGTCCCCCTTGATAGATTTTTTATAGCACCCACAGGACGCGGGGCAAAATTATTGGATTGACCAATCTGGTATGTCCAGTTACGTTTCGCCATAGCTTCCATAGAGAGGCACGTTAATCGCAATGTGAGTGGTTGAGATGGCCGGACCGTTGAGTGGATACCAAGTTCTTGATCTATCGAGGATTCTAGCGGGCCCGTGGCTCGGGCAGCTTTTAGCCGATCTAGGGGCGACGGTCTGGAAGATCGAACGCCCCTTTACCGGCGACGACACCCGCCACTGGGGCCCACCGCATCTGGATGGAACGACCGAGAGCGCCTATTTCCTCAGCGCCAATCGCGGTAAGCATTCGATTTGCGTAGACATCGCCACGCAAGCCGGCGCTGACATCGTTCGATCTCTGGTCAAGAAGGCCGACGTTCTTATCGAGAACTACAAGGTCGGCGACATGAAGCGGTATGGGCTGGATTTTGAAACGCTCCGCCTCATCAAGCCGGACATAGTGTACTGCTCCATCACGGGATACGGCCAGACCGGCCCGATGAAGACCGTGGCCGGATACGACATGGCCATCCAAGCCATATCCGGGCTGATGAGCATCACGGGCGAGGCCGACGACAAACCCGGCGGCGGGCCCCAGAAGGTCGGCGTCCCAATTTCCGATCTCCTCACCGGAATGTACAGCGCAACGGGCGTGCTGTCGGCCTTACTGCATCGCGAGCGGACGGGCGAGGGCCAGCATATCGACATGGCGCTTCTCGATGTCCAGCTTGCCGCTCTGGCGAACCAGAATCTGAACTACCTGACCACCGGGAAACCGCCGCGGCGATATGGAAATGCTCATCCGAACATCGTGCCCTATCAGGTGTTCAGGTCGAGCAACGGGTCATTCGTCCTCGCGGTGGGGAACGACCAGCAGTTCAGGAAATTCTGCATGGCGTCCGGGCTGCAAGTCCTCTGCGATGACCCCCGTTTCACCACCAACACGGATCGCCTGGCGAACCGCGACGCTCTGGTCTCGATCCTGACCGAGCATCTTACCCAGGAAACGACGGAGTACTGGATCGCCCTTCTCGAACCCATCGGCGTACCATGCGCGTCGATCAACCGGCTCGACCAGGCATTCGCGCATCCGCAGGTCATCCATCGCCAATTGCAGATCAACCTTCCCCACACCACGGGCAAGACGGTGCCGCTCGTGGCCAATCCGATCAAATTCTCGCAAACGGAAATCGAGTATTCCATCAGTCCCCCGATGCTTGGGGAGCATACGAAGCACATCCTCAATTCAATCCTCGACATCGGCGATGATGAAATATCGCGGCTTGAGAAGGACAAGATTATCTATTGCGGATGACACAGGGCGGGCTGCGCGCGCCCTCGGTTGCGGTTGTCAGGCGTTCGACGTGCCAAGACTATCGCTGGCGAGCCGCCGCAGCGAGATATCGCGCTTCTCCTTCGCCCAGCGGATCTCCCGCGTGGAGCCCGGTAAACAGCTGCGATGCTCATAGGTCGCCTCATCGCGAGCCTGCGCATCTTTTGTGCCTCGATGAAGGCGGGTGCGAAGGAGCGTCTCGTTCTTCGATGCTTTCGATCAGACAGGTTTGAGCCAATGTCCAGAATTGCCATGCCCGCTCCCGACGCTGCGATCATCGCCCGCAAGCCCGAAATCGTCGCGGCGTTGAGGGCCGTCCTTCCCGCGGACGCGATCGTCTCGGACCCCGAGGAAACCCGCGCATATGAGTGCGACGCGCTGACCGCCTACCGATGTCCGCCGCTCGCCGTGGTTCTACCGTGCACTACCGAGCAGGTGGCGGCGGCGATGAAGATTTGCCACGATCTGCGTGTTCCGGTTATCCCGCGCGGTGCCGGCACGTCGCTGGCAGGCGGAGCGCTTCCGACTGCCGATAGCGTGGTCATCGGCACCATGCGGCTGCGGGCCGTTCTCGAGATAGATACCGCAAACCGTTTCATCAGGGTTCAGACGGGCGTCACCAACCTTTCCGTCAGCGCGGAGCTGGAGGCGGAAGGGTTTTTCTACGCACCGGACCCGTCGTCGCAGCTTGCGTGCACGATCGCCGGGAATATCGGGATGAATTCCGGCGGCGCCCACTGCCTGAAATACGGCGTCACCACGAACAACCTTCTCGGCGTCCGCATGGTGCTTGCCACCGGAGAGATCGTCCAGCTTGGCGGTCCCCATCTCGGCATGGCGGGTCTGGACATCCTGGGGCTTATCTGCGGCTCCGAAGGGCAACTCGCGATCGTGACCGAAGCGACGTTGCGCATCCTGCCGCGCCCCGAGGGCGCACGGCCGATGCTGATTGGCTTTGACAGCGCCGAAACGGCGGGCGAATGCGTGGCCCGCATCATTCGCTCCGGCCTCCTGCCGGTGGCGATCGAGTACATGGACGATGTCTGCCTGCGTGCGGTCGAGGCCTTTGCAAAAGTGGGCTATCCCGATTGCGCCGCCGTCCTGATCGTCGAGGTCGAGGGCTCGGAAGACGAAATCGCCGATCAGATCGAGCGCATCAAGGCAATCTCATCGGAACTGAACCCCGCCGAATTCCGCAGCAGCCGCAACGCCGACGAGTCGCTGGCGATATGGAAGGGCCGCAAATCGGCCTTCGGGGCGATGGGCCGCTTAGGCGACTATCTGTGCCTCGACGGCACGGTGCCGGTTTCGAAGCTGCCCCACACCCTGAAACGGATCGGCGAGCTCTCAAAGGAACACGGGCTTGAGGTCGCCAATGTCTTTCATGCCGGCGACGGAAACATGCACCCCCTGATCTTGTTCGACGCCAACAAGCCCGGCGACCTCGAGCGAGCCGAATCCTTCGGAAGCGACATTCTTCGCTTGTGCGTGGACATGGGCGGCTGCCTCACTGGCGAACACGGCGTGGGGATCGAAAAACGCGACCTTATGACGAAGCAATATGCGCCGGACGACATGGCGATCCAGATGGAGATCAAGGGGGCGCTCGATCCTCATTGGCTGCTGAATCCGGCGAAGGTCTTCCCTCTCGAGATCAGCCAGCCTCATCGGGAGGCGGCGAAAAGGGTATGACGGAGGGGACGGAAAGCCGGGGCGCCGATGCGGCGGTTCCAGGGAGCGAAGCCGAGCTGGCGGCACTCGTCGCGGACAGCTTCCGGCAGAAGCGGAAACTCCATATTTGCGGAGGTGGCACCCAGAGCCGCGCCTCCGTTGCGGCAGATTCGGTTCTGACGACACGCGAGATTGGCGGGATCGTCGCCTACGAGCCGGGCGCACTGACCCTGATCGTACGTACGGGCGCGTCGGTCGGTGAGATCGAGCGGCTGCTGGCGACCGAGGGCCAGTCGCTAGCCTTCGAGCCGATGGATTATCGCGTGCTGCTTGCGACAGACGGCACGCCGACCATCGGCGGCATGGTCGGCGCCAACCTCTCCGGGCCAAGACGCATTCAAGCCGGCGCATGCCGCGATCACCTGCTCGGCGTCCGGTTCGTCGACGGGCAAGGCCGGATCATCAGGAATGGCGGACGGGTGATGAAGAACGTTACCGGGATGGACCTCGGGAAATTGCTCTGTGGCTCGCATGGGACGCTTGGCATCCTAACGGAGGTGGCCCTGAAAACGCTTCCTTCGGCCGAGGCCCAGAAGACTCTGGTCTTCGGCGGGCTGTCATCACGCGAGGCCGTCGCCATATTCTCGACGGCGCTGGCGACGCCTTTCGAAGTTTCCGGCGCCGCATTCTTCGACAGAACGGCATGGCTGCGCATCGAAGGACTGTCTCGTCAGGTCGAGTACCGGTGCGAGCGGCTGCAAGCCCTGTTCCGCGGCCGGGATATCGACACGCTTGAGGATGGGAAAAGCCGCCATTTGTGGCGAAACCTGAGGGACGTTCGCCACTTTGCCGACCGCTCCGATGCCGTCTGGCGCATCCTAGTCAAGCCTACCGAAGCACCCGCCACGATGGAAGCCCTCGAACGTCTGGGAGGCGAGAGCTCGCTCGATTGGGGCGCGGCGCTGATCTGGTATTGCGGGAACGCGGATTGCGCCGCCGTGCGCGCCGCAGTTCCGGAAGGGGTGGTGACGCTCGCGCGTCCCGGCCCCGGCGGTACGGGTCCCGCGTTCATAAACGAAGCCCCGGGCGCGGCGGCCCTGGCAGCGTCGCTTCGCAACGTTTTTGATCCCGCCGGGATTTTCAACCCGGGCCGGATGGGACGCTGAGATGCAGACGAACTTCACGGCAGAACAGTTGACCGACGCGACGACCAGGCGCTCGAACGAAATTCTCAGATCGTGCGTTCACTGCGGTTTTTGCACGGCCACATGCCCTACCTACAAGGTTCTTGGCGATGAACTCGACAGCCCGCGCGGACGCATTTACCTGATCAAGGATATGATGGAAAACGGCAAGGTCCCGGACAGGCAAACGGTGAAGCATATCGACCGCTGCCTTAGTTGCCTGAGTTGCATGACCACTTGCCCTTCTGGTGTGCACTATATGCATCTCGTCGATCACGCACGGGAATACATCGAGAAAAACTACAAGCGCCGGTGGGACGACCGCGCGCTACGTTGGATTCTGGGGAAAATCCTACCTTATCCCGGTCGGTTCCGTCTCGCATTGATCGGCGGGAAGCTTGCGAAGCCGTTTCGAAGGCTGCTGCCGGACGCCCGCCTAAGGGCGATGCTTGACATGGTGCCGGCCCAAATCCCCTCACCCAGTTTCAACGACCGCCCCCAGACCTTCGCCGCCGAGACCGGCAGGCAGAAGCGCGTCGCCCTGTTGACCGGCTGCGCACAGCGCGTCCTGAACACCGACATCAACGACGCCACGATCAGGCTGTTGCAACGACACGGTTGCGAGGTCGTCATTCCCAAAGGGCTGGGTTGCTGCGGTGCGCTCACGCACCATATGGGCAAGACCGATGAGAGCCACCGCATGGCGGCCGCAAACATCCGGGCGCTCGTCGCCGAACTGGATGGCGACGGCCTCGACGCCGTCGTCATCAACACGTCCGGCTGCGGAACGACCGTGAAGGACTATGGCCACATGTTCCGCGACGATCCGCTGGCGGCAGACGCCGCGCGCGTTTCGGCTCTGGCAAAGGACATCAGCGAAGTAATGAACTCTATCGGCCTCAGGGAACCGGCCCATGCCGAGCCCCTCCGGGTAGCCTATCACGCCGCATGCTCGCTTCAGCATGGGCAACAGATCCGAGCCGCGCCCAAGGATCTGTTGAAAGCAGCAGGTTTCCAAGTGGTGGAGCCGCGCGATGGTCACATCTGTTGCGGCTCCGCCGGCATCTATAATCTGATGCAGCCCGAGATTTCGTCCCAACTCAAGTCGCGCAAGATCACGACATTGGAGGCGACCGCGCCGCAGGTTATTGGCGCCGGAAACATCGGTTGCATGATGCAGATCGGATCGGGAACGGACATTCCAGTCGTTCATATCGCCGAGCTTCTAGATTGGGCGACCGGCGGGCCTAAACCCGCAGGACTTGGGACGCCGTAATCCGCGAAATGATACGCGCCTGTGAGGGCGTCATAACGGAGCTTTGGACATGGCGAATCGGATCGAAGTCGGCGGGTTGCAGGTCGATCGCGGGCTCTACGATTTCGTCAACAAGCGCGCGATGCCGGGCACCGTCATCAAGCCTGCCGAGTTTTGGGCCGGCTTCGCCAGGATCGTCCACGACCTCGCGCCGAAGAACCGGGCGCTGCTCGAAAAGCGCGACGAGATCCAGGAGAAGATCGACGCCTGGCACCGGGCGAATCCGGGCGCGGTCGATCTGGACGCCTACAAGAAATTCCTCAAGAAGATCGGCTACCTGGTTCCCGAAGGCGAGGCGTTCAAGGTGACGACGAAGAATGTCGATCCCGAGATCGCGAAAGTCGCGGGCCCGCAGCTCGTCGTGCCGGTGATGAATGCGCGCTACGCGCTGAACGCCGCCAATGCGCGCTGGGGCTCGCTCTACGACGCGCTCTACGGCACCGACGCAATCCCCGAGACGGACGGCGCGGAAAAGGGCAAGGGGTATAACCCCAGGCGCGGGGCGAAGGTGATCGAATGGGTGCGGCGCTTTCTCGACGATTCCGTGCCGCTGAAGGGCGCGAGCTGGACCAAGGCGAAGAGCTTCGCCGTGATGGACGACAAGCTGGTCGTGACGCTGACCGGCGGCAAGACGACCGGCCTCGCGAAAGGCAGGCAGTTCGCGGGCTATCTCGGCAGGAAGACCGCGCCGACGCAGGTCCTGCTGCGCAATAACGGCCTCGGCATCGAAATTTTGGTCGACGCGGAATCGAACATCGGCAAGAACGATCCGGCGCATATCTCCGATGTCTGGGTGGAATCGGCGCTGACCACGATCCAGGACTGCGAGGATTCGGTCGCGGCGGTCGATGCCGAGGACAAGGTGGCGGTCTATGCCAACTGGCTCGGCCTGATGAAGGGCGACCTGAAGGAAGAGGTCGAGAAAGGCGGCAAGACCTTCACCCGCAAGCTCAATCCCGACCTGAGATACAAGGCGCCGGACGGCTCGTCCTTCGAGGTCGTCTGCCGCTCGCTGATGCTGGTCAGGAATGTCGGCCACCTGATGACCAATGCGGCCATCCTGCTGGAGGATGGCAGCGAGATTCCGGAAGGCATCATGGATGCCGCGATCACGTCGCTGATCGCCCTGCACGACATCGGGCCGAAGGGCCGCTTCAGGAATTCGCGCGCCGGCTCCATGTATGTCGTCAAGCCGAAGATGCACGGGCCGGAGGAGGTCGCGTTCTCCGTCGAGCTCTACGGCCGCGTCGAGAAGCTGCTCGGCATGAAGAAGAACACGATCAAGCTCGGCATCATGGACGAGGAGCGCCGCACCACGGTCAACCTCAAGGAGTGCATCCGCGCCGCCAAGGACCGGGTCGCCTTCATCAATACCGGCTTCCTCGACCGCACCGGCGACGAGATGCACACCTCCATGGAAGCCGGCCCGATGATCCGCAAGGGCGACATGAAGACCTCGGCCTGGATCCAGGCCTATGAGAGCTGGAACGTCGATACCGGGCTGGAATGCGGCCTGCAGGGCCATGCCCAGATCGGCAAGGGCATGTGGGCCATGCCCGACCTGATGGCGGCCATGCTGGAGCAGAAGATCGGCCACCCCAGGGCCGGCGCGAACACCGCTTGGGTGCCCTCGCCGACCGCCGCGACGCTGCACGCCACGCATTACCACAAGGTGGACGTGAAGGCCGTGCAGGAGCAATTGAAGTCGCGCAAAAAGGCCGAGCTCGACGACATCCTTTCCATTCCGGTCGCCACGCGCCCGAACTGGTCGCCGGAGGACATCCAGCGCGAGCTTGACAACAATGCACAGAGCATTCTCGGCTATGTCGTGCGCTGGGTGGATCAGGGCGTCGGCTGCTCCAAGGTGCCGGACATCAACAATGTCGGCCTGATGGAGGACCGCGCGACGCTGCGCATCTCGGCCCAGCACATGGCCAACTGGCTGCATCATGGCGTCGTCACCGAGACGCAGGTGATGGAGACCCTGAAGCGAATGGCCGGCGTGGTCGACCGCCAGAACGAGGGCGACCCGAACTATCGCCCGATGGCGCCGAATTTCGACCAGTCCATCGCCTTCCTCGCGGCGGCCGATCTGGTCATCAAGGGCCGCGCCCAGCCGAGCGGCTACACCGAGCCGGTGCTGCATGCGCGCCGGCTGGAGCTGAAGGCGAAGGCGGCCGGCTAGAAAGTTTTCGGAACAGGATAAGATGCATGAATACCATCACGTTGAATGTCGCCAATCGCATAATCGAATCCGCGCTGGATCGGGGGCGGGAGCTCAACCTGAAGCCGCTTTCGGTCGCGGTGCTCGATGCAGGCGGCCACCTCATCGCATTCCAGAAGCAGGATGGTTCTTCCATGCTCCGCTTCGAAATCGCCTTTGGCAAAGCCTATGGCGCCCTGGCGGTCGGTTCGGGCTCCCGCTGGCTGAACGCGGCCGCCGCCGAGCGCGTTCATTTTGTCCAAGCCCTGTCCGGCGTTTCCGGCGGGAAGATCGTCCCGGTTCCCGGTGGTGTCATAATACGCGGGGAAGCGGGCGAAACCCTCGGTGCTGTTGGAATCTCCGGCGATACATCGGACAACGACGAAATCTGCGCGGCGCATGCTGTCGAACAGGTGGGCCTGGCCGCGGACAAGGGCTAACGCATTTTCAGGCAAAAGCGTGAAACCGCTTTTGCCTGCGGAATGTGCCTGGAAGCGGGTTTTACCGATAAACTTTGCGGCAGACTGACCTCCAAGTCGGGTGGTGAGCTGCACACTCCGCATCGCCATACCGGCCAGCGGCCATGATGAGAGCCGCATTTTAAGGCCTGACACATGACTGCACCCGATCACACCCCGAGCCGTTTGAAAAATCACTTGCACTTATGGGGGCATCCACACACGCCCCACCCCGATCGGTGGCACAGACCTGGAAGCTCCGCTTGGCGAGGTCGATCGCCAAAATATGCACGTCTGACATGGTCTCCTCCTTCGACAGCGCCACACCGGCGCGGACGGCATCATACGACGCCGGGCGAAGGGGCATCCCCCATCAGTTCAGTGTTGGCCAAGCGCGGCGAGCGGAGTCGGATTTACCAATTTGGTAGACCGGTTAGGGTTTCACTGGTACTTAGGGTACGAGTTGCCAAGCCATCCGCGTATGACTTATCACCTTTCCGTATCGGGTTGGACCTGATTGGGACTGACGAACAACTGGAAAAAGACCGAAAAATGCTTGAAAAAGCGGAAAGCGATAGGATTGCCGGGGTCCCGAACGTTGTAGGTAAAATGCTCTCATTCATTGATGAGCGTCGATATCAGCCGAACGAACGATTGCCATCGGAACGTGATTTTGCCGACAGGTTCAATGTCAGTCGCGGGGCGGTTCGCGAGGCTTTGGCCGCTCTCGAGTCGATGCGTGTCATTGAGCGAAGGCCTAACTCTGGGATCTATCTTAGACATTCCGAGGAAAGTAGCATTGAGGCCCTGGTTCTTCGTGCGTCTTCTGGTCTGCCGTTCCAAGCTGAAGAGACTAAGGACGTGTTTGAAGTGCGAAGTATTCTGGAGCTGCAGAGCGTACGGATTTCCTGCGACAGAAGGAGAGATCAGGACATAGATCAGCTGAAGGAAATTCTCAAAAGAACGAAACTTGCAATCGATAGCAAAAAGACAATTGAAGCTGAGGATGAAGCGTTCCATCTTGGAATCGTCGCTGCAACGCAAAATACAATACTGCTTCGCACTGTGAAATTATTTTATGAATTTTCAAAACAGCGTCGCATAATATACTTTTCGGATTATTCGCGGAGCACGCAAGCTTATGACGATCATTGTGAGATACTTGAAGCCATTGAGGGTCGTCGTACCGAATTGGCAGTGGGAATGATGGACCGACACTTGTCTCAAGCCCTGGCCACATGGCAGACTCTCCTCGCAGCGCCGGAAGCAACTGTCAAATAGTGCTATTTCGATTGGCTTATCGCAATCCGTGGCGAGCAGCAGGTTGCGCTCGGCGAAAGGGCGCTCAGCCTCTCGCCGAGTGTGTCGCTCCGCCCCTTTCGAGGGCAAAGCTCCGAATAGTCGAGCTGAAACGGCTGTATTGGATCAGGCTGCCAGTTAGCCGCCGTCGACAGGGATAATGGCTCCGTGGACATAGGATGCGCCGTCCGACAGGAGGAACGCCACCACAGGGCAATCTCCACCGTGGCGGCCCACCGCCCCAAGGGAATGCGAGCATCTTAACGAGCGCGCCGAATCCGTCCGCGCCCTTCCGAAATGCGCGTCTCCACCCAGCCGGGCGCAACCGCATTAACGCGGATGCCGCTCGCGCGAAAACACGACATCCTGGTCCACAAGGACATTGAACTTATATCCCGGCCGGATGCGCAGAGTAGGCTGGACGTCCAGATTCTTGCTAATCGTCCGCTCGGCTACACGGCCGAAGGTCTCCGCGAAGTTCCGCCTCGCCGCGTCGGAAGCAGTGTCCTGTGTCGCGAGCGTTGAACTTTCGGGAACGGCCATGTCGATTCCCGTGCCGATTGCCGCAAGAAGCACCGCCGAGCCGAACGTCCTGAGATAATGGCGGTCCACTTTGTCGGTGAAGCCGCCATAGCCTTCGGCGTCGGTGCCCGACATCCCGCCTAGCTGCAGCGTCGAACCGTTTGGGAAGATCATATCCGTCCATACCACCAGCAAGCGGGACTGACCGAAAGAGACCTTGCTGTCGTAGCGGCCGAGCAACTTCGTTCCCTGGGGAACGAGCAGGTGGCGACCTGTCGCACTATCGTAGACGTTCTGGCTGACCTGGGCGGTAATACGACCGGGAAGATCGGAATTGACGCCGGTAATCAGCGTCGCCGGAATGACGGAACCCCGTTTCAACTCATAGCGTGACTGCTGCGGGACGACGCTGTTCGGGAGATACCCTGCCTCACGCAGATCTGTGTTGAAGAAGTCTTCCTTTGCACCCTGCCCGTTGGGATCGATGTTCTGACCGGCAAGTCCTGCCTTCAGGGCCGCCGAATAGAGATCGGCCGCCGAGCCGGCTGGTGCCGATGCGCCACTGGAAGGTGGCGCACCGGCGCCGTCTGTTCCAGTCTCTGCCTTGTCTATATTGACCGCAATCGGGGAATCGTAGGCGGTGTCGTTGGCCTGAAGCCTGGCCAGACGCTGCCGCTGCCGTTCGCGGAAATACTGCTCGTCGGCCTCGCGCTGGAGACGCGCCCGCCAGATCTCCTCGGGCTCAAGCTGCTGGGGCGCTGGCGCGGCAGTTTCCTGTCGTTCCGGCGGCGAGGTGAACGGATTTTCCGCTGGTGCAGGCATTGGAGGCGTGGGTTGGAACGTTTGTGTTTCAGCCGGCTCCCCGATGATGCCGTCAGGAACACCGCGTTTCAGCTGGTCGCCGTAGCTCGATGCAGGGGGACCTCCCTGCCCGCCGTTCTCCGGCTCGTTTCGGAAATACAGTCCGCGCGAACTGAGGCCGTAGAAGATCACCCCAAGGAACAACAGCACCAGGACGATCGCAACGATGATCGGCAAACGGTTCACGCGGCGCATCTGCGGCCGGGCGTTGTCCGGCGCGCCACCCAATTGCAGGGATTGTACCATCGGCCCCTCCCCTACCCGCGCTGCATGACCGACAGCGGACTCGCCGGCGCAGCACCCGTTGGCGTCACGTCGTAAGCACGGCCCAACTCGACCGTCGTCGTGGAGAGACGGGCGAGGATATGACCGTCGTAGCTGTCGATGACGTAGGCGAGCGGGATCAGCTTATTCTCATCCGGCTTCTGGTCGGTGACGATGGCGTAACCCCACGTCTTGAGGGCGCCCTCGAGAGCATCGCCGAACGGCGAGCCGTCGGGCTTCAGCCGGATGGTCGCCGTGCCGGGTCCGATCTGCTCGGCCAGACGGCTCACCATGTCGCCGGCAATCGCGCTCGCGGCCCGGCCGGAAATCTCGGGCGGGGCAGAGCTGGCGATCACCCCGCCGGCATCCAGCGACTGACAGCCGGCCAGAAATCCGGCGAACACGGCGAGGCTAAGGAAGGAAAGGCAGGAGCGGCGGTCGGACATCCCCTATCCTCCCCGCCTGATCGTGATCTTCTCCTGCTTCCAGCCGACGCCGGACACGAGCACCGCACGATCGACGTTATAGTCGACGACCATCATGTCGCCCTTCATGCGGTAGTTCACGATCCGGTTCTGGCCGCCGGAGACGACGAACAACACCGGCGCGTCCTGGCCGACGAGAGAGCGCGGGAACTGGATGTAGGTCTTTTCGCCGTCGCTGTAGACGCGGGTCGGCCGCCAGCCGGCGCGGCCGCTCACCGAATAGCGGAAGTTCAACTGCTCAGCCGGAACGCCGGTGCCGGGAATCGTGCTTGCCTCCAGCCGTGCATTGACGTCGGCGAGCTTGGCCGACACGTCCTCGGGATATTCGAAGCCGACGCGCGCCATGTACTGGCTCTGGCTGGATTTGAGCTGAATGTGATAGGTCCGCCGCGACGTCGTCACCACCATCGAGGTGACGAGCCCAGGCTCCGACGGCTTGACCACCAGATGGATCGCCTGGCCGCCGACGGCGCCGGAGGTCGCGGGCTCGACCTTCCAGCGCACCGTGTCGCCGAGCAGGACGTCGCGCACGATCTCGCCCGGCTGCAGTTCGATGTCGCAGACCTGAAGCGGCGAACAGACGACGGAGGGCTGCACCTCGCCGTAAAGAAAGATCACCTTGCCGTCCGGTCCCTTCGTGACCAGCCCGCGGCTCCCGCGCCATTGGCCGGAAATCGCGGTGCCCTTGGCCTCGTTGGCGCTCATGCCCTGAGCGCGGGCTTCCGGAAGGAGGAGGGGCGCGGCGGCAAGGGCAATGCCAAGGACGAGGGCCGGCGCGGCCATGGATATCTGACGTGTCATGGTCGGGCGGTTCCTAGAGCTGCGCGGTCCAGTCGAGATCGCGGATGTAGAGGCCGATCGGATTGAGGCGGATGACCGCCTCGTCCTGCGGAGGTGTCAGCGTGACGGTCGCAACCGCACGGAAGCGACGCACAGCCGTCTCCTTGCCCTTCCGGTCGCGTTCGTATTCGGTCCAGTCGATCTGATAGCTCTGGTTCGACAGCGGCACGATGTTGTTGACCTCGACGGCGACCGTCGCGGTACGCGCCTTCTCGAAGGGCGAGTTCGATCTGAACCAATTGTTGATCTTTTCCGTCGCGGGATCGGAAGTCCTGAGCAGCGCGTAGGTTCGGTCGATGTAGCCCTTCTGGACGACGGCGTCGGGCGTGACGCTCCTGAAGTTCGACACGAAGTCGCCGAGCGTGGCGCGCACCACGCGCGGGTCGGCATATTCGATTTGTTGCGGGAAGCCGGCGCTCACGGCGCTGCCCAGCTTGTCTACCTCGACGATGTAGGGGACGAGCTTGACCTGCGTGCTCTGGTACAGCGCATAGGAGGTGCTGATCACGGCAAGCAGCATGCCGGTGACGCCGACGATGCGCCACGACGAGGCTGCCTTCACGTAGGAGCCGTAGCGCTCGGTCCATTCCTGGCGCGCGGCAAGATAGGGATTGTCCGGTGGAGTGGTTCTGGCCATCGATCAATCCTGCGCTCATGAATCCTGTAGCGGAGGCGGCGCCGGACGGCGCGGCGATTTCTGACGCGCCTCGTCGAGCTTCGCATTGGCGAGGCCAAGCAGGGAACCGGCATAGGCTCCCGGTGATGCGATCGCCTTTTCCTTTGCCGCGGAGCCGGCGGCCCAGCCCGCCTGGCCGACGCCGGCGGCCATGCCGCGCAGCGCCGCCCCGGCGAAAGTGGAGCCGCCCGCCCGCGCGGTTTGAGCGGCCGACGCGCCCGCGCCCGCCGCGCTCGCGCCGAGGAAGGCGCCTCCGGCGGCAAAGGTCGCCGCTTGGCCGCCATGGCGGATCGCTTCCATGCCGCCTGCGACCGAGGCGCCCTGCACCACGCCCTGGATGATGGGCGGGACATACATGGCGATGATGAAGACGACGACGGAGATGCCGGCGATCGCCAGCGTGGTGATGAACTGGTCCGTCGTCGCCGCCGGCTCTTCGGCCAGGCCAATCAGGACCTCGGAGCCGATACGGGCGATCATGACCAGCGCCATCAGCTTCATGCCGACGGAGAAGGCATAGACCAGATAGCGGACGGCAAAATCCTTGGTGTAGCTCGAGCCGCCAAGCCCCAGCATGATCATGCCGGCGAGCAGCCCGACATACATCTCGACCATGACGGCGACGAAGATCGCGGCGACGAGGCTGAAGGACACCACGACGACCACCATGGCGAAGACGGCCGCGATGGCGAGCGCATTGTCCTCGAACAGGCCGAACTTCGCCTGCTCCGACATTTTCGAGGCGACACGGATGCCGGCGTTGAAGATATCGGCGGGCGAGGCCGAGCCGCCCGACGCGCCGATGTTGAAGAGACTGTCCACGATCGCCTTCGACAGCGTCGGCCCCTGGTCGAGGATGAAGGCGAAGAGACCGATGAACATGATGCGCCGCACCAGCTCGGCGAACCAGCTGTCGAGCGAGGCGGCGTTGATGGCGAGCCAAACCGCGGCGATGCCGATCTCGATGACCGCGAGAATCCAGAATAGCGAACGCGCAGCATCCATCACCGTGTCCTGCCAGCCGCGTGTGGCGGTCACCACCTGGTTCTCAAGATTGGTGAGCACGCTGCCGTCCTGGGCAAGGGCCGGAACGCTCGTGATCAGGACGAGGACGGCGACGCCAAGAGCAAGCTCGACTGTACGCGACGGTTTCGCGATCACCATCTCGGCTTCATCTCCTGTCCGCCCCGGACGTCGCGGTCTGGATCCCCGCCGAAGAACCGCTCGGCACGTCGGCGCTTGTCGGCGTCGGATGACGTCGCGGGCTCGCTTGCTTCGGACGCGCCTGCCCCGTCGCCGGGGGGCAGCGAGATGAAGACGGTCACGGCAGCTGCGACCACGAGAAGGCCGGTCACGACCAGAATGATGGTCAGGCGGCTCACCAGCGCGGCTCCATCGTCTGGCCACCGCGCGCATTCGGAAGCCCGGCATTGAAGAACCGCTCGCGACGGAGCTGCGCGAGATCCTTGTCGGCCTGTTCGGACTGATACCAGGTGCCCATCATGGTCGTCTGCTGGGCGACCAGCGCACGCAGTTTCTGCGCCTGGGCTACCTGTTCGGCCGCGATCTCGTGACCGACCTGCAGCGCCTTCATCTGGCCGTCGGCCGATTCCGACATGGACCTGAGCTCTTTCATGGTCGATTCTTCGGATGAGAATTGCTCGGCCGTAAGCCCGGCCGCCTTCAGAGCGCCGCCGATCGTGTCGCGATTGGTCGTCGACCAGCTCTCGTATTGAGAGGCGAACGTCTCGCCGTCGGCGAGTCCCGTCTTGAAGTCCGCATAGCTCTGGAAGCGCTGCCTCAGCACGTCGTCGGCGTTCGACATGGAGAAGGCTATCCCCTGCCCTTGCACGACCAGGCTGCGAAGCCGGTTAAGGTCGTTCTCGACCTGGCTCCAGGTGTGGAACGGAAGCTGAGCGGTATTCTGGAGCATGTTCTCGTACATGCGGATCTGGTTCTCGATCTGCTGGGCCAGTTGCGAGATCTGCGTGATCTGGTTGTTGATCTGCTCCGTGGACTTGCCGACCAGCGAAACCAGCTCGCCATTGTTGAGGAGCTGCGTCCATTCCGTCGCATTGCCGGTGGCAGCGCCGCCGAGCGCCGATTGCGGCGCCGCGGCCATCGCCAGGAGCGAGACCAGCAAACCGGTCCTAAGAAGTCTGAAGGAGCGTTTCCGCATCGCTGAATCCTCTCTGCTTGAGCCAGTGGACGGGCCAGTCGGCCCCGTGCTCGGCCCGTAAGGCCGCAATTTTTTTCAGGTCGTCCTTGCCGGAGGCGCCGGCAAAGGCGAGCGCCAGAGGCCCGAGCGCCACGTCGAACAGGCGTCGTCCCTCCGGAGAGGCGACGTAGTATTCGCGCTTGGGCAGCGCGGTCGCGACGATCTCGATCTGCCGTTCGTTGAAGCCGATCCGCTCGTAGAACTCGCGCGTGCCGGGCTCGCGCGCGGCGCCGTTGGGCAGGCAGATCTTGGTCGGACAGGACTCCTTCAGCACATCGATGATGCCGGAGCGCTCGGCGTCGGAGATCGACTGGGTGGCGAGAACGACGGCGCAATTTGCCTTGCGCAGCACCTTCAGCCACTCGCGGATCTTGTCGCGGAAGACCGGATGGCCGAGCATCAGCCAGGCTTCGTCAAGAATGATCAGGCTGGGCGCGCCGGTGAGCCGCTTTTCGATCCTCCGAAAAAGATAGGTGAGCACCGGAACGAGGCTGCGCTCGCCGAGGTTCATCAGCTGCTCGATCTCGAAGGTCTGAAAGGAACCGAGCGACAGACCGTCCGCCTCGGCGTCGAGCAGCTGCCCCATCGGGCCGTCGACAGTGTAATGATGCAATGCGTCCTTGATCTCGCGCATCTGCACGCCGCTCACGAAATCCGACAACGAGCGGCCGCGCGCTTCCGCCATCAGCGCGACCTGGCGCGAGATGGCGTTCCTGTAGTCGGGCGTGACCGTGACACCCTGCAGCGCCACCAGCATCTCCATCCATTCCGCCGCCCAGGCCCGGTCGGCGTCTGTCGAGAGATCGGCGAGCGGGCAGAATGCCAGTGCAGGAGTATCGGCCCCCTCCCCTTCCCCGACCTCGTAATGGTCGCCGCCGACGGCCAGTGTCAGTGGCTGCATCGAGCGGCCTTTGTCGAAGACGAAGATCTGGGCGTCGGCATAGCGCCGGAACTGCGCGGCGATCAGCGCAAGCAGCGTGGATTTGCCCGATCCCGTCGGACCGAAGATCAGCGTGTGGCCGACATCGTCGACATGCAGGTTCAGCCGGAAGGGCGTAGAACCGGAGGCGACCTGCATCAGCGGCGGCGATCCCGGCGGATAGAAGGGGCAAGGCGCCGTCGGCGTGCCCGACCAGACGGAATTGAGCGGGATCAGGTCGGCCAGGTTGCGGGTGTTGATGAGCGGCTCGCGGATGTTGGCGTACCAGTTGCCGGGCAGGCTCCCCAGAAACGCTTCCGTCGCGTTCAGCGTCTCGATGCGTGCACCGAAGCCTTCGGCCTGAATCAGCCTGCGCACGGCTTCGGCCTTCTCGCGCAGGCGCTCCTGGTTCTCGTCGAAGACCACGATCACCGGCGTGTAATAGCCGTAGGCGACGAGCTGGGAGGAGGCCTGCGCGATCGCATCCTCGGTCTCGGCCACCATCAGCATCGCGTCCTGGTCGATCGAGCGGCTCTGCGTCTGGAAGAGCTGGTCGAAGAACGGTCGAACCTTCTGCTGCCACTTTTTGCGCGTTCGCTCCAGCCGAGCCCTTGCTTCCTGGTCGTCGAGGAACATGAAGCGGCTCGACCAGCGATAGGTCAGCGGCATCAGATCGAGCGCGTTCAGGATGCCTGGCCAGCTCTCGGCCGGAAAACCGTCGATCCCGACCACCGCCAGATAGCGGCTCTCGACCATTGGCGTCAGACCATGGCTGAACTCGGCCGTCGCCAGCCAGTCGAGATACATCGGGATTTCGGGTAGCCGGACAGGATGGTTCTCGCCGGTGATGCAGAAGCGGATGAACTGGAAGAGCTCGTCGTAGCGCGCGGTCTGCAGCCCGCCCTGCTCCTCCACCTCCTGCGTGACCATTCGTCGGATGACCACCACATTGGCGAGATACTGTTCGATCTCGCGGATGGACGTCTGGAAGTTTTCCAGCACGGTGTCGGCGTAGCGTGCGGTCCGGCTTTCGCTGTCGGCATAAACGTATCGTGCGACACCTGACCGTCGCCGCTCGGGCGGGCGCCAGGTCAGGATCAGTGCATGGCGGCTCTCGAAATGCCCCCTCTCCTTCTCGAACCGTTCGCGCCGTTCCTCGTCGATCGCATGCGTGACAGGGTCCGGGAAGTGACAATCCTCGCGCGCGGGGTATTCCGTCGTCGCCACACGGACCGCCTCCACCTGGATCATCCAGCCGGAGCCCAGGCGCGACAGGATGGCGTTGATCTGGCGCGAGACCTCGTTGCGCTCGGCGTCGGTCGAGCTTTCCGAATCCGGCCCCGCGAAATACCAGCCCGCCATCAGCGAGCCGTCCTTCAGCAGGATCACGCCGTTGGCGATGATTCCCGCATAAGGCACGAGGTCGGAGAAGGACGGCCCGGAATGGCGGAAGGAGCGAAGCGCGACCACGGCAGTCTCCTCAGCGCCAGGGCGTCGAGGTCGGGCGATAGGTCGCGCGGTAGCCGATATGACGGGCATAGACGCGCCGCATCATCGGGTCGGCCTTGGCCATCATCCGAAGTGCCGCCACAACCACGATCCAGATCGAGATCCCGAGCAGCGCGGCATACCAGGTCAGCACCACGAAGATGAGGATGGTGGCGGCCAGGCCGGTGAGCAGAACCAGCTCACGGTCTGCGCCGAGCAGCAGGTTCGGCCGTGACAGCGCCCGGTGGATGCGGGAGCGGGCAAGACCCGCGCCGTGCTCAGTCATTTCTCCTGTCCCCAGCGCTTGCCTGCGGCGCCTTGCCGGCGACATCGCCGATCGAGGCGCCGCTCGCCCCGAACAGGCCTACGATCTGCGTGGCGCCGAGGAGGATGCCGGCGACCAGCACGACGTACATGAGCCTGCGGGCAAAATCGTTGAGCTCGCCGCCGAAGATCAGCATGCCGCCGGCGATCGCGACGGCCGCGAGCGCGATGAAGCCGGCCACCGGTCCTGTGATCGATTGCTGGATCTGCTGGAGCGGCCCCTCCCAGGGCAGGCCGCCGCCGCCGGAGGCGAAAGCCGGTGCGACAAGCGCAGTGCAAAGAACGAGAGCGAGCGCGCCGGCCGCCACAGAAGATGAAATGCTAGGCCGCATGGCTGTCCTCGTCGATCTGGGAATAGGCTTCGGTTTCGTAGCGGGAGCCGTTGAAGCTCTCGACATGGATGACGTCGCGCACGCGGCGGCCGCGCCCGCATCGCTCGATCGAGACGATGAGATCGACGGCTTCGCCGATCACCTCGCTCATCGGCTGCTGGCTCACCTCGGCAGTGAGCTGCTCCAGCCGGCGCAAGGCCGACATGGCGCTGTTGGAGTGGATGGTGGTGACGCCGCCGGAGTGGCCGGTGTTCCAGGCTTTCAGGAGCGTGAGGGCCGCGCCATCGCGCACCTCGCCGACGATGATGCGGTCGGGCCTCAATCGCATGGTACTCTTGAGCAGGCGCGCCATGTCGATCGTGTCGCTGGTATGCAGCGCCACCGCGTTCTCCGCGACACAGCGGATTTCGGCCGTGTCCTCCAGAATGACGATGCGGTCCTCGGGCGCGGCGCCGACGATCTCGGAAATGACGGCGTTCGCGAGCGTGGTCTTGCCCGATCCGGTTCCGCCGGAGATGACGATGTTGAGGCGTGATGCAATCGCGTTGCGAATGACGTCTGCCTGCTTCCTCGTCATCACCTTGGACTTCACATAATCGTCCAGCGGGATCAGCCGCGATGCACGCCGGCGGATGCTGAAGGTCGGCCGAGACACGACCGGAGGGAGAAGTCCCTCGAAACGGTGCCCGCCGATCGGCAACTCGCCGCTGATGATCGGCTGCTCGTCGTCCGCTTCCGATTGCAGGGCATGGGCGACGCTGCCGATCACTATTTCGGCGGCCGCGGCCGTCATCTCGCCGGCGGCGGCAATTCCGTGCCCAAGCCGTTCGATGAAGAGCCGGCCGTCGGGATTGAGCATGATCTCCACCACGCTTGCGTCATCGAGCGCCACGCAGAGCTCGTCGCCGAGCGCGTCCTGCAGTTTGCGCACGAGGCGCGGATGCGAACGGAGCTGGACCATTCCGGTAAACCCCATCAGGCGGCGCGAACGCGCGGCGATAGAAGCGACCGGTAGGTCGCCGGCCTGACGCGTTCGAAGCTGTCGTGGTCGGCGGGGAGCAATCCGGCCACCGCGAGCGTGTTGCCGAGACGCCGCGGTTCGCCAATACGGCGCATCGGCCAACCGGCGCGCTTGAGGATGCGCTCGAACCGCACATCGGTACCGGTGACGATCTCACTGTAACCGGCCGCAATGGACCATTCGATGATCGCCGCGAACATGGTGAGCGTCACGTCGTGCAGCGGCCCCCCTGCCCTCCCTTCCTCGAGCGACGTGTCGACGCAGAAGCGCGAACTCTCGACCATGGCTGCATGCGGGCGCAGCAGACCGGCCCGCTCGAGATCGGGGAACAGGACCGACATCATCGTGGGGCCGGTTGCTGGCAACAGGCGAGCGCATCCGACGACATCGTGGGATCGCGTGACGGTCAGGATGTAGGTCGGTTCACAAGAATCGAACTCGTCGACCTCCCTGCCCCGCCTGACCTCGACATCCCAGTCCAGCCGCTCGCGAAACACTCGTGCGCGCAAGCGGTGCATTGAGTCGATGAGATCGGCAGCAGCAGCGTGTTCCGCCGGCGACACAACAATTGCCCGCATCCATCTCCCTCCAGTTCGGTTGAAACTGGAAGGAAAAAGGCATGATTTGGCCGGCGGTCGCGACTAGTGAAAGTATGAGTGAGATTCGATGCGATCCGGGGTGAGTCGGCCTCCATGGCGGGATAACGCCCGCTGCCGGCGTGAAACTAGGGGATGCAGCACCTAATAGAATTACTAGCGATAGCTGGCGAAGCTCGACACCAAGATGTCGGTTAAGGAACTGATATGGAACAGGAAAACCCGCATCTCCGCTACCTCGCAATGATATCGCGTTAACCGGCTGTTAACCTTAAACCACTGGACGCAGGCGGAGAATCATGGCCTAGCTGCTTGTCGGGCAAAAGCCGATAAGGCGCATGTAGGCCGACAAAGAGGAATGAAATCGACAATGGCCGTGCAAGCCGCAATCAGAGTGCAGAGCGAGGATCCGGCTAACAAGATCGTCCGGCATGCTGGCATGCTCTCCGAACATCTGCAGGCGAGGCGCCAGCAGATGTACCCGCCGGACGCCCAGAAGAGTCTCAGGAACTTCATGATTCACGAAGTTTCACGGCTGACCTCTATTCCCGAATCGACTCTCAAGTTGATGTCCAACGAAGGGAAAGGCCCCGTCCCTGCCCGCCTTGAAAACAATCATCGCGTCTACACGCTGGCGCAAATCAACGAACTTCGTGAGCTGTTTGCAGCTCAACGACCGACAGAGGCGTTGAGATTTCTGCCGCATCGCCGGGGCGGCGAGCATCTGCAGATTTTGGCCGTCGCAAATTTCAAAGGCGGCAGTGCTAAGACGACGACGAGCGCGCACCTCGCCCACTATCTGGCGCTCCATGGCTATCGCGTTCTCGCGATCGATCTCGATCCACAGGCGTCACTATCCGCGATGTTTGGCGCGCAGCCAGAAATGGACGTGCAGCACAACGAGACCATTTATGCAGCCCTACGGTACGACGATGATCGTCGCCCAATCGCTGAGATTGTTCGACCCACGTATTTTACGGGCATCGACCTGATCCCGGGAAATATCGAGGTTATGGAATATGAACATGAGACACCGCGATTCCTATCGCAGCGGCGGACGGACGCCGAGAGCATCTTTTTCGAGCGGTTGCGTCTCGCTCTGGCGGAGGTTGAGGATCGGTATGATGTCGTCATCCTGGATACCCCCCCTTCCCTTGGCTTCCTGACACTTGGAGCCATTTATGCTGCGACGGGTCTTCTCGTCACCGTCCATCCGGCCATGCTCGACGTCATGTCGATGAGCCAATTCCTTTTGATGATGGGTGATCTGATCTCCGTCATTCGGGATGCTGGCGCAACGATGAAGCAGGATTTTCTGCGATATGTCGTGACCAGGCACGATCCTATGGACCAGTCTCAGGTCCATGTCGTCACAATGCTTCGGCATCTGTTCACGGAAGACGTTCTCACGTCAACGGCAGTCGAGAGTGCGGCGATTGAAACGGCGGGCTTGGCGAAGCGTACTCTCTATGAGCTTGAATCCGGCAACATCTCCGCTGCGACGGTGAAGCGTGCGCGGGAGTCTATCGACGCTGTCAATGACCAAATCCTCGGCTTGATCAAGCAAAGTTGGGGACGGACATGATGGCGAAGCGTCCTGGCGGAAAGTCAATTCTCGCGAACTTTGGAGCGTTCTCGCAGTCGGAAGCGGGAGCTTCGGAGTCTAAGAACCATTCGCCTCCCTCTGCGCAACCGCTAGCCCGGGTTGGGGCGGGCGTAATCGGTGCGACCCAACGGTCGCTAGCAGAGTTGCGGGAGGAGCGAGATAACCTGCGGGCACTTGTCGACGCTGGTGGTGGTACTGAACTCGACCCAAAGCTGATAGATCCATCGCCGTTTCCGGATAGGCTTCCTGACGACAGTGATGCCGACCTCGAAGCACTCAAGAAGCTAATCCTGGAGGAGGGCCAGAAGGTTCCGATCCAGGTTCGGCGGCATCCTGACTCGGAGGGCCGCTATCAGGTCGTCTACGGGCATCGCCGCTGGCGAGCGGCAGCGGAACTCGGCATCAAGGTGAAAGCCACGATCCTGTCATTGTCAGACAGCGAGCTTGTCGTGGCGCAGGGCATTGAGAACGCCGCGAGACAAGACCTCAGTTGGATTGAACGCGCGCTGTTCGCTTGGCGAATGGACGCGGCGGGCATCAAAGCACGAGATATTCGCGCCGCCTTGTCAATTGATGATCCGGAATTGGCGCGTCTCAGGTCGGTTTGCCGGGCGCTTCCGGTGGGCGTGATAGAGAAAATTGGCCGTGCGCCTAAGGTCGGCCGTCCGCGATGGATTGCATTGGCTACTGCTGTGAGCGAGGACCAGTCAGCTCTGACACGAGTGCAGAAAACCTTGTCAGATGACAAGGTTTTATCCCTGCCATCAGATGAACGGTTCAAGCACGCTCTAGCTGCGGTGAGGAAGGACCCGCCACGGTCCCGCAGCGAGAAGGATATTAAGGGGCCAGCCGGAAAGGTAGTCGGAAAGGCGACATTCTCCGGTGGTGATATCAAGCTATCGATAGCAGCCGAATACGCGGCGGCGTTTGGCGGTTTCCTCGAGGAGGAACTGCCGGTGTTGATGGAGAGGTTTTTTGCCCGGGAGGGCGAGGTGTGATTTCGGTGCGGAGCGCAAAACCTTGTCAGCTGACAAGGATGGGCGAGGCACTGGAAGGGTGACGGTCTCGGCCGAAGCCAAAGCATGGCGCAACAAACATAGAGGTAGCATGCGGTAAAAAGAAAGGCCCCCGAAACAGCGTCTCGGAAGCCTCTCTCGTTCGTTTGGCGACAACGAGAATCTCACTTCCGCGAATCACAGTCAAGAGTCTCCGTGAGGAGATTTGGACGCCGTTTTGGTGAGCGCCTTTGCTTTGCCTAAGAGCTAGAGGGCAGAACCATGACGGGACACATAGCAACGACGCCCTTTGGGCGGCGGCCGATGACGCTTGCCATGATGGCGAGCCAGGCCGTGGCGAACGCCATGCCGGAAGGCGCGCGCGTTCAGAAATGGCATGTCTTCAAATCCATTCGTGAGGCCAAGGATCTGATCGGCGCCACCGATCGCGCGCTGGCGATCCTCAACGCGTTTTTGTCCTTCCATCCGGACACGGAGCTCTCGGCCGACGGCGAATTGATCGTATGGCCGTCGAACGAGCAGCTCATGGCCCGGGCGAACGGCATGCCGCCGACGACGCTGCGGCGTCACCTGGCGGTCCTGGTCGATTGCGGTCTCATCGTCCGCCGCGACAGCCCGAACGGCAAGCGCTTCGCGCGCAAGGGCAGGAGCGGGCAGATCGAGCAGGCCTACGGCTTCGACCTGTCGCCGATCGTCGCGCGCGCCGAGGAGTTCGCCGAACTAGCCGAGACGGTTCAGGCCGAGAAACGCGCCTACAAGGCCGTCAGGGAGCGCCTGACGCTTCTGCGTCGGGATATCGTGAAGATGATCGACGCCGGCATCGAGGAGGGCGTGCCGGGCAATTGGGGCAAGATGACCCGGGTCTATCAGGACATCATCGGCCGTCTCCCCAGGACAGCGCCACGGCAGCTCATCGAGGACATCTGCGAGGATCTCGATCTGCTCTGGATCGAAATCCGTGAGGCATTGGAATCCTTCACGAAAACAATGAATCCGGACGCCAATGAGTCCCGTTCTGGTCGCCACATACAGAATTCAAACCCAGACTCTCTATCTGAATCTGAAAACGGCTTAGGAAATAAGGAAGAAGCGGGTGGCAGTGCCGCGGAAAACCACAACCTGCACAGCTTGCCGAAACGTGAGTTGCCCCTTGGGATCGTGCTGGACGCCTGCGCAAACTGGCGTGAGCTGGCGAAGGACGCCGAAATCCGCAACTGGCGCGACTTTCTGGCGGCGGCGGAGGTCGCCCGGCCGATGCTGGGGGTCAGCCCGAGCGCCTGGCGGGAGGCCTGCGAGGTTATGGGTGAACGGCAGGCGGCGATCACCCTGGCGGCGATCTACCAGCGCGCCGACCAGATCAACAACGCCGGCGGTTATTTGCGCAGCCTGACAGATCGGGCCCGCGACGGGAAATTCTCGGCCTGGCCGATGGTCATGGCACTGTTGCGCGCCAAGCTGGACGCCGAAAAGGCGGCCGCGCAGACCCGTGGCGGCCCGCCGGACGATGCCGACAAGCGGGAAGGGCGGCTCGAGGTCTCCGAAGCGCTTCTGAGAAGCTTGCGTCGGCCAAAATCGTGATGCCGGACGGATCTGTGCACTCGAATTTCGGTCCCGCTTTTGGTGGAGCAGCCATTCCCGCGGTCCGAGCCGATGTCTCAGTCGCCGCCCATAAGACCGTCAAACGCCTCGAGCAAGGCATCAACGATCGCCTGACCCAAAGCCTGAGCGGTCTCGCCGATTTGCGCTTCGTTCCCGTTGCGGGCGGCGGTGGCGAGGTCCGAACCCTGATCGGTCAGGATCGCATTGGCGCGGTCGATCGCCCATCGCGCAAAATCGTCTCGGCTGTCGATGATCCTGGTGTCCATCGTGGAAGGGCGCTCCGGCGTTTACGATTCTTTGGCCAATTCCGGCTACGATCAGGGCACGCGATGGGTATTGCGTTCGCGCCAACTCAATCCTTGCGTCTCAGGCCTTGCTGAGCAAGCCGTTCCGTTTCGCACGGTCGAGAAGGTTCTTGACCGATGAGGGCGCCCATTTCGTCCCGCCGCGCGGCGTGCGCTCGTGCAGCCTTTCCAGCTGGCTGGCGATTTCGCGCAGCGTAAGCTGCGGATTGGACGATTGAATCCCGGCAACCAGCGTCATCAGACGATCCTCGGGCAGGCGAGGCGGGGATTTCCTCCCATCCATTTGACGGCCGGCGCAATCGCTCCGGTGACCAGTCGAGCCCACGTTGCTCAGCGGCCATTTGCAGCGCCTGAGAGCTCGTTGCGGGGCCGATTTCCAAATCCAGAGGATAAGGACGCAGGATCGAACATCCGCGCCGAGTTGCAGATTGATTACATATGTTGACAAAGGTGAAATCAGAACGTAAATAACGGCAGGAGCACAAGATGAACGAGAACGTCGTCTATCTGCATGGCCAGCCGAAACCGGTGGGTCACTTTTTGCGCCTGGGAACAAGCGGTCACCGGCAGCTCGAGACCCTGTTGGGCTCGGGGAAGATGATGGTTCACCGTGTTGTCGTGGAAGCATCAGCAGCGCTCAGGCAGCACGACCTTCTCACCGCCCTTTCGGATGCCGGCGGCGAACTGATCCTGGATACCAATGTCGCCGAACTCTCGTCGATCGGCCGATTTGGAGGCGCGGCGAGGGCGGCGCCCTGGGCAAATCCTGAGAGTGTGTTGACGCCGGATGATCTGCGACCGAACGCGAACCGGGACGTCATCGGACAAATAGCCCGCTTTGCGGTGAAGTACGGCTTTCATGCCGTGCAGGCACCCTCGCATGTCCTTGACGGCTCGACGGACCAGCTCTTTGCACTAGACTGTGAGGCGACCGCCGCGCTGCGCCGCGCGCTCGACGCCGAAGGGGGCAAGCACATCGGCATCGACTACCCGTTGATGATCAAGAATGCGTCCCTTCGTGATCCTGCTCAGCGCCGAGCGTTCATAGCGGCACTGAAGAATGTGCCGTTCGACAATTTGTGGTTCCGCATATCCGGCTTTGGCTCCGATGCTACCCCGATGGGATTGCGGCGGTACATTGCTGCGATGATGGATTTTCATAGGCTGGAAGTTCCTATCGTCGCTGATGGTGTCGGAGGCCTTGTGGGCGTCGCCATTGCAGCTTTCGGCGCTGCCGGCGGGATTTGCCATGGGGTTGCGGAGAAGGAACGCTTCGATGCCAGCGATTGGGCGAAACCGCCTCAAACTGGCGGCGGGGGGCGTGAGAAGCGGGTGCTGATCGGCGGGTTGGATCGCCTGCTCAGCGTAAAACAGGTCGACGCCTTGATGGCGGCACAGGGGGCCAGGTCCTTGCTGAGCTGCCACGATCGGTCTTGCTGTCCGAATGGTCTGAGCGACACATTGAAGGATCCTAAGGCGCACTATCTGCGCCAGCGCGCGCGCCAGATCGGAGAATTATCATCGGTTCCAGAGACACGGCGTCCGCAACACTTCCTTGAAAAAGAGCTGGCGGCCGCAGGGCGGGTCGCGCGGTCGGCTGCCAAGCTCAAGTTATCGGATGAAGGCTTGTCTAAGCTTCTGCAACGCAGTAGCGACCGGCTGGAAAAGATGCATGCGGTGCTGGAGTCCTTGAACGGCACGATTGCCGGCCAGCCAAGGGCACCCGTTCCACCGCGGCGACAGGGGAGGGGTGCGAGCGTAGCTTCGCACCGCAGGTAAATGACATGAGCACAGCTGTAGCACGAATTCTGGACGATCTTCGGTCTCGGGGAGGCCTGCAAGGCAAGGACATCGCCAACATTGTCGATGTATCGACCGCTACCGTATCGCGGTGGTCGCATGGCAACGGCTCTCCAAATCTTCGAACCCAGACGGTCATTGCCGATCTGCGGTATGTTGTTGACCGCCTGTCCGACTTTTACACTGCCGATGAAACGCGGCTGTGGCTGCATTCACGCCATCCGCTTCTCAACAACGAGCGGGCGATCGATCTCATCAATGCGGACCGGACGCAGGAAGTCCTGGCGGTGATCGAACGCCTCGATGCTGGCGCCTACATCTGAGGCGACGGGGTGGAGCGGCGGGCAAGAGACCTCGAACTGCTTGACTTGCTTGACACGCACAAAGGCGTGTCATTCGAGGGAGAAGTCTGGCGCATTGTCCGCGAAGAACGCGAGCCGTTGCTCGGCTATCCGGCCGGAGCTCGTTGGGATCCGGGCTCGTTCGACGTGCTTTACACCTCGCTGGAGCGGGAAGGCTCGCTCGAAGAGATTCACTTTCATTTGAGCCGCCAGCCTGTTTTTCCCTCCAAAATCCGGTCGGTTCTTTATCGGATTTCGGTTCGCACTCAAAGGACGTTACGGATAGCCAACCTGACGGAGTTGAAGGCACTTGGCGTCACGCCGGAGACTTATGGATCGCTGTCTTACGAGCGCACACAGGAAATCGGTGATGCGGCCGCCTTCCTCGGGTTCGACGGCATCCTGGCACCGAGCGCGCGGTGGCCCTGCCAGAACCTCATTCTTTTTACCGAACGTTTCACGCCGACGGATCTCAGTGTCGTCAGCTCGGAACCCGTCGACTGGGACGGCTGGAGAAGGCGAAGAGACTCGGAAAGACGGCAACGAGAGCGCACATCTTGATCCGATCCGGGGCAGGGGAGGGGACTCTTAAAGCCCCGACGCCTTGGTGAGGTTGGTGCGGAACCGATCGCGCCGGCGCTGATATTTGCGGGTCATTTCCGCCGAGGCGTGGCCGAGCTGCTTTTGCACGTAGCGCTCCTCGATCTCGGCCGACGAGGCGAGGCCGGCGCGCAGCGAATGCCCGGCAAACAGCAGGCTGCGTTCCGCTTCAGGCAAATCGGCGCGGACTCCGGCGGCGAGCGCCGTCTGCTTGACGAGGCGGGCAACATGCTTGTCGGACAGCCGCTCGACGTCGACGGTCTTGTTGTCCTTGAAGATGCGACGGAACAGCGGCCCGCGAGCGATGCGGCCGTATTTGATCCAGGTCTCGAGCGCGACCACGGGGCAGGAGTGGTCGCTGGAGCCGCGGCCGACCTCGACCTCGCGCCAGCCGGTCTTGCCGCGCAGCGTGACCAGCACCCCTTTGTCCGGAAAGATCTCGATCCAGCCGGCCCCATCGCTCTTTTCCTCGCGCTCGACGTCGAGCCCGACGATTTCCGAGCGCCGCAGGCCGCCGGCGAAGCCGATGAGCAGGATGGCGCGGTCGCGCAGGCCCCTCAGATCATGGCCGAGCGTGGCGATCATGGCGAGAAGATCGTCGCCGAGGAGGGCCTCCTTCACGCGCGGCGGTTTTGCGTGTTTTCTACGGACGCCGGCGAGCACGGTCGCGATATGGCGGTCAGCGCGGTCCAGAAAAAAGCCACGCTGGGTAAAATTCCAGGCGAGGCCCGACAGCCGCCGCTCGATGGTCGCGACGGTGAGCGCTGGGCCGCCGAGCTTCGCCCCGCCGGCCGCACAGGCGCCGATGTAAAGCCCGATGATTTTGGGGTCGGGAGGCAGGGGCTCAAAGCCGCTGCGCCGGCACCAGGAGGTGAAGTGGCGCCAGTCTTTGGCGTAGGCGGAGCGGGTGTTTTCCGAGCTGGCGTTCCGGGCATAGTCCTTCGCGGTCTCGACCAGCGCCTCGACATGCGCCGGCGGCCGCCCCATTTCCAGGACGAGATCGACGATGTCTGGGAGATCTTCGGGCGAAGCGCCGTCAGGCGGTGAAGCGGAATTCATGAGACTGCCTGCATCCGAATCGGAAATCGTGAGACTGCGTGACATCGGGCGTCGCCACCGCCGCCCGGGAAGCGTGCCGGATTCGGGCCCAGTCTCACGAAATCCGGTCTGCCGAGGGCGATTTTGGCGGGGTTGAACGGGGAATCGGCCATGTTCCGGCAGGGTATCCCCGTACGTCCGATAAGGCAAGCTTACCGGACATAAAATATAAGCGACAGGCGGTGCGGTTAGTGCGGAAAATGCTGGCTGAAACCGCACGTCCCGTTTACGCTGCTGAAGATGAGTCGGCAGCCCGCACCCGCATCGCAAGTCTCGCTCCCGGTCCCGCGCGTGCCGGCGTGGGCGACGCCGCGCGGCCGAATCGACGACCCTGTCGAGGTCGCCTTCATGGCCGGCAGCGCGTTGAATGCGCTGGACAATCTCGTGCAAGCCGAACCCGAATGGAGCGGCGCGTGGCGGCATCGTCTGGCGCTGAAAGCCGCAAGCGCCGGCGTAAAGCTGATCGGCCGTTCCGAGGATGAAGCGGCATTGCGGGACGCCTGGTTGCTCCGTCAGCATGGTGACGAGCCAGGGCCCGCCGGCAATGTGCTCGCCGCGTGGAGGCGGCTCGCCAGCCGCTTGGCTCCGCCCGGCGTCGAGGATTTGCAGACGGTCGCCGGCTTGCTCGGTGTCGGCTGGTCGGACGGATTTGGCGATCTGATCGATGTCGCACGGAACGAAGTGCGTGCAGGCGCGCCGGCCCCCGTCGTCGCGGCCCACATCGCCGCTGCCGTCATGCGGGAAGACCGACAAGCCGAAATCCTCGCCTGGTGGCTGGCAGACTGCGCGCTGTCCTGGCGCATGGGCTGGCGCTACACGGTGCCCGTTCTTACCCCCCAGATCCACGCGCCGCTGCTGCGTTCGGGACCGGAGGGACGGCGCGCCCGACCCGGCAGTGATGCGTTTGAGCAGGTCGCCTTCATCGGCGCGGCGCTCGGAGCGGCAGAAGCCTGCCGGCTGGCGGCGGACATGGCGGCGCAGGCGGAACGGCTTCGGGAGATCGTTCCGAAGCTGCGATCCAAAGCGGCCGGCGACGTTGTCGAGCGTCTGGTTGTCGATGATGCGGTGTCGGGCACATTGACGACCAGGAACCTGTCACGCTGGGCCAGCCGTCGCTTGTTCGATCGGCTGGTCGAACTCGGCGCCGTGCGCGAACTCAGCGGCCGCACGAGCTTTCGCATCTACGGGCTCTGACGATCATGGCGGAAACGACGCGTAGAAGGCGCGGGCGGACGGAAGAGGATGGGCTCTTCGACCGCGAACTTGACCATCTGCCGCCGGAGGCGCGCTGGCGCGAATGGATGAACCGCGTCGAGGCAACCATTTTTGCCGCGAGTGAGCCGGTCGGCCGCGAAACGCTGACACGGATCGTCGGCAAGAGCTGCAGCATCGATCTCCTCATCGACGACATCCGCGAGGAACTGCGCGGGCGCCCCTATGACCTAGTTGCCGTCGCCGGCGGCTGGAAGCACCTGACCCGTCCCGCCTATGCCGATGCGATCCGCACGGCCGTCGGCGGAAATGAGCGCAAAGTCGACCTCACGCAGTCTGAAGTGCTGGTGTTGATGTGCATCGCATATTTCCAGCCGATCACCCGCGCCGAACTATCCAGCTTCTTTGGCAAGGAAATCAGCCGCGACCTGATCGGCAACCTTCGCTCCTTCGGATTCATCGCATCCGGTCCGCGCGCGCCGCAGCCGGGCGCGCCCTACACCTATGTCACCACGCAGGCGTTCCTGCTGGAATTCGCGCTCGAAACCCTTCGCGATCTCCCCGACTTCGAGGCGCTCGAGGATGCGGGCTTGCTTAGCAAAGAAAAGCTGCTGGCCGGCGATATCATGCCTAGGTTCGCTGGTGGGGGCGACCTTGGCGCTGGCACCATCATGGACGAATAGTATCCGCGGGAGCGTAAGAGTGGACGGTGGTAGGAGAGGTGGCGAGCTCCAAACAGTCCGGGCGTCCCCGTCGTCTATATTGTGTTCTTTAAGGCGTCGCCCAGAATCGTGACGATATCGTCGATATGCGTTTTCTCGATCACGAGCGGCGGGGACAGTGCGATGATATCACCTGTGTAGCGGACGAGAAGGCCGCGATTGAAGCATTCAAGGAAGACGTCATAAGCCCGCTTTCCAGGAGCGCCAGGTCGGCTCGCGAGCTCGATGCCGCCGATCAAACCGATGTTCCGGATGTCTGCGACATGTGGCTGCCCGCGGAGGGAATGAATCCCTTCCTGCCAGTAATCGCTGATCGACGATGCTGCCGTGAAGAGCCGTTCCCTCTGATAGATCGAAAGTGCGGCGAGGCCTGCGGCGCACGCTGCGGGATGCCCTGAATACGTGTACCCGTGAAACAACTCTATCTGTCCGGCGGCAACATCCATGACCGCGTCGTGGATGTTGCGCCCGGCAAAGACGGCACCCATGGGGAACGCTCCGTTGGTCAGTCCCTTCGCGGTCGCGACCAGGTCAGGAACAACCCCGAAATAGTCCGCCGCGAATGGCATACCCAACCTTCCAAATCCGGTGATGACCTCATCGAATATCAACAGGATGCCGTTACGATCACAAATCGAACGGAGGCGCTCAAGGTAGTTCTTTGGAGGAACGAGCACCCCGGTGGACCCGGCGACCGGTTCGACGATCACGGCCGCGATGGTTTC
Organism: Mesorhizobium sp.; assembly: GCA_022833215.1. Taxonomy (GTDB): domain Bacteria; phylum Pseudomonadota; class Alphaproteobacteria; order Rhizobiales; family Rhizobiaceae; genus Mesorhizobium. Next base: position 72,805 of record JAIPUZ010000126.1, on the reverse strand, counting down.
CGCGCCATGTAACGCCACAAGCCGCTCGAGGTCATCCGCCAGCTCTGCTCCGTGTTCTGGCTGTCCCTTCGAGAAAAGGTTTCGGTCCGGATCGTGGGTATGGCGGATATGGTCGGTGCCAGGAAGTGTCGGAAAGACCCGGCGGTTGTTTACGATGCCGCCGACGCTTATGCCGCCGAAGCCGACACCATGGTAGCCCCGTTCCCGGCCGATCAGGCGTGTGCGGGTCCCTTGGCCGATGGCGCGTTGGTAGGCAATCGCGATTTTCAGCGCCGTATCGACGGACTCCGACCCCGAGCCGGTGAAGAAGATTCGGTCGAGAAGTGCTGCCGGTCCTCCGGGCGCAGTCGCAGCCAGCTTTTCCGCGAATTCGAAGGCAAGAGGATGGCCCATTTGGAAAGAAGGCGCATACTCCAGCGCCGCCAGCTGCTCGGCAACCGCATCGGCAATCTCCTGCCGACCATGGCCGGCGTTGACACACCACAGCCCCGAACTGCTGTCGAGCACGAGACGGTCGTCATCCGTCTGGTAATACATTCCGCTCGCGCCAACTAGCATTCGTGGCGCCGCCTTGAACTGGCGGTTGGCCGTAAACGGCATCCAGAAGTTGTCAAGTGATGGCGCGTTGCGCGCATGCGAAGCGTACATGTCGGAAATCCATGCCTTTGGAATGTTGCTGGGGGTGGCGCGGGATCGCGGTTCCGATCGGGGCATCCGACTATCGGAGCGAAAGGTTCGCTGCGGAGGAGGCCGAGGGAAAGATCAGGCGCTGGAGCCTATTGTACCAGAGTTCTTGGTGTTCGGCCGCCAGCCTATCCGCCATCTCGATGTCCCTTTCCTGGATCGCCTTGAGGATCAATCCGTGATGCTCGGACGTGGTGGTGATGTGGGCGTGGAGGTCCGGATTCGAAGTTTCCGTTACAAATTGGGTGGTGTCTTCTGACTGGCTCGCAGCGACAAAGGTGGCACCTGAAAAGCGGGAGGACGCCATCAGGGTCCGGCGATAGAAATCGTAGAAATAGGGATTTCGGGCGGCGTCTGCGATTGCCATGTGGAAGGCTAGGTTCGCGTCCTGACGCTTGAGGTAGTCGTTGACATACATCGTCTCCTCGAATGCCAAGTGAGCGGCTTCGATCCGCTTGAGATCCGTGATCGTGCGGTTTTCCGCTGCAAGCCTGTTGATCATCCGGCTCGAGACGAGAAGGGCGCCGAACAGCCGGGGAATGTCGTCGAGATTGAGGGGCGCAATGCGAGCGGACCTGCCGTCACGAATAACCAAGTCTTCCGATATGAGCTGGATGATAGCTTCGCGGACCGGTGTCCGAGATAGCTTCATGGCCTGTGCGAGCTCTGCCTCGTCAAGCACCGAGCCGGGACCAAGCTCGAGCCTAAGGATGCGCTGGCGGATCATGTTGAGTGCTTTCAGGCCGTCCCGCTGCGAAACCTTTTCCTGCATCCCGAACCCTCTCAGTCGTGGCGGGCACATGACGGTCCGCTGTTAGATTCAAGCTAACCATATAGGAAATCGAGGGATATTCTAGTCAGTATGCAAGATGAGTTCTCAATCTGCCGAAACCCCCTTGTTTAGAAAAAAATTCGGTGTACAGATTGGCGACCGAAGCGTGCAGAGACCGGATACTGGAGTTTTGGTTCTATAATTGAACGAATCCGTTGGATCGGCAGCAGGGTGATCTCCCGAATGCCGTTACGGAGCTGACACAGTCGAAGTGAGTTTTAAGCCTGCCTTGTAAGAGCAGGCGTTCCACAACAGGGGCTTATCTGGTGAACACAAAAACTGACGCGTTCGAGGAATTATTGGCGCTGAAACGCGTACGCCGGTCCCACGTCGGCCGCTATGTAGCCGCGGCAGCAGTACTCGCCGTTGTCGCATGGATCATCGTTGCATTCGCTCGTGGTCAGATTGCGTGGTCAGTAGCTGGAGAATTCCTGACGGCGCGGACGATACTTGTTGGTCTGGGCAACACGGTCCTGCTGGCGGTTCTCGCCATGCTGCTCGGCATTGTGCTGGGTGTCGTCATTGCAGTTATGAGGCTTTCGAGCAACCCAATCGTGAACTGGGTTGCAGTCGGATATGTATGGTTGTTCCGCGGCATTCCTTCGCTGCTGCAGTTGCTGATCTGGTTCAATCTCGCGCTGATCTTCCCGGTCATAGGTATCCCGGGCCTGTTCGAATGGCGGACCGTCGATGTGATGACCCCGTTCGTCGCCGCGTTTCTAGGACTCGGTATTGCACAGAGCGCTTATGCTTCCGAAGTAGTCCGTGGCGGCCTGCTTTCAGTCGACAGCGGGCAGTATGAAGCCGCGAAGGCCATAGGCATGCATCGCCTGAAGGCATTGAGGCGCATCATCCTGCCGCAGGCCATGCGAGTAATCCTGCCGCCGCTCGGCAACGAGTTCATAGGCATGGTCAAGTGGACCTCGTTGGCGAGCGTGATCCAGTTCTCCGAGGTAATGTACGCCGCCGAGAGCATTTACTACGTCAACAGCCGCGTCATCGAACTGCTGTTCGTGGCGACGTTCTGGTACCTCGCCGTCATCTCCATTCTTTCCATCCTCCAGAGCAGGGTCGAGCGCTATTTTGCGAAGGGAGCCCGTCATGGCTGAGCTGGTGACTGAAGCAAACGCGATGAGTCCAACCGTGCGCGCCCGCGAGGTCCGTAAGTCATTCGGCAGCTTTGAAGCTCTCCGAGGAATCGATCTTGACATCAATCTGGGAGAGGTAGTCTGCGTGATCGGTCCCTCCGGCTCGGGCAAGAGCACGTTCCTCAGGTGCATCAACCAACTCGAGACGATCGATGGCGGTGCCATCTGGATCAACGGAGAGTTGGTTGGTTACCGTCGGGCAGGCGACCGGCTACTGGAGTTGTCTGAGCGTGAAATCGCACGTCAGCGTCTCGCTACCGGCATGGTTTTCCAGCGCTTCAACCTGTTTCCGCACAAAACCGCTCTTCAGAACGTCACCGAAGGCCCCGTACAGGTCCTCAAGACTGACAAGCGGAAAGCGGAGTCCTACGGAAGGGAATTGTTGGGCCGAGTGGGCCTATCGCATAAATGCGATGCCTATCCCGTCGAATTGTCCGGCGGACAGCAGCAGCGCGTCGCGATTGCGCGGGCGCTTGCGATGAAGCCAACGCTCATGCTCTTCGATGAACCGACCTCTGCGCTCGATCCGGAGCTTGTTGGTGAAGTGCTGTCGGTCATGCGCGACCTTGCGGCTTCAGGGACCACGATGGTTGTCGTCACCCACGAACTTGGCTTTGCCCGCGAAGTCGCAAACCGCGTCGTCTTCATGGACGGCGGCCTAATCATCGAAAGCGGGCCACCCGCCCAGATCCTCGGCAATCCTACGCAGGCACGAACCCAGGATTTCATATCAGCTGTTCTCAGCTGACGACCCAAGTCTTCAACCGCAGGGAAAAAAGGGGAATACACATGACATCTAACAAACTGCAGGGTCTCCTGGCCCTTACGCTCGCCGCCGCCCTGTCGGCGGGAACAGCGTTGGCGCAGGACGCGAAAACAACGATCAACGTCGGTACGATCACCACCTACCCGCCGCTCGAGTTCAAGGACCCCCAAACCGGGGAGCTGACGGGTTTCAACCACGACGTTATGGAGGCGATCGCCGCAAAGGCAGGCCTGACGATTAACTGGGTCGAGGCCGCTTGGGCCGAGCAGGCATCCTTCGCACCACTCAAGGTCGGTCGGATGGATGTGGCTACCGGGGTCATGGTTGATAACCCTGAGAAGCGGGCGGACGTCAGCTACCTCGACTTTATGAACGACCCTTACACGTTCTACACAACGAACCAGAGGGCGGGCGAATTCACCAACTTGACGGCACTGTGCGGCAAACGTGTGGCGATGACCCGCGGGTCGTCGACGACGGGCGCCGCGGTGGAACGGTGGAACGAGGAGAACTGCGTCAAGGCCGGCAAGCCGCCGCTCGAGCAACAGGCGGCCAACAGCACCCCGGACCAGCAGCTGATGCTGAAACAGGGTCGGGTCGATGCGGGGTTCACCGCGAAGAGCTCGTTTGCCCAGGCCAAGCTGACCGGCGTCGATGAGTACACTGCCCTCGGAGAGCCCCTCGTGACTGTCATGTATGGCTTCCCCTTCCTAGCGACCAACACCGAGCTCGGAGACAAGCTTAAGGCTGCGCTGGACGAGGTCATTGCCGATGGCACCTACGGCAAGCTGATTGAAAAGTGGAAGCTGACCGAGGACAGCTCGATCGGGACGACCGCCACCATCAACGCGGGCAAGTAACGGAAACCCGAACGCGGCGCCGAGCCGAGCACCCGGCGCCGTCAAACCTTCCAAACAACGTCGTTGCGCCGGCAACTCTAAGTGTTTCCGGACGAGGACCTGCGCCCATTGGAGGGCGGGAGCAGATGCTGCGTTTATCTGCGGCCGGGGGAATAGCAATGAGTTCAGACAATACCGTCGAATTCGCGGGCAAGTGCCACCTCGACGGGCGCGCCAGCGATCCGCGTTCCCTGGGTTGGATGCAGGGATTTCCGCCACCGCCTGAGAAGCAAGTCGCCTTTGAAGGCGAGAGCTGGCTCCAGTTTCCGCAACTCCGCTGGAGCCTCTCGCATATGCGTGAGCTCGTTCCGACCGTCGCTATCCATCGCGGGCAAGGCCGCTCCAAACCGCTGGGTGTCGCCTCGACAGCCGATGAGAGCATTATCGACGCGCTCGAGTTCACCGATACGACCGGCCGGATCCTTCGCTTCAGCGACGCGCTGACCGATACCTATACCGATGGCATCATTGTCCTCCACCGTGGCCGGGTCGTCTACGAGAGGTATTTCGGAGCGCTGGAAGCCCACCTGCCGCACGCGTGCTTCTCGGTCACGAAGTCCTACGCGGGCACGCTGACGGCCATCCTCGTCCATGAACGGGTGCTCGACCCCCTCGAGACAATCCCCCATTACCTTCCCGAGATCCGCGGCACCGCTTGGGAAGACGCCACCCTGCGCCAGGTCATGGATATGGAGACCGGCCTCGACTATAGCGAAAACGAGATAGACGACCGCTCCAGTTCCTCGATTTACATGCGGGCATGCCGGACGCGGCCGCGGCCCGCCGACTATGACGGTCCCCGTACATCCTCCGATTTCCTCCTGACCGTCCGCAAGGAAGGCGAGCACGGGCGGGCTTTCGCCTACAAGAGCGTCAACACCCAGCTTCTTGCATGGATAACGGCCCGGGCAACCGGACGCGCCTTTGCCCAGCTCCTTCACGAAAAGCTGTGGGCGCCTCTCGGCTGCGAGGAGGACGGCTACATGGTTGTCGACCCCGCCGGCATGCCCTCCGCGAGCGGCGGCCTCTACACGAGCCTCCGCGACCTTGCGCGGTTCGGAGAACTGATGCGGCGGGGAGGGGAATGGGACGGGCGACAGGTCATTCCGGACGCCGTGGTGGATGACATACGTCGCGGTGGCGATCGCCGGAAATTTGCAATTGGTTCCTACGCCGAATCCTTGCCCGGCTACTCTTACCGGAGCCAGTGGTGGCATTCCCATAACGAGCTTGATGCTGTCGAAGCGCGCGGCATTCACGGCCAGCGCCTGTATATTGCGCCCAAGGCCGAGATGGTGGTCGCACGCTTTGCGTCGCACCCGTTGGCCGCTTCCGCTTTCAACGACCCGATCACCATGCCGCAGATGCTCGCGCTCGGACGCGCGCTTCGCGGGTAACTCCGGACACATCAATCAAAACGCCTGCAAACGCGAATAGCAAAGGACGCTAGAGAATGAACTTCAAGGAATTCATCAAGAACATCACAAGCCTCTCCGTTCCCAAGGAACTGGCATTTACGGAAGAGGAGTTTCGCCAGCGTATTGCCAATGTCAGGACGGTGATGGCCGAGCGCAGCCTCGATATGATGATCGTCACATTCGCTCCGGATTTGAGCTATCTGAGCGGCTACCACAGCTTCGGAACCGGGTGGTACAGCTGCATGGTGCTGCCGATCGAAGGCGAACCGGTCCTGCACATGCATCAACTCGAGATCGGGCCGACGATTCTCAACAGCTGGGTCAAGGATGTGCGCGGTGTCCGGTGGTCGTTCTCGGAAGGCATCGGCGCGGATCTGGCCGACATCGTCAAGGAGCTGGGCTATGAGACGAAGCGCATCGGCCTTGAAACCAAGCGTCCCGGCCTCAGCATCGAGACCAACGAAGGCCTGAGACGCGCGCTGCCGGACGCAACCTTCATCGAGGCGTCGGACGTCGTTGCGCAGCCGCGCCGCTACAAGTCGGCAGCCGAAATTGAATACATGCGCCAGTCGGGCCGCATTACTACCAAGGCGTTCTCCACGCTCCTCGAAAAGATCCGTCCCGACATGACCGACAACCAGGTGGCGGCGATTCTCACCAACACGATGCTTGAAGAGGGCAGCGAATACTTCAGCGTGCAGCCGATCGTTTCGGCCGGCCCGACCAGCGGCATCGGCCACACGACGTTCCGGCGGGTCCCGATCAACTCAGGCGAGACCATGATGCTGGAGTTCGGTGCCGCCTACCGCCGCTACACGAGCGCCCTCTATCACACGGTCGCCATCGGCAAGCCTTCGGGTGACATCGTCAACCGCGCGAACATCGTCAACGATACCCTCGACGCTCTCTTCGAAGCTGCCAAACCAGGACGCTCCTTCCATGACATCGCGAAAGAAATCGGGGATGGCATGAACACCATCACGCGTGCGCCTGGGTCCCAACGTGTCTACGCCTACGCCATCGGTCTTGGCATGCCCCCAACTTGGAGCGAGGACATCTATTACATCCGTGAAGGTGTAGAACTTGAGCTGAAACCCGGCATGACCTTCCACTCCCCGGTCGGTGTCCGCGAAGCCGCTACGCCCGGCGTGGGATTCAGCGAAACCTGGGTGTCCACGGATACAGGCTGTGAGATCCTGACCAAGCACGATCGTTCGCTTACGGTCATCTAATCCACCCTTTCCATCATATCGCCGCCGGCTGCTCCGTTGCCCGCAGCCGGCACCTCCCGGCCATTCCTTCAGAAAGCTAACAAACTTGACTGTTACTCTGCCCAAGGGCCGCAAGAATATCTCTTCCGGCATTCCTTATGAAAACGTCCACGGCTATTCCCGCGCGGTCCGCGTCGGCTCGGATATCCACGTGTCCGGAACCTGCGTGACCAAGGATTACGAGAACTGCGACGCCTACGAGCAGGCAAAGGTGGTTCTGGGAATCGTCGAGAAAGCGCTCAAGGACGCCGACGCGGGGTTCGAGCATGTGGTTCGCACCATCTGCTATCTTCGCGACATTGATGACAAGGAATTGGTGGCCCGTGCTCATTTCGAAGCATTCGGCGAGATTAAACCAGCCACCACGATTATCCAGGTGGCCTCGCTGTTCCGACCCTGGCAAAGGATCGAGATCGAGACCTATGCCAAGGTCAGCGAGTGAAACGGTTGCTCCAGCTTGGCAAGCTTGTCACGATCACGCGCATCCGTCTCGCGGCACTCCACAACGGCACCACGGGCGTGAGCTACCGGCACCCTCCTCGCAATCTGGAATCTCGTCACGCATGGTTCGCGCTGACGTCCTTCGGGCCCTCCACCTCTGACCCGGCCGGTTTTGATGCAGCGGCTCACAAGGCAGGGCATGCCGCGGCCCTTTGACCATGGCCGGGATTCATGACAGCCGATATAGGTGCGGCGCTTGGCAACGAGGATGCTGACGGCCGTCTCGTCGGCATCAATCGCAAGGATCGCGGCGTCCATGGCCTCGAAAGAGGCGATGTTTTCGACGGTGTCATAGTCGCCGCAAATCGTCGTCAACCAGCCGGCGATATACGTCGGCGCGCGCTCGGCCTCGCGGAATAACGTGGAAAGTGTGCCCTACAGTTGGTCAAGATGGCGATACTGGTCGCGCTTTCCGAGCCAACTGTCCGGCGATTGGCCGCAGCGCATTGCATTGGCATGGGCCATCGTATTCAACCCCAGCGTCCTGCTGATGGGCGAACCGCTAACCCATTCTTTCACTTGCGTAGCTTCCGGGTGAGGCTGGGAAAACTATGGTCTTGTTTTCATTGAGGAAGACGCGGCGGTGGATATGGGCGTGGATCGCGCGAGCCAGCACCTGGCTTTCGACGTCGCGGCCAAGGCTGACGTAGTCCTCGGGCGATTGCGCATGACTTACACGGATCGTGTCCTGCTCGATGATCGGCCCTTCGTCGAGGTCGGTGGTGACGTAATGCGAGGTCGCACCGATCAGCTTCACGCCGCGCTCGAAGGCCTGCTTGTAGGGGTTCGCGCCCTTGAATGACGGTAGGAACGAATGGTGGATGTTGATGATGTGCCCCGACATCGCCTGGCACATTTCGTCCGAAAGCACCTGCATGTAGCGTGCAAGAACGACCAGTTCGGCGCCGGTGTCGCGCACGATCCGCATCTGCTCGGCCTCGGCCTGCGGCTTGTTGTCCTTGGTGACCCTGATGCAATGGAACGGGATGTCATGGTTCACCACCACCTTCTGGTAATCCATGTGGTTTGAGATCACCGCGACGATATCGACGGCCAGCGCCCCGATCCGCCAGCGATAGAGCAGGTCGTTCAGGCAGTGGCCGAAGCGGCTCACCATGATCACGACTTTCATCTTCTCGTTCTCGTCGTGGAAGGCGGCGGTCAGGTCGAGGCTTTCGGCGACCGGCGCGAAACTCTTGCGCAGCGCCGCGAGCCCGCATCCCGTCTCGTTGACGAAGCTCACGCGCATAAAGAAGCGGCCGGTTTCGGCGTCGTCGAACTGGGCGCTGTCGCTGATGTTGCAGCCGTTCTCGGCAAGGAATCCCGCGATGGCCGCGACGATGCCGCGCCTGGACTGGCAGGTCACGGTGAGGGTGTATTTGGTCATGACGCTCTCCGGTCGATAGGACGTTTAGGCGGCGAGGCCGTGCGCGCGGCGGCACGCCGTCACGGTATTGGCGAGAAGGCAGGCGATGGTCATCGGGCCGACGCCGCCAGGAACCGGCGTCAGGGCACCCGCGACCTCGGCGGCGGCGGCATCGACATCGCCTACCAACCGAGACTTGCCGTCCCGCTCGATGCGGTTGATGCCGACATCGATGACCGTCGCACCGGGCTTGATCCAGTCGGGCTTCACCATGCCGGGCTGGCCGACGGCGGCGATCAGGATATCGGCGCGGCGGCAGATGCCGGCGAGATCCTTCGTCCGGCTGTGGGCGACGGTGACGGTGCAATCCTCGCCCAGCAGAAGCTGCGCCATCGGCTTGCCGACGATGTTGGAGCGCCCGACGACGACGGCGTTCAGCCCGGAAAGCGAGCCGTGGCGGTCGCGCAGCAGCATCAGGCAACCGACCGGCGTGCAGGGCACCATCGCAGTCCGCCCCGTGCCGAGCAGGCCGACATTCGAGATATGGAAGCCGTCGACATCCTTGGCCGGGGCGATGGCGTCGATCACCGCCGTCGCGTCCATATGGCCCGGAAGCGGAAGCTGCACGAGGATGCCATGCACCGCCGGGTCGGCGTTCAGCCGCTCGATCAGGGCGACCAGTTCGGTCTGCGGCGTTGTCTCGGGTAGCTTGTGCTCGAAGCTCGCCATTCCGGCGGCCCGCGTCTGCGTGCCCTTGCTGCGGACATAGACCTCGCTTGCCGGGTCCTGCCCGACGAGCACCACCGCAAGGCCGGGAACGAGGCCGTGCGTTTCCTTAAGGTCCGCGACCTCGCGGGCGATCTTTTCGCGCAACATCCCGGCGAAGGCCTTGCCGTCGATCAGTGCCACCCTCATGCGCGGGGCTCCGCGAGGCGCGCGGCGGTGGTTTCCAGCGCATGCCAGAGCGTGCCGGCGGCCGAGCGCATGCCGATCACGGCAAGCCGGTCCGCCGCGCGGCGGATGACGAAGACGCTCATATGTTCGAGCCCGGTGCGGGTGGCGGTGCCGGGGCCGAAGCGGGCAGAATCGAGGTTCACGAGTTTTGCCATCAACGCGAGAATCGGCTCCTCGCCGGCGGCGGAGCGGACCTCGAAGGCGGCGAAGCCGTCGGTCTGCTCCGTTACGGAGCAGCCGGGGCAGGCGGCGGCCGCTTCGGCGGCGAAATCGCTTTCAGCGCGGCCGGGGGCTTCGAGCAGCCATTGGCCGGGGCCGGTCCACAGCGCAGCAATGCTTCCGCTACTCGCCCAGAGGCCGGGGCCGGGCAGGCCGAGACCGAAGGGAGTGGGCTCCGGGCTATCGCGGCGAAGCGCCAGCGAGACGAGCGCCAAGGCGTTGTTTTCCTTGAGTGTGAGCACGCCGTGCGTGACGGTGCGGGCGCTCGCATCGCCGAGCGCGGTCAGGGGCTTCAGGTCAGACACGGAGGCGCTCTCCCTCGGGATCGATGAAATGGGGCGATACGACGCGCAGTGCGACGCGTTGGCCTTGCAGCGGGTTGGCCGCGACGATCACCTCGCCGAGCCGCTCGGCGCCATTGGCGAGCAAGCCGAGGCCGATGGCCGAGCCTAGATGGGGCGAGTAGCAGGCCGAGGTGATCCAACCTTGATCGGTCTCCGTGTTCTGCGCCGCATCCCCAGCGAAGAGATGCGAGCCGGCGACGACGGGCTCGGCCGGATCGACCGGCTGCAGGCCGACGAGGGTGCGCGTTTCAGCGACAAGGCCCTCGCGCCGGGTCATGACGGTGCCGATCGCGTCCTTCTTCGCGGAAACCATCCGGCCCATGCCGAGCATCTGCGCGGTAGTCTGGCCGTTCAGCTCGTTGCCGGCGGCGTGGCCCTTCTCGATGCGCATCACGCCGAGTGCTTCGGTGCCGTAGGGCGTCGCGCCGAGGTCCGCGCCTCTCTCCACCAGCCGCGCCATCAGCGCATTGCCGTAGCGGGCGGGGACGGCGATCTCGTAGGCCAGTTCCCCCGAGAAGGAGATGCGGAAGAGCCGCGCCCTCAGGCCCCCGCAGACCGTGAGGCCGGCGCAGGCCATGAAGGGGAAGGCTTCGTTGGAAAGGTCGAAGCCGTCCACCACGCGCTCCAGCAGCCGGCGGGCGCTCGGCCCGGCGACGGAAAACTGCGCCCAAGCGTCCGTGGTCGAGATGAGCTGAACGTCGAGCTCCGGCCAGAGGCACTGGCGGGCGAATTCCATGTGGCGATAGACCGGGCCGGCCTGCGCCGTCGTGGTGGTCACGACATAGTGCTGCTCGCCAAGCCGCGCGCAGGTGCCGTCGTCATAGGCATGTCCGTCCTCGCGCAGCATGAGGCCGTAGCGCACCATGCCGACCTTGAGGCTCTTCATGGCGTTGCAATAGAGCCGGTCGAGAAATTCGGCGGCGTCCGCGCCCTGCACGTCGACCTTGCCGAGCGTGGTGACGTCGCAGATCCCGACGCCCTTGCGCGTCGCCAGCACCTCGCGGTCGACCGTCTGGCGCCAATGCGTCTCGCCGGCTTGCGGGAAATATTGCGCCCGCATCCATTGGCCGACCTCGACGAAGACCGCGCCTTGCGCCTTCGCCCATTCGTGGCTCGGGGTGAGCCGCGTCGGGCGGAAATGTGCGCCGCTGTCGCCGCCGCCGAGAACCGACAGGGAAACCGGCGTGTAGGGCGGGCGGAAAATCGTCGTTCCCGTCTGCGGAATCGATTTGCCGGTCAGTTCCGCCATCACCGCCAGCGCGGTGACGTTCGCCGTCTTGCCCTGGTCGGTCGCCATGCCGAGCGTGGTCCAGCGCTTCAGGTGCTCGACCGGGCGCATGTTCTCCTGATAGGCCAGCTTGACGTCCTTGACGGTGACGTCGTTCTGGAAATCGACCCAGGCGCGGCCTTTGCCGGGCACATGCCAGAGCGGCTGGAGGCCAGCCGCCGCATCCTCGGCACGGGGAAGGGTAGGCCGCTTCGCCTCGATGCCTAGCGCGCTCAGCGCCGTCACAGCCGCCTCGGCACCGGAAGCCATCGCGGCCGCGGTGCCGCCCTGGCCGGCGGCGGCCCCGGCCACCACCATGCCCGCAGGAAAGTCGTCGCCCGGCAAAAAGGTTTGCAACGCCTCGTCCCAGATTGGCCGCCCGCGATGATGCGAGGCGAGGTGGACATTTGGATTCCAGCCGCCCGAAACGCCGAGCGCGCCGCAGGCGATCCATTCTGTCCCGCCGCCGTGCGTCACCTCGATGGATGTGAGGCCGAGCCGGCCCTTGCTACCGGAAACGGTCGCGCCGGCGATCAGCCTATAGTCGCCGGTCGCCCTGGCGTCGGCGCGCGAATCCACCACCGCGGCGACGCCGACGCCTTTCGCCAGAAGATCGCGCGCCGTGCGGTGTCCGTCGTCATTGTTGGTGAAGATGGCGACGCGCCGGGCCGGGCTGACGGCCCAGCGGTTGGCGTAGGCGCGCAAAGCACCGGCCAGAATGATGCCGGGACGGTCGTTGTTGCGGAAGGGGATGTGCCGCTCGGTCGCGCCGGCGGCCAGGATCGTCCGCTTGGCGGTGATGCGCCACAGCGTCTGGCGCACCTGTGCGCCGGGCTCGGCGAGATGGTCGCTCACCCGCTCGACCGCGCCGTAGACGCCATGGTCGAAGGCGCCGAACACGGTCGTACGGCGCATGACGCGGATGTTGGGGAGGCTCGCGAATTCAGCCTCGGCTTTGGTGATCCATTCGCCCGCCGGGGCGTCGTCGAGCCGGTCGCTCTCGGAAAGTAGCCGGCCGCCGAGGCGGCTGTCCTCGTCGGCGAGGATGACCCGCGCGCCGGCGCGCGCCGCCGTCAGCGCGGCGGCAAGGCCGGCGGCACCGGCGCCGACCACCAGCAGGTCGCAATGCAGGAAACCCTTGTCGTAGGCGTCCGGGTCGGGCTGCATCGACAGGCTGCCCAGCCCCGCCGCCCGGCGGATCGCCGGCTCGTAGAGCTTTTCCCACAAGGCGCGCGGCCACATGAAGGTCTTGTAGTAGAAGCCGGCGGTGAGGAAGTCCGCGAACAGGTCGTTGACGGCCAGCGCGTCGAAGGAAAGCGAGGGCCAGCGGTTCTGGCTATGGGCTTCCAGCCCATCGAACAGTTCGGTAACGGTGGCGCGGGTGTTCGGCTCACGCCGCGCGCCGGAGCGCAGCTCGACCAGCGCGTTCGGCTCCTCCGAGCCGGCGGAGAAGACGCCGCGCGGCCGGTGATATTTGAAGCTGCGTCCGACGAGGCGCACGTCATTCGCCAGCAGCGCGGAAGCAAGCGTGTCGCCGGGATGGCCTTCATACGGCTTGCCGTCGAAGGTGAAGCGCAGCGTGCGGCCGAGGTCGATCAATCCGCCTGCGAGTCTCATGCGGCGCCTGCCTTGGCGGCGAGCGCCACGTCGCGCGCGAGTTCCGCGCCGAGGATTTCATGCGTCACCGTATTGCGCGTGACAACCACCCAGCTCCGGTCGCCCTGCTCGTGGAACCACAGTTCCCGATGCACGCCGGCCGGGTTGTCGCGCAGGTAGACATAATCGTTGAAGGCGGCTTGCGCGTCCGCGGCCATGCCGTCGGGACGGTTCAGCAGCGCGGCGTCGCCGAGATACGTGAATTCCTGCGCGTCGCGCGGGCCGAGAAGAGGATGGGGGATCAGCATCGGTGCGGCCTCAATGCAGGTTCGGTTGGGCGCCAACGCCCTTTTCGTCGATGACGTAGCCGCGCTGGAAGCGGTCCAGCCGGTAGGCGCGGGCGGTATCGTGGGGCGTGTCGGTGGCGAGCAGGTGCGCGAAGGCGTAGCCGGAGGCCGGCGTCGCCTTGAAGCCGCCATAGCACCAGCCGGCGTTGAGATAGAGGCCGTCGACCGGCGTGCGGTCGATGATCGGCGAGCCATCCATCGACATGTCCATGATGCCGCCCCAGATGCGCAGCAGGCGGGCGCGGCCGATCATCGGCATCAGCGCCATGCCGCCCTCGGCCACGTCCTCGACGACCGGCAGGTTGCCGCGCTGGGCATAGGAATTGTAGCCGTCTATGTCGCCGCCGAACACCAAGCCGCCCTTGTCGGACTGGCTGACGTAGAAATGCCCCGCGCCGAAGGTGATGACGCCCGGAATGGTCGGCTTCAGCCCTTCCGAGACGAAGGCTTGCAGCACATGACTCTCGATCGGCAGGCGCATGCCGGCCCCGGCCATCACTCGGCCGGTCGAGCCGGCCACCGCGACGCCGACCTTGCCGGCGCCGATATGGCCGCGCGTGGTTTCCAGCCCCTTGACGCGGCCGTTCTCGATGCGAAAGCCGGTGACTTCGCAATTCTGGATCAGGTCTACGCCGACCATGTCGGCGCCGCGGGCATAGCCCCAGGCGACGCCGTCATGGCGCGCCGTGCCGGCCCGGCGCTGGAGGAGGCCGCCCTTGATGGGGAAGCGGGCATTGTCGAAGTTTAGGAACGGGATCATCACCCGCACCTGCTCGCGGTCGAGCAGTTCGGCGTCGGCGCCGGCCAGCAGCATGGCGTTGCCGCGCCGCCGGTAGGCGTCGCGCTGCGCGTCGGTATGGATCAGGTTGACGATGCCGCGCTGGCTGACCATCGCGTTGAAATTGAATTCCTGCTCCAGCCCTTCCCAGAGCTTCATCGAGAATTCGTAGAACGGTTCGTTGTCGGGCAGGAGATAGTTGGAACGGATGATGGTCGTGTTGCGGCCGATATTGCCCGACCCCAGCCAGCCCTTCTCCAGCACGGCGACCTTCGCCTTCCTGAAGGTCGTGGCGAGGTAGTAGGCCGTCGCCAGGCCGTGCCCGCCGCCGCCGACGATGACGTAGTCGTAGGCCGGCTGTGGGTCGGGATCGCGCCACAGGGGCTTCCAGCCCTTGTGGCCGCGCAGAGCCTCCGTGAATACCCTCAACCCGGAAAATTTCATGCACGCCGCTCCTTTGTCTGGTGGTCAGACTACAGGCGTCGTGTTTGATGGTATTTCTCTGTAAGGTCATATGCTTTTCTAAAAAGGACATCAGGAAACGAAGCTTGAGGCTTTAGATGAAAAAATTCGGGTTTTTCCTTCTGGACGGCTATGCGCTGATGTCGACCGCAGCCGCGTTGGAGCCGATGCGTGCGGCAAATCTGTTTGCTTCGCAGAAACTCTATGACATCCGGGTGATGTCTCTCGGCGGCGGTCAGTCGCGCTCTTCGGTCGGGTTTTTCTGCGAGGCCCAGGACATCGCTACGGCCGGGTTTGACTTCGACATTGTTTTTGTAATCGCCGGAGGCGACCCGCTTGCCGCGCGCGATACCCGATTGTCAGTCTGGTTACGGGAGCTGGACAGGACGGGGGTGGCCCTCGGTGGGATATCGGGTGGGGCTCTGATTCTGGCCGATGCGGGGCTTCTGGAAAAACGGCGGTTCACAGTGCATTGGCATCACTACGACCAAATGCGTCGCGTCTTTCCCAATCTCCTGCTGGAACAGCGCCTCTATTTAATCGACCGAGACAGGTACACATGTGCCGGCGGTGCGGCCCCGCTGGACATGATGCACGCTATCATCTCCCGCGACCACGGCACGCAATTTGCCCAGCGGATCAGCGACTGGTTCATCCAGGCCGAGGTTCGGCAGCCTGACGCACCGCAGCAGAGCAGCATCACTGCGCGCTTCGGCATGCTTCCCGCAGCGGTTCACGCGGCGATCGAGCTGATGGAGACGCATATCGCTGACCCGCTGACCATTGCACAGCT
The DNA here is from genome assembly GCA_022833215.1 of Mesorhizobium sp. Lineage (GTDB taxonomy): Bacteria > Pseudomonadota > Alphaproteobacteria > Rhizobiales > Rhizobiaceae > Mesorhizobium. Next base: position 57,160 of record JAIPUZ010000126.1, on the reverse strand, counting down.
CGCTGTGCTGTCGGGCCTGTCCGTTCGGCAGATGCAGAGACAGTTTTCAAAATCTCTCGGCATTTCTGTGATGGAGACGTATCGGCGGATTCGCCTTGACACTGCCCGGGCTCTATTGCGCAGTACCCTGCTACCAATCGGTGAGGTCGCTCAAATGTCAGGGTTTCCGAATCAGGCCCATTTCACGACGCGGTTCACCGAACGGGTTGGCCTGACCCCAGGTGCGTTCCGACTGGCCGAGCGCACCGTCACAACTTCGCCGACATCTCTCGTGCCGCCGCAACGATCATAGGCGCCAGTCTGGCTTCTATTTCGGCATTAAAGTGAAAGGCCGGCATGCTGACGGCAATGGCGGCGACAGGGCGCTGCTTCCGGTCCAAAACGGCAGCCGCGATCGAGGCGACTTCAGAGATGAACTCGGAGATGCTCACGCAATAGCCCTTTTCTGCTATAGAAGTCAGTTCCCTCCTTAAGGCGTCATGATCGGTGATGGTATGTGCGGTGAACCTTTCCAAAGAGTCGCCCACAATTTCGGCAACGGTGTCAGAGGGGAGGCAGGCCAGAATCGCTCTTCCTGTCGCGGTGCAGTGCGGTGGATTGAACCGACCTGGCACTGCGATGTGCTTGATCGACCCAGGCCCAAGCACCTGTTCGACGTTGATTGCGCCTTTTCCATTCCAAAGGCTGAGAGAGCTAGTCTCCCGGCTATCTTCCGCGAGTTGTTCCAGATACGGGCGGGAAAGCCTCAAAATATCAAGGTCGTTGAGGTGTTTACGTGCGAGCGAGACTAGTTCGAGCCCAAGCGTGAACCGCCCGGTATCAGTGTCGCGGCTGACGAAGCCGTTGCGTTCCAAGGTTGCGAGGGTGCGCGACACCGAACTGACATGCTGCCCCATGCGCCGACTGAGTTCGTTGACCCCAACGGGGCTTTCGCTGGCCGCCACAGTTTTGAGCAGATCAAGCGCCCTTTGAAGGCTTGAGGGCCCCTGCAGTGCTTTCGAGCTCAAATCTGCGGGGGCTGCGTTTTTCACCATTTTTCACACCTCTGCTTGACAGGGAGACATTCGACTCTCATTGTATTGCAACATAGTTGCGCTATATGCAACACTTTGCGCAGCCGAAAGTTCTGGAGAATAACATGCCCAGAGGGGAATCGCTTCGCCTGGTACGGCTTGGCAAACGCTACGGCCAGTTCGAGGCCGTGCGAGATGTATCCGTTGGTATCGAACCCGGGGAATTCGTCTCGTTTCTGGGGCCGAGCGGGTCGGGCAAGACGACCACGTTGATGATGATCGCGGGCTTCGAAACGCCCACAAGCGGCGATGTTTTCGTCGGGGATACGAACATCACCAACCTGCCCGTCCACAAGCGAAACATCGGCGTGGTCTTCCAGAGCTATGCGCTCTTCCCGCACCTGTCAGTGTTCGAGAACGTCGCCTTTCCGCTAAAAATGCGCGCGTTGGCCGAGGCAGAAATCCGGTCGAGCGTGCTTGATGCACTGGAGTTGGTCCAGTTGGGCGGATACGAAACCAGGATGCCGCACGAGCTTTCGGGCGGGCAGCAGCAGCGGGTCGCGCTGGCGCGGTCTCTGGTATTCAAACCTGGCGTCATCCTGATGGACGAGCCGCTTGGCGCGCTGGACAAGCAACTGCGCGAATACATGCAAATCGAGCTTAAGAGGATCCAAAAGTCGCTTGGCACGACGGTAATTTTCGTAACCCACGACCAAAGCGAAGCGCTGACCATGTCCGATCGGATCATGGTGATGAACGATGGCGTGATCGCTCAGATGGGCACGCCTGAAGAAATCTACGAAGACCCGCGGACGAAGTTCGTAGCCAGTTTTATCGGCGAATCGAACTTTCTAGACGCGGCGCTGACAGGACAGGAGGGGGATGTCTGCCGCCTCGATGTCGGCGGGATTGCTCTGAAAAGCCGGCTCCCGTCGCAGGTGTTGGGGAAGACGGCGGCGGTGACCCTGATGGTCCGGCCTGAGAAGATCTTTCCGGTGACCGAGAAAAACACGGCCGACAACGTGGTCGAAGCCGTCATCGACGACGTCATGTACTGGGGCAACTTCATCAAATACCGGACGTATCTCAAGGCCGCGCCGGGGATGACGCTTTCGTCCTCGGTTCTCTACCACGCCGACAGCCCGAAGTTCAAAGAAGGGGACACCGTTTCCCTCGGCTGGAGCATCAAGGATAGCCGGGTGATCCCCGAATGAAATTTGCCCTGCGCGATAATTGCGCGGGGCAGATGCCGAAGGCGCATTCACACGGAGGCGCCACATCCGAAGGCCATCTTATCAAAAATGGGAGCAAGAAATGACCAATAAACTCATCCTGCCAACCCGCCGCCACGTGCTGGCCGGACTTGGCGGTGCCGCCGTGATGACACTTGCGGCGCCATCGATCGTGCGGGCTCAGTCAAGATCGCTTGTTGTCGCATCGGGGGGCGGTTCCTACGAGGAAGCCTTCCGCAAGGCGGTCATCGAGCCGTTCCAGAAAGAAACTGGCATCGGCGTCACCTACGTCTCGCCAGCCGACGAAGCGATGATGCGGGCACAGGTGAGCAGCGGCAACGTGGAATGGGATCTGGCCGAGATCACGACGCCTCCCTTCCGTCCGGATGCGGCCGACTATGTCGAGGAGATCGACTATGATCATTTCGACAGCGCAACCCTCGATGGGCTTCTGCCTGAAGCAAAGCAAAAATACGGTGTCGGCTCCTACGCGTTCAGCACCGTTATGTCCTTCTCGACCTTCGAATATCCTGCGGACAAGGCGCGCCCGGACAGTTGGGAAGAGTTCTGGGACGCAGACACGTTCCCCGGTCCCCGGTCGCTTCGCGCCTCGGCGGCCGGCGATCCGACCACGATCGAATTCGCCCTCCTGGCGGCCGGCGTCGCGAAAGAGGACCTGTATCCAATCGACTTCGACAAGGCCTTCAACTCTCTGAACACGATCAAGCCGCACATCTCCAAGTTTTGGAGTGTCGGTGCAGAACCCGGGCAGATGCTGTCCGACCGGCAGGTCTCGATGTCCTCGGCTTTCAATGGCCGGGTTCACCTTCTGCGCGAACAGGGCGCGGGCATCGACTATACTTGGTCGGGCGGCGAAATCAGCCCGAACTACTGGGTCGTGCCGAAGGGCGCCCGCAGGCGCGAAGAGGCCATGAAGTTCGCCGCCTACTCCTCGACGGCAGAAGCGCAGGCGCGCCTGAACAGCATCCTCTTCTATGGCCCCTTGAACAGCGCGGCCATTGATCTGATGGGCGCCGATGCGGCCAGCGCACTACCGACGGCCCCGCAGAATCTCGACAAGCAGTTCTTCCGTGACCTCCAGTTCTGGGCCGCAATGACCGACTCGGGCAAGACAAACTCGGAAATCCTGATCGATCGCTGGCTCGCCTGGGTGGCCAGCTAAAATGCGAGGCCTGCTCAGAATGACCGGATTGACCAACCTGAAAACGGCTGAGGGGCGCGAAGTCGCCTTTCTCCTTGGCCCGGCAGTTGTCCTGCTCGGCTTCGCGTTCTTCATTCCGTTGCTCGGATTGCTCTCCATGAGTTTCCTCAATCCCGAGCCGACAATTGTCCACTATCAGGAATTCCTGAGCAACTGGGCAAACTGGGTCATTCTGGGCAGGACCTTCGTTCTCGCCACCGTCGTCACCGGCATCTGTCTGGTGCTTGGCTATCCCTTTGCCTACCTGATCATCTCGGCCCGTCCATGGATCGCGGCGTTGCTACTGTTTGCCGTAGTCGTACCGTTTTTTACCAGCTACCTGGTGCGAACTTATGCTTGGATGGTCCTGCTGGGCCGGTTCGGCCTGATTAACCAGCTTCTCATGGCAGTCGGACTGACAGAACGGCCGCTGAACCTGATCTATAATCAGTTCAGCGTGTTCATTGCGATGATCTATATTCTGCTGCCCTACACGGTCATGATTTTGGCCAGCGTGATGCGGGGTATTCCTCACAGCCTGTTGCGCGCGTCTTCCTCTCTGGGCGCGCCGGGAGCACAGACGTTCTGGCGGATCTTCTTCCCGCTCAGTGCGCCCGGCGTGGTGGCGGCGGGCCTGCTGGTATTTGTTTTTGCGCTCGGCTTCTACATCACACCGGCGCTTCTGGGCGGACCCGGCGACACCACCTTGCCAATGCTGATCGACTCCCACGTCAATGGCAGTTTGAACTGGCCGTTGGCAGCGGCGGCCGCAACCGTGCTACTGGTGATCACGCTGGCGCTCTATACCCTGTCTAACCGCCTTGTAGGCACCGAGGATCTGCTGGGCTCACAGGCCGGCGCAGCGAAGCGCGTCGCCAAGAAGGCCCGCTCCACCAACACGTACATCCATTTTATCGACGCCGTGACCAAGGTGATGCGTTTGGCGGGCCGGCTCGTTCCGCGCGTTCTGTCGGCGCTCTGGCAGCACCTGCACGTCAGCCGCATTCTTATCTCCGGCACCGGGGTCCTTGTCACAATCTTCCTGCTCAGCCCGATCCTGATCATCGTACCGATTTCGTTCAGTTCCTCGCGCTTTCTGGATTTTCCGCCACCGGGATTCTCGCTTCAATGGTACGAGGCCTATTTCACCAGTTCCTCCTGGGTATCGGCCACCGTGCAAAGCATTGTGGTCGGGATAGGCACCGCATTTGTCAGTCTGACCATCGGTACGGCAGCTGCCATGGCGTTGGTGCGAGGCAGCGCCCGCCTGCGTCGGATCGGTTATCAACTGCTTCTGGCGCCGATGATCGTGCCGACCATCGTCAGTTCCGTCGCGCTCTACTTCCTGTTTGCAGATCTGCGCCTCGTCAACACCTCACTCGGACTTGTTCTGGCCCACAGCATCGGCGCGACGCCACTAGTGGCGCTGATCGCGGCCTCCAGCCTGCAATCGCAGGACCGGCGTCTGGAACAGGCGGCAGCCAGCCTTGGTGCCTCCCGGCCCACGGCTATCCGCCTGATCGTGCTGCCGCTGATCCGGCCCACGCTGATCGTTGCAGGCTTCTTCGCCTTCCTGCATTCCTTTGACGAGGTGGTCCTATCGCTGTTCATCAGCGGGGCCAACACTACGACGCTGCCTGTCAAGATGTGGTCCGGTGTGCGCGAAGACATCACCCCCACTATCGCGGCCGTTTCCAGCATTCTGATCGGCCTGACCGTCCTTTTCTATCTGACGATGGAAATCGCCCGTCACCGCAAGGCCCGCGCGAAGAAAGCGTGACGCCGTAACCCGAGGATACAGCAAGTGACTACCCATACCCCGACCGAGATGGACTTTCCGCTTGAGGAATATCGCGAGCGGTTGCTTAAGACTCAGGCTGAGATGCAGCGTATTGGACTACCGGTCATGGTCCTGCATCAGCCCGAGAACATCCTTTACCTTACAGGTTTCTACACGACCGGGTACTTCTCATATCATGCCATTGTCGTACCGGCCGAAGGCGATCCTGTCCTGCTACTGCGCGATGTCGAACTGCCCGCGGCCCGCAGCAGCTCGTGGGTCGGACAGCATTTCATTTATAAGGATGAACCCGATCCGGTGCCGGCCTGGATGGACACGACCCGCCGCGCGCTAGAAGAACTGGGGCTGGCGGGTGGCAAGGTCGGGCTGGACGAGCACTCATGGTTCCTGACCATCGAGCGCTGGAAGAAACTGCAATCGCTGCTACCGAACGCCGAACTGGTGCAGGAACCGCGGATCGTCGACCACATTCGCCTCATCAAGTCGTCGCGTGAAATTGCCTTGCTGCGCGTTGCCGCGCGCCAAGCCGAACTGGGCGTCGTGGCAGGCGTCGCGGCCAGTCAGGCCGGCGAAACTGAACGCACCGTTGCCACGGCGGTTTTCAACGAGCTTCTGAAGTCTGGGTCCGGCCTGCCGCTCAGCGGAATCATTATTTCGGGCACACGGACGGACCAGCTTCACGGCGATTTCTCGGACCGACGGCTGGAAAAAGGTGACACTGTTTACTTTGAACTCCAAGGCATTCACCAGAAGTACTGGGCGCGGATCATGCGGACGACCACGGTCGGACCGGCAACCGACGAGCAGAAAAAGGCCGCTGAAACGATTATCCGTATTCAGGACGAAGCCATTGCCCTGATGCAGCCGGGCGAGAATGCCGGTCGCGTGGATCGGGCCTTCCGTGAGCCACTGGTCGCTAGTGGGTTGAAGAAGGATTACACCAACCGCACCGGCTATTCGCTTGGCCTGAACTACCGTCCCTCGGCCGGTGAGTTTATCCGTGAATTCGTGCCCGGCGTCGACTGGACGTTGGAGCCCGGCATGGTCTTCCACATGCTGATGATGGGCGCTGGGATGGGCTTCAGCGAGACCGTCCTGATCACCGAAAGCGGGCCCGAGCGTCTTACGACGATGGAACGCAAGCTCTTCGAAAGAAACTGAGGTTCCGCACATGAAGCCGATCATCGGTATCGTCAGCAACTTTGAGCTGGAGAAAGACGGCTATTTCTGCTTTGCCCATTATGTACGGGCGGTCGAGGATGCCGGTGGCGTGCCGGTCATCCTGCCCTATGCTGACACCGCCTCGGTCCAGTCCATACTTGGCCTGCTCTCTGGTGTTCTGCTCAGCGGTGGCGGTGACTTCCCGGCCGAACTATACGGCGAAAAGCCACATCCGACCTTCCAGAAGATGGTGCCAGAACGCGACCGTTTCGAATTCGCTTTGGCAGAGGCCGCACTGAAGGCCGAAATGCCGGTCTTGGGTATCTGCCGCGGGATGCAGGTCCTGAACGTCATTGAGGGCGGCACGATCTATCCGCACACGTTGGATGCATTGCCTCAGGTGGCCGATCACCGGGATGGATCGCCGCTGGACGCCATGGTCCACCGCATTGACATCGAACCCGCCTCGCGTCTAGCGCAGCTGCTCGGCACCGGCGAGATGAAGCTTGACGTCAACAGCATGCATCATCAGGCAATCAACAAGGTGGCGCATGGCTATGACGTGTCAGCCCGGTCCGAAGACGGGCTGATCGAGGCCATCGAGGCAAGGGACCGCCCTTTTGTCATCGGCGTCCAGTGGCATCCAGAATGGATGTTCGACAAGAATCCCGCCTGTAGATCACTGTTTCGAAACTTCATTAAGGCCTGCGTTCCGCAGGCATGACCAATATTCGGCCGATCCTGTGATCGGCCGAACCACCTTACAAACCGCAGACATTGGAGCACATCGTGCAGCCCCTCGTTCGACTGGCAGAATTCGTATCCACCTTTCCTGCCGACCGTTTGCCGGAAAACACCCGCAAGATGATCTCCCGGCTTCTTATCGACCTGATAGCCTCAACGGCGGCGGGACTGAACACCCCGTTGGCCGTGTCGGCACGAGCTGCCATGACCAGTGCCTATGGGTCCGGTCCCGTCACCGTCTGGCTGACCGGCAAGACCTCCAGCATAATCGGTGCCGCTATGGCCAACAGTGCGGCCGCCAGCTCCCTCGATCTTGACGACGGGCACCGCGCGGCTGCGGGCCATGCAGGCGCAGGAGTGATCCCCGCTGCGTTGGCCGTGGCCGAAGCAACGGGCGCCTCTACGGACGAAACTCTGGCTGCAATCGCGCTTGGCTATGACATTGCGCTGCGCGTGGCGAGTTGCCGGCCCGCGCCATCGGTCAGTTCTTACGCCAGCGGCCTTTGGGTCAATTACGGTGCCGCAGCCGCAGCCGCCCGCCTGCTGCGCCTCGATATCGGCCAGACTGCCGCCGCCTTGGGTATTGCCGGGGGCGAGGGGCCAATCGTGTTTACTACCCCCGACCCAAAGTTCGAGGGCAGCACGGTCAAGGAAGGGATCCCGCCCGCCGTAGTCGCCGGCATGACCGCCGCCTACCGTGCCCAGAGCAGCGCAACCGGTCCGCTGGATCATTTTGATGACCCTGCGCGGTTTGATCCTGCCGTGCTATTCGCCGGACTCGGTGAGGTTTGGGAGGTCGAAAAATGCTATCTCAAGCCATACGCCTGCTGCCGCTACATGCACGCGGCGCTGGACGCGATCTTCGATTTGCGTGACCCAAGAAAAGAAATTAAGTCGCTCAAGATCGAAACCTTCCCCCAGTCCTTGCGCTTGGCCAATGAGCGAGCGCCAACGACCTCCGAGGGAGCACAGTACAGTTTCTATTTCAACTGTGCGCTCGCAGCGATCCATGGTCGCGATGCGTTGTTGCCTGTTGACCCGAAACACCTGCACGATCCGGATGTTCTCGCGCTCGCCGCACGGATTGAACTATCTGCCTCCAGTGAGTTTTCCTCGGCTTTCCCCGCCCGAACTCCAGCACGAGTGCTGATCGACCAAGGGGACGGCATACAAGAAAAGCTCGTGCTTCATCCTCTTGGGGATGTCGCCAACCCTATGTCAGAGGACCAAATCATAGAAAAGCTCCAAAGGCTGGCTGCGGAACTTGGAGTGGTGGATACTGATGAAATTGTCTCTTGCCTGTTAGGCATAGAAACTAAGGGCATCCGCCCGCTTTTCGAAGCCCTATCTCAGAACTTTTTGAGGGAAAGCCATGCACAGACGCAGCAAGTTGCACATAAACTGCGGCTAGGAACGGATGCACCTATTCCGAACGTGCCAGCTTCTCGAATGCTAACTCCAACCTTTTGAATTTTCCTAGACCGTTCACGACTTCACGGAGAACGGGCCGAACCAACTATAGGGCAGCGATTTCAGCTATATCGCACTTAGCGGGGGATGGTCTTTATGGCCTTCGTAATCGATTAGCCGGCATCTTTGAACAAGAGACTATCGTATTGCCAGCCTGCAGGGTCATCGCCATCACTGCTGCGGTGGCGCTCGGCGCAACTGTCAACGGTGGGCTAGCGGCCGCCCACTATGGCCGCTATGAGGGTTGCATGACCCGAAAAATAGGCGGCGAACAGCGCCGATCGATCGGCGGCAGGCCGCGAGCGCTTCCGTCGTGGGGAACCCTGGTGCGTCTCTAGGAGGTCCGCGAAGCGCGCGATCAGCGCGTCATGACCCGCGACCACCATCATCCAGGGCCGGTATGCGCCAGTGCTCTCCATGTCGTTCATGAGCCAGTCAGGAGGTTTCGCCGCGAGCGCCTCGAAGCAACGGATGCGCGCGGCGGTCGAGGATTCGTGAGCGTTCTCCGCGACCGGACATCGGCGGCGATCGGCACAGGGAGAGGGCGGTAAACGGCGTGGGGCATTCTGTGAGGCTTTGCTGACTACTTGTCCGAAGATTGTAACATTTTTCGGACAGTCGCTTGACGTGTCCGAAAAATGTATCATATTTCGGACATGACGAATCTGGCCAAAGATACCGATCTGCGCTCTCGGCTGCTGGCTCGCGTCGCCTCCCACCCCGATGATGAGGTCTGGACACCGGGTGACTTCGCCGATCTCGGTGGCCGCGATGCCATCGACAAGACGCTCCAGCGCCTTGCTACCGCCGGCGAACTGCGTCGCATCGATCGTGGACTCTATGACCGGCCGCGAAAAAATGCGTTGACCGGCCGCCCCACCGTTCCAGACTACCGCGCTGTGATCCGTGCCGTCACCCGTCGCGACCAGGCGCGCGCCGTTATCGACGGCATGACCGCTGCCAACGATCTCGGACTTACCACGGCTGTGCCCGCGCGTATCGAAGTGCTGGTCGATGCACGGCTAAGGCCGATCAAACTGGGCAATCAGGAGATCCACTTCAAGTTCGCCGCACCGAGCCGGCTCTACTGGGCCGACCGCCCCGCCATGCGCGTCGTCCAGGCCCTGCATTGGCTGCAGGACATGCTGACCCAGGACAGCGAACGCGACCGTATTCGAGCCGTGCTGCGTCGTTTGTTTGCCGATCCAAAGCACGGCAAGGCGATCCGTGACGACCTGCGCGTCGGTCTCTCCGCCCTGCCCATCTGGATGCAGGAATTCCTGCGCGACCTCATTGCGCCCGCTGAGGCCGAGGCGGTGCAGCAGTGAGTACAGCCGCTTACAGCCAGGTCATTGGCACACCCGCGCGCGACCGGCTCGATCTGTTTCTTGCGACCGCCAACCGTCTCGGGGCGCCGGTCGGCAACATCGAAAAGGATTTTTGGGTCTGCTGGACCTTGAACGCGCTCTACCACGAACGGCCTGCCTCCGCGCCGCGCCTCCTCTTCAAAGGCGGCACATCACTCTCCAAAGCTTATGGTATGATCCAACGCTTTTCCGAGGATATCGACATCACCGTTTTCCGCGACGACCTCGACGAGGCGGCATCAGTCGAGGAGCTGGAGGCGCTGTCCAACAAGAAGCGCCGCGCCAGGCTCGATGCAATTCGGGACGTCTGCCGCGCTTATATCACCGGCCCACTCCGGGAGTTTCTTGTCGATCAGCTCGCCGATGCCACCGACGGAGCCGGACGGATCGAGATCGATGAAGCCGATCCCGATGGGCAGACACTTCTGGTCTGGTATCCCGAAGTCGAACCGCGCGATGGCGCCTATGTGCGTCCGGCCGTTCGGATTGAATCCGGCGCGAAATCAGCGCTCGATCCAAACCGGCCCGTCACGATACGCCCCTACGTCGCCGAAGAGGCCGCGGCACTTGAATTAGCCGTTGCCGACGTCACCACCGTCGAAGCGACGCGAACCTTTTGGGACAAAGTCGTTATCGCGCATGGCCTGCGCCGTTGGTACGAGCGGCGTGGTGTTCTCAGGCAGGAAGGGCAGCGCGTGTCGCGGCACTACTACGACCTCCATTGCCTTCTCAACTCGGAGGTCGGTCAAGTAGCCCTCGCGGATCTCGAGCTGGGTGCCGATTGTGTTCGGCACGCACGGATGTTCTTCGATCGACCTGACTATGATCTGGCCTCGGCCGCACCTGGTACATTCGCGATCGGGCCGGTCGATGGAATGGTCGGAGCGCTCCATGATGACTATGCCAACACGACCGCGATGATTTTCGGGGCGGCGCCTGCGTTCGATGAAGTGCTCGCATCAGCGCTGGAGATCGAACGCCGCCTGAATGAGGCGGCAAGCTGACACGCGCAGGGGAGGGGCATGCCGGTCGCCAGAATTGAACGCATCGTTGCCGGGGTGGTGAAAAGCCGCGTCGAACGAGGAGCCGACGGTACATTTGCCTGTCACGAGTTCGGCTCGAATGTGCACGCGGTGGCCCTCACCACCTTGGACGAAGTGGCGGACTATCTGCGTGCAAATCCAAGAAGCGGCGTCCGAATGAATCCTGGCTGGGTGAAGATCTCGCGCAATATCCACATCGATGGCGTGCTCCTTCGGTGATCGAGGCGGGCGCCAAGAGACTTGGGTGGGGGCCACCGAACGCGCGAGCTTCGGGCGCGGTACTCCGAAACCTCGATGCCAGCGTCGAACCACACCACCCACCATGCCCCCCACGAAAAGTATGGTCGGGTCCCCGAACAAAGGGCTATCCCGATTCGAATCTGCTAGGGTTAAGTAATCTATGGGGTTGGGGACTTAATGGCTGCCGTCAAGCAGAAGAGTAAATCGTCGCTCGAATCCCGACTTACATTCGCGGAGGATTCGTTTGGTCGCCTTACAGGAACTTGGGACTCTCATCTGCGAACAGCTGTCGGAACGGAGGACGGCGAGCGATACCTCCTGCGCCTGTTCAAGAAAACGGGCACGGCGCTCGACGATGACCTGCGGGCGATTGTCGCTCGCGGACTGAGGCGAATTCGACGTGTGCTTTCGTCACGTCGCGCTCGAGACGTTCTGGTGGAGGTTCTCGAAATTGCGGAAGACCAGCATGAGCTGGCGATCGTCATGGTGGACCCTGGAACTCCGATTTCCGGGGCGTTGCAGCACCGGAGGACAAGAGAGGGGCGCTACCTGACCAGCGCAAGTCGTGGCGTCTTCTGGCGGAATATGGTCCGCGTGGCGGAAGCGCTCGCGCTATGTCACGACGCCGGCATCGTGCACGGCGGCGTCAGCATACATTCGATATTTTCCCACCGGGACGACGGTGCCGACTACCGCCTCGGTGGTGTCGAGGCATGCGTCCATATTTCCGATGGCGATCTCGGCGAGTCAGAACACCTGCTTCGCGCTTCTGCCGCCATCTCGTTCCGGCAGGATTGGATCGATCTGGCCGCGGTTGCGGGCGCGCTTCTCGGCCTCGAGGGCGACCATCCACCCGCCCTTTTGTCCATTGAACGCCGAATGCTGGAAAGACTGGCTAGCCCACCGCAGTTTCAACTCTTCGATGGCGCAGTGGTGCTGAATGAGCTGCGAAATGTCGTGCTCGAACTCGATCGGGTCGGCTCGAGCTCCGATGGGGAACTCGTTCTCTATCCCTCAAGGAGTGTGATTCAGAGCGATTTGCCCGCCCTTTCTTCGGGCACCATACCCGCAGCCGATGGGACAGCCATCATGCAATTTGTTGCCGACGATCTGCTGTCGGCCGGCGTCCGCCTCGTCCCCACTGGACAGGAAACCGCACGCATCATGACCGACCTCGCGATATACAGTGTTCGGATCATGAGCGACTCTGTCGCAATGATCGAAGAGGCGCACCAGCGTCGCACAAACGAATGGATGCATGGCGCGGTCGAAATCGTTCATCGACTGCACCTCTCAAGAAATCGAGCGAGCGCCGAAGAGCGGGTTCAAAACCTCGGGCCTGGGGCCAAGCGCTGGCGCGACCTCGTGGAACCCATTCGGTCTGCCGGCGACACCACCGACGTTCCGATATGGTTCGCTCTTATCCTCCTCGAAGCCTTCACTCTGCTGAGAGAGCAGTTTCGCCTCTATCCCGTCGATGTGCTTGCACCAACCAATGCGGAAGCGAACGTCGTCTGGCTGGCGCCCCGAGATGACGCCGAGCGTGACGCTCAGCGCGAGACGATGGGGCTACGACCAGCAACCGAGGCGCTCAGGCGAGAACTCAAGCACGACGATGGAAAAGCAAACTGGACGTTGTCCCAGACGGCGCGCATTGCAGTGGGCCGCGAGCGCGTGCCTGAACTCAGCTACGAGGGCAGCGGCCTGATCAAGGGGAAAACCGCGTTCGCTTTCGGAACAAACCTGTCGATTCCAGCGGGCCAACAGCTTTTCCTCAGGCCTCGAAGAGATACCGGCACTGAGCGGGCCATCCGGCGACGGCTGCAGAACATTGTGGCCGCCAGGTCCAATGTCGAGCTTCTGAGGGCATTGGATGATCCGGCCCAGGTTGCCATGGATGAGGTGTTGCGCGACATCGCAGCGCCGGGCCCGCCACCCGTCGACGCCGACATGGAGCAATCCAAGATCGAAGCATGGCAGTCGATCGTCGCCGGCAGATCCATCAATGTGGTTGTCGGGCCGCCCGGCGTGGGCAAGACCTTTTTGATCTCACGCCTTGTGAAAAGCATCCTGCATCAAAGGCCCGATGCTCGAATCCTCGTGTCGGCGCAGAACCATGAAACGCTTGTCCACATGGAGGATGAGCTTCGTAAATTCCTCCCCGCAACCTCCACCATCGTGGTTCGTGTCGAGCGATCCCGCTCGAGCGAAAAAGAGAGCACGCTGAGACGGAGCTCACATTCTCTGCTGTGCTCCGTGTCCAAACCGGACTGGGCTAGTGCCGCAATCATGACGAACCAGCTCAATCAGATCATCCAGGCACTCAGCCCTCATGGCACCGCGGAGCAGTCAACTGCCGACCGCGCCCTGCGTGACACCGACAATCTGATGCTGCGCTCATCGGATGTGACGCTTGCGACCACGTCATCGCATATTCTCGAGGAGATGATCGCCGACGGCGAGCAGTTCGACTGGGTCTTCATCGAGGAGGCCGCGCGGGCCAATGGCGCCGAACTGATCGGTGCTTTGCTCCTGGGCAACCGCAGGGTGATGATCGGCGATCATAATCAGCTGTCTCCCTTTGACGCGACCGATTGCCAGAAGTTCTACGATGCTGCCCGGGCACGCGAACTCCTGCGCGATGCGAAAGAGAAGCTCACCGCGATCTCTGACCTGCCGAGCGAAGTGGAATTTGCCCTCGACACGCTGAAGGCAGATCCTTTCCTGCTCAGCGACGTTCTCGCCATCGCGTCTCGGCTTGAAGAGCCCTTCAAATCGGTTGCCGAGCGCGAAGGCGTCAGGGCTGCGGACACCGGGCGCCCCAGCACGATTGCCAACACACTGCGCGAGCAGAGCCGCATGCATCCAGCCATATGCGAGCTGGTTTCCAATACATTTTACAAGCGGCAACTGGTATCCTCTGAACGGGTGAAGGCTCGCAACCAGGCCGTGCAGTGCGTCGGCGGATTTCCCGAGTCTCCAATCGTGATTCTTGACTTGCCCTCGCTGAGCGTCGTCAAGAAGCGGTCATTCGAGCAAACGGCGAAACGGTCCTATCGAAACGAGGCCGAGGCGACAGCGTTGCTGGCCGCCTTGGAGAAGCTACGGCCCATCATACGCGAGGGCGAGCCCGTTCCAACGCTCGTCGTGCTGTCCCCATACCTGGCTCAGGTCAATCACCTCGAACGGCTGCTCAAGCCTCATATCGACGTGTCCGCAGGCACGCTTTTCGGCTTCGCCAGTTCGCGAGGCGATGGAAAGTTCGTCTACACGAGCGACAGTTTCCAGGGCGGCGAGGCCGATCTGGTGGTTGCCAGCCTTGTGCGCAACAACGTCCTTGTGGGATCGAGAGCCCTTGGTTTCATCAAGAACCCTCAGCGCCTGAACGTGTTGCTCAGTCGCGCCAAGCACAAGCTCGTCCTGGCAACCAGCCGGCAGTTTATCCGCAACGCCGTGGAGGGGATCGACCCTGACGCGGTCAACGACGAGCTCGGCTTTCTGCGTGTCATGCTCGACGAAGTCGCCCGGTTGTCCGAGACTGACCTTCCGGTCGTCGGCAAGGGCGCCACCGTCATCCCTGTCGATGAGCAGGGGAGGCTATCCCGGTGAACAACATCTACATCCCGGCTTGGCACTATCGGGCACCGGCCATCGTCCAGCGAACCTGGGGATGGAGTCCGGTCGAGGAAATGATTCTGCTGTCACTCGACCAAAGCCCGGGAACGATCAATGACATCTCCCAGACGCTGAAGATTCCCCGACAGGTGGTTAGCTCGACCGTAGCACGCCTCATGCAATTCGGGCTTGTTGAAGTCCGAGTGTCGCCGCAACCGGTCCTTGTCACCAGCGGCGTTGGCCACGACTTCATACGCACAGGCCGCGCGCTCCCGGAACGCACGGCCGATCGCGAAATCGGCATCAGCGTCGTTTACGAGAAAGTCGGGCTTTCCGTCTTCAGGACCAGGGATGTTGATACGATCCCCGCCACCAAGCTCCCCGCCAAAGGGGCAATCATCCGATTTCCTGAAGGCGAGCCACCAGAGACGCACTACTCGATGATGCAGCGCGTCAACGAGTTCATGGTCGGCATGCTCAGGCCAGGCGAATGGCTAAGAGGCGTTCAAGCCAACAGCTCCTTCCTCGAGGCGAAGTTCCTCGTGCTCGATCTCGATGAGGTCGGAGCGGGCGTATTTCCGCAAGGGGCGAGCGATCAGCTCGTCGATGCTCTCAGGGGGACGATCAAGACGGGCATTCTACCAAAAACGATGACCCCGCCGCCGGAGCGCCCCGTAACCATCGAGACCCGTTTTGGTCCCGACCAGCTTGTTGTCGGTGCCGAGCAGCATTTGCAGCGCTTCGAGCAGATTGTGGGCGCGGCCAAGTCCAACATATTCGTCCTGTCCACTTTCGTAGCCTCGCTGTCCGACGAAAAGGGCAGGGATCGTCGGGAACGTATTCTACGAGCACTTGAGGATGCGTGCAGGCGGGGCGTCAGATGTCACCTCTTCTTCGGCACCTCGCTCGATCGCGCCAAACATGCCGCGGCCATGCAGGAACTCTATCTCCGCTTGTCTGCCGCGAGGCAAACAAGAGGGTATCTCCTGGTGCAGAGGGAGCCTGTCGACAGCCATGCAAAGTTCCTCGTGGCCGACGACGGTGACGATGGAGCAGTGATGCTGATGGGCTCGTGCAATTGGCTTCATTCCCCGTTCTCGGCCGTTGAAGTGTCGGCCGAACTCAGGGAGGCCCAGGCGGTGGCGGAGGGAATGGATCTGCTCCGCCAGATTGTCTCCAAACTTTCCAGTGCCAGCCGATCCGTCGAAGCACTCCAGTTCATGGCGTCCGAACTGCGGCGCCAGCGAAACATGCTCTCGACCCCCGAGGTGACGAAGGCGCCAAGCGCTACACTGACAATTCTACATGCGGCCGACCACGAGCGTCTGCTGCGCGTCGCCGCCCACGATGCGAAACAACGCTTTGTCTGCTGTACGAACAAAGTGGGTGCAAACATGGTGCCCGCGCTGTTCGATCCCGCTGAGGTGGCTGGCCGGCGGCTGGGCGATGTCCGAATCTACTACTCGCGCCGCTCCGGGCCGGTGAAACGCGGTCATGTCACGAAGCATCGAGAACGTCTTCACGGCATCGTCGATCTCACCGGCGTTCCCGAGCCGCAGCTGCATGCGAAATTTCTGGCTTGGGACAACGACCATATCGTCATCAGCAGTCTCAACTGGGGTTCACAATCAGGTCTTGAAGACGATCGACTCGATGAACTTGGTC
This sequence comes from Mesorhizobium sp., assembly GCA_022833215.1. Taxonomy (GTDB): domain Bacteria; phylum Pseudomonadota; class Alphaproteobacteria; order Rhizobiales; family Rhizobiaceae; genus Mesorhizobium. Next base: position 40,608 of record JAIPUZ010000126.1, on the reverse strand, counting down.
TCTATCTGGAAGGACCGAACCTAGTCTCGGCCCTGCTCGAGAAGTTCGAAACCGAGTGCGAGTGATACAGCCAACAGGCTCCGCTCATTTGAGCGGTGCTGTGTGACCGCAATTGGGAAACTGGCTGCAACCGGTCCGCTCGGCCAAATGACCGGCCCGACACGGTCATCATGGTCACACCGTGCTTCAGATCGACGGTGGAAGCGGAATGTGGTGTCATCAAGTGCGCAGGATCGCCATTGCAGCCGCCAGAATGACCGCCAAGGACGCGGTGACGCCATCCGCCTCGCCCTTCTCGAAATCCCCCTCCGACTGCGCCAGTCCGGTCGTGACATGCGCGAAGCACAGCACCGGACAGCGCCTCGCCGCTGCAAAGGCGTAGAGCGCGGCGGCTTCCATCTCGACAGCCAGCACGTTCCTGGCGCGCGCGGCTTCGATCGCAGCCGGCGTTTCGCGATAGGGCGCATCCGTCGTCCAGGTCGCACCGCGATGAACGACGATGCCCTCCAGGCTGGAAAGCGCATGCTCAGCGCGCGCGATCAGATCGAGGTCCGGCGCTTCGGCAAAGACGGCAGGCGGAAGATAGTGATAGCTGGTGCCCTCGTCGCGCAAGGCGCGGTCGATCAGGACGAAGTAGGGTGTCGGGCCGCGCTCGGAGATCCGGCCCGCGGACGTCACGCTGATGAGCAATTCGCAGCCCGATGCAAAGAGCTGCTCGGCGACGAGTACGGCAAACGAGGCGCCGACGGCGCAGCCGACAATGCCGACCCGGCCGACGCCATCGAGATCGAACGTCAGCAGTTCGGTGTGATAGCAGGCCCAGCCTTCATGAAGGCGGCCGGCGCCTGTTCGCTTCAAATGCCGAACGATGTCTCCATCGGGATCAAGCACGCAGATGTCCGGCACGGGTAGGAGCGCCAGGCCTTTCTGTCGGCGTGCTTCCCTGAGCAAAGCTTCCGGCGCGAAGACCGATTGCGCTGCATAGTCCTTGGCATGCAGGATCGGCAACTCGCGGTCCTCACAGGCCGTGCCATCGTCCCTGGATGCCTGCGCTTCGCCAGATCCCTGCCACGTCACGCGCTCGCCTCCACGTCGAGCCCCGCCGCTTTCCACTCGGGCAGACCATCTTCCAGGCGACGTGCGTTGAAACCGCGTTTGCGGAGTTCCGCGACAGCCTCGAACGACATGACGCACCAGGGGCCGCGGCAATAGGCGACGATCTCGCGCCCAGCCTCCAGGGCGGGCAAGCGGCTCTCCAGTTCCGAGAGCGGTAGGTTGATGGCGCCGGGCAGGTGGGCGAGCGCGAACTCGTCGGCCGGGCGCACGTCGATGACGGTGACCAGGCCGTCGTTCATGCGTGACGCCAGCTCCTCGCGCGAGACGGGCTCCATGTTGTCGCGTTGGTCGAACCAGCCACGCACGACCCGCTCCACTTCCGCCGAATGACGCTCGGCGACGGCGCGGATGGCGGCGAAAGCGGCCAGCACGCTCTCATCGGCAAGGCGGTAGTTGATGAATTTGCCGTCACGCTCGGAGGTGACAAGGCCGGCGCGGCGCATGGCCTGCAAATGCTGCGAAACATTGGCGATCGGCAGACATAGCTTGCTTGCCAGCGCGTCGACGCTGCGTGGCCCCTGTGCCAGATGCTCGACCAGCTCCAGCCGCTGGGGATTGCCCAACGCCTTCGCCACGGCGGCAAACTGTTCGTAGAGGGCCTGTTTCGGATTGCTGATTGACATGGCGGCCGGATCGACGCTAGTTCATTCAACGGAATTATTGAATGTAGGATAGCACGAAGCTCCAGGGAGGGGCAACGCCGTCGTGAACGCACTCCTCATTCTCAACGATCCGCCCTATGGCACCGAGTGTTGCTACAACGCGCTGAGGCTCGCCCATGCGCTGATCAAGGCTGATCCCGCCAGCGAGGTTACGGTCTTTCTGATGGCCGACGCGGTTGTCGCTGCCAAGGCCGGGCAGAAGATGCCGGACGGCTACTACAATATGGAGCGGATGCTGAAGCGCGTCGTCTCCGGCAAGGGCGAGGTTCTCCTGTGCGGAACCTGCATGGACGCGCGCGGCCTGACGGAAGCGGAGATGATGGAGGGAGCACGGCGCAGCAGCATGGATGAGCTGGCCGCGGCCACCCTGGCTGCCGACAAGGTGCTGGTGTTCTGATGCGGCGCCGTTCGATGCACCTGCAAGTCCTGATTCTCGCCAGCGCGCAGGCACTGTTCCAGACGGCCTCGGTGATGGTGATGACCGTCGGCGGGCTGGCAGGCGGTCACATCGCCTCGCGGCCCGAGCTCGCCACCATGCCCATCGCGGCGATGTTCCTCGGCACGGCCGCCGCTACCTTCCCGGCCTCGATGTGGATGACCCGCGTCGGCAGGCGGGCGGGCTTCGTCGCCGGCGCGCTGCTCGGCGTGGCGGGCGGGATCGCGGGCGCAGCCGGCATCTGGATCGGCTCGCTGCTGCTGCTCTCCTTCGGCACCTTCCTCGTCGGAGCCTATCAGGCATTCGCGCAGTTCTACCGCTTCGCGGCGGGCGAGGTCGCGGACGACGCGTTCCGGTCGCGCGCCATCTCGCTGGTGCTGGCCGGCGGCGTCTTCGCCGCGCTGGCGGGGCCGATGGTCGGCCGCTTCGGCGCGGACCTGTTCCCGGCCGAATATGCGGGATCATTCCTCTTGCTGGCGCTGGTGTCGCTCGCCGGGGCGGGCATCCTCTCCGCCCTGCGCGTCCCTGCGCCGAGGGAGGAAGCGGGCGCATCCGAGGCGGGCCGGCCGTGGCGGGTCATCGTCTCCCAGCCCGCCTATCTGGTCGCGCTGTTCGGCGCGGCGACCGGCTACGGTGTGATGATCCTCGCCATGACCGCGACGCCGCTTGCGATGGTGCATCACCATCACGACCTTTCAACCGCCGCGACCGTGATCCAGCTTCATGTGCTCGGCATGTTCCTGCCGTCCTTCGTAACCGGGGCGCTGATCGCGCGCTTCGGCGTGCTCCAGATCATGCTGGCAGGGGTACTGATCCTCGCGGGCCATGTGCTGCTGACGCTCACCGGAACCGGCTTCGGCTCCTTCGCGAGCGCGCTGATCCTGCTCGGGGTGGGCTGGAACTTCCTCTATATCGGCGGCACGACGCTGCTCACCACCACCTACACGGCGACGGAGCGCGGCAAGGCGCAGGCGACCAACGACATGACCATCTTCGCGGTCGGCCTCGCCTCGTCCTTCAGCGCTGCCGCGCTGCTCCAGACGTTCGGCTGGCAGACGCTCAACCTCCTGCTCCTGCCTTGGCTGGCACTTGCCGCCGCATCGCTCCTCTGGCTCGGCTGGCGCAGGCGGAAGCAGCTTTCGGTGTCGGCATGAGCGACAGCGCGCCGGCCGGACCGGATGTCGAGGCCCGCGAGCGCCTGTTCTCGCATCTGGCAGATTTGGGGATCACGGCAGCCGTCGTACCTTACCCCGCCCATGAGACCGTCGAGGAAGGCAAGCGGCTCCGCGGCCAGATGGCCGGCTCCTTCACCAAGAACCTTCTGCTCAAGGACAAGAAAGGCCGGCTGTTCCTGTTCTCGATCCACGAGGACGTGGCGCTCGACCTCAAGACCCTGCATCAGCGCGTCGGAGCCAATGGTCGCCTCGGCTTCGCGCCCGCCGGGCGCATGGTCGAACTGCTCGGCGTCCAGCCCGGCGCGCTGACCCCGCTCGGGCTGATGAACGACGGCAATGGCCTCGTCACGGCGGTCGTCGACGCTGCGCTGATGGGAGCAGATCAGGTCAACTTCCATCCCCTCGTCAACACCGAAAGCATCGGCCTGAAGCCGCAGGAACTCCTCGCGTTCATCCGGTCCTGTGGCCGCGAGCCCGTGCTGGTGGACTTCGACGCTCCCATGACGAGCCCATGACCACGCGCAAGGCTGCCGCCCCGTTCCGCGCGACCTCGATGCCCGACCGGGACTGGTGGTCGGCCTTGTGGCCCAACCCGGAAGGCGTGCTGCGCCTGCTCGGCATCGAGCCGCATATGACCGTGCTCGATCTCTGCTGCGGCGACGGCTATTTCACCGCGCCGCTCGCGAAGCTGGTCGAGGGGAAGGTGTATGCTCTCGATCTCGATCCGGCGATGGTCGCGAAAGCGAAAGAGGAAGTCGCTCGACAACATGCCTCGGTTCGCAGTTGGCTCACTGCCGACGCACGGGAGATCGCAGGGCTCGTCTCCGGGCCCGTCGACTATGTGTTGATGGCCAATACCTTCCACGGTGTCCCGGACCAACGCGGCCTGGCGCACGCTGTATGGACCGTCCTCCGTTCGAACGGTCTATTTGGTATCGTGAACTGGCACCCGTTGCCGCGCGAGAAGACGCCTGTGCTCGGCAGGCCACGCGGGCCGGCGACAGAGATGCGTATGACGCCCGATGCAGTAGCCGGCATCGTGGAGTCGGAAGGATTCCGGCACGTCGACTGCGTGCAACTGCCTCCCTACCATTACGGGATCGTCTTCGAGCGAAGGAGCCCGAGTGCAGGATTTCAATGAACGCCTTCTGCATGATCGCCTTTCGTGCGCTCGGTGTCCGGTGAGGTTTCGCTCTGATCCTCAGCGAGGCGGCGCGTGATCGTCTCGATCAGCGGATACATCCACGCCGGGACCGCGGGGATGTTCTCGCGCAGATCCTCCACGACCTTCTCCGGGTTCGGATCGCGCGAGAGATGGCGCACGATGCCGTTCACGGCGGCATCGAGGCTCGACTTCTCATCCCGAAACCATGCCAGCGCCTGGACGACACGCATGGCCGGATGCCCGGGCCAAAACGCGGTCTTGGCCGCGATGCGCTTGAAGTCGAGCTTGTAGATGACCGGCTTGGTCACCTTCGGATCGCCGGCGCTGGCCTCAATCTCGATCGTCCGGGGATAGGTATCGGCATAGATCGTCGAACGTGCCGGGACGGCCGTCGTCAGACCGAGATCGTTCGCGGCGGTCATGCCGTCGACGAGGACGCGCAGCTTATCGCGCCGGGCGATCGCGTCGATGAACGAGGCGCGCGGGGGAAACACCATCTTGCCGGTCAGCTTGCTGACGCCGGGCTTGTCGTAGAGGCCGCGATAGCGCCGCCGGATGTCGCCGCGCAAGGTCAGCCGTTGCAGCGCCTTCCCGACGCGTTGGGTGTCCCGATGTCGAGAAAGTCGGCACGCGACCGCATACCGGCTGGCGCTGCTTGGGCGCTTGCTGACCAGAATTTGTATTCAAACTTTGGTCAGTAACCCGTCCTCACACCTCAACCCAATCCAGCCAAAGCTCATTGTTCTCAGGCATGAGCTGTTTGATCAAGCTGGCGAACATACGGGGAACGCGCTTCAATCGCAAAGATTTTCGTGCGCTCCGGCCGCAGGCCGCCAAGGGCGAGGGTACTGCGCCGCCGGGATGCCTAGAGGGAGAGGTCGCGGCCGGGTGCCGTGACGGGAGAAGGGCTGGAGGAGAGGCCTCCGGCCGCCCGTCGCGGAGTTCCTACCATGAGCGATGAGCGCGCAAGCATCTATGAACGTATCACCAACCAGATCGTCGCCGCGATCGAGACCGGCGCCGAAACCTTCCGGATGCCATGGCATCACGACGGGTCCGTCACGACCCGGCCGATCAACATCGCCAGCGGCAAAGGCTATCGCGGCGCCAATATTCTCGTGCTGTGGGCAGCTGCAGAAGCGGCAGGCTTCACGAGCGGGATCTGGGGCACCTACCGGCAGTGGACTGCACGCGGCGCACAGGTCCGGCAGGGCGAGCGCGGCACGGCCATCATATTCTGGCGGCTGGCTTCAACCGACGACAACGAGAGTGCGACCGACGGTGGGTCCGTGCCGGCGCGCGACCGACCGCGGATGTTCGGACGCTATACCGTGTTCAACCGCTGCCAGGTCGACGGCTTTGAGGATGAGGAGATCCCTCGCCTCGACGAGGCGGAGCGGATTCGGCATGCCGATGCGTTCTTCAACGCTCTGCGGATTCCGGCCCGGTTCGACGCGGCATCCGCCTTCTATCGTCCCTCCGACGACCGCATCTTCATGCCGCCCTTCTCGGCGTTCGTCGACCCCCTCGCGTTCTACGGCGTCCTCTATCATGAGGCTGGTCATGCGACCGGCGCCAAGCACCGGCTCGACCGGAACCTCGAGAAGCGGTTTTCGGTTCGGGCCGCGGCCATGGAAGAAATCGTTGCCGAATTGACGGCCGCTTTCATTCTGGCGGATCTCGGCCTTGCCTTCCAGCCTCGCCCCGACCACGCCGCCTATGTGGCCAGCTGGATCGAAGCTCTCCAGAAGGATCCCCGCGCAATCTTCGCCGCCGCCGGTCAAGCCCAGGCGGCCGCGGACTGGATGCACGCAAGCCAGCCCGACAGCGCGACCGCCCACATGCTGCACCAGGAGGTGGCGTGATGGACACGGCTCCGCACCTCCGCGATTACCGCCTGCTCATTCTCGCCTGTTCGGCCAGCAAGCGACCTGATCCTGGCCGGATCCCGGCCCGTGAGCGCTATGACGGACCGCTCTGGCGCACGTTGCGCGTCACCGACCCGAATGGCGTTCTCGCCAAGGTCGGCTTCCTGTCGGCCCGTTTCGGGTTCCGCGGCGACGACACGCCGATCGAGAACTATGATGCCCGCCTGACGCGCGAGCTTGCCGAGCGCATGATCTCCGGCGGCATGATCACCCGCTGGCCCCGGCCGCCATCGCCGAACCGGCCAGACAATTGCGGCATGCACCCGGGCGCCGAAATCGCGTCCCTGTCGCTCATACGAGGCGGCAGGGTGCCGTTCCGCGACGTCGCCCTGGTCGGGGGCGCCCTTTATGTCGAGGTCATGCGCGCCTTCGTGACCGGGTTCCAGCGCATGGGATGCGTCGCCGAAGACGCCAGGGTCATCGAAATCTCGGCGCCGATCGGCATCATGCGTCAGCGCATGGCCGCCTGGCTCAAGGAACCGGTTCGGGGGAAGCGGTCATGCTGACCCAATCCTACGATCTCGATCGGATACGGCTGCGCGTGCTCAGCCTCGGCGCGGGCGTGCAATCAACCACGCTGGCGCTGATGGCCGCCCACGGCGAGGTGACGCCCATGCCCGACCTCGCCGTATTCGCGAACACCGGATGGGAGCCGGCCCGTATCTATGAGCATCTGGAATGGCTGGCATCGGACAACGTCCTGCCGTTCCCAATCCATGTCGTCTCGGCCGGCAATATCCGGGACGGGCTCATGCGCGGCGCTCGCGGCGAACGCTGGGCATCCATCCCTGCCTTCACGCGGACAGTCACGCCGGCGGGCACGCGCATCATTCATTATGATGAGGACGCCGATGGCGAGAAGCGGCCGGTAGGTCAGCGTGTTCTTGAGCGCGACGAGGTCGCGATCGGCATGATCACGAGGCAATGCACGACCGAGTATAAGCTCGAACCAATTCGACGCCATGTTCGCATTATGGCCGGTCTCTCCGGCTTGCGCTCACCCGGCTACCCCGTCGTCGAACAGTGGATCGGGATCTCGAGCGACGAGGCGATCCGGATGAAGCCGAGCTTTCAGGCCTAGCAGGTCAATCGCTGGCCCCTGCTCGAAAAGCGGATGAACCGCGCCGATTGCCTGACCTGGCTGCGCCGGCGCGGCTATCCGATTCCCCCGAAGAGCGCGTGCCTCGGCTGCCCGTTCCATTCAAACGCCCGCTGGCGTCAGATCCGCGATGAGGATCCTGCCGGATGGGCCGACGCCGTTGAAGCCGATCGCGGCATCCGGACGGGCTTTCGCGGCATGCGCGCCGAGCTCTATCTCCATCGCTCCTGCGTCCCGCTCATCAGGCCGATCTGTCCGACAGCGCGCAACTCGACCTCTGGCCTCTTGAGTGCGAAGGCATGTGCGGTGTCTAGCGCCGGCTTTTCCGAGGTTTGCTTCCGCACGATCCATCGGTCCGATCTCAATCTGCTCCTGATGGAGTGGGAACATCGCATGGACCCGGTCCGGCGACCGAACCGTGGCTGGTCGCATGGTCTGTTTCACGGCGACATTCCGGTCGCCGTTGTTGCGACCGACCGGCTGATCCGCGAGCGGGTGGCTGGGTTCAACCGGACCGAGGCCATCGAACTGTCCCGCATTGCCGCTGCGCGACCGGACCTCTCCCGCGTCGCCTTGCGCCTCTGGCGCGCCTTCGTCTTTCCGGCGATCTGCGCAGAGGGCGGATATGGCTGGGCTGTCAGCTACCAGGATGCCCTGCTGCATACCGGAAACCTCTACCGCTTCGACGGCTGGGTGGTGATCGGCCGCTCACGCAGCGGCGTCGACAAGCGAACGGCAAGGCGGGGCCGCAGCAAGGTTGGTGCGACGATGCCGGACTGCGAAATCGCCGGGCCCAGTCCTGACGAAACCCGAGAACGAATGGCCGTCCCTCACCAGAGGGGCGGCTTTTCGCCGTGACGGTTTGATGAGGTCGAGGACATCCCGGCCGGCCGTCGCGGAGAATTGTCATGACCGTCCACCAGCCAAGTCCCTCCCGCTATAAGCCTGACATCGACGCCGCATTGAACACAGCCGGCGGGCACCTCAGTATCGGTCGCGGCGGCTTCACGCTTCACTATGGCAACGGCGCCCGTCTATCCGGATACGATATCGAGCCCATCAAGTCCGAGTGCATCGCAGCCGGCCTGCCTGTCATCGACAGCCTGGCCGCGCCATTCGACGCCGTTGCCGAACTCGCCATTCGTGGACCGATGATCGCCGTGGGCCGCCATCCAGACCCCGAGCCGTGGCATAGCCTGTCGTTCGCGTCATTGCAGGCAATCGCGCGCAACTATGCCGACGCCGGCGCGGAGGTCTGGAACGTCCCAGGCATTAAGTCGCCGGGTGGTCGGCACAGCGCGGAGCCGACGTCATGAGCGCGCGTCCCTTGATCGAGCTCTACACCACTATGGAGGAGTTCGAGCACCTCCATGACCGTCACGACCGGACCCGCAGCACCAGCAAGACAGTCACGGTCGGGCGAGACGCCCTCATCCACATCCTCATGGACCATGCGCGCATGGTCGAGGCGCTGCGGCACGTCGGGCAGGTCAAGATCAATGATGCCGGCTAGCGGCCGCCGCTCGAGCGCGATCGGCGCCCGCGCCGGAGGCCAGCCGGCGCCGCCGGAGCTGCGGAGAGGCCGGCGCCCGAGAGGAAGAGGCCGGCGAGGGGGCTTCGCGACGGGGTTGGAGGTCCGGAGAGAGGCTCTGAACCGCTCCGTCGCGGAGTAACTCACCATGGCGAAGGCCACACCGAAAATCTCTCTGAACCAGTCGGAGAACATTCCCTACGACAGACTGGTGCTCTCCCAGAAGAACGTCCGGCGCATCAAGGACGGCGTGACGATCGAAGATCTTGCCGAGGATATTGCGCTACGCGGCGGGCTCATCCAGAGCCTCAACGTCCGCCCCTTGCGCGACGAGGCCGGCGACGAGACCGGGCAATATGAAGTGCCCGCCGGCGGCAGGCGCTATCTCGCGCTCGGCATCCTGATCAAGCAGAAGCGCATGGCGAAGGACCAGCCGACGCCCTGCATCGTCAACCGCAAGGAGACGACCTCGGCCGAGGACGATTCGCTCGCCGAGAACATGGCGCGCGAAACCCTGCATCCGCTTGACGAGTTCCGCGCCTTCAAGGTTCTCTTCGACCAGGGCCTCGGCGAGGAGGAAATCGCTGCCCGCTACAAGGTCGCGCCGGCAACGGTGAAGCAACGCCTGCGTCTCGCCGATGTCTCGCCCAAGCTCCTCGACCTCTACGGTAAGGGGGAGATCAAGCTCGAACAGGTCAAGGCGTTTTCCATCACGTCCGACCATGCCCGGCAGGAAGACGTCTGGGCCACCGTGTCGCGCTCGACGGTGCAGGAGCCGTATTACATCAAGCGCCTGCTCACGGAGACCGCGGTTCGCGCCGACGATCGCCGCGCGGTCTATGTCGGCGCCGCCGCATATGAAGCAGCCGGCGGCATCATCCTGCGCGACCTGTTCCAACAGGATGGCGGCGGGTGGTTCCAGGATCCGGCGCTGCTCGAAAAGCTGGTGCTCGACAAGCTCGAGACCGATGCCGAGACGGTCCGGGCCGAGGGCTGGAAGTGGGTCGCCTCGGCCATCGACTTCGGCTACGGCCACACCTCGGGCATGCGTCGCGTCTATGGTGAGCCGGCCGAACTGAGCGAGGAAGAACTCGCCCGGCAGGACGCGCTGCAGGAAGAGTATGACAAGCTTGACGCCGAGTATGCGGAGTCACCGGACTATGACGAGGAGACCGAAAAGAAGCTCGAAGCGCTTGGCGATGCCATCGATGCCTTCAACGACCGGCCCGACATCTACGATCCGGACGAGGTCGCCCGCGCCGGCGCCTTCGTCACCCTCGATGCCAATGGCGAGCTTCGGATCGAGCGTGGCTTCGTTCGTCCCGAGGACGAGGCGCCGGTCGACGAAGACCTTGCCGATGATGATAGGGCTGCCGGCCATGCCGACGGCGACCGCAATGTCGGTGAACAGTCCGGCGCCAATGGCGCCGCGGTGTCGGCTGGCGAGGATGAGGAAGAGACGATCCGGCCATTGCCGGACCGGCTCATCCTCGATCTCACCGCCCATCGGACATTGGCGCTGCGCAATGCCCTGGCCCAGGATCCTGATATCGCCTTCGTCGCGGTCCTGCATGCACTGGTGCTGCAGGTGTTCTTCCACAACACCTCCGACACCTGCATCGGCCTGACGGTGAAGAATGCCAGCTTCGGTCAGGTCGAAGGTTTGGGCCAGAGCATCTGGGCCAAGGAGATCGATCAGCGGCACGAGAACTGGGGCAAGGATCTGCCCAAGTCCGCCGACGACCTCTGGGCATTCCTCCTCGCTCTCGATCCCGCCAGCCGGCAGGCGCTGTTCGCGCATTGCGCCGTGCAGGGCCTCAACGCGGTCATCGAGCCGTGGGCCAGGCGTCCGGGCGCGATCGCCCATGCCGACGAGATCGCACGCGCCATCGGCCTCGATATGGCGGAAGCTGGCTGGGAACCCACGCCGGAATCCTATCTCGCCCGGGTGACCAAGCGGCGCATCCTCGAAGCCGTCCGGGAGGCCTGCGGCGAAGAGCAGGCCTACCTCATGGAGGATCAGCCCAAGGCGAAGATGGTGACCGAAGCTGCCCGTGTGCTCAAGGGCACCGGCTGGCTTCCCGAGGTGCTCCGGCTCGATGACCTGGTCGACGTCGATGCGCCGCAGGATGCCGATGCGGACGTCATCGATGAGAGTGCCGAGCTCCCCGCCTATCTGAGCGACGGCGCCGAGCAGGACGATAGCACCGTCCCGGCCGAGACGATGCAGGCGGCCGAGTAACCGCCTGCTTCCACCAACCACCACCCCGAGGCCCGGCCATAGCGCCGGGCCTTTTCATTTCCGGACAAGGAGAACAGCATGTCCGCGCAGCAGATCTTCGCCGAGGCGACCTTGGGTAGTCTCATCGCCTATTCGAACAACGTTCCAAAACCGCCCGCCCGTTTCACCAAGAAGGTCGCGGCCTGGGAACGCAACAACGGCACCGGCCGCCTCGTGCGCAAGGAACCGGCCCGCGAGCGTCCCACCTATTCCAGCCCGCCCTGCTTCACCTTGCACGAAGGGGATTTCGGGTCGGGCGGGATCATTCTGGTGACGGTGATGCGCACCTACACCACGGATAGCGATTTGCATTTCCGGGTGATCGAACGTCCGAAGGTCGGGCAGGTCCGCGTCATCCAGAATGTCGGCGACAATATCGAGCTTCTGCATCTCGCCGAGAACCGCGAAGCCGCCGAGCTCTGGCTCGCCAAGGCCGGCTACAGCCGGGCACGCCTCGAAGACGTCACGGCCGACGAGGTCAGCGCCGACGTGGTCGAGGGGCGCGCCGCTGCCTGACGCCTCAATCCCATCCGCACCGTTCCGCCCGGCATCGTCTCGCGATCGCCGGGCGCTTTTCTTTCACGGAGATCATCATGTTCGACTGGACCAAATCCTGTTCCTATGACGATGCGCAGAAGCGTCGTTTCCACGCCACGGCGCGTTCGCGCCTCAAACAGCTCGCCGCCGCGCTGCGCCTGCCGCCCGGGACATTCGAAATTCGCTCAAATCGGGGCGGAATCGCTGTCTCGGGCGAAGTCACCCTGCATCATGACCGGGCCTATGTTCAGGTCGGCCAGTTCGGTCTTTCCTCGGGCCACGGCATCCTGATCCGCACCTGTGAGGGCCGACGCGACTATACCGGCGGCGCCAATCACTTCGCGGCGCTCACCTTGCTCGACGACATCCCGGCTCTTGCCGCCACGGTGCATGCCATAACCGGCGTCGGTCGGACAGCGTCCGGCACGGTTGCCCGCGCCGCGTGAACCGATCCGTCAAAGAGCCCGGTCCGTTGCCGGGCTTTCCTTCCCCATTCCAGATTGCGATGGAGGTCGCCATGCCGATCTACCGGCTCGGGTCGAACGAGCTTGTCCACGCGCCCGGCGTCGTCGCATGGGCCATCAATGGCTATCATTTCAAGCGGGATCGCGCCGTGCTGCGCCGCGTCATCGTCGATGGCTGGCCCGGCGTTCCCGACCACGCGGCACACCAGCTTCTCTCGGGCGCTGCACCCCACCATGTCAATGGCGACACGGTGGTCTTTACGGTCAACGACCCTGCGCCCGCCACACCTGTCGCCGAACGTCCGTTGCCTGTCGATTACGGTTTTGCCTATTGCGGCGACCCCGAGGATTTCCGTGTTCATGTCGTCGACCAGACCGGCACAGCGCGTGCCCTCGACCCGCGCCTTGATCTGCGCAACCACAGCCCGACGGGCTTCGCCTGGGGCTATAGCGGTTCGGGACCGGCGCAGCTTGCGCTTGCCATCCTCTGCCACACGCTCAACTCGGACGAGCGCGCCCTGGACTTCTATCAGGCGTTCAAGGACGCCATGATCCTCCCGCTGGATCGCCAGCGGCCCTGGCGCCTCACGACCCAAGACGTCCTCGATTGGGTCCGCGAACACCCCTCGACCGCAACCGGCGACCGAAACGGTCGGGCCGCCCGATAGGTAGCGGGCCGGCAATTTTCAAACGAACTGCTCGGCTTACCTCCGCAACCACTCACTCATTTCCAACCCACGCCGCCAATCCGGATGCGCCTCCCGCCTCCGGCGCGCGCGGTCGTTCAGGAGTTTTGTCATGTCAGCGAAACCGTTCCGAAAAATCCGTCAGGGCGTCGCCACGAGGGAGACCATGTACGCCCTCCTCAATCACGGCGTCGACCTGCCGATCGAACAACGCATTGACGGCAGTGCCTATGCCGGGGAGTGGTTCGAGATCACCCAGGCCGACTATACCTTCATGCTCGATATTCTGCCGCCGCTGTTTATGCGCACCGGTATATTCGGCATGTCCGAGTTCAAAGCCGGCAACGTCACCTCAGTCTTCTTCGAGATCACCATCCACGGCCGGCGCCGCTGGTTCCACGGCTTCTGTGACCTGTCCGACCGGTTCGCGCCCGATCGCATGCGAGCCGCCATCATCGCTTTCGAGTGGCATGCCTTCGACAGCATGACGCGCGCGGAAAAGCTCGAGGCCATCTGGCTCCTCATGCCTGAGGAGGGCAAGGGTATTGACGAAGGCAGCGATGCTTCGGCCCGGGTGCCGGAACAGCAGGGCAGACGCACCATCACCCTGCGCGATGGGACCGACGGCCCCGTCACAAAGCCGCTCGAGGATCTCACCGACAGCGAGATTATCGATCTTCTCCGGCCCTTCTCGAAGGGAGGGGAGCGATGATACCGCCCGGCAAGATGCGCCAGGTAAGGCAGAACATCGAAGCCTTCGGCCAGCACCTGTTCCAGGTGTTCGGCGATGCCGAAACCTCCGGATTCACCTATACGGTCGGCAATGCCGAGCACGGCCTGCCCGAGCTTCTGCTGATCGGCGATTTTCCGTTTCATATCAGCGCAGCACTGCTCAACGATCTCGGTGCGAAGATGCGGGAAGACGGTCGCCCACTCCCGCTGGGTCTCGTGGACATCGGATGGTCCGTGCCGGTCAAGATCCGGATCGCGGGTCCGGCCGCGCGCGCCCGTTACACCATACAGGCCGGCCAGTATTTCGGACACGACACCTATGGTGTGCTCCAGGTCATGGTCTGCGACGAGAACGGCAAGTTTGCTGGAGAGGACGGATGTGATCCGCGCTACGACGTCGAACGCCCATGAGACGCAAGGCCTGCGCATCTCTTGGCCTCCCAGCCCAACCAACCAAGAGAACATCTGCCGGCAGAGACACAGCGGCCGCACCCGGTCCCGATACCCGGTGGCGACAGCCGCCCCAAGACCCGGATCGGTCTCATCGAGAACAGCACCGGCGATCTCGAACCTGCGCATCGCGCACCTTTTCCACCGAAATTGCCGAACCTCCCCGCCGAAGGCGGCCTGCGCAACCCATCAAAACTGACGGGTTTGCGGTGTGGCACGTCGTTCCGCGGGTCCGCGAGAAGCGGGCCGGCCGGAAGAGAGAGGGCGGCCGGGGCTGGGCCGAGCCGCTGCGGTTGAGAGAGAGGCCGCCGGCTCGCCCGCTCCCCTCTCTCTGGAGGCACAACCTCATGTCCACGACCCACTCCACAGCGCTGGCCGCCAGTCTTGTTCCCGACCATCGCCGCGCGGAGTTTCTGCCCAACCTCTTCGGTCTCAATCTCCTCCTCATCGGTGAGCACACGCTTTACGGCCTCATGGAATGGCTGAGCCCCGAAGATTATGGCGGCGGCTTCTGGGACTTCTACGAGTTCGACGGCAGGCCGCTCTTTCTCGCGCCGACGTCAAAGCCCCGCTATCGCATCATCTGCAGGACAAATGACTATACGGGCGAGGTTACGGCTGAAGCGGCCGGCATCATCGCGACGCTCTTCACCTTCTCGCACCTCTCTTTCAAATACGAGTCCAACCGTCTCGCGGACGGCTATGGCCGCCTCTTCGGCTTCGCGGCCGGTCATCCCGAAGCATCGGAGATCTTCCAGGCCATAGATTGAGCCGTCTCATCAGCGCCCCGACGCGACGTCGGGGCGCTCTTTTTTGTCGGCCGCCCGGCGGAGCCTCCGTCACCAGCCCGCCCATGCCGCGCGGAGGCTCCGGGGAGCCGGGGCTCGTGCCCGAGAGCCAGAGGCGGGCCGGGAGGAGGGCGGTTCGGCGGCGGAGGAGAGAGCGCCCCGCGGACCGCCCTCCATCGGCTCTCCACGGATCATCCCATGACCCCGATTTCCTCGACCGGCGCGCTCGCGACCATCGATCCCCAGCCCGAAGCGGCACCCGGCGCCTCACGCGCAGCGCAGATCCTGGCTGCCGCCGACACATTGCGCCCCTATCTCGAACGTGGCGAGACGATCAGCAGCGCCACGTTGCGCGGCGTGATGCTCGAAGCCTTCGGCGGCAGCGACGCCGAGGGATACTGGGTCTGGAAGGACGCCTATGAGGCCTGCGAGGCCGCCCAGATCCTCTTCCTGCGCCGGTTCGGATCCGCCATCCTCTCTCAGTCCGGCACTCTGCGCGGCGCGCTCGGCATGATCACCCGTGTCGCCGGGCTTGTGCCCACGCACACAAGGCGCAGCGAGCAAAGTCAGGCCCTTCAGCAATTGTCGACGCCGCTCCCGCTGGCTTTCGTGGCTACGAGGGCCGCCGGCATGCTGGCTGACGACATCGTGCTGGAGCCGTCCGCCGGCACCGGCATGCTGGCCTGCTTCGGCGCGATTGCCCGCTCGCGGCTGGTCCTCAATGATTATGCCGGGACCCGCGCCGAACTGCTACGGGACCTCTTCCCCGATACGCCGGTGACACAGTTCGATGCCGCCCATATCCACGATTGGCTCGACGCGGCGATCCGGCCGACTGTCGTCGTGATGAACCCGCCCTTTTCGGTGGGCGCGCATGTTGAAGGCCGCGTAACCGACGCCGCATGGCGGCACCTTACCTCGGCTTTTGCCCGCCTCGCCCCGGGCGGCCGCCTGGTCACCATTACCGGGGCCAATCTCTCCCCCGACAGTCCGAGCTGGCGTACCGGCTTCAAGCAGCTGCAGGCCGAAGGCCGCGTCGCCTTCAGTGCTGCGATCTCCGGACGGGTCTATGCCAGGCACGGCACGACGGTCGAAACCAGGCTCACCGTCCTCGACAAGGTCCCCGCTTCCGATCCGGCCCAGCTTGTCGCCTCGCGCGGCCTCGCCCCGGATCTGGAAACCCTGCTCGACTGGATCATGGAGGTTCCGCCGCGCTCGCCGTCGACGGCGGCCAATTCCATCGGGGCCATCTCGAACGGCATCGCGCGCGCCGTCACCGCGAAAATCACCGCCAACAAGGCCGGCGCGGCGATGCGCCCGGCCGCGATCGCTTCGGGCAAGACGCTGTCCCGGCCCCGCGCCCGCCCCGCCCGCGCAGTTCAGGATGACATCGTGGCGGTGCCGCTGACCTATTCTCCGCACGACGCGATCGCGGCGACCGAAACCACGCTCAGCGACGGCATCTACGAACCCTATGCGGTCCAGGCGATCGAGATTGCCGGCGCACAGCCGCATCCGTCGAGTCTCGTGCAATCGGCCGCCATGGCCTCAGTCGCGCCGCCGCTGCCGGCCTATCGGCCTGTGCTGCCCGAACGTGTCGTCAGGGAAGGGCTCCTCTCGGATGCCCAGCTCGAAAGCGTGATCTATGCTGGCGAAGCCCACGCGCAGCACCTGCCTGGCCGCTGGAGCGTCGACAAAAGCTGGGACGTCGTGCATCTGGCTAGTGACGACACCGCCGATACGGTCCGTTTCCGCCAGGGCTGGTATCTCGGCGACGGCACCGGGGTCGGCAAGGGCCGCCAGATCGCCGGCATCATCCTCGACAATTGGTGCCAGGGGCGACGCCGGCACCTGTGGCTGTCGCGCTCGGCCGAGCTGATCGAGGACGCGCAACGCGACTGGTCCGCTCTCGGGCAGGAAAAGCTCCTGATCCAGCCATTGTCCCGCTTCAAGCAGGGTAAACCCATCGTCCTCAATGAGGGAATCCTGTTCTGCACCTATGCGACGTTGCGCTCCGACGAACGCGAGGGCAAGGCGTCCCGCGTCCAGCAGATCATCGACTGGCTGGGAAGCGAGTTCGAGGGCGTCATGGTCTTCGACGAAGCGCATGCCATGGCAAATGCCGTCGGCGGCAAGTCCGAGCGCGGCCAGGTCGCCGCATCCCAGCAGGGCAGGGCGGGACTGCGCCTCCAGCACGCCTTACCCGATGCGCGCGTCGTCTACGGTTCGGCGACCGGCGCCACCGAGATCGACGATCTCTGCTACGCACAGCGCCTCGGTCTCTGGGGCGGCGGCGATTTCCCCTTCGCCACCCGCGCCGAGTTCGTCGCCGCGATCGAGAATGGCGGCGTCGCCGCCATGGAGGTGCTGGCCCGCGATCTCAAGTCGCTGGGGCTGAGCGCGGCCCGCTCGCTCTCCTATGACGGCGTCGAATATGAAGTGCTCGAGCATGAACTGACCGAAGAGCAGACGCGCATCTACGACAGCTACGCCGACGCCTTCCAGGTCATCCACAACAACCTCTCGGCAGCCATGGAGGCGTCCAACATCACCGGTAGGAGCGGCACGCTCAACCGGCAGGCCAAGTCGGCGGCTCGCTCGGCCTTCGAATCTGCCAAGCAAAGATTTTTCAATCACCTGCTGACCTCGATGAAGACGCCGAGCCTCATCGCCGCGATCGGCAATGATCTTGAGGCAGGGCACGCCGCCATCATCCAACTGGTCTCGACCGGCGAGGCGCTGACCGAGCGCCGGCTGGCGGAGATCCCCACGGAAGAGTGGAACGACATCCAGGTGGATGTGACGCCTCGTGAGTATGTACTCTCCTATTTGATGAACTCTTTCCCGACCCAGCTCTACGAGGAATATTCCGATGGCGAGGGCAAGCTCCTCTCCCGTCCCGTCCACGATACGGATGGCAATCCCGTTCAGTGCCGGGAGGCCATTGCGCGACGCGACCGCCTGATGGAACGCCTGGGCAGCCTGCCCGCCGTCCCGACCGCACTCGACCAGATCATCCACCATTTCGGCACCGCGGCGGTCGCCGAGATCACGGGTCGCTCCCGGCGCATCGTGCGCCGGCGCGATGGCAGCGGCATCGACCGCTTTGCCGTCGAAAACCGGCCGGGCTCTGCCAATCTCGATGAAGCCCGCGCCTTCATGGACGATGACAAGAGAATACTCACCTTCTCGGAAGCGGGCGGCACCGGACGATCGTTCCACGCGGATCGCGCGGCCAAGAACCACCGCCGTCGAATCCACAATGTCGCCGAGGCCGGTTTCAAGGCCGACGTTGCCCTACAGGGCCTCGGCCGCAGCCACAGGACATTCCAGGTCATCGAGCCGCTGTTTCGTCTGATCACCACCAATGTGAAAGCCGAACGCCGGTTTCTCTCCACCATTGCACGGCGTCTCGATTCCCTCGGCGCAATCACCCGCGGCCAGCGGCAGACGGGCGGGCAGAACCTTTTCCGGCCCGAAGACAATCTGGAATCCCGCTATGCCCGCGATGCGCTGCGCCAGCTCTACCGGCTGATCGTGGAGGGCAAGATCGAGGGTTGCTCGCTCGAGACCTTCGAGACGACCACCGGCCTGTCGCTGACCACCGAGGAGGGTGGCCTGCGCGACGAGTTGCCGCCCATGACCACCTTCCTCAACCGGCTGCTGGCTTTGCGCATCGCCATGCAGAACCTGATCTTCGAGGCGTTCGAGGCGCTGCTGGCCCGGCGGGTGGAAGGCGCGATTGCCGCCGGGATCTACGATGTCGGCGTCGAGACCATCACCGCGGATTCGATGCGCGTCACCGAGCGCAGGCTGATCTACACACATGCCCGGACCGGCGCGACCTCGCATCTGCTGACCATCGAATCCCGCCGCCGCGCGCGCCCAACCACGTTGGAAGCGGCCCTTGCGATGGTGCGTCACGACCCCCGCGCCAGGCTCATGGTCAATGGCCGCTCGCAGCGTGCCGCTGTCATGGTGCCGAGCCGCTCGGTGATGCTCGAGGACGGCAGCATCGAGGATCGCGTCAATCTGATCCGGCCGACCGAAGAGATGCGCGTCGAGGCCCGACACGTCGAAGAATCCTATTGGCGCGGCGCTGAAGAGGCGGAATTCGCCGTTGCCTGGACTGCGGAAATCGCCGGTCTGCCGGAGTTCACCAGCTCGACCTTCCACATCGTCACCGGCTTGCTCTTACCCATCTGGAAACACCTGCCGGACGAGTTCGGGCGGGTCTACCGACTCCAGACAGATGACGGCGAGCGCATTATCGGGCGCACGATCGCCCCGGCGCATCTCTCTGCGCTCAGCCGCAATCTCGGCATCGATCAGGCTGTCATGGTCGGACCCGACCAGGTCTGGGACATGCTGGTGACCGGCAGCGCCGTGGTCGAACTGGCCGGAGGCCTCATGCTGCGGCGCGTGCGCATCATGTCGGACTACCGTGTCGAGCTCTCTGGCTTCACGCCGGGAATGACCGCCTGGCTCAAGTCGATTGGCCTCTTCTCCGAGATGATCTCCTGGAAGACGCGCTTCTTCATCCCGCGCTCGGCCGAGGGTCCCGCCATCCTCGCCCGGCTCATGGAGCGGCACCGGCTGGTGGCGACGGCCGGGCGCGCGTGAGGGAGGCCGATCCATGCAATCCGCATCCGATCTGGCCGCCCGGCTCGCAGAGCACGCCGAGGCGGTCTGCCGCCACTATCTGCCCGCAGGGCACCTCGCCGGCAGCTACTGGATCGTCGGCGATCTGGCGAACTCGCCGGGCCGCTCCCTCTATGTCCGGGTGAAGGGCGACCGCGTCGGCCGCTGGCAGGACGCGGCCCGGCCCGATGAGTTCGGCGACCTGCTCGACCTCATTGCCGGCGCGCGCGGCCTGACCGAATTTCGCGCCATCGCCGAGGAGGCCCGTCGCTTCCTCGCCTTGCCCGAACCGGAGCGATCGCGGAACGCGGGCCGCCAACCATCCGGCGGCACGCCCCGACGTCCCGATGCGGCGCGCCGTCTCTTCGCCATGGGCCAGCCGTTGCGCGGCACGCCTGCCGATCGCTATCTGCGCGAGCGCGGCATTCTCTGCGGTCCGCGCGAACTGGCCCTGCGCTTCCATCCCGGCTGCTATTATCGCGACCTCCGCACCGGCGCGACGCGCACCTTCCCGGCGCTGCTCGCCGCGATCACCGCACCCGACGGCGCGATCACCGGCGTGCATCGCACCTGGCTCGATCCGCACGGCACCGGCAAGGCACCGGTCGAGGATCCGCGGCGCTCGATGGGGTCGCTTCTCGGCAACGGCGTCCGCTTCGGCTTCACGCAGGGCATCCCCGTCCCGGTCCTCGCCGCCGGCGAGGGCCTCGAAACCATGCTGTCGCTCGTGACGGTGATGCCCGGACTGCCGTCGATCGCGGCGACTTCGGCCAATCATCTCGCCGCCCTGATGCTCCCGGACGGCTGCGAACGCCTCTATATCGCGGCCGACGCCGACGCGGCCGGCCGCCACGGCATCGAGCGTCTCGGCCGCCGCGCCCGCGAAGCCGGCCTGCTCGTGCTCGCACTCGCGCCGATGCTCGGGGATTTCAATGAAGACCTGCGCCGGCTCGGTCCAGAGCGGCTCTCCGACTGGCTGCGGCCCCAGCTCGTTGCCGCGGACGCCGACCGCTTCCTGCTCCCCGGCTGACGGGCCGGGAAGGGAAGCGGGAGCCGGCGGGACGGCGTCGGGTGCGGGCGGCCATGGTTCCGGTCTGGCGGTGAGAGCCGCGCCCACGGCCTGCCGAGAGAGCGACCCCTACCACACCCCGGCCTGGCCTTCGGCGGCTGAAGCCGCCCGGCGCTGCGCTGGTCCGCGCGCGGGGCGCGCGGCTCCGGACGTCCGGGGTGTGGTCTGGGGTCGCCGTCAGGCCGCGAGAGGCGCGGCCCCAACCGACGGAGACCGACCATGGACCAGATCACAATCCCCGACGCCGCCTACGAGCCGCACCACACATCCTCCCCGACCGAACGCGTCATCCACGAGCTGCAGCTTTACGGTCATCGCCCCTTCGCGGACGAGCCGGACCCACGCCCGCTGCCCGACGAGCACACGCTCCGCGCCGCGCTGGCCGACGTCTTCGATACCCTCGCCGGCAGCTTCGCTGATACGCGGCTCGAGCCCGACCTCGAAGACGTGCTGTGGGGCGCCGTCAACCTCTTCCACCGGGGCGTCGACCGTGTGCAGCGCGAGCTCGACCGCAACGAGGTGGCCCAGCGCATCAGCCAGAAGGAGCAGGACGGCTCGGAGGTGAAGTCCGTCGAGCTCGAACGCCTGACGGCCGAGGGCATCACCATGGTCGAGCGCCGCAACGCCTTCGAGTTCCTGCGCGACGAGGCGGCGGACCTGTTCGAAGCCCATACCGGCTCCAGCTGGCGGCCGCGCTCCGGCTCGAAGGTCAACCACGCCAATCTCACCGCAGCGGTCATCGACTCCCGCGAGTTCATCGCCGCACGCCGGCGCGCCGAGCGCGAAGTGCTGGTGCCGACCGGCTCCCGGATCGCCTTGTCGGGTGGGCTCGACTTCAACGATCACACCCTGATCTGGGACGCGCTGGATCGGCTCCGCGCCAAGCACGCGGACATGATCCTCATGCATGGCGGCGCCAGGACCGGCGCGGACCTGATCGCCGACAAATGGGCCGCGACCCGTAACGTCACGGTCGTTCCCTTCCCGCCGGACTTCGTCAACCACTCGCGCAAGTCGGCGCCCTTCAAGCGCAACGACACGATGCTGGAGACGATGCCCGTCGGCGTTGTCGTCTTCCCCGGTGGTGGCATTCAGGACAACCTCGCCGACAAGGCCCGCAAGCTCGGCATCCCGGTCTGGCGGCCGGCGGAGGGCGGCGGCGTGTAAGCGCCGCTTTTCTTGTAAATCGGGAAAATCCAGATATTATGGAGATCGACAAGGAGCACAGCCATGCGACAGTTCACGACCGGCGATCTCAACAAGCAGGTCGGCGACGTCACCGACGCCGCTAGCCGGGAACCCGTCGTGCTCACCAAGCACAAGAAGCCCCGTTTCGTGCTGATGAGCTATACCCACTACGAGCGCATGCGCACCGGCGCCGATCCGCGCGGCGCCTACCGTGCCGCCGAGATGCCGAAGGAACACCAGGCGCTCTTCGGCAACGAGCTTGACCGGCTGGCCCGCGGGGAAGGCTATGACGATGAGCCATGAGTTCCGCCCCGGCCAGGTCATCGACTATCCCTATCTCTGGGCATGGCAGCACGAGCGCGGCGAAACTGAAGGCCGCAAGCACCGGCCGACCTGCGTCGTCGCCGCCGTGCGCGCCAGCAATGGCCTGACACATCTGGCTCTGCTCGCCATCACCACCCAGCCGCCTCAAGGCGACCGCGTCGCCCTCGAAGTCTCCGACATCGAATGCCGTCGGGCAGGGCTTGTCGATCTCAAGCGCTGCTGGATCGTCGTCGACGAGTACAATTACGACATCGTTGAGCGCTCCTGGTACATCGAATCGGATGGCGCGATCCTCGGTCGCTTCAGCAAGGCGTTCATGATCAAGATCGCCACGGCCTTCGCCGAGGCGACGCGCCGATTCAGCCGCCGCGTCAGCCGCACCGATTGACGGCGGGCGCTGCCGCGCCTGCCGGTCGGCGCGACAGCGCCGCCTTTCTTTTCTCCATGCAGCACCTCGACTATATCTCGACCACGACGAACACGACCGCCCCCGACCCGGCCGGAGGCTACCTCCCGCGACGCGAGGAGCGCCCGGCCACGCGGAGCGCGGCCACGACGTGGATATAGACCCGCCATGGACCACGAAATCATCGAGACCTCGCTGAGCAAGATCTGGATCCGTGACGAGGACGGCGACATGCGCGTCTGGTGGCCGCATCAATCGCCCGTCGGCGAGCTCGCCGCCGAGATCCTCAAGGGCCGCGCCCGCTGGCACCCCAAATCTCGCGGCCGGTACGTCGCCGCCCAGAGACGCGACGAAGTCTATGCAGAATTGTCGGTGCTCTGACCCGGTGCGCAGCACCGCCTCTACCACCGATGTATTGCGGTCCGCGTTACGGGTGCGTATATATGTCCGCAGTACAGGAGCACGATCATGGCAAGCCCCGCTTTGAAGAAGGAGACGCCGGTCTCCATGCGCTTTCGCGACGACGATCTCGCGATCATAGATCGCGGAGCCGGCCTGGTCGGCCTGTCGCGCACGGAATTCGTGCGCCGCGCCGCGCTGCGCGATGCGCAGACCGCCATTCTCAACGAAACCGTCATCCGGCTCTCGCCGGATGCGTATGACGAGTTCGTGCGCGCCATCGAGGCGGCCCCCAGCCCGGCCCCGCCCAAGGCGGCCGAACGGTTGCGGCGCAACGCACCCTGGCAGCAATAGGTGGCGCTTTCCGCCGTTGAACTGTTGGCCGAGCATCATCGCGTCGAGGGATTCGACTGCGGCAAGCCGGCCCTCAATGCCTGGCTCACCGGCTTTGCCAAAAGCAACCAGGCGCGCGATTTCACGCGCGTCCTCGTGGTCCATGACGCTGGCATGGTGGTCGGTTACTACGGTATCGCTCCGACGGTGCTGCAGGCAATGCCGCCCCCCGTGCCATCCGCACCGGCCGGCCGCCGGATCCCATTCCCTGCCTCTTGATCGGCCAGCTCGCCGTCGATCACCGCTATGGGGGGCAAGGCATCGGCAGCGCCCTGGTCAAGGACGCGCTGCACCGTTGCGTCGCCGGGGCCGAGATCGTCGGCGGGCGCGCAGTCGTCGTGCGGGCGATCGATGCGGAAGCCGAGACCTATTGGCGAAGCTGGGGGTTCATTCCCTCGCGGGACAACGCGTCGGTGCTGATGCGTTCGATGCAGGACATCCGCTTCTGGCTGGCTGACACTTCCTGAAGGGCAAACTGGGCGCGTCGGCCTGTGGCCGACCGGGCTCTAGTCGCGGCGTGCCGCCGCTCCCCGAGCCGGCTGCGCCGTCTCGGCCTTCGGTCACGATCCCTCGCGCGGCGCCCGCGGCGACCACCGCGATCCATTGACCATCCCCTGGGGGGACGGGGTCCGGATCTCGCGAGAGGCCGTCACCCGGGAATGGGAGCCGGACGTTCACGGCGCGGACGGGTGCAAGGCTCAGCCTCCTGTCGGGACCGTGCAGCGCCGGCACCCCGCCGCCACAGATCGCCAGCACTGGCGGGGAGGCATGAGCAGAGACGCTCCTCGCCGGACCGGCTTCAACGCAATGCGTTCCGGGCAGCGGCGGCCCGAAGCCGTTGCGGCCGGCGGCGGGGGTTCGGGCATACGCGCTGGACAGCGTATGGGAAAGGGAGGGGGTGAAGGGGGACGTTTTCCGCTGAGGGTCATCGCGCCGATGCGAAGGCTGGTCTGCCCGTGCGTGGATCAGTGATGGGTGGCCTTGGCTGGTCTTCCCGCCTCGGTCGCAGCCAGACCATTCCCTCTTTGTGTCGCCTTTGTAGAGGACCGTCTGCTGCGGGCAACCCCCGAAGGGGTAAGACTCGGCCGAAATTTCTGCAAAATTCGATTTCAGTTTTTTGGTGCGAGCCCAGGCGCTTTCCCAAGACCTCGCCGCAAGCGGCTCGGGAAAAGCGCGGGCCCGCCTTCTGCAGCAAATAGAATTTTGCAGAATTTTTGGCCGAGCTGCCTCGCAGCAGGCCGGCCCTCTCCTTTGGCGCCATCGGGAATGGTCCCGATGCAACCGAAGGAGAAGTACCATGGCCACCACGATCGCCAACCTCACCGCCAAGCAGGACGGCAGCTTCGAAGGCACGCTGACCACCCTCAACGTCAACGCTCCCATCGCCCTCGTTCCCAACGCGATGAAGTCCAGCGAGGAAGCCCCGGACGTCCGCATCATCGCCCGCCGCAACGGCTTCGAGCTCGGCGCCGGCTGGAACCGCATCAGCAAGCAGACCGGCGAGGAATACCTCTCGGTCAAGCTCTCGGCCCCGGAGTTCGGCGTGATCTACGGCAACGTGGCCCCGGCGCCCGGCGAGGATCCGAACAAGAAGGTGATCCTCTGGAACCCGCCCGCCTAAGCCGCGAACGGCACCGGCCCCCAATCCGGGGGCCGGCCCCCTTTGTGCTCGTTATGGCACCGGCGGGCATCGAGCCCGCCGGTGCCATCCGGACCCCCAACCCCAACCGGCTCTGCTCAGACCCTCCCAGCGTATCATGCCGGCACGGGGCGCCTCGAGACCACGCGGCCCCTCCAATTTTCAGCCGACGCCCGAAGAGGGCATCGGCAGAAAATCGGCTCCTCCGCGTGCGAGCCGCCTTCGGCGGGTCTCGACCCACCCCGCACCATCATGACCCGCGTCGTCGTTCTTCACACGAATCACAGGAGACGACGATGCTGCTCGAACAACATATCGAGGAACTGCGCGCGGAACTCAGGAACTGCTGCGACCGCGACGAATACCACGAGATCAAGGCGGCACTGGACGAAGCTCTGGCCGAATACGAAGCGTGGCTCGACGAGGTCGCGCGCGACGAGGTGCCTCCTTCATAGGAGGCACTTTTCCTTGTCCCATTCGGGAGGCCGGCCGGATCGACCGGCCCACCTCCCGTTCACTCGGCGCGGCCCCGATCGGCGGCCTCGACATAGCCCCGCCGCAGCTTTTGCCGCAGCAGCCTGCCGGCTGCCGCGACCGCCTGATCGGCGTCGTCATAGAAGTCGAGACGCCGGCGTGTGGAGCAGCCGACACGGCCCCAGTCACGCACGACAGCCGACCAGCCGAACAGGGTCGGCTCGATCGCTACGCGATAGTAGCGCGCCATGTTGCGCGCCGGATCGACACGGTTGAGAAGGATGGGATCGGCATGAGGTTCGAGCATTCCATCTTATCGCTCACGCCCGGCGCAAGCGTCCAACGACAATTGTGAATCGGTTTCTGCTTCTCGATTCATTCCGTTGATGGATCGTGGACGCGCTCTTTGTGCACGGAGTCTTCTCGTCCAATTCTAATGGGAAAGGGGACGTTCCCTCCACGCTTTCCCGGAGGAGACAAATGCTCGCCGCTCAGGGCGGCAGATCGGGCATTGGCCCGGCCGCGATATCCCATACCCAGCATTGCATGCCGCTTTCGTCGAGCAGCTCCCCGAGCGTTGTTCGCCAGGCCGGATCGGCGTCGTCGGGGATGAGATACATCGCCATCGACTGTCCGCCCTCGCGCGTCCGGACAAGGCTTGCCATCGGCTCGCCGGCAGGCAGGTTGTAGCGCAGCGACTTGACGAAGCTCGCGCCGTTCCTGGTCAGCCTGTCGACCAGTATTGCCTCGTAGCCGGTCTCGACCGGAATCCAGTTCTCGTTCACCGTCATCAGCGCGATCGCCTCGACTGCGGCGACGCCGGCCGCGCCGATGCCGAAGGTGGCGACGGCCACCAGATGCCACTCCGCGTTCGCGTCCCACAGCGCCAGCTCGTTGGCGAAGGTCTTCTTCATGCGGCGCGCGACGTCGTCGGCCAGCATGAAGGGAAAGCGCGGCGCGTGCTTCACCACCAGCCGCGCGCCGATGCGCGACGGCGCGATCTCCTTCACCTCGCCGATCAGGATCGCCAGCGAACGCCGGTTGCCGCTCGACTGGAGCGCCCGGCTCAGGAACTCCGAGCGCCGGCGCACAATCGCCTCCTCGCGCTTCGCATCGAACATCTCGGGTATATAAAGAGAGTGCGCCAGCGGCTTTCCTTTCGCCGTCGACGCCGCGGCGGCGTCGAGCAAAAACTTGCGCAGCACGGCCCAGTTGCGCCGTCCCGCCATCGCCGGTCGCCAGCGGTTGAAGCCGGCGCGGTCCCACAGGAAATGCAGCGTCGCCTTCAGCGACAACCGCGTGCCCGCGGTTCTCGCTTCGCCCGTCTCCGCTCTCTCGCCGGCCACCGGCGCGGCGCGGCCGGCGAGCTTCGACAGACTGAAGCCGAGCTTCAGCGCCGTCGTGCCGTCCTCGACATTCTCGACGATCGCCGCGCCCTCGACCGCCGCCAGACCCGAAAGCCCGGCGGGCGGTTCATAGGAATCGCAACCGACGTCGTGCTGCGGTCCGGTCTCCGGCATCCGCTTCAGGATGTGCCGGCCCCCGAAGCGTGCGATATACATCGGCACGCCTTCGGGGCAGCACAGGCAAAGCGGATGCTCGCGGCGAGCGAAAGCGCCCGCGAGCAGCTTCGCCGGCGGCTCGCTGTCGAAGGCGACATCGACGCCGCCGATGCGGATGCGGCGGCTCATCGCTCCGCTCCGGTCGCCGCCCGCCCGCCGTCGCACCAGCCGAAATCCGGACCGTTCCAACGGCGTGCCAGGCCCGCCTCGACGAGCCGTTCGCCGAGCGATCTGCCCGACCGCAACACGATCCTCAGCTTGCGCCCATAACGGTCTTCGTCGCGCCAATCGGCGGTCAGCCGGAAACGGCCCTCATTCAGCATTTCCAGCAGCCGGTCGCGGCTCATTTCGCCGGCCTGTCGCTCGGCCGGGCATTCGGGTTCCGATATCTCCGGTGCGTCGATATCGGCGATGCGGATTTTCTCGCCGCGGAACCAGAAGGTATCGCCGTCGACGACGCAATTGGCGCGCACCGGGCCGGTGCAGAGCGTGAAGTTCCCCGGCCGACCGTCGTCGAGGATCGGCGGGATGTTCAATGTCGGGATGGCGGGGATTTCAGCCGCGGGTCGGTCAGGACGTCCAAAGCGCTCGTCGATGCTCACCCAGCCGATGCCGGCTGCGATCATGCCGATGACGATCAGAGGAACGCGCAAAAATCTCACGGCTTGGCTTCCTTATGAAACCTGTTCTCGCCGACGACCGACTTCATCTCGTCGCGCCGGAACCAGATGGCGCGGCCGCAGCGCAACGGAGCGTTGCCCGCCGTGAACACGATCTGCTCGTCGGCGCGCATGCGCATGATCTCGTGCGGCAGGATCAGCGGCCGTCGCGACAATTGCTTTGATCGCGTGCGTGACGAACCCGACATCTGACTCGACCGGCTGAGCTGATCGACCTCGACAGTCGTGTCGCCGCAGCGCTTGGAGATGTAGTCGGCGGTGTCGGGATCGTTGATCGCCGAAAAGCTGATCCACGACGCGCTCTCGAACCATTTCGATGACGCGTCACGGCCGCCATAGGCCTCGCGCATCTGGCCGAGCGACTGGAAGATCAGCGTCAGCGTGATGCCGTATTTGCGGCCGGCGTCGCGCGCGGTTTCGAGAATGCGCAGATAGCCGAGGCGCGCGACCTCATCGAGCAGGAACAGGGTGCGCCCCTCGATTTCGCCGGCGCGGTTGTAGATCGCGTTGAGGAACGATCCGATCACCACGCGCGCCAGCCCGGGATGCGCTTCCAGCACCTTCAGGTCGAGCGCGATGAAAATATCGGTCGTGCCCCGCGCCAGATCGTCGGTTGCGAAGGCGTCGCCGGATACCAGCGCGGCGTAGTTCGGATAGGAAAGCCAGTGCGTCTCTTTCACGGCATTGGCATAGACGCCGGAAAACGTCTCCGGCGTCATGTTGACGAAGACGGCGACATTCTCCTTCACGAAGTCCGATTCCGACTGCTCGTAGATGCGGGTCAGGCGAGCGCGCAGTTTCGGTTCCGGCTCCGACAGATTGGCGCGCACCTGCCGCAGCGTCTGGTCTTTCTTCTCGGTGTGGCCGGACAGGCAAACGTCGGCGATCAGCGCCGTGAGCAACTGCATGGCCGATGCCCGGAAGAAGTCATCGCGGATGGACGTCTGCCGCGCATTGTCGGTCATAACCCAGGTCGCAACCGCGACGATGTCCTCCTCCTTCGTGCCCCTGAAGCGGCCGATCCAGTCCAGCGCGTTGAAGCCCGTTGTCGGATCAGCGGGGTCGAGGACGATCACGTTGCGGCCGGCCTTGCGGCGATGCTCGATCACCATCGGCGCGACCTCGGTCGACGGGTCGAGCACGACGAGGCTGCCGCCCCATTTGAGCGCCGTCGGGATCGTCACCGACGTGGTCTTGAAGCCGCCCGAACCGGCGAAGACGATGCCATGCGAGGAGCCGAAGTTTCCGTCGAAGCAGAGCAGGGGAGATCGCCCGCCGCTTCCCCATGTGTCGCGCCGGTCGGCACGGAATGCGACCGCCGCCACGCTGTCGCGGTCGACGCGGTAGCGTTCGCCGATCACGATTCCGCCGGTCTCGGGAAAGAGCTTTGCCGCCTCCTGCATTGTCATCCAGTCGGCGTCGCCGTGGACCGCGCGCCTGCCGCGCATGCGGCGCGGCGCCGGCGTGGCGAAGGCGGCGTTGCCGCGCAACCCGACGCGCAGCGCGAAGATGCCGGCGAACAGCACCGCAACTGCTCCCATCAGCGTCGCGACGTCGGCATAGGCGAACACGGACTGGCCTTCCGGCACGCGATCGACAAGGCCGAACAGCCGGGTCACTTCGCGCGCGCCGGCGAGCAGGAATGTTGCCCCACTGCCGCCCACAACGCTCCAGCCCGCCGTCTTGATGTTGGCTGCGCCGGCTGCAGCGAACAGGACGATCAGGCCGATGGCTCCAGCCGTGATATAGGGGAGGGCGAGGCCGGCGCGCCCGAGCATCATGCGCGCGCTGTCGCTCTGCCCGAAGCCGGCCAGCCACTGCTCGACGCCGGTCATACCGATCGCGCAGGCGACCATCAGACCGGCCGGCAGCGTCGCGAGCAGGAGCCTAGTCGCGGCCATGACCCAGCGCCTCCACTCCGAGCGCGACAAGCCGCGCACGCTCGTTCTCGTCGTGCTCTGCTCGCCGCAGCCCGTCCACCAGTAGGCCGAGCAACAGGTCATGCTGCCCGGCCTGCAACCCGGCTTTCAGGACCAGTCCGCCGAGCGCGATCTTCTCGCGCATGTCCTTCCTCCGGGCCTCCGAAGTCGCCAGCCGGTTCATGCGCTCAGCTCTCACCAGCTTCGCCCTGAGCCACGCCAGGCGCGATCGCCGCAGCCGCCGATTTGCGACCGCTTGCGCCGCGCCTGTCATGCTTCCCATCGCTCCCCTCCCGAAACCGTCCCGCCAGTTCCTCGAATGCGGCGAGCAGTGCTGTCTCTTCGATCTCGATCTCGCCAAGCCCTGCCTTCAGCGCGATCCGGCCGATGCGCTCGGCCTCGCGCGTCTCGGCCTGCCGCAGCTGGTCCTGCAGCTTGGCAATCTCTTCCCTGATCTTCGAGGATGGTTTCTTCATTGCCGGTCGCGCCTTTCCGCTTCGTTGCGTCGATTGCCGCTGACCAGACTCCCCCGGATACGCCCGCGGAGCGACTAATAGAAATGCTAGTCGGCGAGGCCGATCAGGTCTGAGATCATCCCGGCCGTTCGAAGGAGCGGTTCAAGGGCGCAGTAATACGTCGCTGGCGCGACGTGACTGGCGCCAGGCCCTGGCGGGGCCGTGCCACTCCCGACGAACAGCATGTTCATGTTCCGTGGGGAGCCGGCCGAGCCGTGGCGATCACGCATTTCTCGATCCAGATCATCAGCGGCGGCGCCGGTCGCAGCGCCGTGCTGGCCGCGGCCTATCGGCACTGCGCACGGATGACCCACAACAGCGAGGGCCGCACCGTCGATTTCACGAACAAGGGCAATCTCGGCCATGAGGAGTTCCTGCTGCCGCCCGACGCGCCGGCATGGGCAAGGGCGCTGATCGCAGACCGTTCAGTCGCGGGCGCGGCGGAGGCCTTCTGGAACAGGGTCGAGGCTTTCGAGAAGCGTGATGACGCGCAGTTCGCCAAGGAGTTCATTGTCGCGCTGCCTGTCGAGCTGTCGAGAGAACAGAACATCGCGCTGATGCGCCAGTTCGTCGTCGAGCAGGTGCTCGCGCGCGGGCAGGTCGCTGACTGGGTCTATCACGACGAACCCGGCAATCCGCACGTCCACCTGATGACCACGCTCCGGCCGCTGACCGAGTCCGGGTTTGGCGGCAAGAAGATCGCGGTGACCGGTGAGGACGGACAGCCGCTCCGCGACAAGGCTGGCAAGATCCGGTACCGGCTCTGGGCCGGCGAGAAGGCGGAATTCCTCCAGCAGCGCAACGGCTGGCTCGATCTCCAGAATCAGCATCTGGCGCTTGCCGGCCTGGAGATCCGCGTCGATGGCCGCTCTTATGCCGAGCGCGGCATCGACCTGGAGCCGACCGCGCATGTCGGCGCCGGCGCCCGGGCGATACAGCGCAAGGCCGCGCGCCAGGGATGGTCGCCTTCGCTGGAGCGCGTCGAGATTGCCGAGGCGCGGAAGTCGGCCAATGCGGCCCGCATCCTCAAGCGCCCGGAGATCGTGCTCGACTTGCTGACGTCGGAGATGAGCGTCTTCGATGAACGCGACGTTGCAAGGGTGCTGCATCGCTATGTCGACGATCCCGGCACCTTCCAGAATCTGATGACGCGCATTCTCCAGAGCCCTCGGATCCTGCGGCTGGAACGCGGCACCGTGGACTTCGAGACGGGCCGCAAGCTTCCTGATCGCTACACCACACGCGAGATGATCCGGCTCGAGGCCGAGATGGCGAACCGCGCGATCTGGCTGTCGGAGAAAGCGACCCATGGCGTCCGGGCGAAAGTGCTGCAGAGTGTGTTCGCGCGCCATGATCGGCTCTCCGATGAGCAGCGGGCCGCGATCGAGCATGTCACGAAGCCCGGCCGCGTCGCCGCGGTCGTCGGACGCGCCGGCGCCGGCAAGACCACCATGATGAAGGCCGCGCGCGAAGCCTGGGAGCTGGCCGGCTATCGCGTCATTGGCGGGACGCTGGCCGGCAAGGCGGCGGAGGGCCTGCAGAAGGAAGCGGGCATCGAAAGCGGCACGCTGGCCTCATGGGAGTTGCTCTGGAAAGAGGGCAGGGAGGCACTAACCGACAGGACGATCATGGTCATCGACGAGGCCGGCATGGTCGCCTCGAAGCAGATGGCGTATTTCGTCGAAACGGCCGTGCGCTTCGGCGCCAAGCTGGTGCTGATCGGCGATCCAGAACAGCTGCAGCCGATCGAGGCTGGAGCACCCTTCCGCGCCATCGTCGAGCGCATCGGCTATGCCGAGCTCGAGCAGATTTATCGCCAGCGCGAGGAATGGATGCGCGCCGCCTCGCTCGATCTGGCGCGCGGCAATGTCGCAAAGGCGATCGCAGCCTATAACGGTCACGGCCGGATCATGGGCGAAAAGTTGAAGGCGCAGGCCATCACCAGCCTGATCGCAGCCTGGGATCATGAATACGACCCGGCGAAGTCGACGCTGATCCTGGCGCATCTTCGCCGCGATGTTCGCGAGCTCAATCGTCTCGCCCGCGAGAAGTTGGTCGCGCGCGGCATCGTCGGCGAGGGACATCCCTTCCGGACGGAAGACGGCATCCGCGCATTTGACGCCGGCGACCAGGTCGTCTTCCTCAAGAACGACAGCGCGCTCGGCGTGAAGAACGGCATGATCGCACGCGTCGTGGAAGCGGCGACTCGCGGGCGGCTAATTGCCGAGATCGGAGACGGTGGCGCACGCCGTCATGTCGCGGTCGAACAGCGCCACTATCGCAACATCGATCATGGCTACGCGACGACCATTCACAAGTCGCAGGGCGCCACCGTCGACAGGGTCAAGGTGCTGGCGTCGCTCTCGCTGGATCGTCATCTGACCTATGTGGCGATGACCCGGCACCGCGAGAATCTGGCGCTCTATTACGGCACGCGCTCCTTCGAAAAAGCTGGCGGGCTCGAGCACATCCTGTCGCGGAAGAATGCGAAGGAAACCACGCTCGACTACGAGCGCGGCACGCTCTACCGCCAGGCGCTGCGCTTTGCCGACAGCCGCGGCCTGCACATCGTTCGCGTGGCCCGCACGCTGGTCCGCGACCGGCTCGACTGGACGCTGCGTCAGGCTGAGCGTCTTGCCGGCGCGGCCCAGCGGCTGAGGGGCGTCGGCGCCCGCCTCGGTCTTCACGACACCATACAGGCCCGGACATTCAAGGAGGCAAAACCGATGGTCGCCGGCATCAAGCAATTCGCCAAATCCATTCCCGACGCAGTCGAGGAAAAGCTTCATGCCGACCCCGCCGTGAAGAAGCAGTGGGAGGAGGTCTCGATCCGGTTCCGTTATGTCTTCGCGGATCCGGAGACCGCCTTCCGCGCAATGAATTTCGATGCGGTGCTGTCGAATGGCGAGACCGCAAGGAAGACGCTGGACAGGCTCGTCAGCGAGCCCGCATCGATCGGTCCGCTGAAGGGCGGCACGGGAACTTTCGCCGGCAAGACAGAGCGCGAGCAGCGGCGCGTGGCCGAGACCAATGTTCCGGCGCTGCGCCGCGACATCGACCGCTATCTCACTCTTCGGCAGTCAGCGGGTGAGAAGATCGAGGCCGAGGAGCAGGCGCTTCGCCGCCGCGCGTCGATCGATATTCCGGCGCTCTCGCCAGATGCGTACCGGGTCCTCGAAAGAGTCCGCGACGCGATCGACCGCAACGATCTGCCGGCTGCGCTTGGGTTTGCCGTCAGCAACCGCGAGCTCAAGGCGGAGATCGACGGTTTCAACAGGGCCGTGGCAGAGCGTTTCGGCGATCGCCGGCTGCTGGTGAACGAGGCGCGAGAGCCGTCCGGAAAGCTGTTCGACAAGATGGCCGAAGGCATGCCGACAGCGGAGAAACAGAAGCTCGCCGAGGCCTGGTCGGTCATGCGCGCCGCGCAGCAGCTCGCCGCCCATGAGCGCACGGTGGAAGCGCTGAAGCAGTCCGAGGACCTGCGCCTGTCGCAGCGCCAGAGCGCGGTCCTGAAGCAATGAGCCGGGTTGCCGCAATCCGATATGCCGGCGCCGCGTTTGCCGGCATCGCTGCCGTCGCGGCAGCGGGATGGCTGGGCGGCTACCGCATCAATACCACGCCGAGCTATCCGCTCGGTCTGTGGCGCATCGAGCCGCTGGGAAGGAATGCCGCCATCGGCGATCTCGTCTTCATCTGCCCACCGCTCACGCCAGCATTCAAGACCGCGTTCGATCGCGGCTACATCCGCCGCGGGCTTTGCCCCGGCCGCTTGAGCCCGCTCATAAAAACGGTAGTGGCGACAGAGGGGCAATCGGTCGACATAGGCGAGCATGTGTGGATCGAAGGACGGCCGCTTGCCCATTCCGAAATTCATCGCAGCGATGCAGAGGGCAGGGCGCTCTCTCCGTGGCATGGTGGCACCGTCCCGCCCGGCTATCTCTATGTCCACTCGGATTTCGCGGGCTCCTATGACTCGCGATATTTCGGGCCGATCCCGGCGACAGGGCTTCTTGGGCTCGCCCACCCGGTTCTCACCATCGATCCGTAACGTAAGCCATGCCGGCATGCTGATTGGGCTGGCGATCATGGTTGGCATCGCAGGCTGGAGCGGTCATGTCCTTGCCCTTCCGGTTGCATTTCTGTTTCCGGCCTTATGGGCTTTCTCCCACTCTCGCCTGGTGGCGGCGGGTGTGGCTGCGGGATATTTCCTTGCCGCTTCGCGCGGCTTGCCGCAGGGCGTCGCAAACTTCTATGCCTCCGACCTCTGGCCGGGGTTGCTGCTGTGGATCGCGGCGTCATCTTCCTTTGTCGGTGTGCATGCCGCGCTCTGGACGAAGCGACCGGGAAGGAGGAGAGCGCTGCACTACCTGGCGGCGGCCGTGCTCATGGCTTTGCCGCCCTTCGGGATTGTCGGTTGGGCGCATCCGATCACC
Source organism: Mesorhizobium sp. (assembly GCA_022833215.1). Taxonomy (GTDB): domain Bacteria; phylum Pseudomonadota; class Alphaproteobacteria; order Rhizobiales; family Rhizobiaceae; genus Mesorhizobium. The sequence goes on along the minus strand of JAIPUZ010000126.1, from coordinate 5,916 downwards.
GCCGCTGGCGTAGTGTTTCCAGGATGGGGATGGCTGGGCTTGTTTGCGGCCGCAGCCGGCCTCCTCGCCATGACGACGAAATGGTGGCCGGCTGCCTCGATAGCCTTGGGAGGTCTTTGGCTCTGGTCCGCCGCAACGTGGACGCCGCCATCTCTACCGGATGAATGGACAGGCGTCGACCTCGAACTAGGGCAAAGCCTCGGCCGCAACGCCTCGCTCGAGCGCCATCGCGAGCTTATCGGGGTCGTGAGTCGGAAAGCAGGCGAGGGCGCCCGCGCTGTCGTCCTTCCCGAAAGCGCGTTGGGCTTCTGGACGCCGACGGTGGAACGCCTGTGGCGCGACGAGCTGCTCGGCATGTCGGTCACCGTGATCGCGGGCGCGGCGATCGTCGAGAAAAACGGATACGACAATGTCATCGTGGCAGTCTCGGGCGACGGCGCAGCAGTGCTCTACCGCGAGCGAATGCCGGTCCCGGTGTCGATGTGGCAGCCGTGGCGCAGCTCGTTCGGCGAGAGAGGCGGCGCGCGGGCGCACTTCTTCGCCAACCCAGTCGTCGAGCTCGGCGGCAAGAAGATCGCGCCGCTGATCTGCTACGAGCAGCTCATCCTCTGGCCGGCGCTCCAGTCCGCCATGCATGCGCCAGACGTCATCGTTGCCAGCGGCAATGGCTGGTGGACGACAGGCACGTCGATAGTCGCCATCCAGAAGGCAAGCGCCGAGGCCTGGGCGAGCCTGTTTGGCATTCCGCTGGTCACGTCCTTCAACAGCTGAGCCGGAGCTTCGGGATGATCGACGCAGCCTTGATCGAGAAATGCGCGGACCCCGTCCTGAAGCCGGCGATCGTCAAGCGTTTCATCGCCGAGGCGGGATTCCCGATCCGCTGGCGGTCACCGTCAGGTCCGGCAATCGTGTCATGCTGGTGCCGAAGCCGACCACGCCGGACGAGGCGATGGCCCTCATGCACCAGTATGTCGGCAAGGCGATCGTCCGTGTCGGATAACCCACTGTCCGGCGGGCCTCGGGATCTCGGATCCGTCGGAGCTGAAGCCGGAGTTGGTCGACGCTTGCGAGAACATCCGCATGGGCACCACCTTGTTCGGCAAGGTCTATCGCATCGTGCGAAATGGTATGGCAACGCCGTCGACGAGGCCTTCGACGACGCGATCTATGCTTGGCGCACGGGCTATTTTGACGGAAGTCCATCTTTTTCGAGCCTGATCCCGGCGACGTGAAGCTCGCGACGCCGACGCCGGGATCTCTAGATCCCGCGGTCGAAGAACACTCGGATGCTTCCGCTGCGGGCGCGCCCGCAGACAATCACGCCGTCGATACAAACCCGAACAGCGCCGGCATCCGCATCGATCTCTCGACGATCGGAGGACGACCCCCTGATCGCCTCGTTTTCGACTACGATGTCATGCAAATTTTCGAAAATTCAGCTAAAGCTTTGTTCTGGTGAAGGGGGCCGTTCCTCGGTATAGAGGCATCGGGACAGTACGCGCTGCCCTGGGGTGTAGAAACCTCCTGTCCATCGGTTGGTGCCGGCCGTGACGGCGCCGGATCCTCTGGCCATTCGGCCGGGGGCCTGTGACGTATGTCCAGGCGCCTCGGTGCTAAAGGTCACAGGACCGTGTGGACACGGTTTTCTACCCTCCGGCTTGGGGTCACGGGATGCTTGTCGGCGGGGGCGCACCGCGAACACCACCCTTAGGGTAGATTATATGAGTGCTGGAAAGCAGAGTGTCCTGACCGATCACAACCCGTTGCTGAGGCCGGTGATCGGCCTCGCCGAAAACTTGCCCAAGAAGGACCTGGAACGAATTACGATCGAGGCCATTAGGAAACATCGTCGATTGCGCGACGAGGCTGAGTTTCTTGAAGCTTCCTATAGCGAGCAGCCGGCTAGATCGTCGGACACGGTCGGCCCGGCGCGCCTGGCTTGGGTAAGCGCAATGATTCAGGTCCACACGCAACAGACACTTCTGTCAACCTTGCTGAATGTGCTCGGTTACATACCGGATGTCCCGGACGACAAAGCCGCGCTAGCCGGCTAAAGCATGTCGCGTCTGACGAGATTCAGGATTGAACGAAGCCGCTGACGCGGCAACTGGCGGATCTGTTTGCGGGTGATGCTTCTGTCTTGAAGGATTGCGGCTGTTGAAGCGCAATCTGAAGAATAGGAGCAATGAGATGCCGAGTTGAGCCCTCTTCGCCGGCGCATGATTGAGGACATGACGATCCGCAATCTGTCGCCGGCCACGCAACGGTCCTACGTGCACGCGGTGGCGAAGTTTTCCCGCTATTTCGGTCGATCCCCTGAGCGCCTTGGCCTGGAAGACGTTCGCGCCTTCCAGGTCCATCTGGTCTCGACCGGAATCTCGTGGCCGGCGCTGAACCAGACGGTGTGCGCACTGCGGTTCTTCTACGGCGTAACGCTGGGCCATGCCGAGATCCCTGAACGGATCGTCTATGCCCGTGCGCCACGCACGCTGCCGGTGGTTCTCAGCGCCGACGAGGTTGTCCGCTTTCTGGAGGCGGTGCCGAGCTTGAAGACGCGAACGGCCTTGACGACGGCTTATGCCGCCGGGCTTCGCGCTTCGGAGGCTGTCGGGCTGAAGGTTGACGACATCGACAGCGGACGCGGTGTCATCAGGGTCGAGCACGGCAAAGGCGGCAAGGACCGAACTGTGATGCTGTCGGCGCAGCTGCTGCGCATTCTGCGGGTTTACTGGCGGCTGGCGAAGCCGCAGGGCTGGCTGTTTCCCGGCCGGGACGCAACCCGCCCCATCGACGTGCAGGTGCTTTATTCGGCCTGCCGCTCGGCACGTGCTGCCGCAGGCATCGACAAGCGCGTGACAGTCCACACGCTCAGGCACAGCTTCGCCACCCATCTCCTGGAGAACGGCACCGACATCCGCATCATCCAAGTACTGCTCGGCCACAACAATCTCTCCAGCACGGCGCGTTACACCAGGGTCTCGAACGGCTTGATCCGACGTACGACCAGTCCGCTCGACCGGCTCAACATCGAGGTCGTGCCGCCGGGTTGATGGTTCCGCCGATGTCGGCGAGAGTGGAGGTGGCGGATATCTTCCGCCGCCATGGCGATGCGTACCGGCGATCTCGTGACGGCCGTCTCGGACGCGTCGAGCGGCGCACGATGAGCGCGATCGAGCTTTGCCGGGCCGCTGAACTCGGCGGCCATGTCGAGGGCTGTCGCTCCTGCGGGACGATCCGCGCGGCCTATAATTCCTGTCGCAACCGGCACTGCCCGAAGTGGCAGGGACAGGTCTGCCGGGACTGGCTTGCCGCGCGGCAGGCCGAGTTGCTACCGGTTGGCTATTTCCACGTCGTCTTCACGCTGCCGGCCGAGATCGCGGCGGTCGCCTTCCAGAACAAGTCAGCGGTCTACGCGATCCTGTTCAAGGCAACGGCCAAGACGCTGCGCACGATCGCAGCGGAGCCCAGGCATCTCGGCGCCGAGATTGGTCTCATTGCTGTATTGCACAGCTGGGGGCAAAATCTTCACTACCACCCCCATATCCATTGCATCATGCCGGGTGGTGGCATTTCGCCCGACGGCACCCGCTTGATTTCCTGCCGGCCAGGATTCTTCCTGCCCGTGCGCGTGCTGTCGCGCCTGTTCCGCCGGCTCTTTCTGGAGGGATTGCGAGCGGCCCATGATGAGGGGCGGTTGGATTTCTTCGGCGATCTCGCGTACCTGGCAAAGTCTGATTCCTTCACCCGCTTGCTCGCCGAAGCCCGCAGCTGGGAATGGGTCGTCTACGCCAAGCCACCCTTCGGTGGTCCAAAGCAGGTGTTGGCTTATCTCGGCCGCTACACCCACCGCGTCGCCATCGCCAATTCCCGGCTGGTCGGCATGGACGGCGATCGCGTCGCGTTCCGCTGGAAGGATTATCGCCATGGCGGCAGGGCGAAGGTCATGACGCTCGAGGCCCATGAGTTCATCCGCCGCTTCCTGCTGCACACGCTGCCGGACGGCTTCCATCGCATCCGCCACTACGGCTTTCTCGCCAATGGCCATCGCGCCGCCACACTCGACCTGTGCCGCAGGCTGCTGACCAGCCCACAACAGGAAGATCTCGAACGGCAAGTCGAAAGCGTCGCTGTCGCCACCGAGCCACTTGCGGGAACGCACCGCTGCCCATGCTGCGGAGGGCCGATGATCACGCCCGCCATCTGGCGGTACGGGCAGGCTCCTCCGAGCCCGTTCTGGAACGACACCTCATGATCGCGCCGCACATGCCCTCATCGCCAGGCTCCATATTCGACGCCATAGGCGCCGGATCGGCAACTCTCGACCCATCCTTCACGCAGCGATATAGCTAGGTCGCCAATGGGACGCATGGCAATCCGACCGACGACATCCATCATCAAAAATCCCCGCCCCAACCATGCGTACTTCGCCGCCACTCCGTAATCAGAGGCCTTCGGCGCCTCGGCGAAGATGAGCCCGGCCACTGCCCCGGACTACAATCCCCATAGCGCCAGCCCGTCCCGCGCCTCCGTTCAATCCGGCTTGCAATGAGGTCCGACGATGCGCGCGGCCGTCCGGTCGTGATGCGGACCTCACAGAAGCCTCCAGATTCCCGTTTTGGCTTTTGCGTGATTCACTACGGTTCGAAGGAGAACCGCGATGGGCAAGCCGCTACCGACTGCGTTGCGTGAACGTGTTGCTGCGTTTTTTGATGAAGGCCATGGACACCGCGAGGCTGCGCGGCATTTCCGGGTGTCGCCGCGGTTTGTGAACGAACTGATGAAACTTCGGCGCGCGACGGGTTCTCTTTCGCCGCGTCGCCAAGGCCATGCACCGGGCTGGGGCAAGCTTGCGCCACATGCCGGCTTTGTGCGCGAGCGGATGGCGGCGGCAGGCGAACTGACGCTGGACGAACTGTGCAGCGAGCTTGAGGGTCGTGGCGTGGTCGTTCACCGTTCCAGCGTCGGCCGTCTGCTGCACCGTCTCGGACTCAGCCACAAAAAACGTTGCAGGCGAGCGAGCAGCAGCGCGCCGACATCCGTGCGACGCGCGAGTTATGGACGGGCAAGCGAAAGCGCTTCTTCGCCAAGGCCTTGCCGCGCATGATCTTTATCGATGAGACATCGACCAACACCAAACTGACCAAGCGCACCGGCTGGTCGCCAAAGGGCAAGCGCTACAGGACGCACGCGCCCTTCGGCCAATGGGCATATCCAGACCTTCATCGCCGGTCTGCGCTGTCATGGCATGGTCGCGCCGTGGATCATCGATGCGCCGATGAACGCCAGGCGCTTCGAAACGTGGATCGAGACCCAGTTGGTGCCCGAGCTTCAGCCTGGCGACATCGTCATCCTCGACAATGTCGCCTTCCACAAGAGCGAGCGCGCTGCCGAACTGATAAGCAAGCGTGGGGCATGGATGCTGTTCCTGCCACCGTATTCACCCGACCTGAACCCGATCGAGATGGCATTCTCAAAGCTCAAGGCGCTGCTGCGAAAGAAAGCGGCCAGAAGCTTCAGCGCTCTCTGCGACGCTTTGGGCGAAATCTGCAACCTCTTCGATCCAATGCAGTGCCGAAACTTCTTCAAAGCGGCGGGGTATGAGGCAGATTAAATGCGACACACTTTAGATCAACTTCATCTTCGTTGCTAGAGCGGTCGCCTGAGATAGGCTGGCAGCGTCCAGCGCCTTGCGGGCGTTGTTGAGGTGGAAATTGACAGTGGCGTAGGACATGGACTCGATCGTGGCGATCGCCCTCATGGACTTGCCTTCAGCAGACCATCTGAGGCATAGCGCCTGTTTGGCGTACGCATCCGGCTGGGGCCGCCTTGATGTCGTGATGTGAATCTGTCGCTTTGTCCTTATGGACAGTAGTAAGGACAGATATCGGAATCCGGTGAGCCGGCTTGAGATCGTTG
>JAIPUZ010000125.1 GCA_022833215.1 Mesorhizobium sp. | reverse complement strand
AGGACTGGCGGCGCGTCGCAACTCGTTACGACAAGCTGGCAACCAATTTCGCCGCTTCAGTCCTCATCGCTGCAATCATCACATGGTGGGCTGATTGAGTCTCGACCTTAAAGCACGAACTGCTCCGGCCAGTCGCGATAAAGCGCCACCTGCCCCTCACGGCGCAGGGCAGCGACCTGTTGCAGATCGATCTCGCCGATCAGCCACCGGCTTGTTTCCGTGGCGACCGCCTCGCTTTCCGCGAAAACCCCGCTCGGCGGCATGCCGTAGTCGGCCGGCACATAGAGTGCGGCGCGACCGAAATTCTCGTCCACGGCCGGCGACCATGGCGCGGAGCCGGCTGTCGGCGACACCAGCACGGCCAGCTGGTTCTCCAGCGCACGCGCCTGCGCCCCGATGCGCACGCGATGATAGCCGGCTTCGGTGTCGGTGCAGCTTGGCGCGAGGATCAGCTCGACGCCTTCCTCCGCCAGCCGGCGGGCCAGCATGGGAAATTCGTTGTCGTAGCAGATGAGGATGCCGAGCCTGCCGAGCGGCGTGTCGAAGCTGCGCAACCCTTCGGTGCCAGCCGCGATGAACCATTGCTCGCGCTCGAAGCGCGTCATGACGATCTTGTCCTGATGACCGGAAGGACCCTGCGGCCCGAACAGGAAGGCGCGGTTGCGGTACTTGCCGTCCGCGTCGAGCACCGGCGCGGAACCGGGGCAGAACCAGACGCCATGGCGGCGGGCGATGGCCTCGCATAGCTCCAGCCAGCGCGGGATGAGCGGCTGGATGGCGGCGATGGATTTGTGCAGGTCGCCGCGCTCTGCTTCCGGCAACAGGCCGGTCAGCGCCATGGCGGCATATTCGGGCAGAAGCAGCAGTTGCGCTCCGGCTTCCACCGCTTCGCCGACAAGCCGTTCCAGATGTGCGGCATAGGCATCCCAGCCCTCGAACAGCTCGATGGCATACTGGCAGGAGGCAAACTTCACCATCAGCGCAGTTCCTTCATCCAGAACGACATGGGCTTGGCGCTCTCCTTATCCTCGCCGATGTCGCGCCACGAAAATTCGGTGCGAAGCTGCGGCTGGTGCACATAGCCGCGCCTGTTCCAGAACGCGTCGAGCGGCACATAGTCCGCCGGCCGCAGAGGATGGTCGGCAGGACGCTCCACCGCACAGAAGCAGCAATGGTCGAAACGGCCGAGGCGGCGGGCATAGGCTTCCCGCTCCTCGAAGAAACGCACGCCGATGCCGCGCCCGCGATAGCCGGCGAGAAGCACGGATTCGCCGAAATAGAAGATGCGCGCCGGATCCCGGCCGCTTTCCACGAACGGCTTGCGGAAGGCTTCCGTTTCCCGATCCATCGGCACGCCGGTCGAGGCACCGACGACGGTCTCTCCCTCGAATGCCAGCACGAACAGGCTCTCGGGCGCGCTTGCATAGGTGGAAAGATAGGCCTGTTCGTAGTCGGGCGACCCTTCGTAGAGATAGGGAAAGGCCCGGAACACCGCGATGCGCAACCGCGCCAGATCGTCGATATGCGGCCCGATCTCCGGTCCCTGCCGAACCACGATATGCATTGTCGCTCCCGGACTTTCAAAGCTCCAGCGGGTGCTATAGGGCTTGGCGGCAGGCTTGGCCATTGCGTTTGCGAACAGGGAGACACCATGAGCGCCACAGACACCATTTCCGCCTATTACGACGCCTTCAACCGGCAGGACATGGATGCCTTCCTCGACCTGCTGACCGACGACGTGGCGCACGACATCAACCAGGGCGAAAGGCAGACCGGCAAGGACACGTTCCGCAGCTTCATGGACAAGATGAACCGCTGCTACCGCGAGCGGCTGACCGACATCGTCATCATGGAAAGCGCCGATGGCACGCGCGGCGCCGCCGAATTCACCGTCAATGGCGAGTATCTGGCGACCGACGAGGGCCTGCCGGAGGCCGCGGGCCAGAAATACGTGCTGCCGGCCGGCGCGTTCTTCGAGATCCGCGACGGCAAGGTCGCGCGCATCTCCAACTACTACAATCTCAACGACTGGATCGCGCAGGTCGGCGCCTGATCCGGTTCGTGCGGAAATGAAGGCGGGCGCCGGTGCGAAACCATCCGTCGCCCGCTTCCATTTTGTGGCCTGTCAGTCCAGCCGCATGGCCGCCTGCTCATCGCGGCGGCGCTGCACTTCGCGGCGCTTGTTGACGATCGCGGCGGCGATAACACCCAGCGATACGATGCCGATAAGAATGGTGCAGGCGGCATTGATTTCCGGCGTCACGCCAAGCCGCACCTGACTGTAGATCTTCATCGGCAGGGTCGTCGCGCCCGGCCCCGAGGCGAAGCTGGCAATGACCAGATCGTCGAGCGACAGGGTGAAGGCCAGCATCCAGCCCGAGATGATGGCGGGCGCGATCACCGGCAGGGTGATCTGGAAGAAGGTCTTCACCGGCGGCGCGCCGAGGTCCATCGCCGCCTCCTCCAGCGAGCGGTCGAAGGAGATCAGCCGCGACTGCACCACCACCGCCACGAAGCACATGGAAAATGTGATGTGGGCGAGCGTGACGGTGAGGAAGCCGCGGTCGAGGCCGACCGCCACGAACAGAAGCAGCAGCGACAGGCCGGTGATGACCTCCGGCATGACCAGCGGCGCGAACACCATGCCGGTGAACAGCACCCTGCCCCGGAAGCGGGTGTAGCGCGTCAGCACCAGCGCGGCCATGGTGCCGAGCACCGTGGCGGCGGAGGCCGAGACCAGCGCCACGCGGATCGTGACCCAAGCGGCATCCATCAGGCCCTGATTGCGGAACAGCGCCGCATACCATTGCGTGGAAAAACCGCCCCAGACGGTGACCAGCCGCGACGCATTGAAGGAAAAGACGACCAGAAGCACGATCGGCAGGTAAAGAAAGGCAAAGCCCAGCACGATCGAGACGATGTTGAAGCGACTCCAGGTGGCGTTCATGTCAGCGATCCTGCTCCTGGGCGCGGGCCTGCGCATGCTGGAAAAGGACGATCGGGATGACCAGCACCAAAAGCAGGATGATGGCCACGGCCGAGGCCACCGGCCAGTCGCGGTTGGCGAAGAACTCGTTCCACAGCGTGCGGCCGATCATCAGCGTCTGCGACCCGCCGAGCAGGTCGGGAATGACGAATTCGCCGACGGCCGGAATGAACACCAGCAGGCAGCCGGCGATGACGCCCGGCAGCGACAGCGGGAATGTGATCTTCCAGAAGGCGCTGATCGGCGGACAGCCGAGATCCTGCGCGGCCTCGATCAGCGAGTTGTCCATCTTCTCCAGCGACGAATAGAGCGGCAGCACCATGAAAGGCAGATAGGAATAGACGATGCCGATGAAGATCGCCGTATAGGTGTTCATGATGACGAGCGGCGTGGAAATGACGCCGATGCCCATCAGGAACTGGTTGAGCAGCCCTTCCGGTTTCAGGATGCCGATCCATGCATAGACGCGGATCAGGAACGAGGTCCAGAACGGCAGGATGACCAGCATCAGCAGGGTGGGACGCAGCGAGGCCGGCGCGCGCGCCATGCCATAGGCGATCGGATAGCCGACCAGAAGCGTGAGAAGGGTCGATATGCCGGCAATGACGACGCTGGAAATATAGGCGTTGAAATAGAGCGGGTCCTCCGTCAGCCAGAGATAATTGTCGAGGCTGAGTTCCCTGAGTGCGGCCCACAAGCCCGAAATGCCTTCGCTGAAATCGATGGCCGGCGCATAGGGCGGCATCGAGATCGCGCTTTGCGACAGCGAAATCTTGAAGACGATGACGAAGGGAATGAGGAAGAAGAACAGCAGCCAAGCGTAGGGGACCAGAATGAGAAGCCGCCCGGTGAAGCCGGATATCAGGCGCGAGAGGAATGTCCTTTCGGCCGGCGTGGCGGCGGGTGCGGAAGCGGAGACATTCGCCATGACCGCCCCCTATCGCGTCAGCACGACGCCGGCATCGGGCCGGAAGGATATCCAGGCGCGGTCGCTCCAGGTGAGCGGATCGTCGACGATGCGCGCGGCATTCAGCATCGAGGCGCGCACGATCTGGCCATCGTCGAGCTTCACATAGTAGACCGTCATGTCGCCGAGATAGGCGATGTCGTAGACTTCGCCTTCCAGCGCGTTCACGGCATCCTGCGGCTTGCGCGACGAAATCCTGATCTTTTCCGGGCGTATGGCGAAGGCGACGTCGTTGCCTATCGCCGCCTCGCCGGCATTCTCGACCAGGATCTGCGCGCCGCTGCCGCCGGTGATGCGGGCGGTGTTCTCGGTGCGCTCGGCGACGCTGCCCTCGAACAGGTTGACGTTGCCGACGAAGCCGGCGACGAAGCGGGAATTGGGCGCCTCGTAGATTTCGGCGGGCGTCGCCACCTGCATGACCTCGCCCTTGTCCATGATGGCGATGCGGTCGGCCATGGTCATGGCCTCTTCCTGATCGTGGGTCACGACGACGAAGGTCAGGCCGAGCTCCTGTTGCAGGTCCATCAGCTCGAACTGGGTTTCCTCGCGCAGCTTCTTGTCGAGCGCGCCGAGCGGTTCGTCCAGCAGCAGCACCTTCGGACGCTTGGCGACGGAGCGGGCGAGCGCCACGCGCTGGCGCTGGCCGCCGGAAAGCTGATGCGGCTTGCGGCTGGCAAAGCGCTCCAGCTTGACCAGCTTGAGCATCTCGGCCACGCGCCTGTCGATGTCGGTCTTCGGCATGCCTTCCTGCTTCAGGCCGAAGGCGATGTTCTTCTCCACGCTCATATGCGGGAACAGCGCATATGACTGGAACATCATGTTGACCGGCCGCCGGTAGGGCGGGATGCCGCGCAGATCCTGCCCGTCGAGCAGAATTTTCCCGGAAGTGGGTTCCTCGAAACCGGCCAGCATGCGCAGGAGCGTGGACTTTCCGCAACCGGATGCGCCCAGCAAGGCAAAGAACTCGCGCTCGAAGATGGACAGCGACAGGTTGTTGACGGCGGTGAAGTCGCCGAAGCGCTTGGTGACGTTCTCGAACCTGATATAGGGCTTCGCCTGCGGATCGCTCCACGGCGCGAAATCCCTGCGGATGCTGCCCAGTGACTTCATGCTTCGCTCTCCCCCTCCGCGCGGCAGACCATTTTCCCGGGTGGTCGTCCGGACGCTTTTCGTTCCTGTTTCCGGCACCGCCCTGCAACTGAACGGAAGGAAGCCCCGGCACAGGCCGGGGCTTCCCGAAGATTATTGGCCGGTCACCACCTTGGTCCATGTGCGGGTGAACAGGCGCTGGGTTCTGGAATCGAGCGGGGTGTTGACGAACAGCTTGGCCATCACATCGTCCGGCGGATAGACGGCAGGATCGTCATGCACGCCCTCGTCGAGGAACTCCTGCGAAGCCTTGTTGCCATTGGCGTAGTAGACATAGTTCGACGACTTGGCGATGACCTCCGGCTTCATCATGTAGTTGAGGAACTCGTGCGCCTCCTGCGGATGCGGCGCATCGGCCGGGATCGCCATCTGGTCGAACCACATCTGCGTGCCTTCCTTCGGGATCACGTAGTTCAGCTCGACGCCGTTGTCGGCTTCCTCGGCACGGTCGCGCGCCTGGAAGATATCGCCAGACCAGCCGACCGCGATGCAGATGTCGCCATTGGCAAGGCCGTTTATGAACTCCGACGAGTGGAACTTGCGCACATAGGGCCGCACCTTGAGCAGGGCTTCCTCAGCCCTGGCGATGTCTTCCGGCTCATGGCTGTCGGGATCGAGGCCGAGATAGGCCAGGGTCACCGGAATCATGTCTGTCGGCGAATCGAGGAAGTTGATGCCGCAATCCTTGAGCTTGGCGGCCTGCTCGGGATCGAACACGGCCTGCCAGCTATCGATCTCGTCGGTGCCCAGCACCTCCTTGATCTTGGCCGCATTGTAGCCGATGCCGACCGTGCCCCACATATAATTGATCGAATATTCGTTGCCGGGGTCGAAGACGACGGTGCGCTCGCTCACCATGTCCCACATGTTCGACAGGTTGGGCAGCTTGGACTTGTCGAGCTTCTGATAGACGCCGGCCTCGATCTGGCGGGCAAGGAAGCTGCTGGTCGGCACCACGACGTCGTAGCCGCTGCCGCCGGCCAGAAGCTTGGTTTCCAGAATTTCGTTGGAATCGTAGACGTCGTAGACGACCTTGATGCCGGTTTCCTTCGTGAAGTCGGTAATGATCGAGGAATCGATGTAATCGGACCAGTTGTAGACGTTGACGACCCGCTCCTGTGCCGTTGCGGTGAAGGCGAAGCCTGCCGAAAGCACGGTGGTCGCCAGAAGCAAGGTTGATTTGCGCTGCATGAGATACTCCCTTCCCAAATGTTCCCCCCCGGCCGCGCTCAGGCGCCGCCACCGGACATGTCTTTCAATCTATTAAGCTTCCGGCAGGCCAACAAGCGGCATTCGACTGCCAGACAATGACGTTTGCGCGACTGGGCAGCCCGGCCAGGCGGTCACGCTGCGGCATGGAAAGCCCCGACCCCTTCGCCCTTCCGGAAGAGAGCGGCGCATGTTCGCCACAAATTGCCGGACGCTGACGGGATGGTGCGAACAAGGGCAAGATGGGCCTGTCTCATTGTTGCCTTTTACCCAGCCTGCCTGTGGCACGGAGGCTTTGTCAATGGGAAGTTGAACGGATCGGATATTGCCATCAATTCGGCGCCGGCAGCCCGCTGACGCCCGGCCGGGGCGGCTGCGAGTGACGCCGGAATTCGCGCGCGATGTGGACGAGCAGGGCGGCGAAGACGATGCCGCCGCCGATCAGCGTCCGTCCGGACGGAACCTCCGCGTGGGCCAGCCACACCCATACCGGCCCCAATATGGTCTCGAACGTGCCGAGCAGGGCCGCCATGGCGGCGGGGATCATCCGCGCCCCGGTGGCGAAACAGGCAAGGCCGAGGCCGAGATTCACGACCCCGAAGGCGAACAGGAAAACCATGTCGTGCCCGGACACCTTGAGGGAAGATGCCTGCGTGAGGGCGAGGACAGCGGCGAACACGGTGCCGAGGCAGGTCGCCGGCGTCATGCGCACATTGGAAAAACGGCGGGTTATGACGGTGGCAGTGGCGAGCGCGCAGGTGATGGCCAGCGCCAGACCGTCGCCGATGGGGGAAACCGAGCCGCCCAGCGTTTCCGATACCATCACGCCGACACCGACGATGACGAAGAAGATGGCAACCCATGTGCCGCCCGATACTTTTTCGCGCAGGGCGATCCACGCGAACAGCGCCGCGATCAGCGGAACGCCGGCCTGTATCAGCAGGATGTTGGCGACGGTGGTGTAGGAAAGCGCCACAACGAAGCAGATCGATGCCGTGGCGAAGCAGGCAGCGACCGCCAGTCCCGGCAAGCCCATGTCGCGAAACATCTGCACGGTGCCGCGCCAGCCATCGCGCCAGACCATGTAGGCGATCAGGAAAGCGGTCGCCCACAGGGAGCGCCAGAAAATCACCGCCCATGGATCGGTCGCGTCGATATAGCGGGCAATCGCGCCGCCCAGGCTCCACAACAGCGCCGACAGAAAGACGAGTGCTGCGCCGTATCGGGAAGCGCGCGCCGGCGAGGTCACCGCGACAGAGGATGATGCCAACTCAGCCATGCCGCCCTCCCCGAAGCGCAACGCTTTATCCGTCCCCGGCACTTACCGCCGGGATCGGGGCGTGGGAAGGTCCAGAAAGCCCCGAAGCATTGGCCGGCAGCCGGCTCCTACTGGAAGTCGAAAGCGCTGAGGCCCGTCACCATCTCGTCGAGGCCAAGCGGGCGCGTGACCGGTGGGGCGGCGCGCGACAGGCAGCCGGAGCGCTCGCAGAGCCGGCAGGCGGGGCCGACAGGGGTCACCGCCCCCGAGCCCGGCAGGGCCGCGCCATAGACCACCTCGTCCTTGTAGGCAATGTCGCAGCCGAGCAGCAGAGCGGTGCGGCGCGGCCGTTCGTTGAAAGCGCCCTGCGGCCCTTCCAGCGTTCGCGCCACGCAAAGGAACTCGGCGCCGTCCGGCATCTCGACGGCCTCGACGAATATCTGCCCCGGCTGCGTGAAGGCCGCATGCACGGCAAGCTTGGGACAGCCCCCGCCGAAACGGCTGTGCGGGAAACCGGCGCTGCCCGCCTTGCGGAAGGGATGGCCGGCATTGTCCACCTCCAGCATGAAGAAGGGCACGCCGGCGCTGCCCTGGCGCTGAAGCATGGTCAGCCGGTTCGCCGCCTGCTCGAAGGAGACGGAAAAGCGCGAACGCAGCACGTCGACATCGTAGCGGGCGCGCTGGGCGGCGGCGAGGAACGGCTGGTAGGGCATCATCAGCGCATGGGCGGCATAGCGGCCGAGTTCGAAACGGGCCAGCCGCCGCGCCTCGTCGCTGGACAGTTTCAGGGCAGCGATCCCGGCCGCGATCGCCACCGACATACGCATCAGGCAGGCTTCCATCGCCACTTCGCGCAACTGGTCGAAAGGCGACAGCCGCTCCGACAGGAACAGGCGCTGCGAATGACGGTCGTAGCGGCGACGCCAGTTGGGCATGGTCGCCACCGGCAACACACGCACCGTAATGCCATATTCACGCTTCAGCCAGACCTTCAGCGCGCCGTAGAGGTCGTCGCCCGGCTCCAGCACACGAATAAAGGCTTCTGCCTCCTCCTCCAGCGCGGGATGATGGTTCGGACGGCGTTCGAATACCTCGTGCACCTCGTCCATGGGCAGACGCGCACCGGAAAGCGCGGTGCCGCGCCCCTCGCGCGCCAGCAATTCGTTGAGGTCCGACAGGCGCTCGGCCTGCTCGCGATAGGCACGGTAGAGCTTGATCATCGCAGCGGCCGCATTGGGCGCGGCTTCCGCCACCTCGACCAGCTCCTGTTCGCCCGGAAGCTCGCCGGCCAGCAGAGGATCGGCGAACATTTCCCTCAAGGCGGCAATCGAACCGCCGGCCTGCGCCTGCAACTCATCCGGCTCGACCTTGTAGACGGAAGCCAGGCGCAGGATGAGTTGCACGGTCAGCGGACGCTGGTTGCGCTCGATCAGATTGAGATAGGAGGGCGAGATGCCCAGCCCCTCGGCCATCGCCGTCTGGGTCAGCCCCTTGGCGTTGCGGATGCGGCGGATACGGGGTCCGGCAAAGATCTTCTGTTCGGCCATGGCGACAGCATTTTACACGATTTTACAAAACCGGCTGGAGATTTCTCAGTTATTGGTTTTTACAATTTTGACAGATTTACAACCGAGATCTGTCAAACGCAACACAGATTTTCCTTTATTTACAGCCGAAAAACCCGGTTTTTCTCGCCTTTACCGCACCGCAATGTAAATCAAGTCGCAGAGGCAGACGCCAATCCGGATGGCGAGGCGAATGCCACAGACTTTCACAACCGAACTGCTGGAGCTGTAAATGACCGATTTTTACAACCTCGTCCCGTCCGCGCCGGAAGGCCGTTTCGAAGGCATCGAGCGTCCCTACACCCCGGAAGACGTGAAGCGGCTGCGCGGCTCGGTGCAGATCAGGTACACGCTGGCCGAGAACGGCGCCAACCGCCTGTGGAAGCTCATCCATGAGGAAGACTTCGTCAACGCGCTGGGCGCCCTTTCCGGCAATCAGGCCATGCAGATGGTTCGCGCCGGCCTGAAGGCCATCTATCTGTCGGGCTGGCAGGTCGCCGCCGACGCCAACACGGCATCCGCCATGTATCCCGACCAGTCGCTCTACCCAGCCAACGCAGCGCCTGAACTGGCCAAGCGCATCAACCGCACCCTGCAGCGCGCCGACCAGATCGAGACGGCGGAAGGCAAGCTGTCGGTCGACACCTGGTTCGCGCCGATTGTGGCCGATGCCGAGGCTGGCTTCGGCGGCCCGCTCAACGCCTTCGAGATCATGAAGGCGTTCATCGAAGCCGGCGCCGCAGGCGTCCACTTCGAAGACCAGCTCGCTTCGGAGAAGAAGTGCGGCCATCTGGGCGGCAAGGTGCTGATCCCGACGGCGGCTCACATCCGCAACCTCAACGCCGCGCGCCTCGCCGCCGACGTCATGGGCGTTCCCACGCTGATCGTCGCCCGCACCGACGCCGAGGCCGCCAAGCTTCTGACCTCCGACATCGACGAGCGCGACCAGCCCTTCGTCGACCAGGATGCCGGCCGCACCACGGAAGGCTTCTATCAGGTGAAGAACGGCATCGAGCCGTGCATCGCCCGCGCCATCGCCTACGCGCCGCATTGCGACCTGATCTGGATGGAGACCGGCAAGCCGGATCTGGAGCAGGCCCGCAAGTTCGCCGAGGCCGTGCACAAGGCTCACCCGGGCAAGCTGCTCGCCTACAACTGCTCGCCGTCCTTCAACTGGAAGGCCAATCTGGACGACGCCACCATCGCCAAATTCCAGCGCGAACTGGGCGCCATGGGCTACAAGTTCCAGTTCATCACGCTGGCCGGCTTCCACCAGCTCAACTACGGCATGTTCGAGCTGGCCCGCGGCTACAAGGATCGCCAGATGGCGGCCTATTCCGAGCTGCAGGAAGCCGAATTCGCGGCCGAGGCCAATGGCTACACGGCCACCAAGCACCAGCGCGAGGTGGGCACCGGCTATTTCGACGCCGTGTCGCTCGCCATCACCGGCGGCCAGTCGTCGACGACCGCGATGGGCGAATCCACCGAAACCGAACAGTTCCGCCCGGCTGCGGAATAACAGACCCGGCGGCCCGAAAGCCGTCATTCCAAGGGAGAACCGAAAATGGCACCGATCACCCGCGTCAAGGAAAGGGCAGAGGAACAGTCTTCTGCCATGAACACCGACCAGCAGGCCGCCATCCGCATGCTGGCCAACGACCTGCACCGCCTCAACCAGTCCGTGATGAAGGCTGTCGAGGCCGGCGTGTCGGTCGAGCTGGTCCGCTCGGCCCGCCATCACAGCGGCGAAGGCAACTGGGGCGACCTGCTCATCCCGGTGATCGTCACCCAGGCTCACAACTGAGCCGCACCCGATCCGCCGCCCCGCATGCCTCGTAAGCCGGGGTGGCGGCAGGACAGTGGCGACACGGTTCATCCGGGCTCCCTGCCCTGAAGTCGCCCCCGCAGCCGCTGCGGGGGCGATTTTTGTGCCGTCGCCTGTCCCGCCATGCAGGAAACTTACCACTTTATGCTGATTTGGTATTAACTTGACAGTCGAAGCGGCGTCACCCAAAAGGAGGAGGGTTTCAACCCTGCATTGAGCAGATGGTGTAGATCGGATTGTCTTCGTACTTCGATCAAGACGGCGGCGCTGTTTCCGGACGCGGGACGTATGTGGACGAGGGCGGCACCGCCGACCTCTCGCGGGTGATGGTCGTTGGCCGCTCGCGCATCACGCAGGTGGTCGTCGCCAAGATCGTGGAAGGGCTGGGTTTGCGGCCGCTCGTCGAATCGCCCGAATCCGCCGTGCAGGCCCTGCGCTCGATGCTGCCGGGCATCGTCGTCCTCGATGGCGGCCCCGAAAACCGCGACTGCGACCCGCTGATGCCGGTGCTTGCGGCTCTGCGCCGGGGCACGGGCGGCCTGCGACCGGCGCTGGTGCTGTTGTCGACCCGCATGGCCTCATCCGCCAGCCTTTCCCTGCCCGGCCTCGTGGATGCGGTGGTGGCCAAGCCGATCACGCCGGAGCAGTTGCAGCCCGTTCTCAGCCGGCTTGCAAGCTGAAAACCTGAAGCGCGGGCTGCGAAGCCGAAACAGCGCGGCCCGCTTCCGGTGAGCGGCGCTCCGGCAGATACCAATTCCGGGCCTTTTTTGCCGCAGGCCGGCAAAGCGCCTGCCAATTGCCGCAAGGCCATGTATATCGCATGGTCGAAAAGGCAGCGGAAGGAAGCTCCGCGCCTCGCTGGACCAAAGGCGAAGAGGATTGCCCATGACCATCGACGCGCTTTTCGAAGCCGGCTCCGCACCTGAGGCCGGAGCCGTGCCCACGATCACCGTTCCGCGCCCGGACGACTGGCATGTCCACCTGCGCGACGGCGCCATGCTCAGGGCCGTCCTGCCCTATACGGCGGCACAGTTCGCGCGCGGCATCATCATGCCCAATCTGGTGCCGCCTGTGGTGACGGTGGCGGACGCCCTTGCCTATCGCGACCGCATCCTCGCCAACCGTCCGCAGGGTTCGGACTTCGAGCCGCTCATGACCTGCTACCTCACCGACCTCACCGATCCGGACGAGATCGAGCGCGGCTTCGGCGAGCGCGTATGGATCGCCGCCAAACTCTATCCCGCCGGCGCGACCACCAATTCCAGCCATGGCGTGACCGATCTTGCCGGGCTTTCGCCGGTGCTGGAGCGGATGGAGAAGATCGGCATGCCGGTGCTGATCCATGGCGAATCCACCGATCCGGAGGTCGACATCTTCGATCGCGAGGAGGTGTTCATGGAAAACACGCTCCTGCCGATGCTGAAGCGGCACGAGGGGCTGAAGGTGGTGGTCGAGCACGCCACCACGTCCGGCACGGTCGACATCGTGCGCGCCCACGCACCACGCGTTGCGGCTACGATCACGCCGCATCATCTGGTGATCAACCGCACCTCGATCTTTCAGGGAGGGCTGCGACCGCATCTCTACTGCCTGCCGGTGGCCAAGCGCGAGAGCCACCGCCAGGCGCTGCGCAAGGCGATCACCTCCGGCGAGAGCTGCTTCATGATCGGCACCGACAGTGCCCCGCACATGCGCTCGGCCAAGCAGGCCGAATGCTGCTCGGCCGGCGTGTTCGGCGGGGTTACGGCCTTGCAGACCTACGTGCAGGTGTTCGACGAGGAAGGCGCGCTCGACCACTTCGAGGCGTTCGCCTCGCTGAACGGTGCACGCTTCCACGGGCTGGAGCCGAACAGGGGCACTGTCACCCTTGTGAAGAAGCCGGGTGTCGCCGTGGCCGCCGTACCGATCGGCGAGGAGGATATCGTGGTGTTCCGTGGCGGCGAGACGCTGCCCTGGTCGATTGGCGGCATCGGCGCCTGAAGCGTATCGCGATCTTTCAGATTCGCTCCTTACGCTTCAGGTTCCTGTCGTTACGCATGTCGTTGTCCCGAAACTGGGCCTCACTTTCGGGAGACATGCCTTAAACGCCCATCGCACTGCGCGGCAGGCGGATGAGATCGCCGAAACGGGCGCGCAGGCGCTCGTCGAGCGTGCGCGACACATGGCGCGGGAAACGCCCGGCAAGAACACGACGTTTTTCCGCCACCGCGCGCATGACGATGTCCGGACGGCCATTGTCCTCCCATTCGCGCGGCGACCAGCGCTCCGCGATCAGCGGATAGGTGTGGCGGGCCTCTTCCCGCACCGGCGGGCGAGCGAGATAGTGGCCGGGACCGCCGAGGCAGGTCCGTTCTATCAGGGCAACCGCGAGCTGGTCCCCGCCGGCATTCATGCCGGCCCGGCTGTTCAGGCAATGGCCCAGCATGTCGTTGTCGATGATGAGGCTTTCCAGACAGAAGCCGAGCAGTGCGGCGTGGGTGCCAGCCGCCTCATAGACGAGATCGGCGCCGCTGAGAGCTGCCAGCATGTCGGTGATGCCTTTCTCATAGCCCGACTGGCTGTCCGGCAGCTTGGAATCGGTCATGCCGGCGGCGGTGCTTCCCGGCAGGTTGTAGAAGCGGGCCATCTGGGCGCAGGCCGCCCCGAGCAGGGCCTGCTCGGGCGAGCCGCCGGCCACGGCTCCGCTGCGCGGATCGGAGGCGAAGGGCCAGGCGGCGAAGATCGCCGGATGGCCCGGCTTCAGCGCGTTGACATAGACGAGGCCGGCGAGCACCTCGGCAACCGTCTGCACCACGGCGCCGGCCAGTTCAGCGGGTGCGGTGTTGCCTGCCTGCCCGACGGACAGCAGCAGGATCGGCAGGCCGCCCTTCACGCACTCCTCAAGAACGCCGCAGGCGTCCTCGGCGAACTTCATCGGCGAGACGACGAAGCAGTTGGAGTTGGAGACGAAGGGGCGGGCGCGGAATTTTTCCTCGCTGCCGGCGATCATGTGCAGCATCTCCAGCGCCGGCTTCACATTCTCGCGTACCGTGAAGGAGGTTCCGACATGCTTGGATGTTCCGGCGACACAGGCATAGAGCGTGTTGAAATCCAGCTCCAGCGGATCGGCGATGTCGCGTGCCACCATGGGCCGCTGGAAGAAATGGATGTTGTCCAGCCCCTCGGCCAGACGGGCGGCGTCATAGATGTCCTGAAGACGCGATTCGCGATACTCCCGTCGCTCCGCATCGACGAGGTTCACGGCAACGCCGGCCGTGCCGAAATGGACATTGCTGCCATCAAGCAGCAAGTCGTGTCCGGGCCTCTGCCCATATAAAGTGATGTCGCGGGCGGCACGCCCGATGGTATCGAGGACCAGATTGCGCGGAAAGCGGATGCGCCCGTCCGCGCCGGAAACGGCCCCGACCCTCGTCAGAGCATCGGCACAGGAAGGAATGGCATCGGCGAAGCCCACCGTTTCGAGAACGGTGAGCGCCGATTCATGGATGCGCTCGATGTCGTTCGGGCTCAGCGGCCGGTAGCCGGGACCAAAGGCTCGGGACGCATCATGGGCCGGCGCGCTCGTTTTCATCGCCGCTTCCCCCGCTGGCAAGATCGCATCCTGCAAAGACTACGCAATCCGGCCACGCGCCAGCGATGAGCCATGGACGTCCGGCTTCTGTACCAAAGCAATGGCTCAGGCTGCTGCGGGCCGGCGGCCGGCAGCCGTGGCAAGTTCGCGGATGCCGGGCTCGATGTGCTGGAGAGCGATCGAGGAAATGCCGAGCCGCACGAAGCGCGACGGTTTCTCGTGGAAGCCGAAATAGCGGTCGCCGGGCTCGATGATGACGCTGCGGCTGGCCGCGGCGAAAGCCAGATCGCGCGCATTGACGCCACGGGGCGCTTCCAGCCACATCGAGGTTCCGGCCCCCGGATGCTCCGAACGCCATTCCGGCAGGAAAGCCGAGACGACCTGCCGCAGGCGCTTGCGTCGCTCCTCGAAGGCGCTCGACAGGCGCCGCACCAGCGCCTCGTGATGGCCCAGCGACAGGAACAGCGCCACGGCGCGCTGGTTGTTGGCCGGCGGATGGCGCAGCATGAAGCGGCGCAGCGCGCGCAGTTCCGAGATCAGCCCGGCGGAAGCGACGATGTAGCCGAGGCGCAGGCCCGGCGCGAGCGTCTTGGACATGGAGCCGACATAGACGACGCGGCCCGAGCGATCGACGCTTTTCAGCGCCTGCTGCGGCGCGTCGTCGAGCAACTGGCTGTCATAGCCGTCCTCGATGACGATCTGGTTGTGACGGTCGGCACGGGCGAGAAGGTCCCGCCGGCGCTCCTCCGACAGCGGCACCATGGTCGGGCAATGATGGCTCGGCGTGATGAAGACGAAGCCGGCATCGGAGGGAATGCGTTCGGTCACGATGCCCGACTGGTCCACCGGCACAGGCACCGTCTCGGCGCCGGCAAGCTGGAAGGTCGAGCGCGCATCGGGATAGCCGGGGTCTTCCATCGCCACTTTCGAGCCCTTGCTCATCAGCAGCGTGGCCAGCATGTAGAGCGCATTCTGCGCCCCCAGCGTGACGATGATCTCGTCGGGGTTGGCGAAGATGCCACGACGCGGCAACAGGCGCGCCTGGATCTGCTCGATCAGCAGCGGGTCGTCGCGGTCGACCATGTCCGAGGCCCAGTTGCGGATTTCCAGCACCGCCAGCGCCATGCGGTTGCATTCGCGCCATTCGGCAGTGGGGAACAGGCCCGGGTCGAACTGTCCGTAGACGAAGGGATAGGAGGACTTGATCCAGTTCTCGTGCTTGTTGGGCGGCGGCATGTCGGACGCTGCGATGCGCCGGCGCGCCTTCCAGTCGATCTCGTTCGACTGCTCGGCCGCCTTCTGCGGCTTGGCCGGCGTGGCCAGCACATCGGGATTGACGAAATGCCCGCGCCGCTCGCGCGCGATCAGGAAGCCCTGATCGACGAGCTGCTGGAAGGCCAGCACCACCGTGCCGCGCGCCACGCCGAGCTTTTCGGCCAGTATGCGGCACGACGGCAGCGGCATGGAAGCCGCGATCTGGCGGTCGAGAATGGCGGCGACGATGGCCTGCCTGATCTGCGCCTGAAGGGTCTGCCCCGACTCTGCCGATATGCGGAAAAGGCCCGACCAGATGGCCGTGTCGTTTCGCTGGGACATGATCACCTCCCCGGTGGACAGTCTTTTCTAGCTGTGTGGACCAGTCGAGTGTCGCCTGGCACAAGCAATTAAGCCAATCAATTTTTATGATCCTATAGATTTATGCCAGTGATGTATTGGGCAGGCATGAAGCCGGAAATACATATTGAATCGATTTAAAATCGATCCGATAACAGCGGCGGCAGGAGGTTGCCGTGGCCGGTGCAGGGGGGAGTTCCACCAGCGGGAGGAACGCCCTACATTCCCTTGCGAGCCGGGCCGGCGGCAGGCCGCCTTTTCGTACCATCATCGGAGATGTCCGTGGACCGTTCCGCTTTCGACCGTATCCTTGCCGAGCTTCGCCAGCGCCACAGCACAGGCAAGGTGGATGTGCGCGCCGCCTTCCGCTCCGAACCGCGGCGTTTCGCGCGGCTGTCCGCCACCGATGGCGACATGCTGCTCGACTGGTCCAAATGCGCGGTCGACGACGCCACCATGGACCTGCTTGGCAAACTGGCGGCAGCCGCGGGCGTGGAAGCGCGGCGCGACGCCATGTTCGCCGGCGCTCATATCAACGTGACCGAGGACCGCGCCGTGCTGCACACAGCCTTGCGGGCTCCGGGCGGGCACGAACCGGACATCGACGGTCATGACATCGGTGCGGATGTGGCCGCGGTGCTGGATGCGATGAGCGCCTTCGCCAATGCGATCCGCAGCGGTGAGGCGCGTGGCGCGACCGGCAAGGCGATTACCGACATCGTCAATATCGGCATCGGCGGCTCCGATCTCGGCCCGGTGATGGTGACGCTCGCGACCGCGCCCTGGCATGACGGGCCGCGCGCCCACTACGTTTCCAACATCGACGGCGCCCATATCCACGACACGCTGCAGGGGCTCGATCCCGAGACCACGCTCATCGTCGTCGCATCCAAGACCTTCACCACGGTCGAGACGATGACCAACGCGGAGACGGCCAGACGCTGGATCGGGAAGGCGCTGGGCAGCGCCGCCGTGGCGCATCATTTCGCCGCCGTCTCCACAGCGCTCGATCTGGTCGACGCCTTCGGCATCGCGCCGGAGCGCGTGTTCGGCTTCTGGGACTGGGTCGGCGGCCGCTATTCGGTGTGGGGCGCGATCGGCCTGCCGGTGATGATCGCGATCGGTCCGCAGCGCTTTCGCGAAATGCTGGCGGGCGCGCACGAGATGGACACGCATTTCCGCACCGCACCGCTTTCCTCCAACCTTCCCGCGCTGCTTGGCCTCGTCGGCTGGTGGCACCGCGTCGTGTGCGGCTATCCGGCCCGCGCGGTGATCCCCTACGACCAGCGCCTGTCGCGCCTGCCCGCCTATCTCCAGCAGCTCGACATGGAATCCAACGGCAAGAGCACGTCGCTCGACGGAACGCCCGTCACCACGCCCACCGGCCCGCTGGTCTGGGGCGAGCCCGGCACCAACGGCCAGCATGCCTTCTTCCAGCTCCTGCATCAGGGCACCGACATCATTCCCGTCGAATTCCTCATCGCCGCCAACGGCCACGAGCCGGAACTGCGGCATCAGCACGACCTGCTGCTCGCCAACTGCCTGGCGCAGTCCGAGGCGCTGATGAAGGGCCGCACGCTGGAGGAAACCCGCGCCCAGATGCTGGCCGGTGGCATGGACCCCGCAAAGGTGGACGGGATCGCACCACATCGGGTCTTTTCAGGCAATCGCCCGTCGATCACCATTCTCTACAGGTCGCTCGATCCGGCGACGCTCGGCCGGCTGGTCGCGCTCTATGAACATCGCGTCTTTGTCGAAGGTGTGCTTTACAACATCAATTCCTTCGACCAGTGGGGGGTCGAACTCGGCAAGGAACTGGCGACACAATTGCTGCCTGTCGTGGAAGGCAAGGAGAATGCCGCGGGCAGAGACGCCTCGACCGCCGGTCTGGTGAAACACATTCTCGGGCTCAGAGAGAAACAGGGCGCGAACTGAAGGAGAGGCAGGGTCTTGGCCGGAATCAAGGGAATCCTTTTCGACAAGGACGGCACGCTGGTCGACTTCCACGCGACATGGTCGGCCGTGGCCGAGCTGATGGCGCTGGAGGCGGCCGACGGCAACAGGGACAAGGCCGACAGGTTGCTGGCGGCGGCCGGGCTCGACCCGGAGACACACACCTTCAGGGCCGATTCCGTCTTTGCCGCCGGCACCAATCTCGACATCATCGAGTTGTGGTTTCCCGGCCTGCCGCGCAGCGCGCAGCTTGAAACGGTGGAACGTTTCAACCGCATCACCACCGACAAGGGCGCGGCCATGGCGGTTGCCCTTCCCGGCGTCATCGGCGCACTGGGCAGCCTGCATGCCCAGGCCTACCGGCTGGGAGTGGCGACCAACGATTCGACGCTCGGCTGCGAGAGAACGCTGGTGGCCCTCGGCATCGCCCAGCTGTTCGAGGCGGCCTATGGCTATGACGCGGTGGCCAACGCCAAGCCGGCGCCCGACACGGTACGCGCCTTCTGCGACCTGACCGGGCTCAAACCCTCGGAGATCGCCATGGTGGGCGACAACCGTCACGACCTCGACATGGCCCATGCGGGCGGCTGCGGCCTTGCCATAGGGGTGCTTTCGGGCACGGGAACGCGCGATTCGCTGTCCTCGCTCGCCGACGTGGTGCTGGAGTCCGCCGCCGATCTGCCGGGCTACCTCGCCTCTCTGGGGTCGATGCCGCGCAAGACAGCGGTTTTCTGAAGCATGAAGCCGCAAATGCACCGTCCCGTGGCCGTGTTCGATGCCGGCATCGGCAGCTATGCCATCGTGGCCGAAATCCACAAGGCGTTCCCGAAACAGGACATCCTCTATTTCGCCGACCGCGCCAGCTTTCCCTATGGCGGCAAGGGGCGCGACGCACTGCTTTCGGTGATGCGGCGCTCCCTCGCCTTCCTGTCGCGATACGAGCCGGACGCCATCGTCATCGCCTCCAATGCGCCCTCCATCATGGTGCTGGAGGAGTTGCAGCGCGAGCCCGGACCGCCTCTGTTCGGCGTGCACCCGCCGCTGGAAAAGGCGCTTTCACGAACCCGGACCGGACATGTCGGAATATTGGGCGTCCGCTCGCTGGTCGAAAGCCCGATGCTTTCCGGTTTCGTCGCAGCGCGCACGGCGGAGCCGGAGAAGGTTGCGCAAATCGACGCCTCGCCCATGGTTGAGCTGGTCGAAAGCGGGGCGTTCCTGTTCGACCCGGCCGCAACCCAGCAACGCGTCGACGCCTTCATGCGCGATATCCACGACCGCCATCCACGCATCGACGTTTTCACGCTGTCGAGCACGCATCTGCCATGGCTGGCGGATTTTTTCAGGAAAGCCTGCCCCGAAGCCGCCTTCCTCGATCCGGCGGCAGATGTTGTCGCCGGGCTATGCCCCGAACAGGGTGGCAGCGGGCAGATCCGCGGGCTGGTTACAGAGAGCGAGCGCTACGACATCGCCTCGTTCCGGGCCATGCTGGACAAGGTGGGCGTATCGATACCCCTGGAAGCGGTGACCGTCGGCTGACGGCCACCGCAATTTCTGTCAGGAGTCGCGCAGTTCGCGCCTGAGGATCTTGCCCACCGGCGTTTTCGGCAACTCGTCGCGGAACTCGATATATTTCGGACGCTTGTAGCCGGTGAGATTTTCCCGGCAATAAGCGATCAGCGCCTCGACGGTGAGGTCGGGGTCGCGGCGCACCACGAAGAGCTTCGGAACTTCGCCCGACTTCTCATCCGGCACACCGACGGCAGCCGCCTCCAGAACGCCCGGATGACTGGCGACGACCTCCTCCAGCTCGTTGGGGTAGACGTTGAAGCCGGAGACGAGGATCATGTCCTTCTTGCGGTCGACGATCTTGGTGAAGCCTTCGGCATTCATGAAGCCCATGTCGCCGGTCTTGAAGAAACCGTCCGGCGTCATGACCTTTTCGGTCTCCTCCGGCCGGTTCCAGTATCCGGCCATGACCTGCGGGCCGCGGATGCAGATTTCGCCGACCTCGCCCAGCGCAACGTCGTTGCCGTCGTCATCGCGTATGGCAACCTCGGTCGATGGAATGGGCAGGCCGATGGTGCCGGTGAAGTCGGGCGACGAGCATTTGTTGGTCGTCACCACCGGCGAGGTTTCGGAAAGCCCGTAACCTTCGGTGATGTGGTTGCCGGTCAGCGCCTTCCAGCGGTCGGCAACGCCCTGCTGCACGGCCATGCCGCCACCGATCGAGAGCACCAGCGAACTGAAATCCAGCTTGCGGAACTCCTCATTGTTCAGCAGCGCGTTGAACAGCGTGTTGAGACCGGGGAAAATGTTGAACGAATAGTTGCGGATCTCCTTCACGAATGCCGGAATATCGCGCGGATTGGGGATGAGCACATTGAGCGCGCCCTGCTGCATCCCCATCAACCCGTTCACCGTGAGAGCGAAGATGTGATAGAGCGGCAGCGCGCAGATGTAGACCGGATGCCCGGGCTTCGGCTTTACCGTGTAGGTATCCTCCACCCACAGCGACAATTGCTGCACGTTCGACAGCACGTTGCGATGCAGCAGCGTCGCGCCCTTCGACACCCCTGTCGTGCCACCGGTATATTGCAGGAAGGCGATGTCGTCGGGGCCGACCTCGACCGGCTGGAGGGTCCGCGCCGCACCGATCTTCAGGGCGGCGTTGAAGCGGGTGTGGCCGGGCAGCGACCATGCCGGAACCAGCTTCTTGACGCGCCGGACCACGAGGTTCACCAGCGCGCCCTTGAGACCGAGCAGGTCGCCCATGGCCGCGACCACCACATGCTTCACCTGCGTCTTGCCGATTGCCGCCTGCAGGGTGTGGGCGAAGTTCTCCAGTATGACGATGGCTTCCGCGCCGGAGTCCTGAAGCTGGTGCTCAAGCTCGCGCGCCGTGTAAAGCGGGTTGACGTTGACCACCACATAGCCGGCGCGCAGCACCGCCATCATCGCCACCGGATATTGCAGCACGTTCGGCATCATCAGCGCCACACGCGCGCCCTTCGCCAGCCCGACGGACTGGAAATAGGCGGCGAGCGAGGCCGAAAGACGCTCAATCTCGGCAAAGGATATTTTTCTGCCCATGCTGGCGAAGGCGGGATTGCCGTCATGGCGCTTGCAGGAATCGACGAGCAGAGCGCCGATGGAAGGCGCGATCAGCTCACCGATCTCCGCCGGCATGTTCGCCGGATAGCTGGCCAGCCACGGTTTGGCGGCCTTGCCGCGGGCTTTCCCCGGCGCGGCGGCGGACGCAGCCGGCGCGGTGCGGGCGGGCGCTGAAGCGGAGGTGCCCGCCCCGGCCTTCGCCGCCCCGGTCTTCGCCGCGGCAGGCTTCGTCGCAACAATCTTCGCCGCCTCAGGCTTCGCCGCAGCAGCTTTGCCGGAGGTTGCCTTCCTCGCCGCAGGCGGCGCTTCGGATTTCCTTGCCGTCCTGACGCGGGCCTTCGCCGCCGTCGCCGCGGCGTTCTTCGCAGCCGGCTTCTTCGCAGCCGGCTTCGCGGCTTCCGCCTTTGCCGGCGCCTTCACCTTCCCAGCCGCTGTCTTGCTGGCTGCACCCGATCCGCTGACGGGCTTTTCCCTGGTTGCCTTGGCCAATGCGTCCTCCCTGGTTTCTTTCCGGGATTATGGTAGAGCCGGCGCGCCTCCCCTGGGAAAGCGCCTCCCTGCCGGCTTAATTCTCGCAGGCGGACCGCCTCATCCATCCTGCAACTGTATCTATGGGCACAAAGCCGCGCCTTGCAAGCCGTGCCGCAGCGGCAGGCAGCAGCGAATCTTTCTTGTGCCGCGTACCTGTCATGTCCGTGCGATCCGCACCGATTGCGCAGTTCAAGTCATAAAACGTCGAAAGTATTGCACACAGCTTTCGTGGAATTACGCAAATGGGCCACAACGGGAAATTTTGTTCCCGTTCCCCTGGGGCAGATCGACGGGGAGTTCCAAAGCCGGGAAAACGGTGCTTATATGCCGGCTTCACCAGGCTGACATAAAGGGGCTTGGGAAAATATCAGGGAGTCCTCAATGAACAGGAAACTGACACTTGCAGCCGCGTTGCTGGCTGCAACCGTCATGGGTGGAGCAGCCAACGCGAAAACCTTCGTCTATTGTTCCGAAGGTTCGCCGGAAGGCTTCGACCCCGGCATGTATACAGCCGGCACCACATTCGACGCCGCCGCCCATACCGTCTACAATCGCCTGCTCGAGTTCAAGCCGGGCACGACCGAAACCGAGCCGGGCCTCGCCGAAAGCTGGGAAATCTCCGACGACGGCCTCGAATACACCTTCAAGATCCGTCAGGGCGTGAAGTTCCAGACCACCGACTTCTTCACCCCGTCGCGCGACCTGAATGCCGACGACGTGGTCTTCTCCTTCGACCGCCAGCTCAACTCCAACAATCCCTGGAACCAGTATGTCGCTGGCGCTTCCTGGGAATATGCCAACGGCATGGGGTTCCCGGCGCTGATCAAGTCGGTCGAGAAAGTTGACGACCATACCGTCAAGATCACCCTCAACCAGCCCGAGGCGCCCTTCCTTGCCAACCTCGCCATGCCCTTCATGTCGATCGTGTCCAAGGAATATTCCGACAAGCTGGAAGCCGACGGCAAGAAGGAGCTGATGAACCAGCAGCCGCTCGGCACCGGTCCGTTCGCCTTCGTCGCCTATCAGCAGGATGCCGTCATCCGCTACAAGGCCAACCCCGACTACTGGGGCGGCAAGCAGAAGATCGACGACCTTGTCTTCGCCATCACCACCGACGCCGCTGTGCGCTACCAGAAGCTGAAGGCCGGCGAATGCCACCTGATGCCGTTCCCGAACGCGGCCGACGTGGAAGCCATGAAGGCCGATCCGAACCTCAAGGTTATGGAGCAGGAAGGCCTCAACATCGCCTACCTCGCCTACAACACCACCCAGGCGCCTTTCGACAAGGTCGAGGTGCGCAAGGCGCTCAACATGGCCATCAACAAGAAGGCCATCGTCGACGCGGTGTTCCAGGGTGCGGCCACGGAAGCCAAGAACCCGATCCCGCCGACCATGTGGTCCTACAACGACGCCATCCAGGACGACGCCTACGATCCGGATGCGGCCAAGAAGATGCTGGACGAGGCCGGCGTCAAGGACCTGTCGATGAAGGTCTGGGCGATGCCCGTGTCGCGTCCGTACATGCTCAATGCACGTCGCGCGGCAGAGCTGATCCAGTCCGATTTCGCCAAGATCGGCGTCAAGGTCGAGGTTGTGTCCTATGAGTGGGCCGAGTATCTCGACCGCTCCAAGGCCAAGGACCGCGACGGTGCGGTGATCCTCGGCTGGACCGGCGACAACGGCGATCCCGACAATTTCCTGCACACCCTTCTGGGTTGTGACGCCGTCGGCGGCAACAACCGCGCCCAGTGGTGCAACGAGGAGTTCAACGACCTCGTCGTGAAGGCCAAGGCCACCACCGATCAGGCCGAGCGCGTCAAGCTGTACGAGCAGGCGCAGGAGGTCTTCAAGCGCGAGGCTCCGTGGGCCACGCTCGACCACTCGCTGTCGGTCGTTCCGATGCGCAAGGAAGTCGAGGGCTTCCACCAGAGCCCGCTCGGCGACTTCGCCTTCGAAGGCGTCGATCTCGTCGAGTAAGCCTGACCAGGCAAACGGGGCGCCCGCTATGCGGGCGCCCTTTGCTATAGGGCATGCCCCCCGAAGCCCGTACCCGGCCCCGGGGCAAACACCTGAAAGAATGTCTGGGAACCAGACACGGTAAAGCGCGCCGGCAGCCCCAGGGCATCGCGACGCGCCTTGGGGGTAATTCCGGAGAAAGCCGGCACCGGTTTGCGGACGGAATTGCAGGATTAACAGGGAACAGAGCCTTTCCGCATGCCTCCGGGACAAGCGAGAAAGCTCTTCAGAGCGCCCCTTTCAAAAGGGCAACGCGAAGGTCCGTTATGCTTCGTTTTCTTCTCGGGCGGCTTGCCGTCCTGATCCCGACCTTCATCGGGGTCTCCATCATCGCATTTTCCTTTATCCGGCTGCTGCCGGGCGACCCGGTCGCGCTGCTTTCGGGCGAGCGCGTCATGTCACCGGAGCGCCATGCCGAAATCACGCACCAGCTCGGCTTCGACCGGCCGCTGCCGATCCAGTATCTCGACTATATCGGCGGCGTTCTGACCGGCGATTTTGGCACCTCGATCGTCACCAAGCGGCCGATCCTCGACCAGTTCTTCTCGCTGTTCCCGGCAACGCTGGAACTGTCGTTCTGCGCCATCATCATCGCCGTGGCCATCGGCATCCCGGCCGGCATCTTCGCGGCCATGAAGCGCGGCTCCTTCTTCGACCAGTCGGTGATGGGCGTGGCTCTGGTCGGCTATTCCATGCCGATCTTCTGGTGGGGCCTGCTGCTCATCATCCTGTTCGCCGGCATATTGCAGTGGACGCCGGTTTCGGGCCGCATTTCGCTGATGTACTTCTTCCCGCCGGTCACCGGCTTCATGCTCATCGACTCGCTGCTGTCGGGCCAGAGCGGCGCCTTCAAGTCGGCGGTCAGCCACCTCATCCTGCCTTCCATCGTGCTCAGCACCATTCCGCTGGCCGTCATTGCCCGGCAGACGCGCTCGGCGATGCTCGAAGTGCTGGGCGAGGATTATGTGCGCACGGCGCGCGCCAAGGGCCTGTCCACCTTCCGTGTCATCGGCATCCACTCGCTGCGCAATGCGATGATCCCGGTCGTCACCACCATCGGCCTGCAGGTGGGCGTGCTGATGGCCGGCGCGATCCTGACCGAGACGATCTTCTCGTGGCCGGGCATCGGCAAATGGATGGTCGATTCCGTCTTCCGCCGCGACTACGCCGTGATCCAGGGAGGACTGCTTCTGATTGCCGCCATCATCATGGTGGTGAATCTGGTCGTCGACCTTCTCTACGGCCTCATCAATCCGCGCATCCGGCACTGAGGAGGACGTCATGACCGACACAAACACTGTCACGGCCACGGCCACCGCCACCGGCATCGGTACGGATCCTTCGTTCAGGGCCCGGTTCGCGGAATTCTGGTTCTATTTCTCCGAAAATCGCGGCGCCGTCATCGGCCTGTGGGTGTTCATTGCGCTGGTGATCGTCGCCCTTCTGGCGCCGTGGATCGCGCCGCATGCGCCCGCCGCACAGTTCCGGGACGCGGTTCTGGTGCCGCCAGTGTGGGAAGAAGGCGGCCGCCCGGCCTTCCTGCTCGGCACCGATCCCGTGGGACGCGACATCCTTTCGCGCCTCATCCACGGCACCCGCTACTCCCTGTTCATCGGCACCATCGTCACCTCGCTGGCGCTGATCGGCGGCATCTTCGTCGGCGTCATCGCCGGCTATTTCCGCGGCTGGGTCGACACCGTGATCATGCGCGTCATGGACATCATCCTGGCGTTCCCGTCGCTGCTGCTGGCGCTGGTGCTGGTAGCCGTGCTGGGGCCGGGCCTCACCAATGCGATGATCGCCATCGCGCTGGTGCTGCAACCACATTTCGTGCGCCTCACCCGCGCGGCGGTGATGGCCGAGAAGAGCCGCGACTACGTCGTCGCCGCCAAGGTGGCCGGCGCCGGGCACCTCAGGCTGATGTTCAGAACCATCCTGCCCAACTGCCTCGCCCCGCTGATCGTGCAGGGCACGCTCTCCTTCTCCAACGCCATCCTCGACGCGGCCGCCCTCGGCTTCCTCGGCATGGGCGCGCAGCCTCCCACACCCGAATGGGGCACGATGCTGGCCGAAGCGCGCGAGTTCATCCTGCGCGCCTGGTGGGTGGTCACCTTCCCCGGCCTCGCCATCCTCGTCACCGTGCTCGCGATCAACCTGGTCGGCGACGGCCTGCGCGATGCGCTCGATCCCAAGCTGAAGAGGTCGTGATGCCACTTCTCGAAATCAGGAACCTCACCGTCTCCTTCGAGACATCGACCGGCCCGTTCATGGCCGTGCAGGGCATCGACCTGTCGGTCGAGCCCGGCGAAGTGCTGGCCATCGTCGGCGAATCCGGCTCCGGCAAGTCGGTGTCGATGCTGGCGGTGATGGGGCTGCTGCCCAGGACCGCCACCGTCAGGGCCGACCGCATGGCCTTCGACGGTATCGATTTGCTCAACCTCGATCCTGCCCAGCGCCGCAAGATCGTCGGCAAGGACATCTCGATGATCTTCCAGGAGCCGATCGCCAGCCTCAACCCCTGCTT
Organism: Mesorhizobium sp.; assembly: GCA_022833215.1. Classification (GTDB taxonomy): domain Bacteria; phylum Pseudomonadota; class Alphaproteobacteria; order Rhizobiales; family Rhizobiaceae; genus Mesorhizobium. Next base: position 9,573 of record JAIPUZ010000125.1, on the reverse strand, counting down.
CACGGTCGGCTTCCAGATCGAGGAGGTGCTGCGCTTCCACATGGGCATGGACCGCGCGCGGCGGCGCGCCCGCGCCATCGAGCTGTTCAAGCTGGTCGGCATTCCCGAGCCCGAGCAGCGGCTCGGCTCCTACCCGCACCAGATGTCGGGCGGCCAGTGCCAGCGCGTGATGATCGCCATGGCGATTGCCTGCAACCCGAAGCTTCTCATCGCCGACGAGCCGACCACCGCACTCGACGTCACCATCCAGAAGCAGATCCTCGACCTTCTGGTGCGCCTGCAGGCCGAATACGGCATGGGGCTGATCATGATCACCCACAATATGGGCGTGGTGGCCGAGACGGCCGACCGGGTCATCGTCCAGTACCGGGGTCGCAAGATGGAGGAGGCCGACGTGCTGTCGCTGTTCGAGAACCCGAAGAGCAACTACACCCGCGCCCTGCTCGCCGCCCTGCCCGACAACGCCGTCGGCGACAGGCTGCCGACCATCTCCGACATGATGTTCGAACCCGCCCCGGGAGCCGCGCAATGAGCACAGACACCAAAGGAGCCATCGTCGTCGAAGGCAGGGACATCAGGCGCGACTATCATGTGCGCGGCGGTCTGTTCACGCCTTCGCGAACCGTGCATGCGGTCAAGGGCGTGTCGTTCAGCGTCGAGAAGGGCAAGACGCTGGCAATCGTGGGCGAGAGCGGCTGCGGCAAGTCCACGCTGGCGCGCATCATCACGCTGATCGATCCGGCGACGGCGGGCGAACTGTTCATCGATGGCCGCAAGATCGACATCGCCAGCGAGCCGCTGACGCCCGAGATGCGCCGCAAGGTGCAGATCGTGTTCCAGAACCCCTATGGCTCGCTCAACCCGCGCCAGAAGATCGGCGACATATTGTGCGAGCCGCTGCTCATCAACACCGACGTCAAGGCCGAGGAGCGCCGCGAGCGCGCGATGAGCATGCTGAAGAAGGTGGGCCTGGGCACCGAGCACTACAACCGCTATCCTCACATGTTCTCCGGCGGCCAGCGCCAGCGCATCGCCATCGCCCGTGCGCTGATGCTCAACCCGTCGCTGCTGGTGCTGGACGAGCCGGTGTCGGCGCTCGACCTGTCGGTGCAGGCGCAGGTGCTGAACCTGCTGGCCGACCTTCAGGACGAGTTCGGGCTCACCTACATCTTCATCAGCCACGACCTTTCCGTCGTTCGCTACATCGCCGACGATGTGATGGTGATGTATTTCGGCGAAGCGGTGGAATACGGATCGCGTGACGCCGTGTTCTCCGATCCGCAGCACAGCTACACGAAAACGCTGTTCGCGGCGACACCGCGTGCCGATGTGGAAAGCATCAGGGCACGGCTGGCGCGCAAGAACGCAGCCTGAGGGAAGAACCCTGTCGGGGCGGGCGACCGGCCGCTGCCCCGGCACGGGCGATTGCCACATTTATGCAACGCCATGCCCTGTGCGGGACCGGCAGAAAGCATACGGCCTCGACTCGGGCGTCCTGTTTTCATAGTTTGTGCCGCATCCATCCTCGGGCAGCCCGCATGAAAAAACTGATACCCGTCGCAATCGCCCTGCTGGCGGCCTCCGTCGTCCTGCCCGCGCAGGCCGCCACGCTGGTGCCTTCCGGCAATCGTTCGGTCGAACAGCCCCCCATTCCGGGCGCATCGAGCCGGCGCACGCAGGCGACGAGCACGACCTTTCAGGCGAAGTACCGCAAGATCTATGCGCTGCTGAAGAACGACCCCGCGCTGCGCGGCAAGATCAGGCAGGTTTCGGCGGCCTACGGCATCGATCCGATCCACATGGCGGGCGCTATCGTCGGCGAGCACACCTACAATGTCGACGCCTACGACCGGCTGCAAACCTATTACGTCAAGGCGATCTCCTATCTCTCGAACCGCCTGACCTTCTCCTACAAGGGCGAGGACGTTTCCGACTTCGTGCAGCGCCCCGAATTCGGCATCTGCGACGGCAAGGCCGACAGCTACTCGCTGTGGCAATGCCGCGAACAGGTGTGGAACAGATCGTTCCGCGGCAAGACCGTGGGCGGCAAGAGCTTCCCGAACGACCGGTTCGGCGCCACCTTCTTCCAGCCGCTCTATGCCGGCCAGACCTTCGGCCTCGGCCAGCTCAACCCGCTGACCGCATTGCAGATGGGCGACATGGTGCACAAGGTGTCGGGCCTGCCGAAGCTCGACGTGCGCGATCCCAACCAGGTTTACAAGACCATCATGGACCCGGACCTGACCCTGCCCTATGTCGCTGCGACGATCCGCAACTCCATCGATGCCTATAAAAGGATCGCCGGCTTCGACATTTCCGGCAATCCGGGCATCACCTCCACGCTTTACAATGTGGGAAACCCGGAAGCGCGGGCGCAGGCGCTCAAGGCCGAAAACCGTACGCGTGCCGCTGCCGGCCAGCCGCCAAGGCTGCCGCAGGAAAACTATTATGGCTGGCTGGTGAACGACAGGCTGGACGAGCTCAAGACCCTGTTCTGAAAAGGCTTATCCTGAAATATGAAAGGGCCGGAACGGCTGCCGTTCCGGCCCTTTCTCCTGTCTGGAGCTTGGCGGGTTACTCGGCCGGCACAAGCTGGCCGTCGCTCGCCTCGACGATCTCCCCGCGGTCATAAACAGCCTGATCGAGGATGCCCTGACGCCTGGCGACGATGGTCGGCACCAGCGCCTGACCGGCCACGTTGACCGCCGTGCGGCCCATGTCGAGGATCGGATCGACGGCCAGCAGCAGACCGACGCCTTCCAGCGGCAGGCCGAGCGTCGACAGCGTCAGCGTCAGCATCACGGTCGCGCCGGTAAGGCCGGCGGTGGCGGCGGAGCCGATGACCGACACGAAGACGATCAGCAGATAGTCCTGAATGCCGAGATCGATGCCGAAGAACTGCGCGACGAAGATCGCCGAGATCGCCGGGTAGATCGAGGCGCAGCCGTCCATCTTGGTGGTGGCGCCGAGCGGCACGGCGAAGGCCGCATATTCGCGCGGCACGCCGAGATTGTTCTCGGTCACCTGCTCGGTCAGCGGCAGGGTGCCGATCGACGAGCGCGACACGAAGGCGAGCTGGATCGCCGGCCACGCACCCTGGAAGAAGCGCAGTGGATTGAGGCCGTTGGCGCCGAGCAGCACCGGATAGACCACGAACAGCACCAGCGCGAGGCCGATATAGATGGCGGCCGAATACCAGCCGAGCTGTGCCAGCGCATCCCAGCCATAAACGGCGACCGCGTTGCCGAGCAGGCCGATGGTGCCGATGGGGGTGAGACGGATGACCCACCACAAAAGCTTGTGCACCACCTTCAGGAACGAGCGGTTGAAGGCGAGGAACGGATCGGCGGCCGGGCCGACGCGCAGCGCCGCCACGCCGACGGCAATCGAGATCACCAGAATCTGCAGCACGTTGAAGCTGAGGCTGGTCGAAGCGCCGCCATCCGTCACCCTCGTCGAAGCCGAAAGGCCAAGGATGTTGGACGGAATGAGGCCCTTGAGGAAGTCGAGCCAGCTGCCGGTGGTTGAGGGCGCGCGCGCGGCGCTTTCCGTCACCGCCGTGTGCAGGCCCGGCTGGAGAATGAGGCCCAGCGCAATGCCGATCACAACAGCGATCAGGGCGGTTATGGCGAACCAGATCAGCGTCTGCCACACCAGTCGGGCCGCGTTGTTCAGCTCCCGCAGATTGGCGATGGAGGCGACGATGGCCGTGAAGACCAGAACCGGAACCAGCGCCCTGAGCAGGGAAACGAAGGACGAGCCGATGGTCGACAGGGTCACTGTCAGCCAGTTGGCGTTGCCGGCGGCATCGGGGCCCATCTGGCGGGCGACATAGCCGAGGGCGAGACCGGCCACCATGGCCACGAGGACCTGGAAGCCGAAGGAAGCATAGAGCGGTTTTTGCGCACGCGCAGTGCGTGAGGCGGCTTGGGATGAGGATGACATGTCCGGACCTTCTGTCAGGCGCGCCGGATCGGACTCCGGCACGCCAATGCGGGATTGGCCGGAATTTACAACGACCCGAGACAGTCTTCACCGGATGAATTTTTGGCCAGATCGACAGATGAGGAAATAATTTCTACAAATATCGATCTGAGAGAAATCAGATCCCGCATGCCGGAATTTCTCACCGGAAACCGGGCGACCTCGGATACAAGATCGCCCGAACCCTCATTTCAGGTGCCGGCGGAGAACGCTGCAATCGCCGCCATGTTGACGATGTCGCTGTCCTTGGCGTTCAGCGACACGATCTGCACCGGTTTGTTGAGGCCGACCAGCAGCGGGCCGATGACGGTGGAGCCGCCCAGTTCCTGCAGCATCTTGGTGGCGATGGAGGCCGAGTGGAAGGCCGGCATGACCAGCACGTTGGCCGGGCCGTTGAGGCGTATGAACGGATATTGCTGCATTGCGGCTGGGTTGAGCGCCACGTCTGCGGCCATCTCGCCGTCATACTCGAAATCGACCCGCCTCTTGTCGAGGATCTTCACCGCTTCCTGAATGCGCTCCGAACGCTCGCCCTGCGGGTGGCCGAAGGTGGAATAGGCCAGCATGGCAACGCGCGGCTCATAGCCCATGCGGCGCGCGAAATTGGCTGCTTCCTCTGCGATGTCGGCGATCTGCTCGGCGTTCGGCATGTCGTGCACGGCGGTGTCGGCGACGATGACCGTGCGGCCGCGCGCCAGCACGATGGAGGCCCCGATGACGCAGTGGCCCGGCTTTGCGTCGATGACCCGGCGCACATCCTCCAGCGCCGTCGAATAGTTGCGGGTGACGCCGGTGACGATGCCGTCGGCATCGCCCAGCGCCACCATGCAGGCGGCGAAGTGGTTGCGGTCGTTGTTGATGAGGCGCTGGCAATCGCGGAACAGATAGCCCTGACGCTGCATCCGCTCATAGAGATAGTCGGCATAGACCGCGTTGCGGCGCGAGAGCCTTGCATTGACGATCTCGATGTTCGGCTTGTTGAGGTCGATGCCGGCGTTGCGGGCGTTCTCCCTGATGATGTCGTCGCGGCCGAGCAGCAGGGCGGTGCCCAGCCCCTGATTGACGTAGGACACGGCGGCGCGCATCACCTGCTCTTCCTCGCCCTCTGCGAAGACGATGCGCTTGGGCTGGCGGCGCACCCGGTCGTAGATGCGCTGAAGCGTGGAGGCGATCGGATCGCGGCGCGCCGAAAGCTCCTGCGCATAACGCTCCAGATTGACGATGGGACGGCACGCCACCCCGGTTTCCATCGCAGCCTTCGCCACCGCAAGCGGAATGGCCGAGATCAGGCGCGGGTCGAAGGGCACGGGGATGATGTAGTTCGGGCCGAACTTCGGCCGGTTGCCCTGATAGGCGGCGGCCACGTCGTCGGGCACATCCTTGCGCGCCAGCTCGGCCAGCGCATGGGCGGCAGCGATCTTCATCTCCTCGTTGATGGTGGTGGCCTGAACGTCGAGCGCGCCGCGGAAGATGTAGGGGAAGCCCAGCACATTGTTGACCTGGTTGGGGAAATCCGAGCGGCCGGTCGCCATGATGGCGTCGGTGCGGATCTCGGCCACTTCCTGCGGGGTGATCTCGGGGTCGGGATTGGCCATGGCGAAGATGATGGGATTCCTGGCCATGGACTGCACCATGGCCGGCGTCAGCGCACCCTTGGCCGAGAGGCCGAAGAACACGTCCGCGCCCTCCATGGCTTCGGACAGGGTGCGGACTTCTGTTTTCACCGCATGTGCCGACTTCCACTGGTTCATGCCTTCCTGACGGCCCTGGTAGACGACGCCCTTGGTGTCGCACAGGATGACGTTTTCGGGAGCAAATCCCATCGCCTTGATCAGCTCGATGCAGGCAATGCCGGCGGAACCGGCGCCGTTGCAGACGAGCTTCGTCGTCTTCATGTCGCGACCGGTGATTTCCAGCGCGTTGATGAGGCCGGCGGCGGAGATGATGGCGGTGCCGTGCTGGTCGTCATGGAAGACGGGGATGTCCATCAGCTCGCGCAGGCGCTGCTCGATGATGAAGCATTCCGGCGCCTTGATGTCCTCCAGATTGATGCCGCCGAAAGAAGGCCCGAGATATTTGACGCAGTTGATGAATTCGTCTGCGTCTTCGGTGTCCACTTCGAGGTCGATGGAATCGACATCGGCGAAGCGCTTGAACAGAACCGCCTTGCCTTCCATCACCGGCTTGGACGCCAGCGCGCCGAGATTGCCGAGACCCAGAATGGCGGTGCCATTGGAAATCACAGCCACCATATTGCCGCGGCTCGTGTAGTCGAAAGCGCGGCTGGGGTCCTCGGCAATCGCCTTGACCGGAACGGCGACGCCCGGCGAATAGGCGAGCGACAGGTCGCGCTGCGTGGCCATCGGCTTGGTCGGCATGATCTCCAGCTTGCCGGGGCGGCCGCGCGCGTGGAATTCCAGCGCCTCCTCGGGGCTGACTGAGGGGCTCGCGTTCTCGATCTTGCTGGGCATGTGCTAAAGGTTTCCTCACCGATGCCGCTCGTGCTCCCACCGCGGCTTGTTTTTGTGGAGTTTGCGCAATTAAGGCTACACTTCCCCGCCGTAAAGCGCCAAGCCAATGCATATAGAAATTTTGGAAACAGTTTCTTGAACCACGAGACCCAAGTGCGCCCGGAAAGCGTAACCGGAACGCCCCCGGCAGCGGCCGCCGCCACGCCGATGATGGAACAATATCTCGAGATCAAGGCGGCGAACCCCGATTCGCTGCTGTTCTATCGCATGGGCGATTTCTACGAGCTTTTCTTCGACGATGCCGAAAAGGCGGCGCGGGCGCTGGGCATCGTGCTGACCAGACGCGGCAAGCATCAGGGACAGGACATCCCGATGTGCGGCGTGCCGGTGCATGCCGCCGACGACTATCTTCAGAAACTGATCGCGCTCGGATTCCGTGTCGCCGTCTGCGAGCAGATCGAGGATCCGGCCGAAGCGAAAAAACGCGGCTCCAAATCGGTGGTGCGGCGCGACGTGATCCGGCTGGTGACGCCCGGCACCATCACCGAGGACAAGCTTCTGGCGCCGGCCGAGTCGAATTTCCTGATGGCACTTGGCCGGGTGAAGGGTGCGGCCGACCAGTCCTGCGCACTTGCCTGGATCGACATCTCGACCGGCGCCTTCCGGGTGGCCGAAACCAGCCACGACCGGCTGCTCGCCGACATATTGCGCGTCGATCCGCGCGAAATGATCGTGGCCGAACCGGTATTCCACGCCCCCGAGATGAAGCCCGTCTTCGACGTGCTCGGCCGGGTGGCCAATCCGCAACCCTCCAGCCTGTTCGATTCCACCTCCGCGCCCGCCCGCATCGCCCGCTTCTTCGAGGTGGCAACGCCGGACAGCTTCGGCACGTTCGGCCGCGCCGAGCTGTCGGCCATTTCCGGCATCATCGCCTATGTCGAGAAGACGCAGAAGGCGGAGCGCCCGCCCCTGTCACGGCCCGAGCGCGAGGAAAACGGCGCCACGCTGTTCATCGACCCAGCGACGCGCGCCAATCTGGAACTGCTGCGCACGCTTTCGGGCCAGCGCGAGGGCTCGCTGTTCAAGGCCATCGACCGCACGGTGACCGGCGGCGGGGCGCGCCTTCTGGCCGAGCGGCTGACCGCGCCGCTGACCGATCCGGCAGCGATCGCCGCGCGTCTCGATTCGGTTTCCTTCTTCCGCGCCGAGCCGCGCCTTGGCGAAGCCGTGCGGCTGTCGCTGAAGGGCGTGGCCGACATGCCGCGCGCCCTGTCGCGCCTTGCGCTCAATCGTGGCGGCCCACGCGACCTCGGTGCGCTGCGTTCAGGGCTTTCGGCCGCTTCCGACATTGCCGGCCTTTTCGCCGCGATCGAACCGCCGCCTGAAGTCCGGGGTGCGCTGGCAGCCATCGCCGCGCTGCCGTCGGGGCTGGCGCAGCATCTGCAACTGGCGCTGGACGACGAGGTGCCGCTCCTCAAGCGCGACGGCGGCTTCGTGCGCGCCGGCTACGATGCGGAGCTCGACGAAATGCGGGGGTTGCGCGACGAATCGCGGCGCATCATCGCCGGCATGGAGCGCGATCTGGCGGAGGAAACCGGTATCCGCTCGCTCAAGATCCGGCACAACAATGTGCTAGGCTACTATATCGAGGTGACGGCCAACCATCAGGCTGTCATGACCGGCACGGACCAGGCCAAGGCACGCTTCATCCATCGCCAGACCATGGCCAACGCCATGCGCTTCACCACGACCGAACTGGCCGGGCTGGAAAGCCGGATCGCCAACGCTGCCGCCCGCGCGCTGGCCATCGAGCTTGCCGTATTCGAGGCGCTGGTGAAGGAGGCCGTGGCCGAGGCGGAAGCCATTCGCGCCGGCGCCGACGCCCTTGCCGTGCTCGACGTGTCGGCGGCGCTGGCGCTGCTGGCCGAGCGCGAGGACTGGTGCCGGCCGCAGGTGGATTCGAGCCTTGCCTTCGAGATCGGGGGCGGTCGGCATCCGGTGGTCGAGCAGGCATTGCGCCGTTCCGGGGAAGGCCCGTTCGTCGCCAATGATTGCGACCTGTCGCCCGAGGGCGACGGCAAGAACGGCGCGATCTGGCTGCTCACCGGCCCCAATATGGGCGGCAAGTCGACCTTCCTGCGCCAGAACGCGCTGATCGCCATTCTCGCCCAGACCGGCTCCTTCGTGCCGGCTTCAAAAGCCCATATCGGCGTGGTCGACCGGCTGTTTTCCCGTGTCGGCGCATCCGACGATCTGGCGCGCGGGCGCTCGACCTTCATGGTCGAGATGGTCGAGACGGCGGCGATCCTCAACCAGGCCGGCGAGCGCTCGCTGGTGATCCTCGACGAGATCGGGCGCGGCACCGCCACCTTCGACGGGCTCTCCATCGCCTGGGCGGCGGTGGAATATCTGCATGAACAAAACCGCTGCCGGGCGATCTTCGCGACCCATTTCCACGAAATGACCGCGCTGGCGGAAAAGCTTTCCCGCCTGCACAACGTCACCATGCGCGTCAAGGAATGGGAGGGTGACGTCGTCTTCCTGCACGAGGTGGGCAAGGGCGCCGCCGACCGCAGCTACGGCGTGCAGGTCGCCCGCCTCGCCGGCCTTCCGGAAGCCGTTGTCGCGCGCGCCCGCGAAGTGCTGCACCAGCTCGAGGAAGGCGAGGTTTCCGGCAAGGCCGACCGGCTAATCGACGACCTGCCGCTGTTTTCCGCCGCCGTGAAGCGCGAGCCGCCCAGACCGGCCCCGCGCTCCGATGCGCTCACCGAGGCGCTTGCCGGACTGCATCCCGACGAGATGACGCCGCGCGAGGCGCTGGAAGCGCTCTACCGGCTGAAGGGACTGGTGGGAGCCTGAGAAGCTCAGGCCCCGTTACTCAGCGGCCGCTATAGACCAGTGGACGACGTCCGATCCACGCATCCGGCCCCTTCCGTGATGTCAGAAGTGGCGGGCGAGCGGCGCCAAGACTGGCGTGCCGCTTGCCGGCGAAGGGTGAGGGCATTAAGGTCGAGACTCAATCAGCCCACCATGTGATGATTGCAGCGATGAGGACTGAAGCGGCGAAATTGGTTGCCAGCTTGTCGTAACGAGTTGCGACGCGCCGCCAGTCCTTGAG
>JAIPUZ010000124.1 GCA_022833215.1 Mesorhizobium sp. | reverse complement strand
GACCTTCGGTTGTCTGAGTGGCGGTTTCATTTCTTGTCTCCAGCATCCCCTGCTGATTTCCATATTCTCCAGCGGAAGTCTAAGCAGGCGCTTTCAGACACTCGGAAGCAAATTGCGCCGAACGTCCGGTGCCGGATACCACGAGTGGGCGCTAGATGGCGACAATCGAGGTCATTCGCCGCCGCCCCGCCGAGTGGACCTTACAATCCCGTTCGGGGGCGTCAGAGCCCTCTTGCGGTGCGCACCCATTTCTCGATCTCGGCAAGGTTGCCCGGCACGGGCAGGCCGCACTGGTTGAGCTCGCGGTCGAGCAGCAGGGTGATGCCTTCCTTGCCCTTGCCGAAGGCGTCGGCGATGGGACCGCTCTCGACGGTGGTGGTGGCGTTGCGGATGTCGGAGGCGTCCTGACACAGATGCACCACCTTGCCGCCGGCGGTCCACCAGACGAGGTCCTGACCGACAAGATGGGTGACGACCTGGGATTCAACCGCGGCCTGTTCCTGCGACAGCGGCTTGAAGTCGATGCCGAGGACGGTTGCCGCGATGGCGACGATGATGCCGGCGGCACCGGCAATGTTCTTCTGCTTGGCATCCATGTCCTTGTTGAGGAAGATCATGACGATCAGCGGCAGGAATGCCAGCAGCGCGATGAACGCGCCGAGCTGGTTCTGGATGAAGAATTTTACCGGCTGCTTGTTGGATGCCGGATCCAGATGATTGGCCTTCTTCCACAGCATCGAGCCGGCGATCGCGAGCACGCCGATGACCGCTATGAAGCCGAGCAGCGTGTACCAGCGCCACTGCGGAAAGCCCTGGCTGGCGGCCAGCTCGTCGAAGGACGGACGCATCACCCAGAAGATGGCGACCAGCTCAAGAACGATGGCCACCGCCCACAGCGCCAGCGCGATGATGCGCGAGCGGGTTGCCTGAGCCTTCGCCTCCGGCGTGGGCGTAAATATCGGAGTATCGGCCTTAGCCGCCGTCTTCGTGGAAACTTTCGCCATCGGCCCGAACCCTCTCCTGTGTCGCCGTATATCGCGCGGCAATGCCGGCAAAAACCCGCCGGATATTAGCAGTTTTCCTGTATCGAAAAGACCGCCGCGCAGCATAATCCCCAGTCATGATACCCAATATGTCAGTGAACGTCTTTTTTTCAGGTTCAGATGAACAGAGCTGGCCTGACGTGACGTGGTTCGCAGTCGTTTTTTCTACATTTGCCAAAGCATCGGGAAGGACGATCCTCATCCGGAGAGGGCGGCCACCGGAGAATTCCTGCGATTCGGAGAGAAGCAGAAATTCTCCGGCCCTTCAGTTTGCCGGGCCTGCCCCAATCATTTCGTCAGGCGCAGGAGCGCGTTTTCGAAGGGGAGACCTTCGTCGTCGCTGGCGCGTCGTGACAGTTCCTCAAAGCCGAGCGACGCGTAGAAGCGCATGGCGCGCGCGTTGCGCGTATAGACTTCGAGTGAAAGCTCGCCTTTCAGGCTGAGAGCATGGGCGATGAGCTTGCGGCCGATCCCCAGTCCCTGCCGTTGCGGCGCGACGAAAATGCCGCCGACGAACGTGTCCAGCAGGCTGATGAAGCCGGCCGGCGTGTCGCCGATGCAGGCAACCCAGCTTTCGGCGGTGGGGAGGTACCGGTTTTCGATCAGTGCCTGCTGATCGCGCAGGCGCTGTTCGCCGATGAACGAATGGGCGATGAGGGACGCTTCCAGCCAGATGCGCAACAGCGCATGCCTGTCGGTTTCCGGGGCATAGGCCCGGATCGGGATATCGTTGTTCTTCATGAGAACTCCGCAAAAAGATATGCAAAGAGGTTCAGCACTTTTTCGGGTGCCGGCGATACCGTCAGGTGCGGTTCAGGTGAAAGCCTCTGCGCATAAATCTCCTTCTGCTGTGCGGGTTTGTATGAGCGCGGCAGGGGAGCGTCAAGCAGTGTGGGGAGGCAATGGTTCCGGGTAGTCTGCCGGAGCTTTGTCGGCATCCGGAAAAGAGAGCGCCCCGCCGGTCAGGAACCGGCGGGGCGAATTTCCGCCGGGGCGGAAAGGGCAGGGAACCCTTCAGTTTATCTGGGGTGGAGGGTCCCACAATTCAATGTTTCTGAATTGTGGGGCACTCCTTTGGCTTGTCCGGCTTTCGCTCAATTGGCGCGCGCCACCGGGGCGACCAGCGGCGTGATCCGGCGGATCGTGACGCGCCGGTTCTCGCGCTCCGGCTTTTGCGTGTTGATCTTGAGATATTGCTCGCCATAGCCCTGCGTGGCCAGGTTTTCCGGCGGGATGCCGAATGCGCCGGTCAGCGCTTCCGCCACCGCCTCGGCGCGACGGTCGGAAAGGGCGAGGTTGGCCTGATCGGAGCCGACCGCATCGGTATGACCCTCGATGAGGAAGGTCTCGGCCGGATTCCTTTCCAGCATCCGTTCCATGGCCGTGGCCACGCCATCCAGCTTTTCCACCTCGCTGTCGCCGATGGATGCGGAGCCGAACTCGAAGTTGAGCGTGTCGAGATCGATGCGGCGGGCGATGTCGCGCACGCGGGCCGAACGCTTGACCTCGTCGACCGAATAGAGACGCTGGATGCGCTCGACCGGCGGCTGTTCGAGGAACTCGTAATAGGCGTTCGGGTCGCGCACGCGCCGCGATTCGAGAATGTAGTCGTCGCGCGGGATGGTGAGACGGATCGGTGGCAGGTCGTAACCCGGATCGCGCCACTCGCGCACATCGTCATAGCGCTGCTCGTCCACATAGCTGAGGATGTATTCGCGCCCGTCAGGCGTGATGCGCGACCGCTGGATGATGTCGCCATGGCGGTTGCGGATGGTGACGATCTGGCTGCCATTGTCGCGCACGATGACCTCGCGGGTGCGGCCGCGCGGCAGGTCTTCATAATAAACGTCGCGCGCATCGCGGGTCATGCGCGGGCGTTCGTTGCTTTCCACGAAGGTCTGGCCGCCGAGCTGGAGAATGACACGGTCGCCGATCTCGCGCAGCACGTCCACCCGGCTCGGGCGCTCGCGGTTGCGCATGTCGGGTTCACGTTCGCGGCGGGTGCCCCGTTCCTCGATCGCCGGCACGATTTTCTCCGGCACGATGGCCTGCTGTGCGGCACGGTCGTCGGCGGGCGGCGGACCGGGATCGACCGCAGGCGCTTCCACGGGGGCGGGTTGCGGCGCCGCCGTCTGGCCTTCAGGTGCAGGGGCGGCCTGTCCGCCTTCGGCCGGCGCGGGCTGGCCTTCCTGTGCCGGTTGCGGATCATCGGCCGGCGCAGGCTGGGGAGCCTCTTTCTGGCTGTCGAGAATGGGCGCTTCTTCAGGGGCCGCAGGCGTAGCTTCGCCTTCGGTCGGCTGTTGTGGCTGCGGCTCTTCAGGCGTTGCCGGTTGCAGGGGCTCGGCCGGCTGTTGCGGCTGCGCACCCGCAGGAGCCTGTTCTTCATCCGGTTGCGGGGCGGGCTCATCCGGCGTGGGCTGCTGGGCTTCAGGCTCGGGAGCCGGCGCAGGTTCGGGCTGTGGAACAGGTTGCACGGCCGGGGCTTCCGGCTGCGGCTCTTCGGCAGGGGCCGGCGCGGGTTCGGGCTGGGGAGCGGGTTCGGGTTGAGGCGCAGCTTCCGGCTGGGGGGCAGGCTCTTCCTGAGCCGGCTGCCGGGTTTCCGGTTGCGGTGCGGGCTGCGGCTCCGGCGCAGGCTGTTCCGCCTTCGGCTCGGGAACGGGTGCGGGTTCCGGTTCGGGCGCGGGTTGCGCCTGCGGCTCGGGCTGCGGTTCAGGCACCGGCTCGGCGGGCGCTGCCTCCGGCTCCGGCGCTGGCCGTTCCTGTGCCGGTTCCTGTGGCTGGCGTGCCGCGCAATCCTCCGCAGATTCGCCCTCGGCGCATTCGGCCTGCGCGAGCATCAGGGGGCTGGCAGACGCGCGGGGCGCGAGGCTGTCCTGGCCGTTGAGAGGAAACGCGGCCACCGGGGCCGAGGCCATGAGCAGGCCAAGCGCTGTTCCCGCCAGAATTCGAGGGTGGAGTTTCATGCTGTCGCTCTCCGTTAGAGTCCCGTCCGTGTCGAAACTTGCCGTCCCGCATTTGGTTCCGACCCCCCAATCGTTAAGAGGGCTGAAAGGCGATTGCCGGTCGAAACCATGGCCGGAACATGTCCTTTTTCCGGCTCGCTTGACCTTCGGCGCCGCACGGGCCACATGCGGACCATGGAACAGCCTTTCTGGAAAACCAAGCAGCTTGAGGAGATGAGCGCCGCCGAATGGGAATCGCTCTGCGACGGATGCGGCAAGTGCTGCCTGTCGAAGCTGGAGGACGAGGATACGGGCGACATCTACTGGACCAGTGTGGCCTGCCGCATGTTCGATCCGGAAAGCTGCCGCTGCGCGGATTACGAGAACCGCCTTGCTGCGGTCCCCGATTGCGTCGGTCTCACGCCCAAAAACGTGCGGACGATTTCATGGCTTCCGAGCACCTGCGCCTACCGCCTGGTGGCGGAAGGGCGTGACCTCTACTGGTGGCACCGGCTGGTTTCCGGCAACGCCGAGACGGTGCACGAGGCCGGCGTTTCCATACGCGGGCGGGTGCGCGCCAGCGAAAGCGACCTGCAGGAGCCGGAAGACTATTTCGAATATGTGCTGGAGGAGGAGCCCTGACCTGTCCGGGCCTGCCGGACCGAAGCGGTTCACGAACCGATCATCGACCACAGGAAACGCAGCGCGATCGTCAGCAGGAACAGGCCGAAGGCGATCTCCAGCCTGCGCTTGGGCAGGGCATGGGCGAGACGGGCGCCCATCGGCGCGGTGATCATGCTGGCCGGAAAGATCAGGATCATGCCGAGCAGCGACACGAAGCCCAGCGCATAGGGCCATTGCAGCAGGGTGACGTCCGGGTAAGCGGCAGCCTTGCCCCAGCCGGCGAAGATATAGGAAATGGCGCCGGGAACCGCGATCAGCGGCCCGAGCCCCGACGAGGTTGCCACCGCCTGGTGGATGGGCCGGCCGTAAAAGGTCATGAACAGGCTGGAAAGCTGCCCGCCGCCGATGCCCATCAGCGACGACAGGACGCCGATCAGCCAGCCATAGATGCGCATGACGACGTTGCCGGGAATGTCGGAGCCGAGCCTCCAGCTCTCGCGCGCGCCGAGCAGCTTGACGGCGGAGACGGTGGCGACGGCGACGAACACGGTCTTGAACAGGGTTTCCGGCGCGAAGCGGGCGACGAAGCCGCCCATGATGACGCCTATGACCACCGGAACGGCCCACAGCTTCAGGATCGACATGTCGACGGCGCCCTTCTTCTGGTGGGCGCGGAAGGAGCGCACCGAGGTGGGGGCGATGATGGCGAGCGAGGTGCCGATGCAAAGGGGCATGCGCACTTCGTCCGGCACGCCGAGCAGGCGGAAGAACTCATAGAGCACCGGCACGATGACCGCTCCGCCGCCGACTCCGAAAACCCCGGCCAGAAGGCCGGTAAGCGCGCCCGCGCCTGTCAGGGCGACGACGATCATCAGGAGTTCATAGCCGGAAATGCCGAACATGATGCCTCGGTTGTGCTGGGTGCCTGCGGGAAGATGCCGGCCGGAAGGCACCGCTTGTAACCCGTCCGGGACGACTGCGCCACCTCCGACAGGCGGGCTTCACAGAAAGCCCAGCGTGATTGCGGCGAGCACCAGATAGCGGCCCGCCTTGGCGATGGTGACGAGCAGAAGGAAGCTCCAGAAAGGCTCCCGGAGCACGCCGGCGGCCACGGTCAGCGCATCGCCGCCGATCGGCGCCCAGCTGAGCAGCAACGACCAGCGCCCCCAGCGACGATACCAGCCCGTGGCCCGCTCCAGCGCCCGTTCGCCGACGGGGAACCAGCGCCGGTGGCGGAACCGCGTGACACCGCGCCCCAGCGCCCAGTTGACCACGGCGCCAAGCACATTGCCCACGCTGGCGACCGCGACCAGCAGCAGGGGCGACCATTTCCCGGTGACGAGCAGGGCGACCAGCGCCGCCTCCGACTGGGCCGGCAGGATGGTGGCGGCGATGAAGGCGACACCGAAAAGGCTGCCGAGAACGGCGATGTCCTGCATTTCCCGTCCGGCTTCGTTGCGGGTTGACGATGCGGGCCGGGCTATCATGTTTCGGGCCATGTGGACAAATGGCGACGGATTTGGCATCCCGCGTGCGGGCGGGTCGGGCAGAACGCTGAAGAGGCGGGGCCTGTGCAAGTGATGTCTGACAACAGGCGACGCCGGTGGGGAACCTCCGGATGAAGATGATCGTCACCGGAGCGAGCGGCTTCGTCGGCCGGGAACTGGTGCCGCTGCTGGCCGGCGCCGGGGCCGAACTGCTGCTGGTCGGGCGCGATCCGGACGCGCTTGCGCGGCTTTTTCCGGGGATCGCCGCCTGCGGCTACGAGGCATTGGCGCAACGTGGCGCAGGCTTCGACCTGCTGGTGCATCTGGCGGTCGTCAACAACGATGCGGATGCGCCGCCCGAAAGCTTCTTCGCGGTGAATGTGGAGCACATGCTGAAGGTGGCCCGCACGGCGCAACGCGCCGGCATCGGGCGTTTCGTCAACATCTCGTCGGTGCATGCGCTCGACGAGGGAAATGCCAGCCCCTATGCGCAAAGCAAGCGCGAAGCGGCGCGGCGGCTGGCGGGCATGGAGGGGATCAGGGCGCGGACCGTCTATCTGCCGGCGGTTTACGGGGAGAGGTGGAGCGGCAGCCTGTCGTTCCTCAACCGCTTGCCGCGCCGGCTGGCGCTTCCGGTTTTCAGAGTGCTGGCGGCGCTGAAGCCGACCGTTCATGTGCGCCGCCTTGCCGCCTTCCTGCCCGAACCGGGGCAGGGCGGGGAAGATGAAATCATCATCGCGGACGGGCAGGGGCAAAACCTCGTCTATCGCGCGGCGCGGCGCGCGGTCGATCTGGCCTTCGTGTTTGCGGTGGCTGTTGTGCTGGGATGGGCCATGCTGCTGATCTGGGGGCTGATCCGCGCCGGTTCACCGGGACCGGGCATTTTCGCGCAACAGCGCGTCGGGCGGGATGGCGCGCTTTTCACCTGCTACAAGTTCCGCACCATGAAGCAGGGCACGGTGCAGGCGGGCACGCATGAAGTGTCGGGCGATGCGATCACGCCAATCGGCCGTTTCCTGCGCCGGACCAAGCTCGACGAGTTGCCGCAGATATGGAACCTGCTGCGCAACGAGATGAGCCTTGTCGGGCCGAGGCCCTGCCTTCCGGTGCAGCGGGAACTGGTGGAGGCGCGGCGCAGGCTGGGCGTGTTGCGGCTGAAGCCGGGAATCACCGGCCTTGCCCAGATCGAAGGCATCGACATGAGCGATCCGGAAAGGCTTGCCCGCCGCGATGCGCGCTATGGCGCGCTGCAATCGCTGCTTCTGGACCTGCGCATCATGGCGGCAACCGCGCTCGGGCGCGGTCGCGGCGACAGGACGGCGGGTCAGGCTCCGTAAAACTCCCGGTACCAGCGCACGAAGCGCTGGACGCCGTCGCGCACCGACACCTGCGGCCGGTAGCCGAGATCGGCGGCGAGATCGCCGACGTCGGCGAAGGTGTCGGCAACGTCGCCCGGCTGCATGGGCAGCATTTCCCGGATCGCCTTCCTGCCCACCGCATCCTCGATGGCCTCGATGTAGTCGCCGAGGCGCACCGGGCTGCTGTTGCCGATATTGTAAATGCGGAACGGGGCGTTGCTGGTGGCGGGATCGGGCCTGGCGGCGTCCCAGTCGGGATTCGGGCTTGCGGGGGTGTCGCTGGCGCGGATCACGCCTTCGACGATGTCGTCGACATAGGTGAAGTCGCGCGTGTGGTTGCCGTTGTTGAAAACCTGAATCGGTCGGCCCTCGATGATGTTCTTCGTGAACTTCGCCAGCGCCATGTCCGGGCGCACCCATGGGCCGTAGACGGTGAAGAAGCGCAGGCCGGTGGTCGGCAGCGCAAACAGATGCGAGTAGCTGTGCGCCATCAGCTCGTTGGCGCGCTTGGTGGCGGCATAGAGCTGAAGCGGGTGATCGACCGGATCGTGCTCGCTGTAGGGCATCTTCGTGTTGGCGCCGTAGACGCTTGAGGTCGAGGCATAGGTGAGATGCCCGACCCCGCCATGGCGGCAGGCTTCCAGAACGTTGACGAAACCGACCAGATTGCTCGCCACATAGGAATAGGGATTTTCAAGGCTGTAGCGCACGCCGGGCTGTGCCGCCAGATGGATGACCCGGTCGAAGCGGTGTTCGGCAAAGCAGCTTTCCACCGCGGCGCGGTCGGTGAGGTCGGCGCGGATGAAGCGGTAGCTGCCGCCCTGCCGGCCCGAGGTTTCGTCCAGTCGCGCGAGGCGGGCTTCCTTCAGGGCCGGGTCGTAATAGTCGTTGACGCAATCGAAGCCGACGACATCGTCGCCGCGTTCGACCAGCCGCCGGGCGACGTGGAAGCCGATGAAGCCGGCATTGCCGGTGACGAGGACCTTCACGCCTGCCGCTCCTGTGCCTGTGCCTGGGGCCTGACGGGGGCGCGGCCGATGCTGTAATAGGTCCACCCGTCGTCGCGCAGGCGCTCGGGCGAATAGAGATTGCGGCCGTCGAAGATGACCCGCTGCGTCAGCCGCAGCGCCATTTCATCGAAGTCCGGCGCGCGGAATTGCTGCCATTCGGTGCATATGGCGAGCGCGTCGGCATTGTCGAGGGCCGAATATTTGTCCTGCACCAGTTCGAAGCCGGGTTCCTCGCCGTAGAGGCGCAACGTCTCGCCGCCGGCGACAGGATCGAAGGCGCGCACCTTCGCGCCGGCCTTCCACAGGGCTTCCATCAGCACGCGGCTGGGCGCTTCGCGCATGTCGTCGGTGTTCGGCTTGAAGGCGAGGCCCCAGAGCGCGATGGTTTTGCCGCGCAGGGCATCGGCGCCACCGAAATGCGCTGCGATGTTGTCGAACAACCGGGTTTTCTGGCTGTCGTTGACCGCTTCCACCGCCTCGATCAGGCCCGCGCTGTAGCCGACCTCACGCGCGGTGCGGGTGAGCGCCTGCACGTCCTTCGGGAAACAGCTGCCGCCGTAGCCGACGCCGGGATAGATGAAATGATAGCCGATGCGCGGGTCGGATCCGATGCCGCGCCGCACCTGCTCGATATCGGCGCCGAGGCGCTCGGCGAGGTTGGCGATCTCGTTGATGAAGGAGATGCGGGTCGCCAGCATGGCGTTGGCGGCATATTTGGTGAGTTCGGACGAGCGCGTGGCCATGTAGAGCATGCGGTCGTGGTTGCGGTTGAACGGCTCGTAGAGCTCGGCCATCACGGTGCGCGCGTGGGGAGAGCCGGTGCCGACGATGATGCGGTCGGGGCGCTGGAAGTCCGCCACCGCGGCGCCCTCCTTGAGGAACTCCGGGTTGGAGACGACATCGAAGCCGAGCGGCGAGCCGCGTGTGGCGAGCACGGAAGCCAGCCGTTCCGCCACCTTGTCGCAGGTGCCGACAGGGACGGTGGATTTCACCACCACGATCTTCGGCGACTGCATGTGGGTGGCGATGGCCCCGGCCACGGCAAGCACATATTGCAGGTCGGCCGCGCCGCTTTCATCCGGCGGCGTGCCGACGGCGACGATCTGAAGGTCGGCATGGGCCACGGCATCGGCATGGCTGGTGGTGAAGGCGAGGTGGCCGGAGCCGGCGGTGCGCCTGACGATCTCGTCGAGGCCGGGCTCATGGATGGGAATCTCGCCGGCCTTCAGCCTCGCGATCTTGTTCTCGTCGATGTCCATGCACAGAACATGGTGGCCGACATCGGCAAGGCAGGCGCCCGTCACCAGCCCGACATACCCTGTTCCAAAGACAGTGACCCGCATCGCGAAGGACCTCGTTTTCCCTGACGGGTGGTGTGTGAGCATTCGCGGACGGAGGAGTCAAGGGAGGCTGCGGCAGAAGCGAAAATGCGCGGATGTTGGTCCGATGGAAGCAGTTGATCATATTGCTGACATGTTCCATGGGTGGAAACGGCTGTTGAACGAGTCGAACGCTTGGGGCACGCGGGCAAGGGGCAAGCGCACTGCAACCAAGGCGATGACCCTATGACCCAGTCTGCGAAGGATGATCCTGTTCCGGTTCCGGAAACAGATCGGCTTCTGTCGGGCCAGAGCGAACGGCAGCGATGCGCGGTTCGCTGAAGAAGACACTCGCGGCTTCCCTCGAAGGAGGGTTGCGGCGCGTCTACGACCGGTTTCCCGCTGCCGCCAGGGCGGCGGTGCCGCGCGCGGCCAGGGATTTCGTGCGCGAACGGTTCACCTCCCGCACGCTCGCGGCGGAATATGACGACAAGCTGTGGCAAGGGTTCTCCACGCAGGCGCGCGCCGATCTCGAACGGCTGAAGGCGGATGCCGGCCGGCCCCTGCGGGAAAGGACCGAAGCCTGCTACAGCCTCGCCCGGTGGCATGCCGTCGAGGGCGATTTCGCTGCCGCCCTGAAGGAAATGCGGGACCGTCTCGCCCTCGATCCGCGCCTGTGGCGAACCGCCCGGCAATATATGCCTGAAGCGCTGTTCCTGTGCCGGCTCGGGCGGACGCAGGAGGCGAAGGCCCTGATCGAACGGGCCGGCGCCGGCCTGTCCTTCGACATCGGGCTTCAGCTCATGAAGGCGAACTGCGAGAACCCCGCCGTGTCCGGCAGTGAGGACGGGCAAGCCGGGGCCGCGACGCTGGAGTGCATCAACGCCATCTACCGGCGCTTCAGGCTGCCCGGGATCGCCAGGCGCGATGAAGATGCGCCACTTACGCTGGACAACATCCGCACCGAGGGCGTGCGGACCCACTTCGATGCGGACAACAAGGTGACGGTGATCGTGCCGGCCTACAATTGCGCCGACACCATCCTCACCGCTCTGGCCAGCCTCGCGGAGCAGAGCTGGCGCAACCTCGAGGTTCTCGTGGTCGACGATTGCAGCACGGACGATACCGCCAAAACGGTTGCGGCATTCTGCGCGGCCGACGAGCGGTTCCGGCTGATCCGGCAGGCCCGCAATGGCGGCAGCTATGCCTGCCGGAACCGCGCGCTGGAAGAGGCGAGCGGCCGCTTCGTGACCGTTCACGACGCCGACGACTGGGCGCATCCGCTGCGCATCGGGATGCAGGTGCGCGCGCTGCTGGGGTCGTCCGGGCCTCCCTACAACCTGTCGCGCATGGCGCGCGCCACCCCATCGCTCGCCTTTTTCGGCACATGGCGACCTTCCGAAAGCCTGACCCCGCTCAACCTGTCGTCGCTGATGATCGAGCGTTCAGCCTTCGCGAAGGCCGGAAACTGGCATGAGGTGCGGGTTTCCGCCGATCAGGAGTTCGTGAGGCGGCTCGACGTGATTTTCGGCGCCAATCACCGGCGACAGGTGGTTTCGGATTGTCCGCTGGCCTTCGCCCGCACGGTGCCGACATCGCTGACCCGCCACGGCAACACGCATGTGCGCACGTTCCATCACGGCATCAGGCGGACCTATCACGAGGTCGTCGGGGCGTGGCACATGTCGCTGGCGGAGCGCAAGGCAGCGGCCCCCGCCGGGGTGCCGCAATCGCTTCCGGTTCCCCTTGCGATCAGGAGCGGGCCCGCCGCCGGGGAAAGGCTCGATGTCGTCTTCATCGGCGATTTCAACATGAGCGGAGGCACCTATCACTCGGCGATGGCCATGCTGCGCGCGGCCAATGCGGCGGGCCTGAGCACGGGCCTCCTGCACTATCGCCGCTACGATCTCGACGTCTCCGTACCGCTGAGGAGACAGGTGATCGACCATGCCGCCGAAAACGGCGTGCGCATCGTGAGCGCCGGCGAGAGCCTCGAAGCGCGAACGGTCGTGGTGACGCATCCGCCGCTCCTGCACCATCGCCTCGACATGTTTCCCCGGATCGCGCACGAGCGGCTTGTCGTGGTGGTGAACCAGATGGCCGAACGCGACAGGAGCGGCAAGGACATGGCCTACGACCCTGCCACCGTGCGACGGCATCTTGTCGAATATTTCGGGCATGAGGGTGAGTGGGCCCCCATTTCGGGAACGGTTCGCGCGCTCATGACGGCCGATCCGCGCTATCCGCCGCCGCACGGGGACACCTGGACGCCGCTGATCGATACGCACGAATGGTGCGCGCGGGAACCGCACTGGCGCGGCCGCGAGCGCGGCCGGCCGGTGGCGGGCCGCCACGGCCGCGACCATGTGCTGAAGTGGCCCGGCGCGCGCAGGGACCTTCTCGATGCCTATTGCGCCGGGCGTGCCTGCGAGGTGCGCTTTCTGGGCGGAGCGGCCCATGCCCGCACGATTGCGGGCAGGTGGCCCGCAAACTGGACAGCCGGGGAATTCGGGACCCGCGACGTCAGGGAATTCCTTTCGGATCTGGATTTCTTCCTGCACTACCCGCATGACGATTATATCGAAGAGTTCGGCCGCGCGCCGATGGAGGCCATGGCCGTCGGCGTTCCGGTGATCCTGCCCCCGGTTTTTCGTGCTACATTCGGGGACGCCGCCCTTTATGCCGAACCACGGGACGTGTGGGCTGCGATGGACAGGCTCTGGGCCGATGAGAAGGCATGGATGGAACGTATCGAAGCCGGCCGCGCTTTTGTGATGTCGAACTGCTCTCCCGATCTCTTCCCGGCACGCCTGCGCCCTGAAGGGAACGCGCCGGAGCGGCAGGCGCACATGACAGACGAAGGCCGGTGACACGCCGATGAACCTGTGTGCCGAAACCAGAAGCTCGCTATGGTGGCTTGCCCAGGTCCTGCGGCAGTTCCTGCGCGTCGTGCCCGGCGTGACGCTGGCGCTGGTCGTCTATCTGACGGTTGCGCGCATTACCCGCCTGCTTGCCTTCCTGCTGCCGCTCAAGGTGATCCTGCTCGCCGGCTCAAGCGGTATTCCGCACTATTTCCACCCTTTCCTTGCCGACGACCAGAAGAATTCGGGTATCGTCATCCTCTCGGCGGCGGCGATCGCCTTCTACGCGCTGACCCTTTTTCTGGAAGGGCACACCAGGCGTTTGTCGGACAAGGCCGGCGCCGATCTGATGAGCGCGGCGAGCGTCATGTCGCTGGTCGACAATCAGCGCGCGGAAATGCAGGGCAACTACGCCCGCTTCATGCAGATCGTCTCGGCAGGGCTGTTCGTGCTTGCCGGCATGGTCGTGCTGGCGGTGCTCGCCCCCTTGCTGGCGGCCTATCTTTGCGGTCTGGGACTGTTTTTCTATGCGGTGACGGCATGGGCGCTGAGAGGTGTCACGCCGCTGAACGGCAACAGACTGGCCGATTTCATCACCGGTCAGCTCGCAAGCTATCTCAACATCCTGTCTTCGGTTGCGTTTCTTTCCGGTTTCCTCATCATCCTGCTTCCGTTCCTGCAGGAAGGCGGCGCCAATGTGCTTGTCGCCATCATCTGCTTCATGCTTCTGCGCCAGATGACGTCGGCGATGACCGGGGCGGTCAGGGATATCGTCACGCTGGCCCAGAAGCGCCAGCTGGTCGACACGCTGGTGTTCCCGAACCGCCAGTTCCATCCTTCGGAACGCAATGACCAGCGCACCCTGCGCCAGCTTTTCGGGCGGGAAGAGCGGGAGCGGCTGATTGCCGGCGCACTGGCCCCGGTGAGGGAGGAGGGGGAAACCCTGCGCATCGGCTGGCTCGACACCGCCGTGCCGGGCATGGCCGAGTTTTCCATAGCGCTCGAGGGCCAGCATGGACAGGAACGCCATTTCCGGCTGCGCGTGTTCGCGCCGCGCCTGCGGCGGATGCTGGAAAACGAGGATCTGCTGTTTCGCCATGTGAGCCGCGAATCCGTGTGGGCGGCGTCGATTGTCGCGCGCTTCACGCATGGCGAGCACGAATGCATCATCTACGAGGCAGGAACCGGGGTTGCGCCGAAAGGTGCCGCCTTCACGCAGGCCCATCAGGCATTCGTCGCCAACCTGTGGTCGGTCAGCGTGCCGGCGGCGCTGGCCCGCACCTACTCGGCCACTCACAAGGCCATGCAAAAGCGCCTGACAAGGGATCTGATCGCGAGGATGGAAATCGCGGTCGATACGAATGAGGACGCTGACATACTCGCCAGGTTCCTCAAGGCCCTGCCGACGATCCGCAAGACGATTGCCGAACTGCCCTTGTGCCTGAACCATCCTGCGTTTCCGCCCGGGGACGTTGCGATGGGCGCGGACGGTTCGCCGCGGGTCTTCGGCGGGTGGGGGCAGTGGTCGCTCATGCCGTTGGGAGCGGGGCTGCCGGCTTCCCTTTCCACGAACGAGAAATTCGAAGGGCTTCTGGCGCAGGTGCGTCTCGACAATCCGGACATCCCGGCCAGCCATCCCGGCCGCAGGCAGCTCATCGTGGCGTCGGCCTGTGCGCAGATGGAAAAAAGCATCCTGCAGGGCAGGATGAAGGCCGCTCTCGCTCATGCGCAGCGCGTCGTGGCCGAACTCGAGGCCACAAGGAGGATGGCGGCCTGAAAACGGTGAAACACGCCTCAGGCTTTACCGGAGATAACGATGTCGATGGCCGTCCGGTTTGCCCGGAAAACGGCCTTGCGCGGGGTGCAAGCCTTGCCTCGCGGCAAAGCCCCGGCTATCTCGCCCAAGTGCATGATCAAGGATAAAAGGAACCTCAGAATGCCGCAGCCTTCCTCGGAACAGAATGCAGGCTCGAACAACGAGGCTTTTGAAAAGCTGCGCGAGGCGATAGGCAAGCGCTCGGCGCGCGTGGGTATCGTCGGGCTCGGCTATGTCGGCCTGCCTCTGGCAGTGACCGCCGCCAACGCCGGCTTTCCGGTGCTCGGCTTCGATATCGACGCAAACCGCGTCAGCCGCATCAATGCCGGCGAGACCATGATCAAGCATATCGACGGCGCGCTGATCAAAGGCGCCATCGACAAGGGGCTTTTCGAAGCCACGGCCGATTTCTCGCGGCTGGACGAAGCCGACGCCATCCTCATCTGCGTGCCGACGCCGCTGACCCGTCATCGCGAACCGGACCTGTCTTTCGTGACGGCGACCGCAAATGTGGTGGCCGGGCGGCTGCGTCCGGGACAGCTGGTGGTTCTGGAATCGACCACCTATCCGGGCACCACGGATGAAGTGCTGCGGCCCATCCTGGAAGAGGGCGGGCTGAAGAGCGGCCGCGATTTCTTCCTGGCCTTCTCGCCCGAGCGCGAGGATCCGGGCAATCCCGATTTCGGCACATCGACCATTCCCAAGGTTGTCGGCGGCGACGGTCCGCTGGCCATGGAACTGGCCGACGCGCTTTATGGCGCGCTGGTGACGCGCACGGTCCCCGTTTCCTCGACGGCGACGTCCGAAGCCGTGAAACTGACGGAAAACATCTTCCGGGCCGTGAACATCGCGCTCGTCAACGAACTGAAGGTCGTCTACGAGGCGATGGGCATCGACGTCTGGGAAGTCATCGACGCGGCCAAGACCAAGCCGTTCGGTTTCATGCCGTTCTATCCGGGGCCGGGCCTCGGCGGCCACTGCATTCCGATCGACCCGTTCTATCTGACCTGGAAGGCCCGCGAATACGAGATTTCCACCCGCTTCGTGGAACTTGCGGGCGAGATCAACACGGCCATGCCGCGGCGGGTGGTGGACAAGATGGCGCGCGCCATGGATGAACATCTCAGGCGCGGATTGAACGGCGCGCGGGTGCTGGTGCTGGGCATCGCCTACAAGAAGAATGTCGACGACATGCGCGAAAGCCCTTCGCTCAGGCTCATCGAACTGCTTGAGGAGCGGGGCGCGAAGATCGACTATCACGATCCGCATATCCCCGAAATCACCATGACCCGCGAGCACGCCTCACTGGCCGGCCGCCGCTCCGTGGCGCTGGCTCCCGAAACCATCGCGGGCTACGACACCGTGCTGATCGCCACCGACCACGACGCGGTCGATTACGGTTCGGTTCTGGAAAACTCGAAGCTGGTGGTGGATACGCGCAACGCCTGCGCCCGTCTTGGCCTGGTGTCCGAAAAGATCGTGAAAGCCTGAGCGTGAGCGAGGGCACGGCGAAAGCCGCGTATCTTAAGCCCGGTTTTACGAAAAGCCCTGTGTCCGCAAGGCGCGGGGCTTTTAAGGGCATTTCTACTTTTCTCGGAATCGCAGAAATGCTCTATCTCTTTGTTCGGGCGCATTTCTGTGACGCCAGATGTTTCCATCTGGCTGCAAAATGCTCAGCAGGAAGAAGGGCTGCCCGAAGTGTCCGCTGTTTCTTACGTGCGGATCATCCGTTCATCGCGCCCCACTGCCATAGCTGGCGACAGTTTAAAGCGGAGTTTCCTAACCTAAATCAAAGATTTAGGAAATGGTGGGTCCGCAGGGAGCGCCCACCATCGCTGAAAAGCCGTAGAAACCAGACTTTGTGGGTTGATAGGGGGATGTTCCTCTTTTGTATCTCTCTATCGCACAGAACATTGAGTTGTAAAAGAGTAGCAAACGCTCAACTGAGGAAACCTGGCAATGGAATTCAGCGGACTACCTTTTGTAGCGATGACGTCAGCACGTTTGGGAAGTTTTATTGATCTTTGTAGCTATCGCGTCTCAATACTATTTGCTTGGCCTTTGCATCAACGACATGTTGAGAAAATTCGTTTATCAAAGCCCAATGCAGAAGTGTTGACGCAAACCCCCACATTTTTTCCTCGTTCACTGTTGTAAGAACCGTATCGATATCATACGCAATTGGCTTTATCCTTGTTTCCCATCCATCTTTCGCTCTACCATTTCGATTTCTCTCTATATCCATATATGTAAGTTTTGTTCTAATAATAGAGAGAAAATTGTACTGGTAAAATGCCATATCTACACCAAATCCGAGTATAGAAATCTCGTCAAATGATGGTATAAATCCTAATTCTTCATTGCAACCTCTAACAATTGCCCTAAAGACGTCAATTTTATTAACTGTTACAGATGTATCAGCATCCTTTGTTGGCCCTATTCCTTCGACCACTGATACGTCATTTTCACCGGCGCGAGCTCCTGTTTTTTTGTCACGCTGTGTGAGTATTAATATATTGTCTGATGTTATAACAAGAACAGCAATTCCAGAATGATGAGCAAGATATGGTATAAGGTCGCGAGGAATCCTGTTTTTTAAATGTATATTGAATATTGAATTGGAGTCTGATCGGTCTTCTTTACCAATTGTTGCAACTGTTGCCTGAAATTGAGCATATCTTGATTTGTAAAAATCGATTACAATAGACAGATTCTCTTCAATGTTGTCCCTCAATATTGTGTATGATTTAACGCCAACCCCTATACCATCCCAAATTTCAGCCGAGCCGGCTGCTTTGCGAGCTTCCATTTCGCGTTCTTTTTCTAAGATTCGGTCCGAAATATCGTCGGGGCTGTCGGGTGTCCCGTCATGGTAACGAGCTTCAATAGTGTTTGTCGTGTATTTGTAATTCCCATTACCGTCCAAAACGAACAAGCTTGTCGTATAATAACCTATACGGTGATATTCTCCAGTGGTTATGTTTTTCTGCGATAATTTTCTTCTAATACAGACCTTCCAAAACGTTGAATTTTATCCTTTAAAAAACCTCTTAATATCTCGCCAATTATCCACCCAAGTACTGAAAAAAATACATATATTAGAAAATCATTCATATACCGCATCCGTTAATAGTCGCGGGACTAGGCTCAGGACTCGTTGATCAGCGCCAGAAGATGATGGCTGCTGCGATGCAGATTGCAGAGAAGAATGTGTGAGCACACCGGTCGTAGCGGGTGGCGATGCGCCGCCAGTCCT
>JAIPUZ010000123.1 GCA_022833215.1 Mesorhizobium sp. | reverse complement strand
CATCTGGCGCGAGGTGCGCACGATCTTGTTGATCGTCTCGATCATGTGCACCGGAATGCGGATCGTCCTCGCCTGATCGGCGATCGAGCGGGTGATCGCCTGCCGGATCCACCACGTCGCATAGGTCGAGAACTTGTAGCCACGCCGGTACTCGAACTTGTCCACCGCCTTCATCAGGCCGATATTGCCTTCCTGAATGAGGTCGAGGAACTGCAAGCCGCGGTTCGTGTACTTCTTGGCGATGGAGATGACGAGGCGCAGGTTTGCCTCGACCATCTCCTTCTTGGCGATGGCCGCCTCGCGCTCGCCCTTCTGCACCTGATTGACGATCTTGCGGAATTCGAGGATCGAGATCGCCGTCTCGGTCGCGAGGTTCTGGATCTCGCCGCGAATGTCGCGGATCGTGTCTTTCTCGTTCTGGTAGAATTCCTTCCAGCCGCGGCTGGACAGGTTCGCGATGGCCTTGGTCCAGTTGGGGTCGAGCTCGGAGCCCTGATATTCCCTCAGGAATTCCTCGCGGCGCACGCCGTAGCTTTCGGCCAGACGCAGCAGCCTGCCCTCGTTCTGCACCAGACGCTTGTTGATGTCGTAAAGCTGCTCGACCAGCGCCTCGATGCGGGCCTGGTTGAGCGACAGCGACTTCACCGCCTTGATGAGCTGGTCCTTCAGCTCCTTCAGGCGGCGGTCCTGGCTGGGCGACAGCGTGCCGGCCGCCGCCAGCCGGTTCTCGACCTGCTGGTCCTGCAGCTTGCGCAGCTTCTTGTAGGTGTCGGCGATGACGTCGAGGGTTTCCATCACCTGAGGCCGCAGTTCCGCCTCCATGGCGGCCAGCGACAGGTTGGCCTCGTCCTCTTCCTCTTCTTCCTCCTCGCCGCGCGTGTCGCCGCCGACATTGGTGATGTCGTCGTCCTCGCCGCGGCCACGGCGCGGCTTTTCGTCGGCCTTGGGCTTGGTCTCTTCTTCCGTGCGCTCCACCACCGGCGCCTGCTTGGCCTCGGGGCCGGCATAGGTGGCTTCGAGGTCGATGATCTCGCGCAGCAGGATCTTCGCCTCGTTCAGCTCGTCGCGCCAGATGATGATCGCCTGGAAGGTCAGCGGGCTTTCGCACAGGCCCGCGATCATCGTCTCGCGGCCCGCCTCGATGCGCTTGGCGATGGCGATTTCACCCTCGCGCGACAGCAGCTCCACCGAGCCCATCTCGCGCAGATACATGCGCACGGGGTCGTCGGTGCGGTCCGTAGGCTCCTTCTTGGCGACGGCCACCACGGCCGTTCCGGTCTGCTCGGCGACTTCCTGCGGATCGTCCTCCGACTGCTCGGCCTCTTCTTCCGCCTGCTCGTCGTCCTCGACGACGTTGATGCCCATGTCGGACAGCATCGCCATCGTGTCCTCGATCTGCTCGGAAGTGACTTCCTCGGAAGGCAGAACCGCGTTCAGCTCGTCCATGGTGACATAGCCGCGCTTCTTCGCGACCTTGATCATCTTCTTGACAGCATCGTCGGAAAGGTCGAGCAGCGGGCCGTCGGTTGCGCCCTCGCGTTCGTTCTCGACCTCTTCCTTTTCCTTCGTCGCCATTCTTCTTCTGCCTCCAGACGGCTGTTCAAGCCGCGAAATCTAAGCCTGCTGCAAAGTCGGGCGCAGCCGTCGAACCGACGCGCCCCATGGCCACAGTTGCCGCATTTCCCGTTAAGCCCGGATTAACCCTGGTTTTCAATCGCGTCTTGAAATCCATCTTGCATCGAGCGGCATATCTGCATCTGCGTTCTTTTCGTCGACGCCCCGTCGAGTTAAAAGCAAGTCGGGTTCACAGTGACAAGAATCGACCTGATTCCGTCATTCTACCGATAGGTCAAGCGCCTGTGGCATGATTCGCCCTGAAAAAGCGAATCAATTGCCCCAAATGCGCCTTTAGGCCGCGGACGGCGGCAACCGCCCACAGCCTGACCTGCCGCCGGCTAACTCCTGCCGGCCCGGCCCGACAACACGCCGAAGCCTTCGATCAGAGCCTCTGTCGCCTGCACATCCCGGAATTGCGCCTGAATTTCCACGAGGCGCCTGTAATTCTCATCTGTGGGGTCGCTGGCGAGCGCGGCCTCCGCCTGCTTCAGCTCCTTATGTAGAGTACGCGCACTGCGGTGCAAGTGTAGCGCCTGGGCGAAAGCGTCACGGGCGTCGTCCAGCGCCGCGCTTTCCAGCGCCGGCCACTGCCGCGTGCGCCGGATCAGCGCCTCGGCCCGCTCCCATATGTCCGCGTGCCCGGCGCGGCCTATCGCCTCGACGACCGCCCGCCTCTCGTTGGCCAGATCGTGCGCCAGCGCGTCGAGAAGGGCTGCGTGCAGCTTGCGCAGGTCGCCATTGGCGAGGTCGAGGAACTCGATATGCTCGAAGAACTCGTCGATCAGCGCCGGATGGTTGACCAGCGTCACCACGATGGTCGCCTCGCGCACTGTCATCACCTCGCCGCCGCGCTTCAGCAGCGCCGAGCGCCCGAGGCTTTCGGTGATCGCGTTGCGGCCGCCGGCCCCGCCCTGCCGCGACCACGAGCCGGCGCCCTGGGCGCGCGCGCCCTGAAAACCGCCCCCCTGCCCCCGGCCGCCATTGCGTCCCTGCTGGCGATTGCGCTGCGGGCCGAAGAAACTCTGCACGCGCTCGCGCATTTCCTGGTTGTAGTGGAAGCGCACCGTCTCGTCGCGAATGCGGCCGGTTAGTTCCCTGAGGGTCTTTTCCAGCTCGGCGCGGCGCTCGGGCGTGTCGAACACGGCGCCGGAGGTCTCGCGCATCCACAGAAGGTCGGCCAGCGGCCGCGCTTCCGAAAGCACGGAGCGGAATGCCTCCGCGCCCCCGTCGCGCACCAGGTCGTCCGGGTCCTTGCCGTCGGGCAGCAGTGCGAAGCGCGCCGTCCTGCCGGGCTCGATCAGCGGCAGGATGAGGTCGGCCGCGCGCCACGCGGCCTTGAGGCCCGCGCCGTCGCCGTCGAAGCACAGCACCGGCTCGCCGGCCATGCGCCACAGAAGAACGAGCTGGTTCTCCGTCAGGGCGGTTCCCAGCGGCGCCACCGCATTCTCGAACCCCGCCTGCGCCAGCGCGATGACGTCCATGTAGCCTTCGACGACCACGACCGGCTCGCCGCGCGCCACCGCCTTGCGGGCGCGGGCGAAATTGTAGAGCACATTGCCCTTGTGGAAGAGCTCCGTCTCGGGCGAATTGAGATACTTCGCCAGCGCGTCGGGCGACATCGCCCGTCCGCCGAAGGCGATGATGCGCCCGCGCGAATCCGGGATCGGGAACATGATGCGGTCGCGGAACCTGTCGTAGGAAACCGGAACGTCGTGGCCGTGCACCACGAGCCCGCACGCCTCGATCTCCTCCTTGCCCACCCCGCGCGAGGCCAGATATTCCTTCAGCGCGTTGCGGCTTTCGGGCGCATAGCCCAGCCGGAACGACTGCTGGGTGGCCGGCGTCAGGCCGCGGTCGCGCAGATAGGCGCGCACCTTCGCCCCTTCCGCCGATTGCAGCCGCTCCTGAAAGAAGGCCGTCGCCATTTCCATGACGTCGGTGAGTTCGGCGCGCTGCTTCTCGCGCGCCTCCGCCTGCACGTCGCGCGCCGGCATCGGCACGCCGGCCATGTCGGCGACGCGCTCCACCGCCTCGGGAAAGCTCAGGCCGTCCAGTTCGGTCAGGAACTTGAAATGATCGCCCGAGACGCCGCAGCCGAAGCAATGGTAGCGGCCCTTGCGGTCCTCGCAATGGAAGCTCGGCGATTTCTCGCCATGGAACGGGCAGCACGCCCACCAGTCGCCCTTGGGCGCATTGGTCTTCTTGCGGTCCCACGTCACGCGCCCCCCGATCACCGATGAGATCGGCACCCGGTCGCGTATCTCGTCGAGAAATGAGGTTGGAAAGCGCATGATGGGAAACTGCTCGTTTCCCTTCATATAGACCTCATTCGCGTGCAAGACGACTCTCGCTGCGCGCCATGCCCGGTATTCACAGGCAGGCAAACGGAAAAGGGCGGCACCGGGCCGCCCTTTTCGCGTTCTGAGGTTCGCTTACCGCGCCGCGATCACGCCGGCGATCAGCCCGGTCGCCAGTCCCACCAGCAGGTAGTCGTTGTCGACCTTGATCCACTGCTGGCCGGGGGCCGGACGCTTCAGGCCGTGGCGGTGATAATCGCGCACCGGCGGATGGCGGCGCCAGTCGGAGTAGCGCTGGCCACGCTTCCAGTCGTGATGCCCCCCATAACCCGGCTTGGAATAACCCGGCTTGGCATAACCCGGCTTCGCATAACCCGGCTTCTTCACGGCCTGGTGCTTGCCATAGCGGCCATGGTCGCGCCGGTTGTCGTACTTGTGGACCGGCTTCTTGTTGTTCTGCCCGTGAACCGGCTTGCGGTAATCGACCTGCACCAGCTCGGCCTGCGGCGCGGCCGGCCTGTTCAGCGGAGCGGCCTGCCCCTGAAGCGAAGTGGCGGCCAGCATCGACACGGCCATGATCGAGAGGATGATGCGTTTCATGAAAGGCGCTCCTGCGTTGTTCATGTCCACAGAGATAGGGCCGGGCGCATGAACCGAAACTGAACGGGCACATTACATTTCCGTAACAGAATCCGCCCCTTAAACAGCCGCCTTGATTCAGTTTGGCAGGAACCCGGAGCCCCCCCTGCGCAAGCCGCCTCCCCCCACGCTGGCCGTCGGTGCGGCGGCCTGCCTTGAGGGGGCCACAAAATGCGCCAAGATACTACGGGGGCTGGACAATATTGATTACCCGGCTAATATATAAGGCCGCACAGGATACTCCCGTCATGCATGTGATTCGCATCAGCCAGCGCGCCGGTCGCGCAATCTGTTCTATGTGGCCGCGCCGCCGCGCCGCCGCAGCCTCCTGCCGTGCGGGAGGGCATGCATGACCGGATCGGTGGTCCTCGTCCATCTGGCCGGCGCCGTGGCGCTGATGCTCTATGCCACCCGTCTGGTGAAGACGGGTGTGGAGCGCGCCTATGGCGACGTGCTGCGCCACAAGCTGCGCGCCACCCTGCAGAATCCCATCATGGCGGTGCTGGCGGGCACCGGCCTCGCCATCGCCCTGCAAAGCTCCACCGCCGTCACCCTTCTGGTCGGCTCCTTCGCCGGCGCGGGCATCGTTTCGGGCCTTGCCGGCCAGCTTGCCGTGCGCGGGGCCGAGATCGGCTCGGCGCTGGTGGCGAAGCTTCTGACCTACGACCTCACCCTGCTGGTGCCGCTCTGCCTCATCGTCGGCACGTTCCTGTTCATGGCCACGGAAAGCCGCGACTGGCGCCAGAAGGGCCGCATCCTGGTCGGCGTCGGCCTGCTCATCCTGTCGCTCGAAATGATCGGCCACGCATCGGAGCCGCTGCGCGAAAGCCCGCTGATGCCGATGATCATCAACTATTTCTCGGGCGACCCGATCACCGCCTATCTTCTGGCGGCGCTGATCACATGGCTGTTCCAGTCCTCCATCGCCTCGGTCCTGCTGATGGCGACCATGGCCGGACGCGGCCTGATCACGCCGGAGCTTGGCGTGGTTCTGGTTCTGGGCGTCAATCTCGGCTCCTCGATCATAGCGCCGATGCTGACCCGCAATTCCGAGCCCGGCGTGCGCATCGTGCCGGTCGGCAATCTTCTGATGCGCGGCATGGGCTCGATCGTGATGCTGGCGCTGGTCATGATCTTCAGGCCGCAGATCGATTTCCTCGGCGCGACCGCGTCGGACCAGATCGTCAACGCCCACATCCTGTTCAACGTCATCATCCTCATCGCGGGCCTGCCGCTGGCCGGCCTCGTCTACCGTGCCTCCGAAAAGATCGTGGCGCTCGGCGGCAAGCCGGACCCGGAGACGCCGATGCAGGTGATGGAGCTGTCGGCGCTGTCGGAATCGGCGCTGTCCAGCCCGCCGCAGGCGCTCGCCAACGCCACGCGCGAGGTGGTGCGCGTGTGCGAGACCGTGGAGATCATGCTCAAGCGCATCATCGAGCTCTACGAGAGTGCGGACGACGACAAGATCAACGCGCTGGCGGCGCTCGACGACCGCGTCGACGAACGCCACGCCGCCATCAAGATCTATCTGGCGAAGCTCATCCGCAACCCGCTGACCGAGGATCAGGCGCTGCGTTGTCAGGAACTGATCGGCGCCTGCGTCAAGCTGGAACAGGTCGGCGACATCATCGTGCGCAACATGCTGGTGCATGTGCGCAAGAAGATGGCGCAGAATCTCGAATTCACGCCGGAAGGCTGGCGCGAGATCACCGCCTTCCACGGCGCCGTCCTCGCCAATGCGCGCCTTGCCTTCAACGTTCTGGTGTCGCGCGACACGGACACCGCGCGCCAGCTCGTCCAGGAGAAGGACAGGCTGCGCGACATGGAGCGCGAGGCGAGCAACAGCCACTTCCTGCGCCTGCGCGACGGCACGCTGAAGTCGATCGAGACCAGTTCCATCCATCTCGATACGCTGCGCGACCTCAAGCAGATCAACTCGCTGCTGACCTCCATCGTCTATCCGGTTCTGGAAGAGCGCGGCCTGCTGCGCGGCTCGCGCCTGCGAGCGAGCTGAACCGCCTCGGCCTCCAAACCCCTCAGGCCGGAAAATCCGGCCTCGCATTGAAGAACGACCGCCCTGCACCCATGCAGGGCGGTTTTTTACAGACCACTCGCCTGTTTCTATGAGCCTGCCCTACAGGCGCACGAACACCTTGTCGTCTTCCACGGTCACCGGCAGGGTGCGGGCCTTGATGTTCGGCTCGACCAGGAATTCACCCGTACGGATCTCGAACTCCCAGCCATGCCAGGCGCAGCGCACCAGTTCGCCTGCCCGGTCGTAGTGGAACTCGCGGTCGTCGGTGGCGCGGGTCGTGCCGCAGATCGGCCCCTCGCAAAGGGCCGCGCCGCGATGCGGGCAGATGTTGAGCAGGGCGTGGAATCCGTCCGACAGCTTGAAGATGCCGACCGACAGGTTCTTGACCCGGACGATCTTGGCCGCATCCGGCGTCACTTCGGAAACGTCGCAGGCAAAATGCAGTTCGGCCATGTCCGCCCTCCCTATTCCGCCGCCACGGCCAGCGGGCGCGGAATGCGCTTGTAGACCTCCAGCGCGTTGAGCCCCATGACCTTCTCGCGCCATTTCGCCGGTATGTGCAGCGCATTGGCGTCGTCATAATCCCAGTGCGGGTAGTCGGAGGCGAACATCAGCGTGTTCTCGCCGTCCATCGCCTCCAGCACCGCCCACAGATGCTGCACATTCTTCGGCTGTTCCAGCGGCTGGGTGGAGAAGCGGATGTTGCGTCGGAAATATTCCGACGGCAGCATCTTGAGCCACGGCGTCTCCTTGCGCAGGGCGCGATAGTTGGAATCCAGCCGCCACAGCACCGAAGGCACCCAAGCCACGCCGCATTCGATGATCACGCAATAGAGGTCCGGCCACTTCTCGAACACGCCCTGGGCGATCAGCGAGGCCATGTGCGTCATGGCCGATTGCGGCAGCAGCGCATGGGTTTCCCAGAAGAAGGTCGTCGGCCCGGCGCCGATCGGCGTCGCGTTCACCCCGCCCTGCCCGCCGAGATGCATGGCGAACGGCAGGCCGACTTCGGCGCAGGCTTCGAAGATCGGATGATAGAACGGATCGCCATAGGGGCGCTGCGCCCCGTGCGACACCAGCACCTGCACCATGCGCGGATGGGCGCCGAGCCGGCGGATTTCGGCCGCCGCCTGATGCGGGTCCTGCGGCGCGACCACGATCGAGCCCATGAACCGCTCGTCCTTGGGCAGCCAGTAGTCGATCTGGTAGTCGTTATAGGCCCGGCACAGCGCCGCGGCGTAATGCGGATTGGCCAGCGTCGAGGACTCGATCGGCTCGTCGCCGGTCAGGATGGCGATCCCGATATTGTACTTGTCGAGATGTTTCTCCTTCATGATCAGGTAGTTGTCGTCCTCGGTCTGCGGCTGCACGTCGGCGCGGCCGAAGCCTTCGGGATGGAACCAGGGCCTGTGGCCGTGCGGAAAGGCGCCCACCGGACCGGTGCGCTCGCCGCGCACGAACATATCCTTCCACAACCCGTCCAGATAGGGTTCGAGCACGGTCGCGCTGCACCAGTAATTGTGGCAATCGCAATCGACGATGAACATGCCTCTCTTTCCTCCCACGGCAAGGCCGCGCCACACGATGGCGCATATTGACGGGGCCATCAGACGGCAAATCGCTAATTTGATAAACGGGCCGGATATGGCCTTATCAATCGTCAGGAGCGATCGAAAACATGAACCTCGACCTTCTCGACACCTTCCTCGACCTTCTGGAAACGCGGAACTTCAACCGCACCGCCGAGCGTCTGGGCACCACCCAGTCCACGGTCAGCATGCGCGTACGCGCGCTGGAAACGGCGGTTGGCGCGCGCCTGTTCCAGCGCGGCCGCGCCGGCGCTGCCCCCACCGCCGCCGGCATCCGCTTCGAGGACCACGCCCGCACCCTGAAATCGGCCTGGAACTATGCCCGCAGCGATGCCCGCGCGCAGGAGGCTTTCGACGGCACGCTGCGCGTTTCCGCCCAGTTCAGCCTGATGCGCACCCTTCTGCTCGACTGGGCGGGCGAGCTTTATTCGGCGCGCGAGCGCATGGCCCTGCACATCGAGGCGGACTATTCGGCCCAGATCGTTGCCGACCTCGCCGCCGGCAAGGTGGACATTGGCGTGCTCTTTGCGCCCAGATACCAGCCGGACCTGCGCATCGAGGACATCGGCACGGAGCATTTCGTCATGGCCTCCACCCATGCGGCAAAGCTGTCGGAGGTCGAACCGGAGCGCTACGTCTACACCGCCTACACCTCCTATTTCGAACGCCGCCATGCCGAATCCCTGCCGCATCTCGGCCGCCCCTCGATCACCGTCGGCTATGAGGAGCTCGCGGTTGCCTTCCTGCAGCGCTTCGGCGGCACCAGCTATCTGCCCGCCCATCTCTATCAGCAGCAGAAGGAGGCCGGCCTGTCGCTCTCGCTGGTCGCCGACGCGCCGGAAATCCTGCAACCGGTCTATGTGGCGGTGCAGATACGCCGCAGCCACGAAGCGCTGATCCGCCGCGCCCTGCAATCGCTGAAAAAGGTGGCCGCCCGGCATTTTGGCTGACTTCAGAGATAGTTCGATCGCATTTGGCGATTGATATCCCTGCTTCAATCGGCTCGCCCAAAATCCGGCACATCTCTATCGTTACCACATGTCAGGTGCCAACAGGAGGTGGCCATGCATCCGGAGCACGGCAGCACAATTCCTGCCCACCCGCTCACCCCGGTTTCCCCGGCAGCGGCCACGCTTCGTCCGCCGCAAGGCTCAGAGCGGCTTCTGGTCTGCCGTGCGGTCATCCGCGAAACGCACGCCATGTCGAGCTTCGTGCTGGAGCCCGCCGACGCAACGCCGCTGACCTTCAGGCCCGGCCAGCATGTGGCGGTCGAGGTCGAGATCGCGGGTGCGGTCCACCAGCGCTGCTATTCCATATCGTCCGCGCCATCGTCCGTAACAGGGCAGGAGCAGGCGATCCACATCACCGTCAAGCGCGAACCCGGCGGACTGGTTTCGAACTGGCTGCACGACCACATCCGTCCCGGCATGACGCTTCGCACCGGCGCGCCGCAGGGGCGCTTCAACATGATCGACCTGCCCTCCGCGCGGCCGCTGCTGCTTTCCGGCGGCAGCGGCATCACGCCCCTGATGTCGATGCTGCGCTGGCTTGGGGACAGCCGCCGCATCGACGATGTCGTGCTGGTGCATTGCTGCCGCGAGCTTAGCGACATCGCCTTCCACGAGGAACTCGTCAGCCTCGAACGGCGGCATCCCGGCTTGGCTGTGCATTTCGTGCTGAGCGGTGAGACCGCCTCGGCGCATCAGGGCGGCCCCCGCCGCCTGTCCGCCGGCCTTCTGGCCGAGCTGGTTCCGGATGCCGCCGGCCGCACCGCCTATGTCTGCGGTCCCGAAGGCTTCATGAAAGCGGCCCGCGAGGCGGCCGCCACGCTCGGCCTCGCCGGCATCCACACCGAAAGCTTCGGTGGAATCGCCGGGCCGGCCCTGCCCCCGGATATCCCGCCTGCCGATGGACCGACAGGCGGCGTCGTGACCTTTGGCGACGGCGAGCGAACCTATGCCTGCGGGGCGGATGAAACCATTCTCGATGCCGCCGCGGCATCGGGAATCTGGCTGAATTCGTCCTGCAGGCAGGGCGTCTGCGGGAGTTGCCGGGTCATGCTGCTATCCGGCAAGGTGGTGATGGATGCTCTCGGCGGCCTCAGCGAAGAGGAAAAGGCGCAGGGCTGGATCCTTTCCTGTTGCAGCCGGCCCGACGGACCCGTCAGCGTCGAGATCTAAAGCGTGTCGCGATCTTTCAGATTCGCTCCTTACGCTTTAAGCCCTTCTTTTAAAGCATATCGTTATCCCGAAACCGGTTCCCACTTTCGGGCGACATGCTTTAGAGCCTTTCCGGCTTTGCTGGAAACGGCCTCTCACGAGATCGCGACGCCATCGTCACACACCGAAGTGCCGGTGCTTAACCGAGCAGGCTTTTGATCGCCCCGCTCGCCTTGCCGAAATCCATCTGGCCGGCATATTTTTCGCGCAGGGCGGCCATCACCTTGCCCATGTCCTTCACGCTGGCGGCGCCGGTCTCGGCAATTGCCGCGCGGATCGCGGCCTCGGTTTCGGCCTCGTCCATCTGGCGGGGCATGAAATCGCGGATCACCACGATCTCCTCGCGCTCCTTGGCCGCCAGTTCCGGACGGCCACCATCGTCGAAGGCTTTTGCCGAATCCTCGCGTTGCTTGACCATCTTGGCCAGAAGCTGGGCAAGCTCGTCGGCGCCTGCGGCCTCCTTGCCGACGCCGCGATTGGCGA
Source organism: Mesorhizobium sp. (assembly GCA_022833215.1). GTDB lineage: Bacteria > Pseudomonadota > Alphaproteobacteria > Rhizobiales > Rhizobiaceae > Mesorhizobium. Next base: position 6,294 of record JAIPUZ010000123.1, on the reverse strand, counting down.
TGTCGCGGTCCTTGATCGCCGCCTGGATCAGCCGCAGCGTCGTCAGGCGGAATTTGTCGCCCGCCTTCATCGCCGTTTTCACTTCGTCCATCAGCCGTTCGCGCATCATCGTTTCTCCTTGAATTGCCCAGATAGAGCATGTCGCCCGGCGCTGAAAAGCGGTTTCGGACTGCATATTGCATGAAATATCAGGGCGGCGCAGAAAAGCTGCGACTTGGGGGCTCATGGTGTTGACCGGGCTTGCCGCTTCCCCTATTTCGTGAGCCTTAGCATGAACTGAGCATCAGATGTGCGGCGGCGGCGTGATTTTCGCAAGCCCCGTGCCTTTTGCCGCGAATATTCGGCCCCGGCCGTATGTCCGCGCAACCTTCACGATGGAGCGCCGCCATGGCCAGCACTGCCCCCTGGGTTTCGGAGAAGCCGACCGCCCTGCTCGTCCTCGCCGACGGAACGGTGATCGAGGGACGCGGCCTCGGCGCTGCCGGCGAGGCCATCGGCGAGGTCTGCTTCAACACCGCGCTCACCGGCTATCAGGAAATCCTCACCGATCCCTCCTATGCCGGCCAGATCGTCACCTTCACCTTCCCGCATATCGGCAATGTCGGCGTCAACGACGAGGACGAGGAAAGCCTGGCGCCCATCTCGCGCGCCGGTGCTGTCGGCGCCATCTTCAAGGCCGACATCTCCACCCCTTCCAACTACCGCGCCTCCGGCGGTCTCGACGAATGGCTGAAGAAGCGCGGCATCGTGGCCATGTCGGGCATCGACACCCGCGCGCTCACCGCGCTGCTGCGCGACAAGGGCGTGGCCGATGCCGTCATCGCCCATGCGCCGGACGGCGATTTCGACGTCGCAGCGCTGAAGAAGAAGGCGGCCGGCTGGTCGGGCCTCGTCGGTCTCGACCTCGCGAAGGACGTCACCAGCGGCCAGTCGAGCCTGTGGCAGGAAACGCCATGGGTGTGGAACGAAGGCTATGGCGCGCAGGGCGAGCCGTCCATGCACATCGTCGCCGTCGATTTCGGCGTCAAGCGCAACATATTGCGCCTGCTGGCCGGCCTTGGCGCGAAGGTCACGGTGGTGCCCGCCACTGCGTCGGCGCAGGACATCCTTGCCCTCAAGCCCGATGGGATCTTCCTCTCCAACGGCCCCGGCGACCCGGCAGCCACCGGCGAATATGCCGTGCCGACGCTGCGCGAACTGCTGAAAACCGACATTCCGATCTTCGGCATCTGCCTCGGCCACCAGATTCTGGCGCTCGCCACCGGCGGCAACACGGTCAAGATGCATCAGGGCCATCACGGCGCCAACCATCCGGTCAAGGATCACACCACCGGCAAGGTCGAGATCGTGTCGATGAACCACGGCTTCGCGGTCGACACCGCCTCGCTGCCGGAAGGCGTGAAGGAAACCCATGTCTCGCTGTTCGACGGCTCGAACTGCGGCATCGCCATCGTCGGCAGGCCGGTATTCTCGGTGCAGCACCACCCGGAAGCCTCGCCGGGCTCGCAGGATTCGCATTACCTCTTCCGCCGCTTCGCCAACCTCATCCGCGAGCGCAAGGGCGAGCCGGCGCTGGCCGAGCGGGCCTGAAGTCCCAGCCTGAAATCCGAGCCCGAAATCCGGCCTGAACCGCGGCAGGAAAACGATCAGCTTTTCGCGGCGGCCTTCATGGCCGCCGTTTTTCCTTGCGGCACCCGTACTTTCGTCACCAGCACCAAAAGCGCACCGCTCAGGAACAGGCCGGCCACCACATAGGAAGCGCCGCCGAATTCCACCGGCGCTTCGGGTCCGGTGAACCACGAGAAGATGTTCGTGTAGAGCAGCGGCGCGATGATCGCGGTTATGGAGAACAGGCTGGTGATCGCCCCCTGCAACTCGCCCTGCGAGGAGGGCGGGACCTTCGCCGCCGCAAGACTGCGCAGCGGCGGCTCGGACAGGGCCTCCAGGCAGGTCGCCATGATCACCGCATAGACCATCCACCCCTTCCAGGCGGCAGCATAGCCGAAGGCGGCGATTGCCGTGAACGAAAGCCCGACGGCCGCCGTCCGCCATTCGCCCAGCCGCGGCGCGACCCGCGGCAGCACAAAGGCCATCACCAGAGCCCCGCACAGCCCGAACAGGCCGAGCGACAGCCCGATCTGGCGCTCGCTCCACCCGTAGCGGTAGTCGCTGACGAAAGACCATACAGACGGATAGACCATGTGTCCGAGCGTCATCAGGAAGAACACCAGCCCCAGCCAGCCGATGCCCGGATAGTTGCGCATCTGCCGCAGCGTGCCGGCCGGGTTGGCCCGCCGCCATTCGAAGGGGCGCCGATGCCTCGCCTCCAGCGTTTCGGGCAGCAGGAAGAAGGCGACCGCGAAGTTGAGGAAGGCCAGCCCCGCCGCGAACCAGAATGGAACGCGCGGGCCGAACTCGCCCAGGATACCGCCCAGCACCGGCCCGATGACGAAGCCGATGCCGAAGGCGATTCCCAGCAGGCCGAAATTGCGCGCCCGGTTCTCGTCGGTGCTGACATCGGCGATGAAGGCCGAGGCGGTCGAATGGCTCGCCCCGCTGATGCCGGCCAGCACGCGGCCGATGAACAGCATCGGATAGGACCATGCGATGGCGCAGATCAGGTTGTCGATGGCGAAGGTGAACACCGAGGCCAGCAGGACGGGCCGGCGTCCGAAGCGATCCGAGAGGTTGCCGATCACCGGCGCGAACACGAACTGCATGGCCGCATAGGCGAACAGCAGCCATCCGCCCTCGCGCGCCGCCACGCTCACGTCCACGCCCGACAGTTCCTGCAGGAAGGCCGGCAGCACCGGCATGATGATGCCGAAACCGATGATGTCGAGCAGCAATATGGTGAAGACGAGGGCAAGCCCGCGCCGTGCTGTTCCGGCTTCGACCATTGCGGCCTGTCCTCCTGCGCCGACGCGGCGGACGCTTCTTATAATCCAGTCACGGATGCGGAACAATAGAAGAACGGATCAGCGTTTCATCATGCTGACATCGTCCGGCGCGGCGTGGATTTCCGCATCCTCCTGCGGCCTCAGCAGCCCGTCGAGGATGGGCATGCTGATCAGGGCGGAAACGGCGATCATGGCAAGGCAGATGCGCCGGAAGGTGCGCTCGTTCGCCAGCCCGAACATCCGGCTGCCCAGCCACAGGCCGGTGCCGTAGAAAAGCGCCAGCAGCACCGCCAGCATGAGCACCTGAACGGTGATCAGCCCACCCCATATGTAGCTGATTGCCGAGAGCACCGTGGAGATGGCGAAGAACAGGATGATGTTGGCCCGCACGACGCTGGCGCTGGAACGGCCACCCAGCCAGTAGGCGACCACGGGCGGCCCGCCGATCTGCGCGGCACCCGCCAGCACGCCCGAAACGGCCCCGACCAGAACGGTCAGCGGGCTGGCCGGTTCGCCGTCATAGCGCCATCTCGACGTCAGCAGCGCCAGCAGCAGCACCACGATGGCCACGATCGACCATCTGATGGTCAGCGGGTCGAGGCTGCTCAGCAGGTAAACGCCGGCGGGAATGCCCGCGATGGCCCCGAGCGTCATCAGGCCCACGTCGCGGTGGTTCGCCAGCCGCACCGCCTTTGGAATGAAGCCCCATGCCAGCAGGGCGTCCATGACCAGCAGCAGCGGCACGGCGACTGCGGGCGGCACCGCCGTGCTGGCCAGCGGCACGAACACCAGCGCGGCGCCAAAACCGGAAAACCCGCGCGCAAGTCCGGACAGGGCCGCAACCAGCGCCAGAAAGGCCAGCGCGGGCAAATCGACCGGCAGTGACGACATATTCCACATGGTATCCGGCTGGCATGACCTGTTTCGGCTCCCCGCGCCCGTCCCTGAAGGAAAGGCCCGGCGGGAAGCCGGTCGGAAAACCCCATTCGCACCGGGACATCACAGGCCCCGGCAACCCGCCGCCCTCACCTTGAGGTAAAAGAGGCAGGATGGCGGTTTCCCGCGTCAGATGGGATTGTTGAACGTATCGCAGTCGGAAAGCTTGCCGCTCTGATAACCGCGGGCGAACCATTTCTGGCGCTGGGCGGAGGTGCCATGGTTGAAGGTCTCGGGCACCACATAGCCCTGTGTGCGCTTTTGCAGCGTATCGTCGCCGATCTGCTGTGCCGCGTTCAGCGCCTCTTCCAGATCGCCTTCTTCCAGAATGCCCTTCTGCGCGGTGTAATGCCCCCACACGCCGGCGAAGCAGTCGGCCTGAAGCTCGACCTGCATCGACATGTGGTTCGCCTCCTGCTCGCTCATGCGCTGGCGCATCTGGTTGAACTTCGGCAGCACGCCGATCAGGTTCTGCACATGGTGGCCGACCTCGTGCGCGATGACATAGGCTTCCGCGAAATCGCCGGAGGCGCCGAACTGCTGTGAAAGCTGGCGGAAGAACGAGGTGTCGAGATAGACCTTCTTGTCGGCCGGGCAGTAGAAGGGCCCGGAAGCCGAGGAGGCGAAACCGCAGGCCGAACGGATCTGGCCGTCGAACAGGGTCAGTTGCGGCTCCTGATAGGTCAGCCCGTTGGCCTGGAAGATGCCGTTCCACACATCTTCCGTCTCGGCCAGGACGGTGGCCACGAACTGCCGCATCTCGTCGTTGCGCACGGAGCCGGAACCCGGCTCGCTGGAGGTGACGCGGCCGCTGTCCTCGCCCGGCAGCAGACCGCCGCCACCGCCGGTCAGCACCTGCATCGGATCGATGCCGCAGGCTTTCAATCCGAAGAACAGCACGACGAGGATGACGATGGTGGAGATGCCGCCGCCGCCCGCGCGTCCGCCGACCGGGATGCGGATGCGGCCGGGACCGGTGCCGATGTTTCCGGGTCTGCCGAAGCCGCCCTGCCCGCGCTGATCGTCGATATTGTCGCTCTGGCGACGGCCTCTCCAGCGCATGCGCGTTCCTCATCTCATGGCAGGCTTTGCCTGCGCCATCTCTTCGGGCGATAAATAGCTTATCGTCCCGATGGAGTCATGACCATTCTTGCCCCTCTGGCAACGCGCGGGCGGCGCGGAATGTTCCGCTCCGGGTCCCGTGCGCCCGGCAAACGCGCCTTGCCCGGCCCTTCGCCCGGAAGCCGGCGGTGCATTTTGCCCAGCCATGCGCATTGGCTGGGCAAACATGCATTTTTCGGGGTTACATCGGTTCGAACTCTCCCCTATAAGGCCCCCTTAGCCTGATACTGAGAATCCACGCAGCGTGAACCGACCCGGAAACCCGGCGCCGGTGTTTCGCGTGCACAGCCATAACGGACCCTGCCATGCCAAAACGCACCGATATCAAATCCATCCTGATCATCGGTGCCGGCCCCATCGTCATCGGCCAGGCATGCGAGTTCGACTATTCCGGCACGCAGGCGTGCAAGGCCCTGCGCGAGGAAGGCTTCCGCGTCATTCTGGTCAACTCCAATCCGGCCACCATCATGACCGACCCGGAACTGGCCGACGCCACCTATATCGAGCCGATCACGCCCGAAGTCGTCGCCAAGATCATCGCCAGGGAGCGCCCGGATGCGCTGCTGCCCACCATGGGCGGCCAGACCGCACTCAACACCGCCCTGTCGCTGCGCCGCATGGGCGTGCTGGAACGCTACAATGTCGAGATGATCGGCGCCGACGCGCAGGCCATCGACAAGGCCGAGGACCGCGCCCTGTTCCGCGAGGCCATGGCCAGGATCGGGCTCGAGACGCCGAAGTCGATGCTGGCCAACGCCACCGAGGTCAAGGACGCCGACCGCAAGAAGCACGAGGCCGAGCGCGCCGCGCTCAAGGCGTCCGGCGCGTCCGACAAGGAGCTCGACGCCCTCGAAACGAGCTGGAACCTCGGCGAAGGCGACCGCAAGCAGCGCTATGTCTCGCACGCCATGGGCGTGGCCGCGCAGGCGCTCGATGCGGTCGGCCTGCCCGCCATCATCCGCCCCTCCTTCACGCTTGGCGGCACCGGCGGCGGCATCGCCTTCAACCGCGAGGAATTCTTCGCCATCGTCCAGTCCGGCCTCGATGCCTCCCCCACCACCGAGGTCCTGATCGAGGAAAGCGTGCTTGGCTGGAAGGAGTATGAAATGGAGGTCGTCCGCGACAAGGCGGACAACTGCATCATCATCTGCTCCATCGAGAACATCGACCCGATGGGCGTCCACACGGGCGACTCGATCACCGTCGCGCCGGCGCTGACCTTGACCGACAAGGAATACCAGATCATGCGCAACGCCTCGATCGCGGTGCTGCGCGAGATCGGCGTCGAGACCGGCGGCTCCAACGTCCAGTTCGCCGTCAACCCGGCCGATGGCCG
>JAIPUZ010000122.1 GCA_022833215.1 Mesorhizobium sp. | reverse complement strand
CGTTCGGCCTCTGGGGCAAGTCGGCCTTCATGGCCGAACGTGTGCTCGGCAACGTCATCTCGTCGGGCATCAAGGTGCTCGTCCTGGCCGTCATCATTGGCATCGGCTCGACTCTGTTCAGCCAGTTCACCGCCGGATTCGGCGGCGCAACCCCCACGATCGACGACGCCATGGCCATCGTGCTCGCCGCCCTTTCCCTTCTCGGCCTCGGCATCTTCGGGCCGGGGATTGCGACGGGTCTCGTCTCTGGCGGACCGCAACTCAGCGCCGGCGCGGCGGTCGGCACCGGCCTTGCCGTCGGCGGCGCGGCGGTCGCGGCCGGAGGCGCCACCATGCTGGCGGCGCGCGGCGGAGGGGCTGCCCTTTCGGGCGGCGCGGCGCTTGCACGCGGCGGCGCATCGGCCGCCGGCGCGGCATCCTCGGCCTATACGCTCGCAGCGATGGGCGAGTCCGGCGCATCCGGTGTCGCCGCCGGTCTCGGCGGCGTCGCCCGCGCCGGTGGAGCCGCCGCCGTTTCCCCCCTGAAGCGCGCCGTCGCCCGCGCCGCCGACAGCCTCAAATCCAGCCATGCCGCAGGCATCAAGGGCGGCTTCGAGACGACCGGCGGCACCTCGACCATGGGAACGATCGGCGCCGCCGCCGCGCCAGCGCCGGCAAGTTCTCCTTCCACCGATGGCCCGCCGGCCTGGGCGCAGCGCATGCGCGGCCAAGCCATGAGCCACGGCGTCGGGGCTGCCGCCCATGCAGTCCGCTCCGGTGACAGCCATGGCGGCGGCGCATCCATCAGCCTTTCCGAAAGCAACCGCTCATGAACATCTTCAAACGTCCAACAACCCACTACGGCAAGACGCCGGAACCCGTCACACCCTACCAACGCGCGGCCCAGGTCTGGGACGAGCGCATTGGCTCGGCCCGCGTCCAGGCCCGCAACTGGCGCTACATGGCCTTCGGCTGCCTGATCCTTTCGGCAGGCTTCGCCTCGGCGCTGGTCTGGCAATCCACGCGCGGCACCGTCGTTCCCTGGGTGGTCGAGATCGACCGCCACGGCGACGCCCGCACCGTCGAGTCGGCCATCGCAGACTGAAGCGTGCTTTCGGCACCACGCAATAAAAATAGCGCATTCAGGCGCTCGCGCTCGGCAAGCTGCGTTCCGGCTTTCGGGCCGAGGACCATCAGAGCCGTAGCCCAGGCATCGGCTTCTGCGCAGGTTCGCGCGATGACGGTGACGGAAGCCGGCGGTTCAGGCAGCGGCGCCCCGCGGCGCGGGTCCATCGTATGCGACAACCGTCGGCCTCCGGCCATGAGCCAATGCCGGTAGTCGCCGGAGGTTGCGACTGCTGCGTCATGCAAGGCAAGGATCGAATGCGGAGCGCGGCGGTCGGGATCGGGCGCCTCGACGGCGATCACCCACGGCTCGCCGGCGGGATGCAGGCCGAACGCGCGCATCTCGCCGTCAATCCCGACCAGACCTGAAGCGATGCCGAGGCCGTGCAGTACCGCGGCCAGCCTGTCCACGCCGTAACCCTTGGCGATGCCATTGAGGTCGAGGTCTACGGGCGCCAGTTTTCGTACCCTTCCGCCCTCGACATCCAGGTCCACGATCTCATGCGCGGGCGGATGCCGCATTTCGAGCGCCTTTCGAATCCGGACCTCGTCGACCGCTTCCGGACCGAACCCCCATGCACGCACGGCCGCACCGACGCCGACATCGAACGCTCCGCCCGAGGCGCGACCGATATCGAGGGCGAGCCGCAGCACCTCCATCAGGCAGGGCGGAACGTTCACCCACGCACCGGCACGCCCGGCATTCAAGCGCATGAGATCGCTGTTCGGGTTCCAGGTCGACATTTGTGTGTCGACTTCATTCACGGCGGCTTGCAGCGCCTGCCGGACCGCTTCCGAGTCAAGGCCATCCGGCGCATAGAACGACGCCGACCAGCGTGCGCCCATCGTCGGTCCGTTCATTGAGAGCCGGTTCTGTTTAGTAGATGTCTTCAACATAGCGTCCCTGCGCCTTCAGCAAGCTCGGCGTTAGCCCCATCGGGGCAAGAATGTCGCCGAGCGCGGTGGAAACACCGGCCGCCATATCCCGGCCGCCGCAGACCATAATCCGGGCGCCTTCGCGCACGAGACGCACGATCTCCGTCGCCTCGTGGCGCAGACCATCCTGCACGTAACGAGGGTTTCGCCCGCGCGAGCAGGCGGTCACGATCCGCCGGAGGTGCCCTTGCGCCTGCCAGGTCGCAAAATCCTCGCGATAGAGAAAATCGCTATCGGGATGGTGCATGCCGAAAAACAGATAAACCGGCCGGCATCGCGTATTGGCGCGCACGAACCCCGCAAGAGGACCGATCCCCGTTCCGGCTCCGATCAGGATCAGCGGCCTGCGCGTGGTTCCAGCATGGAAGCCGGGATTGCGTCGAACGAAGCCCCTGATCCGATCGCCGGGCCTCAGTTCGAAGAGTTGACCCGAGCACAAGCCGGCAGGATGCTTCTTCACGACGATCTCGACAAAGCCGTCGCGGCGGCCCGAAGCCAGCGAATAGAACCTGGGAACGGCTGAACCTTCGGGCAGGATGCCCAGTAGATCGCCGGCGACAAAATTGCCGGGCGCGCGGCCGATAAGCCGCTGCCAGAGCGCAGCCTGTGGCAAGGCAAATCGTAGGATGACCATGGGAGCCTGCGCCTCGGCGCCATAGTCGCGGCGCGAGACGAGCGTCAGATCGATAGAGGCGGGTTGTACCGGCTGATGGACGAGATCGAGGTCGAGACCTGTCGCCGCGCCCAATGAGCGGCCCCAACGGGCGAAATCCTGTGGTGACTGCCGGTCCACCGTGTCGAAGG
>JAIPUZ010000121.1 GCA_022833215.1 Mesorhizobium sp. | reverse complement strand
CGATCTCGAGGCGGCGCTGGGAAATCTCCTCGTCAGGCCGGTGCAGAATGAGGCCGGTGGTGTAAAAGCCTCGCAGGGCGCTGGCGCCGGAGAGTGCCAGGAAGGGATCGTCCTTCACCTGTTGCTTCGACAGTTTCTTCGTGTGGTGGACGAGGATGACGCCGCAGTCGGGATTGATGTGGTCGCGCAGGACCTCGACCCGCTCCTTCAGGAAGAACATCATGGCGGCGTTGTCATTCTCGCCGCCGCCATCCGGGCCGCCGTCGAAGATGTTGCGGATCGGGTCGATACAGATGATGTCGACGGGTTCGACCGGAAATGCGCGCCGGATCGCTGCGGCAACACGGACGCTGCCCTCGGCATCGAGCAGCATCTGCAGCTTTGGTGTGGTGACAAGATTGTCGTGCGCGGCGGCAAGCATGTCGGGCGGCAGGCCAATCTGCTGCACGCGCTCCCGCAGATAATGGTACTGGATCTCGGCCTGCAAATAGAAGATCCGCAGCGGTCGTGGCGGAGTGAAGCCGAGGAAGGGCACGCCCGCCGCCATGTGCACGAGCCAGGTGATCAAGAGGTCGCTCTTGCCGACCTTCGGCGCCCCGCCGAGCACGAGCAGGCCGCCTGGCGTCAGCACGCGTGGCGCGATGATATCGGCCGGCATGGGGCTGGTGTCGTCGAGCAGCGCGCCAAGGGTGAAGGTGGGGAGCTCGTTCGGCGCGGGCGCCGCGCTGTCGAGGCGGATCAGCGGAGGCCCATGCTTTTCGACATGGATGGCCCAGAGCCGCTCGGATTCGCGCTTCAGCCGCTCCACCGGCCAGGCTGGGCGCAGCATGGCGGCGTTGTACTCGCAGATCGCCTGCCAGCCTTCATCCTTCGAGAGGCGGCCGTCATGCACCATGCGAATGTAGTGGCCGATGGCCGCCGATGCCCCCTCGAAGCGTGACCAGTCATCCTGCGCGCCTTCGCGCACCGGTGTCACCAGCACATCGGCGACCGCGGGCTTGCCAGGCGTGGAAAAGTCCGGCTGGAGCGAGATGCCGGGCGCAGGAGGCATGTCGGTTACCGCCTCGATGAACTCTTCGAGATCGCGCTCGATGGTCGCGTTCAGCTCGACAATCTGGACCCGCGTCTTGAGACCGTTCTTGTAATAGACCGAGCCTGCGACGCGGATCGGCTGATGGGCCGAGCGGAAGTGCGTATCGCCACCGACCTTGGCGGCAATATCGCCGCGCAGACGGCAAATGCGCGCGATGTCTTCGCCCTCAGCCGGTTCGGTCAGCTTCCACCAGACATGAGCCTTGTGCTGGCCTTCCGGCGTTACGCCGCCGCTTTCCACCACCATGGTGGGGGTTCCAAGATGACGTTCGAGATGGGCGCGCCTGGCGGCAATGTCGCCAGTGTCGATGTCGACCACCACCGTCTGCATCTGCAGGATATCGGCGGCCTTGGCCTGTCCCTTGGCGGCAACGGTGCCGGGGATGACATAGACGGCGGCCCCCTCGTGGCTGGCCCAGTTGGCAAAGGTCGCCATCTTGTCGGCAACCGTGTGATCGGCGTCGATCCAGATGTTGTGTGGGCGGCCATCGAACCCCTGACCCTTGTCGATGAAGCTGCGCACCGGGATCAGGCCTTCGCAATAACCGAAGACCACGTCCATGAACTGCGCGATCTGTTCGGGGTCCGGCTCGTCGCCGAACACGTCGACTTGCGCCGGCGCATCGTTGAAGTCGCGCCAGGGATTGAAGTGGACGATCTCACCGGTGGCGGGCTGTTTGATGGAATCAGGCATGTCGTCGTCGCTCATGCTGGCAACTCCCAGCAGCGGCTGGCCCACGGGCAGAAGCGGCATTCGAAGAAGTCGCGATTGGCAGCAATTCGGGGCAGCAGTTCGCCGGCGTCGGTCGCCTGCAGGATGCGCACGCCACGGTCGGACATGCGCTGTGCCAGAGCGGCATCGAAGGGGACCAGTTCGTGATGAAGCTCGGCCGTGTCCTTGTTGATGGCGGTGAACAACGCGGGCGCAGCCGAGATGCCGGGGACCGTGCCTTCCATGTAAGCCTGGTAGAGGGCGATCTGGGCGGCGTAGACGGGCTTCGATTTCGTCACACCGTCCTTGACGCAGGCACGCCAGTTCTTTGTGTTCATGGTCTTGCATTCCCAGAGCGCGGGAACGGCCAGACCGAAGCCCTCGGGCCCGGTGGCAATGATGCCATCGACATGGCCGCGGATGCGTCCGCCCGCAGCCGAAAAACCGAACTGGCCACCATCGGGCCGGTGGCCCTTGCGGGTGTAGAGATCGAAGCCGGCAGCCCGCAGCCACTGGATGGCCAGATCTTCGAGTGCATGGCCGATGGCGAAGATGCGCAGCGCCTGACCGGAAAAGCCTGCACCTTCGTCCTTCGGTGTCGCGGTGAACTCGAACTGAAGGGCGCGCTCGCAGGCGTGCCCGAGGCGCGAGCCGCCAAGGTAATCGCGCTGCGGCGTGGCGGCGTGCTCATCCTCGAGGGCGGCATCGATCAGGGCGGTGATCCGTTCACCAGGTTTTTGCTTGTGGTTGAAGTCCAGCATCAGAACGGCACCTCGGGATCGGTGTCGCGATTGGCGGCTCGGTATTCACGTAGCGCATCCTGATAGCCGGTGACGGTAACCTCGATCAGGGTGAGCACCTGCTGTTCGGAGAGGTCGGCAAACCGGGTCGGCCAGCCGATCTCCTCCATGATCTCGGCGACAGGTTTCATGGTGCTGCGGATCGCCGCCTGCTCGGCCAAGGTCGGGTCAACCATCATGCCGCCCTCGCCAGATCATGCTCGTCCGCGCCGAAGACCAGGCTGCGTATGGCGGCACGGTTGAACTGGAAGGAGAGCAGTGCCGAGGCCTGATAGCGGGTCAGCCCGAAATCGTGTCGGTAGTCGGCCGGGAGGTATGCAAGCTGCCGGTCCGTCGGCGGTTGCGACAACCAGCGTCGGGTCTTGTGGGCGCTTTCGTCGGACTCGTGCTCGTTCAGCCAATCGTCAGCAGCGGCGAGGCCGACCATGCGCTCGCCGATGGCCAGCAGACGCGGCGCGACCCCTTTTGCGGCGCCTACGCCATACCAGCGGCCGTTGAGGAAGAAGACGCCGGCCCATGCGGAGAACCCGTTGGCCATCAGTGCGGCATCGTCACCGAACAGGTCGCACCAGCGGAAGCTGGAGCGTTTCAACAGGTCGATTTCCGACATCACGAAATCGCCGAGCGGAATGTCGCCGCCGCCGTCGATGCTCTCGAAGATGAAGCCGCAAAGCGGGCATTCATGGCAACCGAGCGGAATATCAGCCTCGCATTGCGGGCAGGTCCTGGTCGGTGCATCGCCGGACGCCTCGTGTCCGGCAAGGTCGACCTCCTGCTCGAGCGAGCCGTGCATCAGGCTGGAGGTGCCGAAGTCCAGCACCACGCAGTCGGTCTTGACGATACCGGGGTGCTCGTTCGGATCGACGGTGCGCAAGCCCCGCCCGACCATCTGGATCATGGTCGACTTGTAGGAGGACGGGCGCAGCAGCACGACGCAGGAGGTTGGCGGGTGGTCCCAGCCTTCGGTCAGCACGGCGACATTGACGACGACCTGAATGTCACCGGCGGCATAGGCGGAAAGCGCCGTCTTGCGCTCAGCGTCGCCCATCTCGCCATGAACGAGAGCCGCGGCAATGCCGGCGGCGTTGAACGCGTCGGTCACGCCGCGTGCGTGGTCGACGGTCGAGCAGAACACCACGGTCTGCCGATCGGCGGCCTTCTCCCGCCAGTTCCGGATGACGGCATCGGTGACCGGCGTGCGGTTCATGATGCGCTCGACTTCGCTCATGTCGAAATCGCTGGCAGTCTTCCTGACCCTGGCAAGCTCATCCCTGACGCCGACATCGATGACGAAGGTACGCGGTGGCACCAGATGGCCGGAGCGGATCAGCTCGCCGATGCGGATCTGGTCTGACACATTGGAGAAGACCTCGCGCAGCCCCTTGCGGTCCCCGCGATTGGGCGTGGCGGTAACGCCGAAGACGCGGCAGGAGGGATTGCGCTTCAGCGCCTGGTCGATGATGCGGCGATAGCTGTCGGCCGTCACATGATGCGCCTCATCGATGACCAGCAGATCGAGCGCCGGCATGGCGTTGAGGTTGGTGCTGCGCGACAGCGTCGGGACCATGGCGAAAGTGACCCGGCCACCCCAGGACTTGCCGCTGGCGTCGACGACCGAGGTGGTGATCGCAGGATTGACCCGGGCGAACTTCTCGCGGTTCTGAGCGGTCAGCTCGTCGCGATGGGCAAGCACCGCCGCCCTGGCACCGCTATCGCCGATCATCTTACCGGCGACGGCGGACAACATGATGGTCTTGCCGGCCCCGGTCGGAGCCACGCCCAGCGTGTTGGCGTGGGTGTCGAGCGCGGCGACACAGCGCTCGACAAAGAGTTTCTGGCGAGGACGAAGCAGCATGGTCGGCCCCTCGCGCTATTGTGCCCAGGAGGGGCGCGACGACGGTGTTGCGCCATGCTGCCTGGCCGCGGCATAGGCATTGCCCTGCGCAGCGTTGGCCTGCGGCGTCGCCGTGACCATCCCCATGATGGCGGCGTAGTCCTTGTGGCTGGCGGTGACGGCGGAGCGGACCTCGTTCTTGTCGTCGCCATTGGTGTCGGTGCCGACGTCAATGCGGGCGACGAACTCCAGCCCGTCGAGATCGACAAAGCCCGAGATGCGACGCGCGGCCTGTGCTGCCTCGCTCTGATCCTTGTCGGAAAGGCCGCGGGCCGAGTTCAGCATGCCGCGGATCAGGCCACGCCCCATGTTGGCCCATTCCGGACCCTTGGGGCTGTAGAGCCCGATCAGTGTGAAGATCTTGCGACGGGCGTACTGACCTTCGAGCACGGTGAACTCGCCATTGAGATAGACCGCGCCGGTCGAGCCGCGCGTGGCGTAGCCGCCAGTCCATCCCTGCGACGGATCGTCGAAACCGCCGGGCCGGATGGTGAGCCGCACCTTGGCGAGCGTGCCCTTGGGGATCAGGTTGGTGTTGGTCTGGGCGTCGTTGAAATCGTTCCATACCGACATGGGTCAGGCTCCTTGTTCTTGAGCTGCGGAGGAGGATTGGGTGGAGGCGGCTGTCGCCGGCGCTGCGAAAGCCTGGCGCGCGGCATTGCGGATCTTGCCCATCAGCCGGCCGAGATCCGGCTGTTCGATCATGTCGAGCCGGCCGGAGCGATCCTTGGCGGGAAAGCCGAAGGGGTTGAGCGTCTGGCAGACGAAGGCGCGGTACGGTGCGCCGTCATCGTCCTTCAGCTCGACCATGCTGATGACTTCATCGACGATGCCGGGCAGCTCGAGGCCGGTCTTGGCGCCGTCGATTTGCGGCACGAAGATCTTGCGATTGAAGTCGTCGAGCTTCTCGTCGAGGATGCCGACAAACCAGATATTCTTCGAGCGCGTGTGCTGCAGGTGGGTCAGCCAGGCGATCATCTCGCGGCCATGCAGGCCATAGGCGCCACGAATATCGGGCTTGCCGGTCTTGTCGGAGAATGCCTCCGGCTGGCCCTTGGTCCACTGGAAGCAGAGCCGGCCAGCCACCGTGATCGAGTCGATGAAGACCGTGCCGTAGCGGTCGAGCTGAGCCGGATCGCCGAGACGTGCGACGACAGCGTCGAAATGCGCCTGGCTATAGGGTTGGTCGTCGCGCAGCGCCGGGTTGGGGCCACCGATGAACACCGCAAAATCGCGGCATTCATCCCAGGTCCGGGGACGGATCGTGTCGCCGGCCCAGCCCTCGATGGCGAGATCGCCCGCTTCAAGGTCCATGAACAGCGTGGTGGCCGGGTCGAGCGTCCACAGCAGCGAGGTCTTGCCGATGCCGGATTTGCCGAAGATGCAGCCCTTGATGCTGCGCGGAGCCGCCAGACGCTGATCGGCTGAGATGATGGGGAGCGCGGCCGTCATTGCGCACCCCCGTTCAGTTCGAGCTTCACCTTGAGTGCGCCGGTCCTGACGGTGCGGGCGGGCTCGAAGGTCTGGCGGATCGACTCGGGCCAGGCGGCGTATTTGCGTTCCGGTACCTTGAAGCTGACATCGACATATTCGGCAGGATCGTCACCGGCGGCGCTGATGCGCTCCACCAGCTGTGCAAGCTGTGCCTGGTCCCAATCGACGCGCTTGGGCAGGTCGGCGATCACGGTAACCGCGCCGTCGTCGAAGCGAACGGTTCCGGTGTCCTTGCTCGCCTCCATGCGCGCCATCACGGCACGGTCGGTGTATTTGAGCGCGATGGCGCCTTCGAGCCAGTCGCTGATTGCCTTCGCGCTGCGGACGTTCGCGTCGGTCGCCTCCTGCAGGAGGGCGAGCTGTTCGGCCGGCAGGGCGACGATCTCTCCGATCTGCATCCTGCGCAGATCATCGAGGGTGATGTGGTTGGGGATCGTCATCACCGCACCCTCACGCCGTAGCCTGATGGCGGTGGCCGGCGGTGCTCTGGCGGATCTGCTCGGCCTCGTAGGCTTCGACATCCTCGAGGCGATAGACGACGCGGCCGCCGAGCTTGACATATTGCGGGCCTTCACCCGTCCAGCGCCAGCGTTCCAGCGTGCGATGCGAAATGTTCCAGCGAGCAGCCAGCTCGATCTGGGAGAGGTGTCTGGTAGCCATCTCGTTCTCCTTGGGTCCTTGAGAAAACCTGCGGAGAGGATGGAGGAGGATCAGAACGGTGTCGTCGGGATGGAAAGTGGATCGTCAGGGGATCAGAATCACCGTTTCTTGCGCATGAAGGGGGATGGACAAGGGGATGGCAGGGGGATGCGCCGGCATGGAAATACGAAAAAGCCCGGCGGAACCGGGCGTGAGGGAGGGGGATCAGAAGAACCGGATATTGAGCCGGTAACGGCCGCGCCGGTCGGACTGGATCAATCTGCGCCATTCCGGTTGTGTCTTGAACAGGTCCGACAGGCGCGTGCAGGAAGAGCCGGCTTCGGCCAGCACCGCCTTGCCATGCTGCCAGGGAACGCCGCGCATGGCCGCGTCATGGAGAATGCGCACGACGCGCGCCTGGATCTGGCCGAGCATGAAGGTCCGGTCGCCGAGAATGATCTCGCTGAAATCGTGCCGTTGCTCGAAGACGATTTCGGATGTCCGCCGCGTACCGGCCAGCCCGTGCTTGGCTTCGGCGCGGTCGCGCTCCTCGCGCCGGACGACCAGCTCCTCCTTCCGGATCAGGATTCCATCCTCGGGTCGTAGCACGACGCAGTAACGATCCTTCGGAGCCTCGAAACGATCGATCCGCAGCGCGCCCTCGTGAAACAGCCGGTAGGCGTCATGGGTGCGCAGGTCCTGAAGCCCGTGAAAGGGGGCTTGTTCATCGGGAATGGAGCACCACTGCCCTTCGTCGATCTCCTCGTAGCTGCCATGTTCGAGCTGGGCCCCGTAGAGGCGCACGGAGACCTTCAGCAGGCCGTTTTCGGCGAGATAGGCCAGATCGCGCTGCGGCACCTCCCATCGCTCCTCCAGCTCGTCCAGTGCGAAATAATCCTTCTCGATCGACGCCATCCCACGCACCCGCCCCGCAGATTTTCGTTCTTGTTATGTTCTATTTGCTTGACGCGGATGAATCAATCCTCTCTAATCCACAAAATCCACATGTCGGACGAAACCATGAGCATCACCATCGCCGAAAGACTGAGAGCCCGAGCCGAACAGCTGGGGCTGAATGCGCGTGAGGTGGCCGAGCAGGCGCGTGTCAACAGGTCCTTCGTCTACGACATCATGCGCGGCCGCTCGGAGCGCCCGAACCTTGAAAAGCTCGACAAGGTCGCGGCGATCATCAAGGTCGACCGAAACTGGCTCCTGCACGGCAAGGGCATGATCGAGGGCGAGGAACCAGCCCTGGAAGAAGAGGCGGACTCCTTCGTGGCGATCCCCTCCGTCGAGGTGACCGCGTCGATGGGCGGCGGCAAGATCGTCGCGGACGAGGTGGAAAACGGTGAACCCTACCATTTCAGGAGTTCGTGGATCACGCATCGGCTGCGCGCCAACCCGGCAAACCTGCGCATCATGCATGTCGAAGGCGACAGCATGATGCCGACCCTGCACGACGGCGACGTCGTGCTCGTCGACCTTGCCCGCTGCATGCCGACACCGCCCGGGATCTTCGTGCTGTTCGACGGCATGGGACTGGTGGCCAAGCGTCTCGAACACATCCCGAACTCGGAGCCGCCGCAGGTGCGCATCATCTCGGACAACACGTTCTACAGCCCCTATGAGCGCACCGCCGAAGAGATCAGGATCATCGGCCGGATCCGCTGGTTCGGACGGGAGATCTGAGATGATCTCGTTTCGGGAAGTGGACGATGCCAATCCGGCGCTTGCCCATTCACCCATGGTGCGTGCGCTCGAAAAAACATTCGCCTATATCGGCGAACATGGTGGAATCCCTCTGACCCCGTCCAAGGCCTTCAAACGTGCCTTCGTCCATTGGGCCGCTGCCGAGTTCGAATGGCCAGAATATTCGGAAACCGACCTCTTCTCCATCAACAAGGTGCTCAACGAAACAGATTTCGGGCCGCTGATGGAGCTGCACGATCTGATGATCGCCCTGAAGATCGGCCGTCACTACAAGGGGCGGTTCGCGTTGACTCGGGCGGGCCAGTCCCTGACAGGCCGTCCTGGTCGCCTTTTCGGGATCATCACGCCATTCTATCTCTTCGAGGTCGACCACCTGCGGTTTTCGCGGCGGCAGGAGCGACCGCTGGGCAACTGGGACACTTTCCTCAATGTGCTGAATGTTGAGGCCGAGAACGGTGTTACTGGCGCAGAAATCCGGCGCACATTCTATGGGCCGGCAGAGCAAGCAGGAGGGTTCGATGGGGTCCTTGGCGACCTCTATATCTACGTGCTTCGCCCTCTCTGCTGGACAGGATTGTTGAATGAGGAACGCGCTGACGGTGCAAGACGATTCGAGCAACGCGTATTCATGAAGACGCCGCTATGGCGCGCGGCGCTCCATCTGAGCACCGACAACGAGGTGCGGCAGGCGGTACGCCACTAAAACAAACACGACCCGGCTCGAATGATTTCGCAGAAACCAGACAAGCATTTGAAATTGCTTGTGTTCTAGGATTTTGCGCTTACCGTTTGCTCATCAGTATCGATTGCGAACGGTCTCATGCACGACATCTCCTGCGCCCCGAACCCCTTGTCGCCCGAGCGCATGACGAGCGATGAGCGGCTTGCCGAACTCGGCCGGATTCTCGCCGCCGGGTTGGGGCGGGTTCTGCCCGAACAGTCCAGTCATTTATCTGCCGCCGTTAGAGACAGTTCATTCGACATTCTCGCCCTCAAACGCCGTGTTGGTCGCCGTAAACCGAGCAACCGAGTTGGAGGGCAATGATGTCGGAAACGACGAAACGGGCTGGATCGAAACAGAACCAGCAGCATGAAAAAATGGCGGCGGACACGCCGGTGCTGGCCAGGCTGGCGGCGCTGAAGCGCATGTCGGTTAGGGAGCTGAAAGCCGAGTGGGAGGCCTTGTTCGCGGCGCCAGCGCCGAACAACAGCCGCGGCTATCTCGAAATGCGGCTGGCCTGGCGCATCCAGGAACTGGCCCTTGGCGGGCTTTCCCGTGAGACTCGCAAGATACTGGACCTGCTGGCCGACGAGATCGACGGCAATTCCGGTCGCAAGGCGATCATTGCGGATCCGCGCAATCCGGTCATCGGCACGCGGCTGGTTCGGGAGTGGGATGGTGTCGAGCACACGGTGACCGTAATGCGCGACGGGTTCGAATGGCAGGGCCGTCGCTTCAAGTCGCTGTCGGCCGCCGCGAGAGCGATCTCCGGCAGCAACTGGAACGGATACCGCTTCTTCGGACTGGGTGACGCGCGGAGGATCGAACGATGAACACTGCACAAGCTCAGCGCCGTTTGCGTTGCGCGATTTACACCCGCAAGTCGAGTGAGGAAGGGCTCGACATGGAATTCAACTCGCTCGACGCCCAGCGTGAATCCTGCGAGGCCTATGTAGCCAGCCAGCGCTCGGAAGGGTTTGCCGCCATCCGTGAACGCTATGACGACGGTGGCCATTCCGGCGGCACGCTGGAGCGGCCTGCATTGCAGCGGCTGCTGGCCGATGTCGAGGCGGGACTGATCGACGTCATCGTCGTCTACAAGATCGACCGCCTGTCGCGCTCGCTGATGGATTTCGCCAAGCTGGTCGAGATCTTCGACCGCAATCAGGTGACCTTCGTGTCGGTGACGCAGTCGTTCAACACCACCACCTCGATGGGACGCTTGACCCTGAATATCCTCCTCAGCTTCGCGCAGTTCGAGCGGGAGGTGATCGGCGAGCGCATCCGCGACAAGATCGCCGCCTCGCGCAAGCGCGGCATGTGGATGGGCGGCTTCGTGCCGCTCGGCTATCGAGTTGAAAATCGCAAGCTGCTGATCGAGGAAACGGAAGCCGCCACAGTCCGGATGATCTTCGAACGCTTCGTCAGCGTCGGCTCGGCCACCGTGCTGGCGAAGTCGCTGGCCGCCGAGAACGTCCGCACCCGGCGCGGCAAGCCGATCGACAAGGGCTTTCTCTACAAGCTGATCAACAACCGGGTCTATATCGGCGAGGCGGTGCACAAGGGCACCTCCTATCCCGGCGAGCACGAGGCCATCATCGACCGTGCGCTGTGGGACAAGGTTCATGCCATCCTGCAGACGAGCCCGCGCCAGCGCGCCAGCAATACGCGTAGCGCAACGCCGGCGCTGCTGAAAGGGCTGATCTTCACCGACACCGGCGCGGCGATGACGCCGACGGCAACGAAGAAGGGAGCCAAGCTCTACCGCTACTACACCTCGATGGACCTGATCCGGAGCCGGCCGACCGATGCCGCAGGACCGCAGCGCCTTGCCGCTGGCATGGTGGAGGATGCCGTCATCGGCGAAATCCGCCGCATGATCGCGACGCCCGAGATCCGGGCCCGGGCGCTCGCCGCCCTGCAAGCCGACAGGCCGGACATTGATGACAAGGCCATCATCGCTGCACTCCGCGAGTTCGACGCGCTGTGGGCGTCGCTGTTTCCGGCTGAGCAGGCGCGCATCGTCCAGCTTCTGGTGGCCCGCGTCACGGTAGGAGCGGCCGGCATCGCCGTCGACCTGCGCCATGACGGCATCGGTTCGCTGGCACGCCAGATGATGGCGCCGCAGACGGAAAAGGACGCCGCATGATGAACAGCGCCAATACCATCCGCGTGGTCATCCCGCTCACCTTCCGCAAAAAGAACGGCCGCCCGAAGATCCTACCGCCGGCCGACCACGGACCCGCCGAGAAGCGAGCGCAGGATGCGCATGTGCTGCGCGCCATCGCCCGCGCATGGAACTGGCGGCGCAGGATCGAGCGCGGCGAGGCCTCGACCATTGCCGACATCGCCATGACCGAGAAGGTGACCGACCGTTTTGTCAGCCGCATGATGCGACTGGCCTGGCTCGCGCCGGACGTGCTGGAGAAGCTCGTCATCCACCGCATTCCGCCAGCGTTATCACTCAGCGATCTGGTCGCGGTCGCAGACCTGCCGTGGGCGGAGCAGGTGGAAGCTGTATTCGGTGCTGTTGGTTCTCGAACGGGTTAGTTCCGAGCCCGCCGCCAACCGGCAGCCTGCGCTTCGTCCTCCGTGCAAAACCAGCGTTCGCCCTTGCCCTCGGTGATCTTGGTCTTGTCGTAGTCCTTTTGGCCCGGCACATGATAGATGCGGTTGCCGTTGCGGCTGATGTTGCCCTTGATCTGGCAGCCAGTTGTCGGAATTGCTGACGCCACCGGTTGCGGCAGGAGATGCTGCTGCGCAATGATCGGCACCGACAAGGCGCCCAGAATCTCGGTCTGCGGACCACGATGGCGCCAATCCCACGGAGCAATGAATGCGCCGGACCACAGACCTGCCTGCTTTGTGCGCGCGATCTGTTCCTCGCCAACATAGATATCCGAGTAGCGCCTGAACGCGAGCGCCCAGCCTCCGGCTACCATTGCCGCGTTGATCTCCATCTCGCCAACAAAGCAGGTCATGATGCGCCGGTCATAGCGGTCGGTCTCACTACCCGTGCAGGTAACCATGCGGTCATGAACCAATCGGACCAACGCGTCGCGCGCGGCGATCCCGCAGGCGTAGGTCTTTTCGGCGGTGTCGATGCAGACCTGATCGGTCTCCGGCGCATCGATGCCGTTCAACCGGATCCTCATGTCCTCTATCGATATCGTATCCCCGTCGGAAATTCTCGCGGCGCCTGTTATTGTCGTGGCCGTTGCAGCAACAGTCTGGTCTGCAAGCAGTATAGTGGCGACGAGGGGAAACAGGGCGAGGCGACGAATCATGGGCCTATTGTCCGCCATTACGGCGTGGGTTGAAAGGCGGCGGCAACTGAGGCGGCTTTTTCAGCATGATGCCCGGCTGTTGATCGAGCGAGATCCTGCTTCTGCTTACTATGATGCGCAACGGGCCGCGGCTCGTGCCCGCTTTGCCGGCGATGGCCATGCCTTTCTACATTGGGCGAAAGTGGCGGCAGAAGTCGCGCGGATCAGCGATGCGCCGATGAACTATGAGGTCGTTAAAAGTATCGTCGACGAAGAGGAGAAACGGGATAGATTATCGTAGTAGAGCTAATCTAAGCGCCAAAGAGGGTGGACATAGATTATTCTGTGATTCGGGTTGGAAGGAGATTCCGACAAAGCGACTACCGATGTGGATCACCACTTTGATGTTGCGCAAGGGGAGGCAATGCCGGGAATAATGCAGGAAGAAGAGTTGGCCAGTTGGAACCCGGAAGCGAGGGGCGCGCGCGTTCGGCTCCGCGACAACCCGGGCAGGCAGGGAACGACCACCGGCAGGATCAAGAAGGCAGGCACCTTCCTATTGGTCGAAGTGGATTTCGGCCCGAACGAAAAGCAATACAAGCGTTACGAGCTACTGGAGCCGATCGCGGAGGAGGTGCAGATCTTTGATCTGCTTGAGGCCGGTTCATTCGGCGGCCCTAGCGACCTTAGGCGGGTCTTGACCTTCGAGAAGATCAAAGGTGAGTTGACCAACGTCTTCTATTCGATGGAAGCCAGCAACACCGACTTCTATCCGCACCAGTTTAAGCCGGTCATGCGTTTTATCGAATCCCCGATCGGCCGGATGCTGATCGCCGACGAAGTCGGTCTCGGGAAAACCATCGAAGCAACGTATATCTGGAAGGAAATACAGGCCCGCCATTCAGCCAGGCGGCTATTGATCATCTGTCCTGCAATGTTGCGCGAGAAGTGGCGCGAGGATCTGCGCAAGCGCTTCAACATAACCGGCGAAATCGTTTCCGCGAGCGCCCTTTATGAGCGGGTGAAGGACATCGCCAGCTACAGGAGCGCGGAGTCTTTTGTCTACATCACGAGCCTGGAAGGGTTACGCCCCCCCGCCAACTATGACGATGAGAATGTCGGCGGCGTCAGGGCGCAATTCGCCCGCATTCTCGACGAGAACACGGCCAGCGAGGAGTTCGCTCTCTTCGATCACGTCGTCATCGACGAGGCCCACTATCTCCGGAACCCCTCGACCGCGAACAACCGGCTTGCCCGCCTTCTAAGAGAGGCAGCGCATCATTTTGTGCTGCTCACCGCAACGCCGATCCAGATCGGCAGCGACAATCTTTACCAGCTTCTGCGCCTGATCGATCCCGATCAGTTCTACGATTCATACCTCTTTGGGGAAATGCTTTCGGCGAACTCCTGCATCGTGCGCGCGCAAAGGGCGCTATGGCAGCAGCCTGCCGATATTCCAGCGGCGCTGAAGGCGATTTCCGAGGCCGAGAAGTCCGATTACTTCAAGAATGACGCCGTCCTTGCCCGCATCAAGGAGCATCTTCGCGCTGACTCCAGCGATGCCGAGCGGCGGGTGGAGATTCTCCGGCTTCTGGAATCGCGCTCGCTCCTTTCGCAATACATGACCCGAAGCCGGAAACGCGAAGTTCTGGAGCGGCGCGTCGAGCGGGCGCCCCAGGTTCTCAGCGTCAGGTTCAGCGCGGACGAAAAGCAGCTCTACGACCATGTCACCAGCCGCCTGCGCGACGAAGCGGCGGGCAAAACCGGTGTGTCGCTATTCTCGCTGATCGCCCGGCAGAGGCAGATGGCGAGCTCTATCGTCGGCGCGCTCGAAAGCTGGGGCGACAAGGGCCTCATCGAAGAGCTTCTGTGGGAGGACTTCGGGATTTCGCCGCAGCTTCGTTCGGAGCCGCAGGGCAACAAAAATAGCGACGATGCCGTCGATGCCGTCCCGCCCGACATGGGCGTCAAGCACGAGCTGGGCGCGCTGGAAAAGGGCGATGAAAAGTATCGCGCGCTCCAGCAGTTTCTTGCGAATGAGCTGAAACGAAATCCGCGCGAGAAGTTCGTCATCTTCGCCTTCTATCGCGGCACCCTCAAATACCTCGCGCGACGTCTGAAGGCCGACGGGATCAATGCGGCGCTGATCATGGGGGACATGGGCAAAGACAAAGACGATCTGATCCGCGCCTTCGCCCGGCCCGAGGGGCCGTCGGTCCTGCTCTCTTCCGAAGTCGGAAGCGAGGGTATCGACCTTCAGTTCTGCCGCTTTATCGTGAACTACGACCTTCCCTGGAATCCCATGAGGGTCGAGCAGCGGATCGGCCGCCTCGACCGGCTGGGGCAGAAAGCGGAACGCATCTCGATCATCAATATGGTCGTCGAGAACACCATCGAAGACCGGATCCTGATGAGGCTGTACGATCGCATCAACGTGTTCCGCGAGAGCATCGGCGATCTCGAAGACATTCTCGGGGAAGTAACGGAGCAGTTGCTCGTCAACCTGCTCGATCCAACCCTGACGGACGAGGAGCGCGAACGAAAATCCCACGAGGCGGAGCTGGCAATCTGCAACACGCAGCGGGAACAGCAGCGCCTGGAGGAAGAGGCGGTCAACCTTGTCGGGTTTTCCGACTACATCCTCGACCATATCAGCGACAGCCGTGAAAAGGGCAGGTGGCTTAGCGCAAGCGAGCTCCAGTCCCTCGTCGAGGATTTCTTCGCGCGCAATTTTCCCGGCACGAAATTTGAGGCGGGCGCGGGCGCGGAGTACGCCCTGCGCATAGCTCTCTCGGAGGAAGCGCGGCGCGCGCTGGGCTACTTCATATCTGAGACGCGGCCATCGACGAGAACGCAGCTTCATCGAAGCGGGAGGCCGATCTTGTGCATTTTCGATCCGCGCCGCGCCGACGAGGTTTCCAGCGAGGCGGAGTTCATCGAGCCAAGCCATCCCCTCATACAATGGATACGCTTCAGCTACGAAGACGACCAAAGTCAGCTCCATCGCGTCACAGCGATAAAAATCCCGGCGCAGGACGCCGGCGTCACGCCCGGCGACTATGTATTCAGCGCCCACCGCTGGTCGTTCAACGGCCTGAAATCCGATCAGTCGCTTGCATTCAGGGTGAAGCCGCTGGGAAGCGGCCGCACACTCGGGGCGTCGGAGGCCGAGGCGCTGATTACCGTCGCCTCGCGCGCGGGCGAGAAGCTGCCGAACGCGGTCAACGTACTCCCGGACATCGAGGTCATCTGCAATGCCGCCGTGGAATGCGAAGAAGCGTTGGGGGATGCGTTTTCGGAGCGCCTTTCCGATTTTGAGGCGGAGAACAAGGTGCGCTGCGATCAGCAGCGTACCAGCGCCGAAAAGCTCGCGAGCCGCCGCATCGAAGGCTTGAAGGCCCGCGTCGCCCGGTTTCGCGCGGAAGGGAACCTGCGACCCGTTGCGATGACGGAAGGCCTTATCAGGAAAGAGGAGGAGCAGTTGAAGACCAAGCTTGATCGCGTTTCACGCAGGCAGCAGGTCGATCCGACCATGATCCCGCTTGCGGCGGGCGTTGTGAGGGTCATCTGACATGGCAAGTTGGCGTGACAGGCTTAAAGCACTTCAAGAGCGCGTGTTTGGCAGGGCGGATGCAAGCCCGGTGCCGGACGACGAACAGCGCGGCGTTGCAGAGTCTCCCGCTATTGCGCAGGCAGTGCCTGCCGTTGCGGAGAAGGCGCCCGCAAGCCGAGCCCGCACGGGCAATGCCCCGGCAACCTTCAAGGCACAAGGCAAGACTCCGGCCGCATCAAATGCTACTCCGCCACGGAGCGCGCCCAAGGCAAGGCCGCTTGCCATCAATCTCGGCATTGATTTTGGCACCAGCTTCACGAAAGTCTGCTTTCGCGACCTCGGAAGTGAGGTATCGGGAACCGTTGCGGTCGGCAAGGGCGGTAAGGAGGCGCTTGTCCCCTCCATTGTCGCAATCGGTTCCGATGGACGGCTGTTCCTTGGCGACTGCGTTTCCGGCAAGCAATCCGCAGTCATCGTTCCTTTCCTGAAGATGCGCCTCGCCGGCGGGCCGATTGGCGAACGCCTACCCGAGTTCGAGGGGATCGACCTTAATAAGGCCGAATCCGTCAGGGCGCTTGCCGCGTGGTTCCTTGCATCGGTGATCCAGCGCAGCCAGCAATGGCTTGCCGTCCATGAAGCCGACAGGCTGAAGAATCGCCTTACGGTCTGGTCGGCCAATGTAGGTGTCCCTGTCGAGCACTACGATTCACATGCGCTTACGACGTTTGAAGAAGTGCTTGGCGTCGCTTGGCTGTGGGTCAAAGACGATCAAGTGCCGAAAACGCTCCAGCAGGCACAGTCTTCGTATGGGGCTGCCCAGCAGTGTCTTGCGGCTGAGGTCACAGACTTCCACGCAGTACCGGAAATTGCCGCGGCGGTGCAGTCGTTCGTCATGTCCCGCGAAGCCGTACCGGGCATCTATGTCTATTTCGACGTTGGCGGGGGTACCGTCGATGGCGTCGCGTTCAACTATCTGAACTTCCGGGGGGAGCGCCGCATCAATTTCTATTCAGGCAAGGTAGAGCCCTTGGGCGTCTCCGCGATTGGAACTGCCCTGGGGAATGGCACCACAGGTGAAATCGACGATGTGGCATTGGAGAAGCTTCTGAAGAGCTGCGCGCCATCGACACTGGCCGAGTTCGTTCAGAGAATTCGAAGGCAAGTTGGTTACGTCATCATGACCGCGCGGCAGAAAGACGGCCGGAACTGGCAGGAAGACGCCTTCCAAAGCGCCGACTATGAGAGAAAATTCATCGGCAAGCTAACGACTTCCCGCATGCGCCCGCTGATAGTCTTCATGGGCGGCGGCGGTTCGAACTCCGCCTGGTACAGGCAATCTATAGAATCCACCTATAAGGCTTTCCAGCACAACAATGCGGGCGTTCCGCCGTATAAGCTGGTGGAGGTTCCTCGCCCCAAGGACTTCATCGTACCGAAAGGCGGCGGCGGCGAGTTTATTCGCTTCGCCATCTCCTACGGCCTGTCGTTCCCCTTTGGGGAGGGGCCTGACATAGGATTGCCGAGCCAGTTCGACGAAGCCGAAAAGCCTCGCCAGTGGACGCCTCCCGGTGCGTTTGATTACGCAGACAGCAAGGATTACTGTTGACCGGCGAACAGTTGTGTTGTTGGACAATCGCGGATGTCGCCTCTTCGATAAGGTGCACGCCGTTCCGCCCGGCAACGCCCATCTCGGGTGCCTCTGTTCAGGTTGGCTGGTGGCGGCATCCGTTACAACTTGGGCGCAGCTCCAGAATGCTACAACGTTGAAATCATGTGATTGATTTCGACCGAACTCAATCGGCCGAGGTTCGCATGGTTTGAGACAAAAGCTATTCAGAGACTGAAAATCGGCATACCGGTAGTCTCAAAGGTTCGGTTTCCTCGGCTAAGACCCTTTGAAATCAAAAGGAATTTCGGCGCTGAAATCGGGCTGTTGGGAATTTGCAATTTGATAGTGGCGGAGAGAGAGGGATTCGAACCCTCGATAGAGTTGCCCCTATACACGCGTTCCAGGCGTGCGCCTTCAACCACTCGGCCACCTCTCCGTATCGTGTGCAGGCAGCGGCCGGTTATGCCGTGCCGGTCGGGAATGCACATTCCCCACGGATATCGGTTCGAAACCGTTGCGCGACCCTGACCGAAGGGCTGCATACCCGCTGCGCCGAAGCAAAGCAACGGACGCGGGGCTCATCTAGTCGATCCTGCGGCGAATGCCAAGACATAACCGACAAACAATCTGTTTATGCAGCAAGAATTCTCGATCACCCGGAGAGCCCGTGTTCGGAGGTCTGCGTGAGGTGGAAAAAAGTCGTTGGAAGCGACTGTCCGGGCGCCTCCTTCGGCGTCGTCGGCTCTGCCGACGCGATGTCATCGCCACTTCTTGGCCACGACGAGCAGATGCTCCCGTTACCGGTGCAAGCCGATGATGAAAGGAAAAAAGCCGCCCTGCGGGCTGCTGGAGGAAGGGTGCAGGCCACTGGCGTGGCCTGCACTGTAGCGATCCTGATCAGACCGAGTAGTACATGTCGAATTCGACGGGATGAGGGGTCATCTCGAAGCGCATCACCTCGGCCATCTTCAGTTCGATGAAGGAATCGATCTGGTCGTCGTCGAACACGCCGCCAGCCTTGAGGAAGGCGCGATCCTTGTCGAGGCTTTGCAGGGCCTCGCGCAGGCTGCCGCTCACGGTCGGGATCTTCTTCAGCTCCTTCGGTGGCAGGTCGTAGAGATCCTTGTCCATCGGCTGGCCGGGGTGGATCTTGTTCTTGATGCCGTCGAGGCCGGCCATCAGCAGCGCGGCGAAGGCAAGGTAGGGGTTCGCGCCCGGATCGGGGAAGCGAACCTCGAGGCGCTTCGACTTCGGCGAGGAGCCGAACGGGATGCGGCAGGAAGCCGAGCGGTTGCGGGCCGAATAGGCCAGCAACACCGGCGCCTCATAGCCCGGCACCAGACGCTTGTAGGAGTTGGTGAGCGGGTTGGTGAAGGCGTTGACGGCCTTGGCGTGCTTGATGACGCCGCCGATGAAGTACAGGCAGTTTTCGGACAGGCCCGCATATTCGTTACCCGCGAAGGTCGGCTTTCCATCCTTCCAGATCGACATGTGGACATGCATGCCCGAGCCGTTGTCGCCGAAAACCGGCTTCGGCATGAAGGTGGCCGTCTTGCCATAGGCATTGGCGACCTGATGCACGACATACTTGTAGATCAGCATCTTGTCGGCGTTGCGAACCAGCGTGTCGAACTTGATGCCGAGCTCGTGCTGGGCGGCGGCCACCTCATGGTGGTGCTTTTCGACGCGCACGCCCATTTCGGTCAGAACCGTGAGCATCTCCGAACGCATGTCCTGGCAGGAATCGATCGGCGGAACGGGGAAGTAGCCGCCCTTGACGCGCGGACGGTGGCCGAGGTTGCCGGTCTCGTAGTCGGTGTCGTCGTTGGAGGGCAGCTCCGTCGAATCGAGCCTGAAGCCTGTGTTGTAGGGATCGGCCTTGTACTTGACGTCGTCGAAGATGAAGAACTCGGCTTCCGGGCCGACGAAGATCGTGTCGCCGATGCCTTCCGCCTTCATGTAGGCCTCGGCCTTCTTGGCGATGCCGCGCGGATCGCGGTTGTAGGATTCTCCGGAAACCGGATCGAGGATATCGCACAGGATAACCATGGTCGACTGCGCGAAGAACGGGTCCATGTGCACCGTCTCGGGATCGGGCATCAGCACCATGTCAGACTCGTTGATGGCCTTCCAGCCGGCGATGGACGAGCCGTCGAACATGACGCCGTCGGCGAACATGTCTTCCTCGACTTCGGCGACGTCCATGGTCACATGCTGCAGCTTGCCTTTCGGATCGGTGAAACGCAGATCGACGAACTTCACGTCGTTGTCCTTGATCTGCCTCATGATGTCGGCGGCTGTGGTCATTTTCAGGCTTTCCTTGGCTTGAGAAAGGGAGGAACGAAAAGGATGGAGAGGCGGGTCAGATGGCGTCGGTGCCGGTCTCGCCGGTACGGATGCGGACCACTTCCTCGATATTGGAAACGAAGATCTTGCCATCTCCGATGCGCCCTGTCTGGGCTGCCTTGCGGATCGCTTCCACCGCCGTATCGACGGCGTCGTCGCCCAGAACGAGCTCGATCTTCACCTTCGGCAGGAAGTCCACGACATATTCCGCGCCGCGATAAAGCTCCGTATGGCCTTTCTGGCGACCGAAGCCCTTGGCCTCGATGACGGTGATGCCCTGCAGGCCCGCTTCCTGCAGGGCCTCCTTCACCTCATCGAGCTTGAACGGCTTTATGATCGCTTCGATCTTCTTCATGAACTGGACCTCCAATGGCAAAGGGGTGCTTAACCCGCTCGCGCAAATCTCAAGCATGAACCATGCCAGTTTCACCTTGCCCCGGCCGCAGGCGCGATTTTTCGCGGCCGGCTGCGGGTCGGCAGAATTGGCAGACGCCATGGAAAGGCAGAGGCGCGGCATTGTCCAGCGCACAGCTGCACAAATTTTAGGCGGCATGGGTGTTTTCAGTGCAGCATTTTTCAGCTGCATAGCCATCGTCCCGAACGATGTGCGCTGCTAGGGTGCGGGCAAGCCGGTTATTCGTGTCCAAACTGCGGGGAAATTGCCATGAGCATCGAACTCCTGTCGCCGGCCGAGATGGCTCAGGCCGATCGCAAGGCCATCGAAGCCGGACCGTTCGATGGAATGGGCCTGATGCGCAACGCCGGCGCTGCCGTGGCGCGCGAGATGCTCCGGCGCCATCCCGGCGCCGAGAGGGTGCATGTGCTGTGCGGACCGGGCAACAATGGCGGCGATGGCTATGTCGTGGCGCGGATGCTGGCCGAAAGCGGCGTGCCCGTTTCGCTGTGGGCGTCGGGGGAGCCCCGGCCGGACAGCGATGCGGCACGCGCCGCCGGGGAGTGTCCCCTGAAGCCGATGCCGATGGCCGGGTTTTCCGCGCAAGCGGGGTCGATCATCGTCGATGCTCTCTATGGAGCGGGACTTTCCCGGCCGGTCGATGGCGATTGCGCCCGCACCGTCGAGCTGGTCTCGGCCCTCGGCTTGCCGGTGGTGGCCATCGACCTGCCGTCAGGAATCTCGGGCGAAAGCGGCAAGGCGAGGGGCCCGGCCTTCCGGGCGGACCTTACGGTCACGTTCGCGCGCAGAAAGCCCGGCCATTTGCTGATGCCCGGCAGGGAATATTGCGGGGAGGTCGTGCTCGCCGACATCGGCATATCCGATGCGATCATAGAGGGGCTGGGGGTGCAGACCTTCGTGAACTGTCCGGAGCTCTGGCTTGCGGAGTTTCCGGTGCCGGGAGTCGATACCCACAAATACCGGCGCGGTCATGTCTGCGCCTTTTCGGGCGGGCCCGCATCCACCGGCGCGGCGCGCCTGTCGGCGCTTGCGGCCGCGCGCAGCGGGGCAGGGGCGGTGACCGTGCTTTCGCCGGGGAATGCACTGGCGGTGAATGCGATGCATCTTACCTCGATCATGTTGCGCAAGACGGATGACCGGGATGAGCTGGATGCATTTCTTGCGGACCGGCGTCCTTCGGCATTCGTGCTCGGCCCCGGTTTCGGGGTGGGAGAAAAGGCGCGTTCATTTGCAATGGCCGTGATGGCTTCGCAGGCAGGTGTCGGGGGGCTGGTTCTGGATGCCGACGGCATCACTTCTTTCCGTGAAGCGCCGGAAGAACTCTTCGCCGCCGCGGCGAATGCGATGCCTGCCCTTGTCCTCACCCCGCACGATGGTGAGTTCGCAAGGTTGTTTCCCGACCTGGCTGCGGATGAGCGTTTGTCGAAACCGGATCGCGCAAGGCGGGCAGCGGCGCGGGCGCATGGCGTTGTGGTCGCCAAAGGCCCCGACACCGTGATCGCGGCACCGGGTGGCCGCGCTGCCGTCAATGCAAACGGTGCGCCATGGCTGGCGACTGCCGGCTCGGGCGACGTACTGGCAGGTCTCGTCGCCGGATTGCTGGCACAGGGCATGCCGGCATTCGAGGCGGCCTGTGCTGCGGTGTGGATGCATGCCGAAGCGGGTGCGCGCTTTGGGCCGGGCCTCATTGCCGAGGATCTGCCTCGGGCGCTGGTGCCGGTGCTGGCCGAACTTGTCGCGATGCGCTGCGGTTGACTTGGAGCGGCCCTTCCGATTTACCGTGACGACAAATCCCGACAGTCCGGATCTCAATTCCATGCTTGAAAAAAACTACGACGCGAAAACCGTCGAGCCCAGAATCGCCAGAACTTGGGACGAGGCGGATGCCTTCCGGGCCGGCGCCGGTGCCGACGATGGTGCCGAAGCCTTTGCCATCGTCATTCCGCCGCCCAATGTTACCGGCTCCCTGCACATGGGACATGCGCTCAACAACACGCTGCAGGATATGCTGGTGCGCTTCGAGCGCATGCGCGGCAAGAACGTGCTCTGGCAGCCGGGCATGGATCATGCGGGCATCGCCACGCAGATGGTCGTCGAGCGCCGTCTGGCGGAGAAGAACATAAAGCGCCGCGACCTTACCCGCGAGGAATTCATCGACAAGGTCTGGGAGTGGAAGGCCGAGTCCGGCGGTGCGATCTTCAATCAGCTCAAGCGGCTGGGTGCCTCGTGCGACTGGTCGCGCGAGCGCTTCACCATGGACGAGGGGCTGTCGAAGGCGGTGCTCGAAGTCTTCGTCGCGCTCTACAAGGAAGGGCTGATCTACAAGGACAAGCGCCTTGTGAACTGGGACCCGAAGCTGCTGACGGCCATCTCGGACCTCGAGGTCGAGCAGTGGGAGGTTGATGGCCATCTGTGGCACTTCCGCTATCCGGTCGAGGGCGAAACCTACGATCCGGAGAACCCGGCCACCTACGTCACCGTCGCCACCACCCGGCCGGAGACCATGCTGGGCGACACCGGCGTTGCCGTCCATCCGGAAGACGAGCGCTACACGAAGCTCGTCGGCCGCAATGTGGTGCTGCCGATTGTCGGCCGGGCCATTCCGGTCGTCGCAGATGAGTATTCGGACCCGGAGAAGGGCACCGGCGCGGTCAAGATCACGCCTGCGCACGACTTCAACGATTTCGAGGTGGGCCGCCGGCACAAGCTGCGCGCGATAAATATCCTCACCACCGAGGCGACCATCGACATCACGGACAATGACGACTTCCTTGAAGGCGTCGAGGTCACGTCCATGCGCGAAGGCGTGTGGAGCCAGCTTCACGGCATGGATCGCTTCGAGGCGCGCAAGCTGATCGTGAAGATCATGGAGGAAGGTGGCTTTCTTGCGAAGATCGAGCCGCACCGCCACATGGTTCCGCATGGCGATCGCGGCGGCGTGCCGATCGAGCCTTTCCTGACCGATCAGTGGTATGTGAATGCCGCGGAACTGGCGAAACCCGCCATCGCCTCGGTTCGCGAGGGGCGCACCAATTTCGTGCCGAAGAACTGGGAAAAGACCTATTTCGAGTGGATGGAGAATATCCAGCCCTGGACGATCTCCCGTCAGCTCTGGTGGGGCCACCAGATTCCGGCGTGGTATGGTCCTGATGGTCATGTCTTCGTGGAAAAGAGCGAGGAAGCGGCTCTCGAAGCGGCGATCCAGCACTACCTCGCCCATGAAGGGCCATGGAAGGGGTGGGTCGAGGAGCGGCTGGAGAATTTCGAGCCCGGCGCAATCCTGACGCGCGACGAAGACGTGCTCGACACATGGTTTTCATCGGCGCTGTGGCCGTTCTCCACGCTCGGCTGGCCGGATGAGACGCCTGAACTGAAGACCTACTATCAGACAGACGTTCTGGTGACCGGCTTCGACATCATCTTCTTCTGGGTCGCCCGCATGATGATGATGGGCCTGCACTTCATGGACGAGGAGCCGTTCCACACCGTCTATGTGCATGCTCTGGTGCGCGACAAGCACGGCGCCAAGATGTCGAAGTCCAAGGGCAACGTCATCGACCCGCTGGAACTGATCGACGAGTACGGTGCGGATGCGCTGCGCTTCACGCTGGCGATCATGGCCGCGCAGGGGCGCGACGTGAAGCTCGATCCTGCCCGCATCGCCGGCTATCGCAATTTCGGCACCAAGCTGTGGAACGCCACGCGTTTCGCGCAGATGAACGGCGTCGTGCGCAACGACGAGTTCTGGCTGGGCGACGCGAAACTGGCTGTCAACCGCTGGATTCTCACGGAACTGACGCGGGCTGCGCGCGCAGTCACCGAGGGCATCACGAGCTATCGCTTCAACGAGGCGGCTGGCGCAGCCTATCGCTTTGTGTGGAATCTCGTCTGCGACTGGTATGTCGAACTGCTGAAGCCCGTCTTCATGGGCGATGACGAGGCTGCCAAGGCCGAAAGCCGCGCCTGCTTCGCCTTCGTGCTCGATGAAATCTACAAGCTGCTGCATCCCATGATGCCGTTCATGACCGAAGAGCTTTGGGCGCAGACAGCGGGCGAGGGACGCCAGCGCCCGACATTGCTGTGCCACGCGAAATGGCCGGCGCCCGGGTTCGAGGACGAGGAAGCTGCCGCCGATATCAACTGGCTGGTCGACCTTGTTTCGGGCATCCGCTCGGTTCGTTCGGAAATGAACGTGCCCCCGGCTGCAATTGCCCCGCTGGTCGTTGTGGACGCCAATGAAACCACGCGCGAGCGGCTGGCCCGCCATGAAACGGCCATTCGCCGGCTGGCGCGCGTCGGCGAGATTTCGCTGGCGGATACGGCGCCGAAGGGCTCGGCTCAGCTTGTGCTGGGCGAGGCGACAATATGCCTGCCGCTCGGCGATCTGGTCGATCTCAAGGCCGAAGAAGCGCGCCTGAAGAAGGAAGTCGCCAAAGTCACCGAGGAAATCGCACGCCTTGCCAAAAAGCTTTCGAACGAAAAGTTCGTCGCCAATGCGCCTGAAGAGGTGGTGACGGCCGAGCGCGAGAAGCTTGCCGAGTTCGAGGAAACTCAGTCGCGGCTTGCCGTGGCGCTGGAGCGGGTGCGCTCAGCCGGCTGACGCAAACACCCCACAGAGAGAAGGCCCGATGACCGGTTACAGTCATCGGGCCTTTTTCTTTGGGCTGATTCGTAGCCGTTTCCCGTCAGTATCTTACGTTTCGTCACCTGACGCCGGGCCGGTTACCGCTACGTCAGAGTTGACGTAAACGGAAGATTCGAGCCCATTGTTGCCGGAATGTAACAGTCCGGGGCCCGAAAGCCGAAAATTCGGATTTTTGAAAGGTATCTGGCTTCATATGTTTCAGGTTCAAGGGATTCGATGCCCGAAAATGGCAATTTCATCCCTTCTGGAAAGATGTCGCCAAGACTGTCCGATGCCGCAGAGATTTTTCGTACTTGTACACCATGAACATCGATCTTGCATCGCCGGGCGGAATTGAGTCTAGCTGACAATTACGAACTTTCGGGGAGAGGAATTCATGAATAAAAAGGGTTTCGCGGCGCTTGCTGGAGCAACGGCGCTTTCTCTTCTTGGCGCAGCTGCGGCCAACGCAGGCGGCTTCTCGCGTGGCACCGCGGATACGGACATTCTGTTCGAGCCGGGCAATTTCAACGTGCGCACCAGCGTCACGGTGGTGAGCCCCGAACGCAAGATCGTCAGCGGTGCATCGAATATCGGCCACGATTATGCTGACAGCTACGTCATGCCTTCGCTGGCCGCCAAGTTCCGCATTTCGGACAATCTGTCATGCGCAGGCACGATTGCGAACTCGTTCGGCGCAGCGTCGTCTTTTGACGAACCGCGAGGCCCTGTAAACGGAGTTCCGTTTGGAAAGCTGGAAGAAACTTTTACGGTAATGGAGTACGGCGCGACCTGCGCTGTTGGTTTTGACTTAAATAAGGGGCGTTTGTCTTTTCTTGCTGGCGCTTATGTCGACGATTTTGATTACGATCTTTCAGTGCGTCATCCTGCATATGGGACCGGTATCGGTACCGTCGCGCTTTCGGGAACCGCTTGGGGATGGCGCGCGGGGCTTGCTTATGAAATCCCCGATATCGCGCTGCGCGGACAGCTTCTCTACCGCTCTGGCACCAAGATTGAAGCGAGTGGTTCAACGGCCGGGGCACTCATGGGGCCCGGCACCGCGGAAGGTCAGGGAAAGCTTCCCCAGAGCATCGAGGCCAAGTTTCAAACCGGCATAGCGCCAGGCTGGCTGGCATATGGTTCCGTGAAGTGGACTGATTGGTCGGTTAACAAGACTTTGGATCTTACCACCAATGTTGGCTTCAACAGCAATAACGACTATTACTGGCGTGATGGCTGGACCATCATGGGCGGTATTGGCCATGCGTTCAACGAACAGATTTCAGGAACCGCCTTCCTCATGTGGGATCGTGGCACCTCGACCGGTTGGGATCTGCACGGGGATGTGCTTACGCTTGGCACCGGTCTCATCATGAAAGATGGGTTTGGCGAATTGCGTCTCGGGGGCGGCGTTTCTCGTGTAGGCTCCGTAAAGGAAACGAAGTCGACAGGGCTCTATGAGGTAGGCAGTGGCTGGTCCTTCTCGGGTCTCGCTGGCTACAGCCTCAAGTGGTGAGATAGACTTCGGAATAACTGAAAGCCCGGCTTGTCCGGGCTTTTTTCTTTTAAATCAATGTGTTGCCATATTTTCCGGAATCCTTTTGGCAGCTCCGGTTCACCTTCGGTTAGCGACGTCGCCAGTTTGTTGTGATTCTGCAACAGTCGTTCAACTTCCCTTGTGCTAGTCCTGCCGCAGCGAGAACCGCCCACTTCCCGCCATAAACCCGGAGCACTTCATTAAGGCCCCGGAAAAAAGCGGAAAGAACAACATAAGGGGTCCGCAGGATATTCGGTTTGCAGGCGCATCACTGACAATGAAGCTGCAGACCGGCGGAGTGGCAGGCGCAAGGAAGAGTATGGAAGTCCCGGTTATTTCCCGCTCAGGCTCGATGATCCTCCCTGTGATGGAACGGGGCGCACGCGTACGTCCGTTGCTTCCGGACGCAAGATCCGGGGAGGCGGGGTCTCTCGCGTGGTTGCTTCGCTGCTGTCTCATGGGCGCTGTCGTTGCCTGCGCTTCTGTCTCCGGTGCTTATCCGGCGCTGGCTTTTGACGACAAGGTTTTCGACGACAAGACCGGGGTGAAGCCGAAGTCCAATCCCTTCGCGGTATTCCGTTTCGCCTTCTCCGCTTATCACAGCGGGCACAAGGAGCAGGCCGTCGAGGCTTACCGCTACGCTGCCGAAAACGGTCAGATCGGCGCCACCTGGAAGCTCGCGCGCATGTATGCCGAGGGCGATGGTGTCGCCCGCAACGACTATGAAGCCTTCAAGTTCTTCAGCGAGATAGCCGATCGGGACGTGGAGCCGGGCTCGCCGGAAGAAAGCTACGTTTCGGATGCTCTGGTGGCGCTCGGCGACTATATGAAAAAGGGCATACCGGGCACTCCTGTCCAGCCCGACCCGGTGGTCGCGCAGGAGTATTTCATGCGCGCGGCAGCAAATTACCGCAATCCCAATGCCCAGTACGAGATGGGCAAGATGTTCCTGAATGGCGAGGGCGGCATGAAGGCCAGCGCCAGACAGGCGGGCCGCTGGCTTCAACTTGCAGCCGAGAAAGGCCATGCCGGCGCGCAGGCGACGCTCGGCAATCTGCTCTTCCACAGCGGCAAGGTGGTGCGTGGTCTGGCCATGATGACCGCTGCTCTGGAACGCGCGCAGCCAGCCGATCAGGGCTGGATACGCAATATGCAGGAAGAAGCTTTCGCGCTTGCCCCCGAAGCGGACCGCCGCACCGCCATCGCCCTGGCCGACGATATGCTGGCCGGAGGCATCAACCAGTAGCGCGTCGCCCGATTGCGCCTTTGGCGCATACTTTTTCCAATTGCGGATCAGGCAGATAAGCGGCCTGATTGAATCATCGTCTCAGCCTGAAATGCTCAGGCAGCTTCCAGCCTGAGGTCGATGGCCACCGGCACATGGTCGGAGGGCTTCTCCCATGCCCGCACATGCTTTTCTATCGAAGCCGAACCCAGAATGTCGGCTGCTTCCGGCGACAGAAGCAGGTGGTCTATGCGGATGCCATTGTTCTTCTGCCATGCGCCGCCCTGATAGTCCCAGAAGGTGTAGATGTCGGGCTTGTCGGTTACGGCGCGAACGGCTTCGGTGAAGCCGAGGTTCTTCAGCCGGCGGAATGCCTGACGGCTCTCGGGTTGAAACAGGGCATCGTTGACCCAGGCTTGCGGGTTCTTCGCATCGATCGGTTCCGGAATCACATTGTAATCTCCGGCAAGAACGAGTGCTTCCTCGAGTTCCAGCCGCTGCCGCGCCCAGCGCTCCAGCCGCTCCATCCATGAGAGCTTGTAGGGAAATTTCACCGGATCGTCGATTGGATTGCCGTTGGGCAGATACAGTGAGACGACGCGCAACGCGCCCTTCGGGGTCGAGAATACCCCTTCCATGAAGCGGGCCTGCTCATCTTCCTCATCGCCCGGAAGACCGCGATTGACCTCGTCGAAAGGCAGTTTGGAGAGCAGCGCCACTCCATTGAAACCCTTCTGGCCGTGAGTTTCGACATTGTAGCCGAGAGCCTCGATTTCGGCTTTGGGAAACTGCTCGTCGACGCTCTTGATTTCCTGGAGGCAGACGATGTCCGGCGCGCTCTCCCGCAACCAGTGTGTGAGGTTGCCGATGCGGGCGCGAACGCCGTTGATGTTCCAGGTGGCGATCTTCATGAAATTCTCGTGACTATTTCAAACAGTTCTTGATGGCCTGTTGGCCGGATCGCTGCGATCCTGCACCATCGCGGCAGCCTATGGAACCCGTTTCCGGCTGTTGCGCAAAGGGAGGACACATATGTCAACAGCATCGACGCATCCCGTCGACGAGATGCTGCCTGCGCCGCGCCTTTTCACGCTCGGCCTTCAGCATGTTCTCGTCATGTATGCCGGCGCCATCGCGGTGCCGCTGATTGTAGGCAGGGCGCTGCAACTGGAACCGGCCGACGTCGCGTTCCTGATCTCCGCCGACCTGTTCGTGTGCGGTATCGTTTCAATTCTGCAATCGTTTGGCGCCAGCCGGTGGTTCGGGATCAAGCTCCCGGTCATGATGGGGGTAACCTTCGCGGCTGTCGGGCCGATGGTGTCGATGGCGGTTGCCAATCCGGGGCATGAAGGCGCGCGCATGATCTTCGGCGCCATCATAGGCGCCGGCATCATAACCATCATCATCGCGCCTTTCGTCAGCCGCATGTTGCGCCTGTTTCCGCCTGTGGTGACGGGCACGATCATTCTCGTCATCGGCGTTTCGATCATGAAGATCGGCATCAACTGGATTTTCGGCATGCCGGTCGGGCCGACCGCACCGAAACTCATCAATCCGGAACACGCCGCATGGCTGAAGGCGATGACCGATGCCGCAGGGGCCGAAGGTGCGGTCGTCCCGGCTGTTCCCGCCGGGCTGGCGCTTGCGCCGACGGTGCCGAACGCTGCCTACGCGCCTGTTTCCAACATCGTCCTTTCGCTGGTCGTGCTTGCCATCGTCGTCGGCGTCGCCCGCTTCGCGAAAGGGTTCCTGTCGAATGTGGCGGTGCTGATCGGCATCATCGCAGGCGGCGTGATCGCCGGGGCGCTCGGCATGATGCATTTCGAGAAGGTCGCCAATGCCGCCTGGTTCGCGCCCATCATGCCGTTCCACTTCGGCGCGCCGATCTTCGATCCGGTGCTTATCCTTACCATGGTTCTGGTGATGATCGTCGTGCTGATCGAATCGACCGGCATGTTCCTTGCTTTGGGTGAGATGACCGGCAAGAAGATCACGCCGGAATCGCTGTCGGCGGGCTTGCGCATGGACGGGCTGGGCACGGTGCTTGGCGGGGTGTTCAACACCTTCCCCTACACCAGCTTTTCGCAGAATGTCGGGCTGGTCGGCGTCACCGGCATCCGAAGCCGCTTCGTTTGCGTCGCGGGCGGCGTGATCATGGTGGTGCTGGGTCTGATCCCGAAGATGGGTGCGCTTGTCGAGGCCGTTCCGACCGTGGTGCTGGGCGGTGCCGGCATCGTCATGTTCGGCATGGTGGCGGCAACCGGAATCCGGATTCTGGGCGCGGTGGATTTCAAGGGCAATCGCAACAATCTTTTCGTGGTCGCGATCTCGCTCGGCTTCGGCATGATTCCCGTGGTCGCACCCGACTTCCACATCTGGCTGCCGAAGGCGGTCGGTCCGCTGGTCGATTCCGGCATCCTGCTGGCATCCATCGCGGCCGTGCTGCTCAACCTGATCTTCAACGGCGCCACCGGCGACGAGCATGGCCTGAAGAAGGCGGCGCTTTCGGCCGAAGCCTGAGCGCAGCGGAGCCCAAACGAGAAAAGGCCGCCATCTGGCGGCCTTTTTTGTAATGTGTTTTGAAAAATTCAGATCGAGAAGCTGGTGCCGCAACCGCAGGATGCAACCGCGTTCGGGTTCCGGATCTGGAACGACTGGCCCATCAGGTCGTCAACGAAATCGATGACCGAACCGCCCATGTAAACCAGCGAGATGTCATCGATGAGCACCCTTGCACCATCCCGTTCGATGGCCGTGTCGCCTTCGTCGGCCCCCTCGACCAGGTCGAACTTGTAGGAAAAGCCGGAACAGCCACCGCCTTCCACGGAGACCCGAAGGGCGGTCTTGCCCGGTTCGTTGGCAACGATGTGTGCAATGCGCCTTGCGGCAGCTTCGGTTACTTCGACGTTCACAATTTCGGCGGCGTTCGCGCTCATGGCGTCACCTTGCTTTTGATTTCGCTTGATAGGTATGTACGTCGTGCCATCAAGTCAACAATCGGTCGCCGGCACTGCGTGCGCGGCACCGCCGGGGAAAGCATGCACGAACGCAAGCCCGATCAGGAGTTCATTGGCGCCGGGCCTGGCGATATCGGTTTCGGTTATCGGCCGCGCGCGCCCTACGCGACCGATCCGGCCCACACGAGGGGACGATTGTTCCCGGAGCCGCAAAGCCCCACGCGCACGCCGTTCCAGCGTGACCGCGACCGCATCATCCACTCGACGGCTTTCCGTCGCCTGAAGCACAAGACCCAGGTGTTCATCGCCCATGAGGGCGATCATTATCGCACGCGTCTGACACACTCGATCGAGGTGGCGCAGATTGCGCGGGCGCTGGCGCGCGCGTTGCGCGGCGACGAGGATCTGGCCGAGGCGGTGGCGCTGGTTCACGATTTCGGCCACACGCCCTTCGGCCATACGGGCGAGGATGCGCTGAATGCAAGGATGATGCAGTGGGGTGGATTCGACCACAATGCCCAGTCGCTGCGCATCGTCACAAGGCTCGAACGCCGCTACGCAGAGTTCGACGGTCTCAATCTGAGCTGGGAGACGCTGGAAGGGCTGATAAAGCACAACGGGCCGCTGGCCGACGCGCGGGGCGAGGGGCTGCACGGGCCGCTGCCCGCCACCATCCGCAGCTACAACGAATTGCACGACCTCGAACTCGACCGTTTCGCCGGCATCGAGGCGCAATGCGCGGCAATCGCCGATGACATCGCCTACAACACCCATGACATAGACGACGGCCTGCGCTCGGGCCTGCTCGAACTCGATATGCTGGAGGAACTGGCGCTGCCGGGCCGGATTCTGCGCGCGGTGCGCGAGCGCTATCCGGCACTTGACGAGGTGCGCATCGGGCACGAGCTGATGCGCCGTCAGATCACGATGATGGTCGAGGACGTGATCGCAGCCGCCAACGCTAACCTCGCCCGCTTGCAGCCCGACAGCGCCGAGGCGGTGCGGGGGGCCGGCGAGCCCATCGTCACGTTCACCTCCCGGATAGCGGCGGAGGAGAAGGAACTCAAGGCATTCCTCTACAAGCACCTTTACCGGCACCCGGAGGTCATGCGGGTGCGCGCCGATGCCGAAAAAATCGTCTCCGATCTGTTCGACGTTTATTTTGCCGATCCGCGCGCAATGCCGGAAGGTTGGCGCGAAGGGCTCGACCTCGCTGAAGATCGCGTCAAGGCCCGCCATGTCGCCGATTTCCTGGCCGGCATGACGGACACCTATGCGCAGAAAGAGCACCGGCGGCTGTTTGACCACACGCCGGATTTGAGCTAGGCGCAGGAAAATTTCACTTTTGTTGTGATTTTCACGTTTAATGACGTGAAACGAGTTTCCGCTGTTATCGAAAGCCCCGTCATGAACATCTTCGCCGACTTCACCGTGCGGATCATCGAAGCCGTAAAGGCGCTCGATCTGAAGGACAAGGACGGGGCGCCCCTCGATCTTTCGCGCGTGGCGGTCGAGCCGCCGCGAGACGCAAGCCATGGCGATCTGGCAACCAACGCTGCGATGGTGCTGGCGAAGCCGGCAGGGCAGAATCCGCGCGCGCTGGCCGAACGTCTTGTCGCCACCCTGAAGGAAGATGCCGACATCGCCAGCGCGGAGGTGGCCGGGCCGGGTTTCGTCAATTTGCGCCTTACCGACGCTTTCTGGCACCGCCATCTGACCGGCATCATCGGCCAGGGGACCGGTTACGGCCGTTCGAAGGCAGGCGGCGGGCGCAAGGTCAACGTGGAATATGTTTCGGCCAACCCGACCGGCCCCATGCATGTTGGCCACTGCCGCGGCGCTGTCGTGGGCGACGCGCTGGCCAACATCATGGACTTCGCCGGCTATGACGTGACCAAGGAATATGTGATCAACGATGCCGGCGCGCAGATCGATGTGCTCGGCCGTTCGGTGATGATCCGCTACCGCGAGGCGCTTGGCGAGGAGGTGGGCGATATTCCGCCGGGGCTTTATCCGGGCGACTATCTGGTTCCCGTGGGGCAGGCGCTGGTGGCGGAGTTCGGCCGCAAGCTCCTTGAAATGCCCGAAAAGGAAGCGTTGGCGATCGTCAAGGATCGTACCATCGACGCCATGATGGCGATGATCAAGGAAGACCTGGCGCTGCTCAATGTGCATCATGACGTATTCTTCTCGGAGCGCACGCTGCATGCCGACAATGCCGGCGCGATCCGCTCCGCCATCAACGACCTGACGCTGAAAGGCCACATCTACAAGGGCAAGCTGCCGCCGCCCAAAGGCGAAAAGCCCGAGGAATGGGAAGATCGCGAACAGACGCTGTTCCGTTCCACCGCCGTCGGCGACGATCTCGACAGGCCGCTGGTCAAGTCCGACGGTTCCTACACCTATTTCGCGGCCGACGTTGCCTACCTCAAGGACAAGGTGGATCGCGGTTTCGTCGACCTGATCTATGTGCTTGGCGCCGACCATGGCGGCTACGTCAAGCGGCTCGAGGCGCTGGCGCGCGCAGTCGGTGGCGACGCCATCGAACTGACTGTTCTGCTGTGCAACCTTGTCAAGCTCTTCCGTGACGGGGAGCCGGTGCGCATGTCCAAGCGTTCCGGCGATTTCATTACCCTGCGCGAGGTTGTGGAGGAGGTGGGGCGCGATCCGATCCGCTTCATGATGCTGTATCGCAAGAACAGCGAACCGCTCGACTTCGACTTCGCCAAGGTGACCGAGCAGTCAAAGGACAACCCCGTGTTCTACGTGCAGTACGCCTCGGCGCGCTGCCATTCCGTGTTCAGGCAGGCGCGCGAGCAGATGGGCATCGACAGGCCGGAGCGGGCGACGCTTGCTGCCGCGGTTGCCGGCCTGCGCGACGAGGGCGAAATCGGGCTGGTGCGCAAGCTTGCGGAATATCCGCGGCTGATCGAGCAGGCGGCGTCCTCGCAGGAGCCGCACAGGCTGGCATTCTACCTCTACGATCTTGCCAGCACGTTCCATACGCACTGGAATCGCGGCACGGACAACCCGGACTTACGTTTTGTTAAGGTTAACGATCCACAATTGACCCTTGCCAGACTAGGGCTGGTGCAGGCCGTTGCGGATGTACTTCAATCTGGTCTGACGCTTGTCGGTGCCGATGCTCCGAAGGAAATGCGTTAGACTGCTGCGGAATACCTGTCACCATTTGCCCACATTGCGCTGGTAGGGGCCAACCTTACGCGACGTCGATGGCGTCCGATTGTGCGAGTTCGGGAACGACGATGGCAGACAGAACCCAGCT
>JAIPUZ010000120.1 GCA_022833215.1 Mesorhizobium sp. | reverse complement strand
TCTGCGCGCCGCAGATCGCATCGAGCTGCTTCAGCACCTGCGTCTTGACCTCCAGCCGCTCCACGATCGCCTCGACCACGAGGTCGCGGTCGGCCATGGCGGTGAGCTCCGTCGCGGTGGTGATCCGCGACAGGGCATCGGCGGCCTCCGCATCGGTCAGCGCGCCCTTCTTCACCTGCCGGGCAAGGCTGGTTTCGATGGCGGCGCGCCCGCGTTCGAGCGCGGCTGCCGACAGGTCCTGCATCACCACCGGAAAACCGGCCACGGCAAAACATTGCGCGATGCCGTTGCCCATGGTGCCAGCGCCGATCACGCCGATCTTCTCTATTTTCATGATATCTCCGCTTTCAGGATGGGAAGCGCTCAGGCAAAGCGCATTTCGGTGAGATCGTCGGCGACGATCAGGGTTGCGGCCGTAGCCGCGCGTATGTCGTCCACCGATACGCCCGGCGCATGCTCGCGCAGGAGCACGGCCAGTTCGGTGATGACCAGATCGACGCTGCGTGCCGATGTCAGCGGCAGCGTGCCCTGCGGCACGAGTCCGCAATCGTCCTCGCCGGAGATCAGCAGGCTCGTGCCGTCGGCTCTCAGGGCGGCGGCAGCCTCCGCCCGCAACGTACTCTTCATGCCGCAACCCCC
Source organism: Mesorhizobium sp. (assembly GCA_022833215.1). Lineage (GTDB taxonomy): Bacteria > Pseudomonadota > Alphaproteobacteria > Rhizobiales > Rhizobiaceae > Mesorhizobium. The sequence goes on along the minus strand of JAIPUZ010000120.1, from coordinate 43,796 downwards.
TCGGTGATGCCGGCGGCAGCTCGGGCCGCGCGGGCGATGACAACATCCTCGCGCGTCGTCACGATCATCACCGTGGTGCGCGAGAACTCGCAAGACAGGACAGTCGCAGTGGTGGCGTTGCGGCCGTGGTCGATCTCAATTCCCATCCAGCCGGGACGTTCGCACACGCGCCGGCGGATGACTCGCGCGTTTTCGCCGATGCCGCCGCAGAAGACAAGCGCGTCTATGCCGCCCATCACCGCCGCCGCCGCTGCCAGCCCGTTTCGGGGCGTGGTCCGCTGCGGGAGGCGGGACGGCTCCGCTCCAGACGGATCGCCGGCCAGCAGGGCGTCGGCGGCTTCCGGCGTCAGATCCAGTCCGAGTTCGGCTTTTGGCGTGATGGATCCGGCATTGTGCTTGTCCCGGGCACGGTGCGCGCGATCGATCAGTATTTCTGCGGGACGTAGAGCTCTTTCGGCAATGTCGCCCGTTCGTATTCGGGATTGAAGACACGGTCGGGCAGGCTGATCTCCTCATGCGGCACCGGCGTGTACGGGATTTGCCGGAGGAGGTGGTCGATGCAGTTGAGGCGCGCCCGCTTCTTGTCGTTGCCTTCGACGATGTACCAGGGCGCCTCGGCGATGCTGGTGCGCTCGAACATCTCTTCCTTGGCCTTGGTGTACTGCTCCCAGCGCACGCGCGACTGCAAATCCATCGGCGACAGCTTCCACTGCTTCATCGGGTCGTGGATGCGCATCATGAAGCGCATCTGCTGCTCCTCGTCGGTGATCGAGAACCAGTATTTGACCAGCCGGATGCCCGAGCGCAACAGCATGCGCTCGAACTCGGGAACGTCGTCGAAGAAGTCCTCGACCTGTTCCGGCGTGGCAAAGCCCATCACGCGCTCGACGCCGGCGCGGTTGTACCAGGAGCGATCGAAGAGCACGATCTCGCCGCCGGCAGGCAGGTGCGGCACATAGCGCTGGAAGTACCACTGCGTCTTCTCGCGATCGCTGGGCGCCGGCAGGGCAACCACGCGCACGATACGCGGGTTGAGCCGCTGGGTGATGCGCTTGATGACGCCGCCCTTTCCGGCGGAATCGCGCCCCTCGAACAGCACGACGATCTTCTCACCGGTGTGCGACACCCAGTCCTGCAGCCTGATCAGTTCCGACTGAAGCCGGATCAGCTCCCGGAAATAGGTCTGGCGGTCGAGGGATTCGGGATGCGCCTTCCTGTAGATTTTCGCCAGTTCGGCCGAAAGCGCGGGTTGCGACAGTTCGAGCTCGTAATCCTCGTCGAGCGTGTCTTCCAGCTCGGCCCTGAGCCAGGCCACCGCACTGTTGTTCTCGAAATCCATGCAGCTTCTCCAGATCCGGATCGCAACGCGATCGATGGGAGACGCTCCGCTCCGCACCGGAGGCCGGAGTCTCGCACCCAGCGTTCCGGTCCGGCTAGCATCGGCGGGTTACATGCGTGTGACGGCTACATTTCCATCCCGGCTTTCCGGCTTTCGAAAGCAGAAACGAGGTGAAAGCCGATGGTCCGCAGCGGCTCGGGCGCTATCCAGCTTGCGCGGCCGATGCTGCGGGCCAGCGCGTCATGCGTGCCGCCATGGCCCAGCATGAGTTCGCCCAGATGGCGGCCTAGCATGGTGCCCTTGGCGATACCGCTGCCGTTGCAGCCGCCCGATGCGTAGAGTCCGTCATCGAGCTGGCCCCACCATGGCGCACCGTTCATGGTGAAGGCGGTCGTGCCGCCCCACAGATATTCGAACCGGATGTCGGCCAGATCGGGCCAGCGCCGGTTGAAGCGTGCGCGCAGGGCTGCCGTCGCCTGCTTCTGGTCGATCTCGGTCTCATGCGCATAGAGGCTGCGAACCATCACGCGGTTCCTGCCGATGCGGCGTAACGTGGTGCCGAGCCGGTGCGAGGGAAGAAGACCCCAGGCATCGGATTCGCCAATTTCGCCAAGCCGCGCCTCCGGTATCTCCTCCGTTACGGCGGCGTAGGTGTAGATGGTTGCCATGCGGGATTTCAGATAACCGAATCTGGGAATGAAGCCGTTGGTGGCCAGCGCCATCCGCTTGCATGTCACAACGCCGCCCGGCGTTTCCAGCACCCAGCCGTCCTGCCTGCGGATCGCCGTCACCGGCGTGTTCTCATACAGTGAAACCGAGGACGGCAGCGCATCGGCGAGGCCGCGGATCAATGCCGCCGGTTGCAGGAGAACCGAGTCCTCCATGTGAATGCCGAAGCGGTAATAGGACGATCCTATGCGGCTGCGGATATCGTCGCGCGACAGGACCGAATGGGCGATGTCGTTGACGCGCGCGACCTCGACAACCTTCCGCAGCGAAGCCTCGCCCAGTTCGGTCGCGGCGGCGCGGATCGATCCCGCATGGCGTATGTCGCATTCGATGCCGTTGTCGCGGACAATGGACATCAGCCAATCGAAGGCTTCGGCATAGAAGCGACCCTGCACACGGGCCTTCTCGGCCATTTCGACCGTGGCGTTGCGCGGCAGCAGATGCGCCCCGGTGAAGCCCGAATTCCGCGCAGAGGAGCCTTCGCCTACCGTCGTGGCCTCGAGCACGGCGATCCGCGCCTGCGGGTCCAGTTCCTGAATGCGGCGCGCGACCGCGAAGCCGGTGTAACCGGCTCCGACCACGGCATAGTCCACCGTCAGGTCGCCGGTCAGGGCCGCGCGCGCCTGGCGTGCCGGCAACATGGCGTTCCAGCCGCACAGATTCGTATATTTGGGGTAGGTAAGCTTGGCCATTTTCGATGCTCGGGTGAGGCCGGGGCTGCGCACGAGCGCAGCCCCGGGCGCTGAAGTCAGTCCTTGAAATGGGTCTGCTCGGTCAGCAACGGCCCAAGCGACATCGAGCCTTTGAGCTCGAACCCCCAGTCGAGCTTTTCGGTGCGTGCCCACACCTGCGCCGTTTCGGTGACCGGAACGCCGCAAACGTCGGCCACGATCAGTCTCTGCGCTTCCTGCCACAGCTCGATCTGCTTCTTCGGATCGATTTCGGTGCGGGCAGCCTCGATCTGGCTGTCGGCAACGCTGCAGTGGCTGAAATTCGTCACCTGTCCGGGTGCGCCGATGGCGCTGCTGGAGTGGTAGAATTGCGTGAGATATGTGTCGGCGACCGGGAAGCGGGCCGCACCGTAATCGACCAGAGGGCTCAGATCCTGACGGATCATCTGGTGCCAGGTGGCATGCTCCACCGGCTGGAGGTCGATCTTGATGCCGGCCTTGGCGAATTGTGCCTGCAAAAGCTGGTCGGTGGTCGCATAGCTCGGCATCTGGCTGGCGATCATCTTGATGGTGATGCCATCCGGGTAGCCGGCTTCCGCCAGCAGTGCCTTCGATTTCTCAATGTCATGCGACAGCAGGCCGGGCTCGGCGTCGAGGCCCAGATTGTTCGCCGGGATGACGGATTTCGCGACACGCGTGAATTCCGGACCGCGGAACTGTGCGATCTCGGCGGCGTTTACGGCGTGGGCGATCGCCTTGCGCACCCTGATGTCATCGAACGGTTTCTGATTGCGGTTCAGGTGCAGAACCGTGAGTTCCGACGGATCGAAGATGTCGATCGCGACACCGGGGGCAGCCTGCACACGCTGGAGCCAGCGCTGGTCGGTGGTGCCCGCGGAAACGTCGATCTCACCCGCGGTGAAGGCGAGATCGCGACCGGCAGCCGCGTTCAGGAAGCGATAGGTGACTTTTTCGATCCTGGGCTTGCCGCGGAAATAGCTGTCATGCGATTTGTAGTGGACCGCGACGCCGGGCTCGATGGACTCGAACTGGAACGGCCCGAAGCCGACCGGATTGCGGGTAAAGCTGTCGCCACGCTCCTCATAGGCTTTCTTGCTGATAATGAAGCCGCCCGAATAGTTGGTCAGCAGGCCAAGCAGGCTGGGCAGCTGATTGGAAAGCGTGATTTTGACGGTGTGGGAATCGACCGCTTCGATGCTGCTGAACGCTGCATAGTCGGTGGAGAAGGCCGAACGCTTCGGGTCGGCCGATTTCTGAAGGCTGAACACCACGTCATCGGCTGTGACCTCGCCGTAACCGTGCTGCCATTGCGCGTCCTTGCGCAGCCTGAAGGTCCAGACCAGATTGTCGTCGCTGGCTTCCCAGCTTTCGGCAAGGTCCGGTTCGATCGTTGCCGGGTCCGTGGAGCCCGGCGCGAACCGCACCAGCGCACCGTAGATCCAGGCGACCTGCGTGCGATCCGATGTGCTGGAGGCGAAGTGCGGATCGAGGTTGCCGATGTCGGCGGCGGCTGCCCCCACCCGAAGTTCGGTCTGCTCCGCATGGGCCGGCAGCGAAGCCAGACCCGTGCACGTCATGAGCGCGGCGAGCGCTGCCGAAAGCAGATGTTTGCTGGATGTCATTTTCTTCTCCTCCATAGTGTCAACCGGCTGTTTCGGAAATGTCGAGGGCGGCCAGAACCGGCGCGAATCCGTTCGCGCCCAGACCGCCCACTGCGGCGATGATGCCTTGCTGGCTGTCCTTGCTCAGGCTCACCCTGCCTATGTTCGTGAATTTGTTCGCGACCTGATCCCAGTTCATCGGGTTCGCGACATCGCCGAGCGGATAGTCGACGACCAGTTCCTGCAAGCCCTCGCCCTGATTCATCAGGACGCGGGCGGGGGTGCGAACCGGGAAAGACGCCGCGAAGTCGGGGGATGTTGCCAGCTCTATCCTGTTGGCGAGCTCCAGAATCTCGGCGTCCCGCAGGCTGTCCGGGTCGACCGGCTGCAAGGCGTCGCTGCCGCGCAGGGCGGCAAGGGCGCAGCTGAAATAGAAGCTGTACTGGCCGCCCTCCAGCGAGTTCGGAGCCCGTTCGTTGGCGAGCCGCAGCGCCTGGGGAAAGGTCTCGATGCGCAACTCGCTGATGTCACGGCCGTGCTGCCGCATCGAGAGGATGGCGTCGATGGCCGCATGCATGTAGCGACAGCAGGCGTAGGGTTTCAGATAGCATTTCTCGAGCTCCCACACCTCGTCGGGGCGGTCGAGAAGGATCGCGCGATCGTAGCGCTCCTCATTGTTGAGCAGGTCGATCGGGCCTGTGGCGCCGGCGCGCGCGCGAAAGGCCGCGGTGATACCCGCCACCACGGCCGGGGGAATCCCTTCCTTCACCGTGCTGCCCTGAAATTTCGATGTGCCGGTCGGAAACACGACGGGGCTTTCGCCGCCGGCTATGGCCAGCGCATGCGCCATCTTGCGGCCGTCGAGGCCGAGCAGGCGGCCGGCGGCAGCTGCCGCGCCGTAGCCGACCCATCTGCCGCTGGCATAGGTTTCGATGGTCGGGGTCGGGCGGGAGGAGGCGACCCGCAGCGCCACTTCATAGCCGAGCGCGATGGCATCCAGAATATCGGCATCGGATGCCCCGGCAGCCTGCCCCACGGCGAGGGCCGCAGGAATGACGCCGGCACCGGCATGGCCGGCGGCGCCACGATGACCGTCATCGATGTCCAAAGCGCTTGCGGCTGCGCTGTTGGCCATGGCGGCGCCGGCGATGCTCAGCCGCTGGCCGGTCAGCCACACCTGAACATCTCCCTTTCCGTAGATATCCGATGCGGCCTGCCGCGCAGCGGCGGCCAGCGGCGAGTGCAGACCGGCGGCGGTGGCGCCGAACAGATCGAGAAGCAGCAGGGAGATTGCCTCACGTGTTCTGGCGGGAAGCGCTCCAGCCGGATGATTGCTGACGAATTCAGCCAGTTGCGCCAGGGCATGCATGGTTAGGAGACTCCAGTTGATCAGGTCGGTTCTGACTGACGAATGAAATGGCCGTCCGCCGCCTGGCCCCAGAGCGCGGCCGGAGCGGCGTATCCCACCGGCTTGATCGGGCTGCGCGGCGGACTGGCATCGGCGACGCGGCGCGGCCTGCTTGCGCGCATGTCGGGATGCGTGATCGGGATCGCGGAGAGGAGGCGCTGGGTGTAGGGGTGGCCGGGCCGGCCGATCACCTCGTCGCGAGGTCCGATCTCCACGATCTCGCCGAAATACATCACGGCGACGCGGTCGCAGATGCGCTCCACCGCGGCCATGTCGTGACTGATGAACAGATAGGAGACCTCGAACTCCTTCTGGAGATCGATCATCAGTTCGATGATCTGACCCTTGATCGCGACATCCAGCGCCGAGACGGCCTCGTCGGCGATGATCAGTTTCGGAGCCATGGCGAGGGCGCGTGCAATGCAGATGCGCTGTCGCTGGCCGCCGGAGAATTCGTGCGGCAGGCTCGTGGCGCGGCCCGGATCCAGCCCGACCCGTTCCATCAGCCACTCCATTTTCTGCGTGGCCGCCCGGCCCGTCTCGATGCCGTGAACATGCATCGGCTCAATGATCGCAGATCCGATCGTCTGGCGCGCATCGAGGGAACCGAATGGATCCTGGAAGATCATCTGCACCTGCCGGCGCATGCGTGCCAGGCTGCGGGGCGTGCTGTAGTCCACCGTCTCACCGCAGACCCTGATCTCGCCGCCATGAAGGGGAGCAAGATTGATGATCGCCTTGCCTATGGTGGATTTGCCGGAGCCGGATTCGCCCACCAGTCCGAGCGTTTCCCCCTTGCCGATGGAAAAGGACACGTCTTCCACCGCGTGGACCGCACCCTTGAGACGACCGAAGAAGCCGCTGTGGACGGGGAACCGGACCGAAAGTCCGTGCGCCTCCAGCACCGGCTCGCCGTGGATCTCCAGCGGCAGCTCGCCGACGGGCCGGGCCGGCACGGCGCCGATCTGCAGTTTTCCGGCGAGGCTGGGCGCTGCTTCGATCAGGCTGCGCGTATAGGGATCCTTCGGGGTCGTGAAAACTTCGTGGACGCTTCCCTGCTCTATGACGCGACCGTGGCGCATGACCAGCACGTCGTCCGCCATCTCGGCGACCACCCCCATGTCGTGCGTGATGAACAGGATGGCTGTGCCGGTCTCGCGCTGCAGTTCCTTCAGCAGTTCCAGCGTCTGGGCCTGAACGGTCACATCGAGAGCGGTCGTTGGCTCGTCGGCGATGATCATCGCGGGATTGCAGGCCAGCGCCATGGCGATCATCACGCGCTGGCGCATGCCGCCCGAGAATGTGTGCGGATATTGCCTGATGCGCTCTTCCGGATCCGGGATGCGCACCTTGCGCAGCATTTCGAGCACCGCCTCGCGCAATTCGGCGCCTTTCAGCCCGCGGTGGATCCGCACCACCTCGGCCAGCTGGTCGCCGATTGTCTGCACCGGGTTGAGCGAGGTCATCGGCTCCTGGAAAATCATGCTGACCCTGCCGCCGCGGACACGGCGCATTTGCGCTTCGGGCAATCCCAGAAGCTCCTGTCCGCCGAGCATGATCGATCCGTCGACACGCGCGAAGCCTTCCGGCAGCAACCGCATGATCGCCAGCGAGGTGACGCTCTTGCCCGAGCCCGATTCACCAACGAGGGCGAGCGTCTGGCCGGGCCTTATGCGGAAACTCACGCCATGGACGACGGGCTTGCGCCCGAAGGAAACCCTGAGATCCCGGACTTCGACAACTGGCTGGCCTGTCATCAGCTTGCATCCTTCAGGCGGGGATCGATCGCGTCGCGCAGTCCGTCGCCGATCAGGTTCAGAGCCAGAACCAGGACGAGTATCGCGAGGCTTGGATAAAGGGCGAGGTGGAAGGAGCTGAGGATGTTGTCGAAGCCCTCGCGCACCATGCCGCCCCAGGTCGGCGTCGGCGGCGCGAGGCCGAGGCCGATGAACGCCAGCGAGGCTTCCGTACGCACGGCAGTCGCCATCCACAGCGAGGCCATCACCATGATTTCAGGCAGGATCGCCGGCAGGATATGCCGCAGCAGGATCCGGGAATTGGAAAAGCCCATCGCATGGCATGCCTGGACATATTCGCGGTCGCGCTGGGTCATGACGCCGGCGCGGGCGATGCGGGCAAAGGCGGGAATGGCGGTGAAGGCGATGGCGATGACGATGTTGGTGAGCGTCGCTCCCATCAGCGCGACCAGCGCCAGGCCCAGGATCAGCGACGGAAAGGCCAGAACGACGTCCATGATCTGCATCAGGATGATGTCGGTTCTGTTGCCGACATAGCCGGCAATCATTCCCAGCAGCGAGCCGATGATCAGCGCGACGACGATGGCGAGGAAGCCGATGGTGAGGGAGTAGCGTGCTCCATAGAGCAGGCGCGAAAGCACATCGCGCCCGAACTGGTCGGTGCCCAGCAGGTTCCCGCCGCCTGGCGGCGAGAGATAGAGGATCATGTTCTGCTCGTTCGGATCGTAGGGCGCGAGAAGGGGGGCGAAAACCGCGCACAGGATCAGCGCCGCCACGATGACGATGCCGAGCCATGTCGAGAGGTTCAGCCGTTTCAGGAACAGCCAGCGGGATTGCGCGGGCGCGGCCGTGGCCGCAGGCGATAGGGGCGTGCTGGTCATCTGTACTGAATCCGCGGATCGAGGAAACCGTAGGTGAGATCGGTGATCAGGTTCACCGCCACGACCATCAGCGTGTAGATCACAATCATGCCCTGCAGCAGCGTGTAGTCGCGCTGGGTCAGGGCGTTGAGAATCAGCTTGCCAAGCCCCGGCCGGGAGAAGACGATTTCCGTAAGAACGGAATTGCCGATCAGGATTCCGAGGTAGAGACCGACCACCGTGGTGATCGGGATCATGCAATTGCCGAGCGCATGGCGCCAGATGACCGCATGGTGGGACGCGCCCTTGGCCCGCGCGGTGCGTACGAAATCCTGATTGAGCACTTCGAGCATGGCCGAGCGTGTAACGCGGGTGATGTAGGCCATCATGATCAGCGCCAGCGAGATCGTCGGCAGGGCCATCTGCCGCAGACGGTCGGCAAGACCGTCGCCGCCGCCCGAGCTGATGACGGGGAACCACCGCAGGTCGATGGCGAAGATCATGAGCAGGATGATGGCGGCGACGAATGCCGGCAGAGACAGGCCGATCAGCGAAACGAGCCTGAGGACAAGATCAGCCGGACGATTGCGCCTGACGGCTGCCCACACGCCGGCGGGGACGCCCAGGAGAACCCCCAGCACCAGCGACGCGACGGTGAGTTCCAGCGTGTAGGGCAGGACGTTGGCGATCTCGGACGAGATCGAGCGCCCCGTGATCATCGAGTTGCCGAGATCGCCCTGCACGACGCCGAGCATGAAATTCAGGTACTGGATGATGACAGGCTTATCGAGGCCGAGCTTCTGGTGCAGCGCTGCGATGCTTTCCGCACTCGCCTGATCGCCCAGAATGACCAGTGCCGGGTCGCCCGGCAGGATTCGCACGATCAGGAATACCAGCGTCAGAACGCTGAACAGCGTCAGAACTGCAAAACCCAAACGTTTGATCAAGAACGATACCATCCGGCTGTCCTTGCTGCTCGCATTGGGGGAGAAGCAGGCGAACCGGTGTCAGGGAATCCGTACTGTGCGGCATCGTTCCCCCCACCGCGAATCCCGGACATTCTCCCATTGTCCGGAACCACGTGTCTCAGCGGCAATGTCAGCGGAAATTGTCGGGCAAGTCAATAAATTCTTTTTATCAAAACATTTTCTGTGATATGTTCTAATAATTAGAAAATCAGGAAATGCACCGTGGCCAACGCTTCGTCAAACGCAGTCCGCGCGCTCGACATCCTTCTCATGCTGGGAGAAGCCGGCGTTGAAGGTGCTTCGCTGGCTGAAATCGCCACGGGCATGGGGCAGGCAAAGCCGGCGGTTCACCGCAGTCTCGCGTCTCTGTTGCAGAGAGGCTTCGTGGAGCCGACCGGAAAGCATGGCCATTACCGCCTGGGCCCCACGATACCGATGCTGGCGCGACGTCAGGAACGGCTGGAGCCGCTCATCCTCAAATTCAGGCCGGGCATGGCCGAGTTTGCCCGCAGGACCGGCCACAGCGTCTATATGATGGTTCAGGCTGGCGTGGATGCGGTGTGCGCTGAACTGGTCACGCGTTCGCCGCAGCGGCAGTTTTCCATGGGTGTCGGGGGCAGGGTGCCGATGGGGGTCGCCGCCGGAAGCGTCGCGCTGATGTCGATGATGTCCGAAGCCGAGTGCGCCCAGTTGCTGGACGCGAACGCCGCACGCTACCTCAGCCATCCCTCGGTCCAGCATGTGGACCGGTCGATCGTGGAGGCGCAGGTCCGCGATGCCAGGCGGCGGGGCTATGCGGTCAACATGGCTTATTATCTTCCCGGCGAAGGCGGGCTCGGTCTCCCCGTTCCGGGATCCAGCCTCTATGAAACCAACGTTGCCATCTCTTTCACCGCGCCGCTGGAAATGATGACCGAAACCTGGATTGGGCAGGTCATCGAAGAGCTGAGAGACTGTATGGGCACGGCAATAGCGCCGCCGGCGTTCTCAGATTCTTCGGCGTCGCCGGCAACGGAAAGCGCGATGAATCGTACCGATTGATCGCGGGGCAGATGGCGACCCTGAGCTGTCCTGCGGGGCCGGAAATTCCCCCTTCGACGCCTCTCGCGGCCAGCCGGCAGAGGAGCCGTGCATGAAGCACCGGAGCGTGGGAAGCTCCGGTGCCTTGCCGCGTTGGCAACGGCCGGCGCGCCGACATGCTCACCCGCAATCAGAATTTCGCGGTCAGTCCGGCGCGTATGGTCCGCCCCGGGGCCGGGACGCGGGTGAACGACAATGCATCGAGGTAGTAGCGGTCCGTCAGGTTTTCGATGCTGAAATTGAGCGAGGCCGTGTCGTTGACCTGATAGCTGCCGAACAGATCGAATACGGCGTTTTTCGGCCAGAGCGTGGGGGTGACGTAGCCGCCGCCCATGGCCTCGCTCACTGCGCGCTCGCCGATGAAAGTGGCACGGCCGCCAAGTGTCAGTTTCTGGTCGAACAGGCGAACGCCGCCGGTGACGGTCGCAAGATATTCCGGCGGAATGTAATTGCCACCATAGTCGACGCCGAGCGCCTTGCTCGCACAGCCGGTGAGCTGATGGCAAAACTCGACCTTCGTGTATCTGGTGACGCCGGCATCCAGGAAGACGCGGTCGGCGTCATATTTGAACGAGACCTCGAACCCTTCAAACGACGCTTTTGGAATGTTGGCCCAATGGCGCGGTTCCGACCAGTTTTGCGCGATCGAATCCCGGATGATGTAATCGTCATATGTATTGTTGAAATAGCTGGCCTTGAATTTCAGGCTATCCCCGTTTGCGAGAACATCCGAGCGCAGCACATTTATGCCGGCCTCGTAATTCGTGGCTTTTTCAGGCTTCAGGGCCGGATTGGGATAGAGGATCGTACCAAGCCTGAAGTTTGCCTCCCGCAAGGAGGGCGGCCGCCATCCCTGAGCATACTGGCCGTAGAACTGAACACCCTCCCACGGTTCCACGGTCACGGAGAGCGATGGATTGAGCCGCGCTCCGCTTTTGGCGCCATATTCCGCGAGCGCACCCGGTCCCTGCCCGATATGGTAGGAATCGTACCGGAGACCGGCATTGAAACTCAGCCATTCCGTCACGTCGAGCTTCGCCCGGCTGAATACGCTTGCCAGCCGCCGCTTGCCCGTCGGCCCTGCACTGACGAGAAATGTCTGCGAAGGGTCCCATGAATAGGACTGGTGGATTTCCTGCCCGTCCGAATCTTCGAGAGAAGCCTGCACGCCGTAGGTCAGCGCAAGATGGCCGATCGGCGTTTCAAGGTCCGATTTGTTGTAAGCTTCCACCCCGTAGGTGAGGACGTCCGACGCTCCGTCCAGGGTGATGGGAGCCCTTCTCCCGACATTCGTCAGCCATGCTGAAACATTGACATCAAGAAAGGGATTCCCGGAAGGATTGTATGAGAAATCCGCCCTTGCCGTATCTACTTTTCTTTTGTGCAATTCCCGTTGGGAAGGCGGCGCGAAAGAATACACATAGGGAAAGTCATCCAGTTCCCCATGTTCATTCTCATAGCGCATGTAGCTGAGTTCCAGCGAGGTATCCTCGGAGAAGTGCGCTTTGCCCTTGAACAGCAGGGAGAACGAATCCTCGGAGGTGTTGTAGACTTCGCCGCCTGGCGGAATCGGCGACAATGCGCCGGTGTTGTTTGCGAGCGATTTCGACCCTTTGGTGCCGGCGAAGTAGTTTCCGGTCTTGCGGCGCGTCACCGCAGCCAGAAATTCAAAGTTCTCCTGCACGGTCGCCGCGGCAAGTGAACCGTTGAAACTGTCACCGTTGAAGAAATCGGGCGCGCTGTTGTTCTGTGTGTCGGTGCCAACAGCGGGGGGGCTGCTTGTATTGCTGCCAAGCGTTGCCCTGACACGAGCCCCATATTGCTGGCCAGCGGCCACAATATCGCGTGCGTTCAGCGTGCGCATGTTGACGACGCCGCCCATGGCGCCGTTGCCGAGGGGACCGTCGCTCGGACCCTTGGTGATGTCCACGCCTGCAATCAGGTCCGGATCCACGAAGACGCTGCTGGTGTGGCCGCGGTAGCCTGTATAGCTCGATGTGGATTGCTGCGTTCCGTCGATCAGCGTCGCGACGCGGTTCATGCCCTGAAGTCCGCGGATATTTACATTCAGCCCCTGCCCGGAGCGGCTGCCGGCGGACACGACACCCGGCGTGGACTTGAAAATGTCGCCCTGGCTGCTCGGGGGCACCTTGTCGATGTCTTCGGCCGAGATATACGCGCTCGACCCCGGCGTCCGGTAAGGCGTGTCGGGCGAAAATTCGCCGGCTCCACTGCCTTCCACGGTGATCGTCTCCAGCACGAGAGAGCCATCCGTGTTGACCGGAGCGTTATGCGCGGCGGCAACGCGATTGGTGATCGTCACCGTATTGGCGTTGGAGAAGGACCATGACAGGCCGGTTCCGGCCAGCAGCGCCGCAAGCGCCTGGTCGCGGGTCATGGTGCCTGACACGGCGTTTCCCTCGATGGACGCGGCTGCTGTCTCACTGAATACGACCGAGACGCCGGTGATGCGGGAAATGTCGTTCAGCGCCTGACGGACGGGCTTGGGCCGGATGCTGAAACTGTAGCTCTGCTGGCTGGCGGTCTGGGCCTTGGCCGGCGTGACACCCGTCCCCGGAGCGAAGCCGAACATCAGGGCACTGGTCGTCAAAAGGAAGACCAGCCTGCTTCCCGTCCAAAGCTTCGATCTCATCGATGAAAAACCCTCTTCAAAGCGTCAAACGAGAGGGATGGCGGGCCGCCCGCACTCTTTACACCCTCTCACTGATATTCACGTTCGGGAGGGCGCGGATACACATCGGAAAAATGTAGAAAGCTTCCTGAAAATAGGCAAGTTATTGATTTCAATATCGAATAAATTAACCCGGTTCTGGCGTGTCGCGACCGGGACCCATTACGGGCCAATAATCACAAGGCCCCCGGCGCTTGTCGTGCGGAAGCCGACCGTCGCCTGAAGCGAAGCCAGCGCAGCATCGGGATCGTCCAGCGGCAGGTTGCCGCTGACACGGTAGGCGGAAAGCGAGGCGCCCAGCAGCACGATACGTCCGCCGCGATAGCGGCCGATGTGTCTCACAACATCGTCAAGACGGGCATTATCGAAGATCAGCCGGCCATCCCGCCATGCCAGGGCCTCATCGACGAGAACCTCCTCGACGGTCCCGATTCCGGCGCTGCCATATCGCACGCTCTGCCCCGGCCGGAGCACGGAGTGCCGGGTGGCTGCATTTGCTGCAACCTCCACCTTGCCCCGCGCGAGCGTGACGATGACATCGTCGCTGATCTCGACCGAGAAGGCCGTTCCTTTCACGCGCGTTTCACCGTCCCCCGCCCGGACGATGAAGGGCACGGAAGAGGAAACCACGTCGAAATAGGCCATGCCGCGCAGCAACTCCACCCGCCGTCCCGCTGCATCGATGCTTTCGGTGATTGCGCTGTCGGCATCGAGAAGGACGGATGAGCCGTCCGCAAGCGTTATGGTGCGTCGCTCGCCCCGTTCGGTAACGTGATCGGCCAGAAGATTCTGGATGATGCCGGGCTGGTTCAGCCATATGTTGGCGCCCACGACAATCGCAAGCAGCGCGCCGCAGATGGCGATCCCGACATTGACCCGGCGGCGACGCTTTCGCGCCTTTGCGATGGCCTCCAGATAGGCTTCGAGCTTCCCGGCCTCTTCCCTTGCAACCGTTTCGCTCGGTCCATCCGCAGCAGACCAGGTTGAAACCACCCGCCGGTAGACCTTGTCGTGAAAGGAATCCCTGGTGCGCCATCGCTCGAAATCCCGGCGCTCGGCCGCGGTGGGCTCCCCGTTCATGCGCGTGAACCACGCGATTGCCTCCCGCTCGATCCGGTCAGGGCTGGACTGGGTCTGTGACGCCTGGCTTCTGGCCATGGGTGAATGCCCACTGTGAAAAAGGAAAAATACCGGTTCGCGATACGGGCCTGCGCAACCAGTCTAGCTGACCGGACCGGGAAAGGTCCACGTTCTGCTCACCTGACGGTTCATTGCTCCCTGATGCGCTCAAACGTCAGCATCGCCCGGGCCATGTGCTTTTCCACAGCGCTTCGGGAAATCCCGATTGCCTCGGCAATCTCGGAATAGTTGCAGCCATGAACCTTGTTCAGGAGGAAGATGTGTCGCGTCCGTTCAGGCAGGCTGCGGATTTGCGCATCGAGGCGGCGAAGCTGGTCTCGCGGCTCGACGTGATCCAGCGGGGTTGGCGCAGGAGCCGCATATTGCTCCGGCACGATGCCCCCGACATAGTCGTTGCGGACACGCTCCGCCCGCACATGGTCGACGATGGCGTTGCTCACAGACCGGCGAAGATAGGCCGTGTCGTTGTGGAGCGGCTGCGGCCCTCGTTCCCAGAGGCGCAGGAACACATCCTGCACCAGATCGGCTGCGACGGCCGCGGAGCCGAGGCGGCGCGCGGCCCGCCTCAGCAATCCCGGTCGCTCATCGAGATAGAGCGCTTCGAACTCTTCGCTATGCGCGTCCATGCCAGTTTCGCCCTGCGAGGTGCCGGAGGAAGCGGGCGTCCGCATCCCGTCCGGAGGAACAATCAGGATCGGCATGGAACAGCTTTTAACAGGAGTCAACAAGTCAGGTTTGGGGTGGCGTTCCGGAAAGCGCAATTCCAGTGCCTCTTCCCGCCTTGCCGCCGATTCCGGGCCGGATTAGGCCCAACTGAAGCGTGTCTCCCGAAAGCGGGGGCGGTTTCAATGCAGGAAGCGCGCATTCGCCGCCTGAGCCTGAGCCCAGCCTGTCTGCGTGCCGGGCAAATGCTTACCCAATGGACAATTGCCTCAAAGATTGCATAGTAAGGCGCGTAACAGGGAACGCATCGTGCCCGAGCGAGGATCAGGAACATAATGTACAACCGCCCTGAAAGCGGTGGCGGCAGGCTGGACGATGCCGCGCGCGCCGGCTGGCTTTACTACGTGGCTGGCAACACGCAGGACCAGATCGCCGCCAAGCTCGGCATTTCGCGCCAGACCGCGCAGCGGCTGGTGTCTCTCGCCGTTTCGGAGCGTCTCATCAAGGTGCGTGTCGATCATCCGATCGCCAACTGCCTCGAACTGGCGGAACGGCTCAGAACCCGCTTTGCGCTGGATCTGGTGGAAGTCGCGCCAAGCGATCCCGCCTCGTCGTCCACCACGATCGGGATAGCCGAGGCGGCGGCGGCGGAGATCGAACGGCGCCTGGGTTCGACGGAACCGATCGTCATGGCGATCGGCACGGGGCGCACGCTGAAGGCCGCCATCGAGCAGCTGCCGTCCATGGACTGCCCCCGCCACAAGGTCGTGTCGCTGACCGGCAACATTTCGCCGGATGGCTCGGCCGCGTTCTACAACGTGATCTTCACCATGTCGGACCGCGTCAAGGCGCGCTCCTTCCCCATGCCGCTGCCCGTCATTGCGTCGTCGCCGCAGGAGCGGGAAATGCTGCTCAGCCAGCCGATGATCCAGCCAACGCTCGAACTGGCGGCAAGGGCCGACGTCACATTCGTGGGCATCGGCGACCTCGGCCCCAGCGCGCCGCTCTATGAGGATGGCTTCATAACGAAGGCGGAGCTGAAAGCCCTGCAAAAGGCGGGGGGCGTGGCCGAGATCGTCGGCTGGGCCTTCGACCACGAGGGCCGGCTGATCGAGGGCATCACCAACGAGCGCGTGTCGTCAGCCCCCATCCCTTCGCGGGAAACCTCGCTGGTGGTTGCATTGGCCATGGGCGAGCGCAAGCTGCCCGGCATCGTGGCGGCGATGAACCGTCGCCTCGTCAACGGCCTGATAACCGACGAGCGCACGGCCGCGGCCATTCTGGCGAAATAGCTTCACCTTCCCGACCCGTGACGATCCGGGCGCCGGCGTGCCTGCGCCAGCGAGACCGCCCGTTTGCGTCGTGTTCCGGTGCATGGGGTGAATCCGGCTTGACATAAATCACTTTGAATGAATAATTGCCCAATGCCAAGGCAAATGCTCATCTTGGCTTGGGAGGATTTTTTGATGAGACTTCACGCGATCATTCTCGGATTGTGTTCGGCCAGCGCCATCGCCTTTGGCGCGCATGCCGAATCCATCACCATCGCCACGGTCAACAATGGCGACATGGTCCGCATGCAGAAGCTGACGGACGACTTCACCGCCAGCAACCCGGACATCCAGCTCCAGTGGGTCACGCTGGAGGAGAACGTCCTGCGGGAGCGCGTGACCACCGACATCGCCACCAGGGGCGGCCAGTATGATGTGATGACCATCGGCACATATGAGGTGCCGATCTGGGCGAAGCAGGACTGGCTCCTGCCGCTCGACAACCTCGGCGACGACTATGACGCCGGCGACATCATCCCGGCGATCGCGGGGGGCCTGTCGCTGGACGGCAAGCTCTATGCCGCGCCGTTCTATGGCGAAAGCTCGTTCGTGATGTACCGCAAGGACCTCATGGAGAAGGCGGGGCTGACCATGCCCGAAGCGCCGACATGGGAGTTTATCGCCGACGCGGCGCGCAAGATGACCGACCGCGCCAGCGACATCAACGGCATCTGCCTGCGCGGCAAGGCGGGCTGGGGCGAGAACATCGCCTTCCTGACGGCCATGGCGAACTCCTTCGGCGCGCGCTGGTTCGACGAGAACTGGCAGCCGCAGTTCGACCAGCCCGAATGGAAGAACACCCTGCAGTTCTACATCGACCTGATGAACGATGCCGGGCCGCAAGGCGCCTCCTCCAACGGCTTCAACGAGAACCTGGCGCTGTTCCAGCAGGGCAAGTGCGGCATGTGGATCGACGCCACCGTGGCGGCTTCCTTCGTGTCGAACCCGACCGACTCCACCGTCGCCGACAAGGTCGGCTATGCGCTCGCGCCCGACAACGGGCTGGGCAAGCGCGGCAACTGGCTCTGGGCCTGGTCGCTGGCCATTCCCGCAGGCACGCAGAAGGCGGAAGCCGCCCGGAAGTTCGTCGCCTGGGCCACGAGCAAGGAATATCTTGAACTCGTGGCGTCGAAGGAAGGCTGGGCCAACGTTCCGCCCGGCACGCGCACCTCGCTCTACGAAAATCCCGAGTACCAGCAGGCCGCGCCTTTTGCCAGGATGACGCTGGATTCGATCAACTCGGCCGATCCCACGCATCCGACCGTCAAGCCGGTGCCCTATGTCGGCGTCCAGTTCGTCGCCATTCCGGAGTTCCAGGGACTGGGCACCACCGTCGGCCAGCTCTTCTCGGCCGCCCTGGCCGGCCAGTCGGGCGTCGACGATGCGCTGGCCGCCGCCCAGACCGCGGCCGTGCGGGAAATGACCCGCGCCGGCTATATCAAATAAGGCCGCCTCCCAGCGCCCTGGCCGCCCGGTTCCCAGTCCGGGCGGCCACCTTCGACCCTATCGAAACTGTTCGACCCAGCGGTGATCCCCATGGCCACCCGACAGACACGCACGCTTGCCCGCTTCATGATGCTGCCATCGGTCATCCTGCTGCTGGTCTGGATGGTGGTGCCGCTGGCCATGACGCTGTGGTTCTCGTTCCAGAACTACAACCTGCTGAACCCGGCGAATGTCAGCTTCGGCGGCCTGTTCAACTATCGCTTCTTCTATACCGACCCGGCCTTCTTCCAGTCGATCTGGAACACGCTGGTCATCGTGGTGGGCGTGCTGCTGATCACGGTGATCGGCGGCATAGCGCTGGCGCTGCTGCTCGACCAGCCGATCTTCGGACAGGGCATCGTGCGCATTCTGGTCATATCGCCGTTCTTCGTCATGCCGCCGGTGGCGGCGCTGGTGTGGAAGAACATGCTCATGCACCCCGGCTATGGCGTGTTTGCCGACATCGCCCGCGCCGTCGGGCTGCGGCCGATCGACTGGTTCGCGCAATATCCGCTGTTTTCGATCATCCTGATCGTCGCCTGGCAATGGCTGCCCTTCGCCACGCTGATCCTGCTGACCTCGCTGCAGTCGCTCGACGGCGAGCAGAAGGAGGCGGCCGAGATGGACGGCGCCGGGCCCGTGAGCCGGTTCATCTACCTCACGCTGCCGCACATGGCGCGCGCGATCACGGTGGTGATCCTGATCCAGACCATCTTCCTGCTCGGCATCTACGCGGAAATCCTGGTCACCACCAATGGCGGTCCGGGCTACGCCTCGACCAACCTGCCGTTCCTGATCTATCGCACCGCGCTGCTCGGCTACGACGTCGGCGGGGCCTCCGCCGGCGGCATCATCGCCGTGGTTCTCGCCAACATCGTCGCCATCTTCCTGATGCGCGCGGTTGGCAGGAACCTGGACAGATAGGAGGACAGAAATGGCCCGCACCGTTCCCACCGGCACGAAACTCGGCTGGACGATCGCGGCATGGATCGTTGCCCTGCTGATCTTCTTCCCGATCCTCTACACCATCGTCACCAGCTTCAAATCCGAAACGGAGGCGATCGCCGGGTTCAACCTTGTGCCCTCGGGCACGCTGGAGAGCTATCGCGAGGTCCAGTCGCAATACAATTACTTCAAGCCGTTCATGAACTCGGTGATCATCGCGGTCGGCTCGACCATTCTTGCGTTGCTCGTGGCCATACCGGCGGCCTGGTCGATGGCCTTTTCACCGACAAGGCGCACCAAGGACATCCTGATGTGGATGCTGTCCACCAAGATGATGCCGGCGGTGGCCGTTCTCGTTCCCATGTATCTGATCTTTCGCGACTGGGGCCTGCTCGACAGCCGCATCGGGCTCACGGTGATGCTGATGCTCATCAACCTGCCGATCGTGGTGTGGATGCTCTACACCTATTTCCGCGAGATCCCCGGCGAGATCCTCGAGGCCGCGCGCATGGACGGTGCCACGCTGTGGGGCGAGATCGTCTATGTGCTGACGCCGATGGCCGTGCCCGGCATCGCCTCGACGCTGCTCCTCAACATCATCCTCGCCTGGAACGAGGCGTTCTGGACGATCCGGCTCACCACCACGAATGCGGCGCCGCTGACGGCTTTCATCGTCTCGTTCTCAAGCCCTCAGGGCCTGTTCTGGGCCAAGCTGTCGGCCGCCTCCACGCTGGCCATCGCGCCGATACTGGTGCTGGGCTGGTTCAGCCAGAAGCAACTGGTGCGGGGTCTGACCTTCGGCGCCGTCAAATAGTCCAGCACCGCTCGGAGTCGTTTCATGGGCAATATTACGCTTAGACAGGTCAGCAAGTCGTTCGGATCGGCGACCATCATTCCCAACATCGACCTCAGCATAGAGGACGGGGAGTTCGTCGTCTTCGTCGGCCCGTCCGGTTGCGGGAAATCCACGCTGCTGCGCCTGATCGCCGGGCTGGAGGATGTCAGTGGCGGCACCATCAGCATCGACGGCCGCGACGTCACCAGCGAGGCGCCGGCCAGGCGCAAGCTGGCGATGGTGTTCCAGTCCTACGCGCTCTATCCGCACATGACCGTGGCGAAGAACATCGCCTTCCCGCTGAAGATGGCCGGTGAAAACCGGGAAACCATCGACCGCAAGGTCAGGGAAGCGGCGCGCGTGCTCAACCTCACCGACTATCTCGACCGGCGGCCGGGGCAACTGTCCGGCGGCCAGCGCCAGCGCGTCGCCATCGGCCGCGCCATCGTGCGCCAGCCCACGGCCTTCCTGTTCGACGAGCCGCTGTCCAACCTCGATGCGGCGCTGCGCGGCACCATGCGTCTCGAAATCAGCGAACTGCATCATCAGTTGAAGACGACCATGATCTACGTCACCCACGACCAGATCGAAGCCATGACCATGGCCGACAAGATCGTCGTGCTGAATGCCGGCAGGGTCGAGCAGGTCGGTTCGCCCATGGAGCTTTACAGGAGCCCGCGGAACCTGTTCGTCGCCGGTTTCATCGGCTCCCCGCGAATGAACCTGATCGAGGGGGAGGCCGCCGGCAAGCATGGCGCCCACACCATCGGCGTCCGGCCCGAGCATCTGACGATATCGACCAGCGAAGGGGCATGGAAAGCAAGTGTCGGCGTGGCCGAGCGTCTCGGCTCCGACACCTTCCTGCACGTCCAGGCCGAAGGCGTCGGCCCGTTGACCGTGCGGGCGGATGGCGAGTTCGCCGTCCGGCATGGCGACACCATCTATCTGAGCCCCATCTCCTCGAAGGTGCATCGCTTCGACCAGAACGGAAAGGCGATCTGAATGCGTCTGCAAGGCAAGTCGGCGCTTATCACAGGTTCGGCCCGCGGCATCGGCCGGGCTTTCGCCGAAGCCTATATCCGTGAAGGGGCGACGGTCGCCATCGCCGACATCGACCATCAGGCCGCCGAAACCACCGCGGCGGAGCTTGGTCCCGCCGCTTACGCGATCCATCTCGACGTGACCGATCAGGCTTCAATCGACGCCGCGATCAAGTCGGTCGAGCGGAAGACCGGCGGCATCGACATTCTCGTCAATAACGCCGCGCTGTTCGACCTCGCGCCCATCGTGGAGATCAGCCGGGCGAGCTACGGGAAGCTTTTCTCCGTCAACGTCGCCGGCACCCTGTTCATGCTTCAGGCGGCGGCGCGCTCGATGATCGCGCGGGCCAAGGGCGGCAAGATCATCAACATGGCAAGCCAGGCGGGGCGGCGCGGCGAGCCGCTGGTGGCGGTGTACTGCGCCAGCAAGGCGGCGGTGATCTCCATCACCCAGTCGGCCGGGCTCGACCTGATCAGGCACGGCATCAACGTCAACGCCATCGCGCCCGGCGTGGTCGATGGAGAGCACTGGGATCACGTCGATTCCCTCTTTGCAAAATATGAGAACCGTCCGCTCGGCGAGAAGAAGCGTCTGGTCGGCGCGGCCGTGCCCTACGGGCGCATGGGCACGGCGCAGGATCTGGCCGGCATGGCCGTGTTCCTCGCCAGCGCCGAGGCCGACTACATCGTCGCCCAGACCTACAACGTCGATGGCGGCAACTGGATGAGCTGAGGGTCTTCCCGGCCCGTGGCCGGCTTTTGGCCCTCGGCCCGTAGCCGGCTTTTGAAAGGAAACGCAGTCATGACCGTCAAGCTGTCGTTGAAAACCCTCGCAGCACTTCCCGCCGGAGTGGCAAGGCCGCGCTACGAGCGCGACAGGCTGAGCCCCGGCATCCTGCATTTCGGCGTCGGCAATTTCCACCGTTCGCATCAGGCCGTCTATCTGGACGAGCTGTTCAGCGCCGGCATCGGCCATGACTGGGCGCTGGTCGGGGCCGGCGTGTTCGAAGGCGAGAGGGCAGGCCGCGACAAACTCATGGAGCAGGACTGGCTGACGACGGTGGTCGAGCAGGACGAGGACCATATCGGCGCGCGCGTTACCGGCGCGATGGTCGATTTCATCATGCCGGGAGATACCGCCGCCATCATCGGGCGGCTGGCCGACCCGGCGATCCGTATCGTTTCCCTGACCATCACCGAGGGCGGCTATTTCATCGATCCGGCGTCCGGCCATTTCGACCCTACCCATCCCGGCATCGTGGCCGATGCCGCGAATATCGCCAGCCCGAAGACCGTATTCGGACTCATACTGGCCGGGCTGATGCGGCGCAGGACCGCCGGCATCGTGCCCTTCACGGTGATGTCCTGCGACAACATCCCCCACAATGGCCGGGTGACCGCCGACGGCGTGATCGGGCTCGCCCGGCTGGTCGATGAGGAACTCGCGGACTGGGTGGCGCGGACCGTCGCGTTCCCGAACAGCATGGTCGACCGCATCACGCCCGCGACCACCGACCGGGAGCGCGCGATGCTGGCGGACGATTTCGGGGTCGAGGACAATTGGCCGGTTTTCTGCGAGCCCTTCCGGCAATGGGTGCTGGAAGACCGCTTCACCGCCGGGCGTCCGCCGCTGGAACAGGCTGGCGTGCAATTCGTTGCCGACGTGGCGCCCTACGAACTGATGAAGATACGCATCCTCAATGGCGGGCACGCAGCCATCGCCTATCCCGCCGGGCTGATGGACATCCACTTCGTCCACGAGGCCATGCAGGAGAAGCTGGTGCGCGATTTCCTGGCCAAAGTCGAGCATGAGGAAATCATCCCGACCGTGCCGCCGGTGCCAGACACCAGCCTCGAGGATTACTACCGGCTTATCGAAAGGCGCTTTTCCAACCCGAAGATCGGCGACACGGTGCGTCGGCTGTGCCTCGACGGCTCCAATCGCCAGCCCAAATTCATCATCCCCACCATTGCCGACCGGCTGAAGGCCGGCAAGGGCATTGCCGGGCTGGCGCTCGAATCCGCCCTGTGGTGCCGTTACTGCTTCGGCACCACGGATTCCGGCGCCGCCATCGAGCCGAACGATCCGAACTGGGACCGCATGCAGGCAACCGCCAAGGCCGCCCGCAGCGACCCCGGCGCATGGCTGGCGATGGAAGACATCTACGGCGAGGTGGGGCGGTCACCCGTCTTCTCGGCGGCCTTCGCCACGGCCTTGCGGGACCTGTGGGCGAACGGCGCACGCGAAACCCTGCGCCGCTATTTGTCGAGCCCATGAAGCCGGGCTTGCCGTAGCGCCGGGCTCGCTCCCATCCTCCTTCACCGCTTGCTTCGCCCGATCCGGCCTCTATAGTCGCCGGCAGTTGCGATGGCCGGCCTTGCGGGCGTGTGAACGAGAGAGCGGCGTGTTGAAGAGCGGATATGTCTGTGCTGTCGATGTTGGCACGGGCAGCGCGCGTGCCGGAATATTCGACCGCAACGGCGTCCCGCTCGGCCGCGCCGCCTGTCCCATCGCCATGCACCAGCCCCTTCCCAATCATGCCGAGCACGATTCGGAAGACATCTGGCGGGCCGTCTGCAGGGCCGTGCGCGCGGCGCGCGAAAAGGCTGAAATCGCACCGCACGAAATCGTCGGGCTGGCCTTCGATGCCACCTGCTCGCTGGTGGCGCGGGACCGGCAAGGCGGGCAGGTCAGCGTTTCGACCGGCGGCGACCGCCGCTGGGACACCATTGTCTGGCTCGACCATCGCGCCATCGCCGAAGCCGATGAATGCACGCAGACGGGTCATGCCGTGCTGGACTTCATCGGCGGCGTCATGTCGCCCGAGATGGCGACGCCGAAGCTGATGTGGCTGAAGCGCCACCTGCCGCAAAGCTGGGCGCAGGCCGGGTATTTTTTCGACCTCGCCGACTTCCTCTCGTGGAAGGCAACCGGATCGGTGGCGCGCTCGCAATGCACGCTCACCGCGAAATGGACCTATCTCGCCCACGAAGACGAGCCATGGCGTCCCGATTTCTTCGACCGGATCGGCCTCGGCGATCTGTTCGGGCGGGCGAACCTGCCGCAGCGCGCCAGCCCGGTGGGAGCCAGCCTCGGCGCGCTGTCGGCCGGGGCGGCCGATGCGCTTGGCCTGACGCGGGACTGCGTGGTCGGCACCGGGGTCATCGACGCGTATGCCGGGGCGCTCGGCGTGCTGGGACGCTTCGCCGGCGACGCGTCCGGCATCGGCCGCCACCTTGCGCTGATTGCCGGCACGTCGAGCTGCGTCATGGCCCTGTCGCCCGAACCGCAGCCCTTCGCCGGATTCTGGGGGCCTTACTTCGGCGCGGCGTTGCCGGGTCTGTGGCTGACGGAGGGTGGCCAGTCGGCCACCGGCGCGCTGCTCGACCATATCATCCGCTGCCACGGCGCGGGCGGCGAGCCGGATGTCGCGATGCATGCGCGGATCGTGGACCGCATCATGGAGTTGCGCGCGGCCGAAGGTCCCGATCTTGCCGGCCGCCTGCATGTGCTGCCGGATTTCCACGGCAACCGCTCGCCGCTGGCCGATCCGCACGCGCTCGGCGTCATCAGCGGCCTGACGCTCGACGCCTCGTTCGACGGGCTGTGCCGGCTTTATTGGCGCACCGCCGTCTCCATCGCGCTCGGCGTTCGCCACGTGCTCGAAACGATGAACGACAACGGCTATGTGATCGACACGCTGCATGTGACCGGAGGGCACACGAGAAACCCGCTGCTGATGGAGCTCTATGCCGACGCCACCGGCTGCACCGTGGTCGAGCCGCTGTCGGACGATTCCGTGCTCACCGGCACGGCCAGTCTGGCGGCGACGGCGGCCGGACTTTATCCCGACCTCGCCGCAGCCTGCATCGGCATGCAGCAGAACGGACGGCACCGGGCGCCGAACAGGCAAGCCGCCGTCCGGTTCGACCGCGACTATCGCATCTTCCTGGAAATGCACCGGCACAGGCGTGCCCTCGACGCCATGGAATGAGCCGCGCTTGCGGGCGCCGCCGAAGTTCGTCTCGGGGCATCCGGAGATGCACAAATCCTCCCGGATCTGGTCCGGATCCGACACGCTTTACCGAGAATTATGGGGCGATATCGCCATCAATTCCGGCTTTCGAAATCGGCCAGAACCTCGTCGATCCGTTGCAGGCGGCAATAGCCGGCGAAGGCGCGCAGGGCGCCCTCATGCCGCTCCTGCGAATATGAGGCGCAGGCGTCGGTGGCGCAGACCATGTAGTAGCCCCGGTCGGCGCCATCGCGGATAGCCATGTCCACGCACTGATCGGTGAGAAAGCCGGCCACCACGACGTTCTCGGCGCCGAGATTGCGCAGCACATAGTCGATATTGGTCGAATTGAAAACGCCGGACGAGGTCTTGGGCAGGATGATGTCGTCCTCGGCCGGAGCGACTTCGTCGATCACCCTGGCCAGTGGCGAGCCGCGAGGAATGTGGATGTTGGAAAGCTTGTGATCCAGCGAGCGGTCACGGCCGTCGCGGGTCAGCGACTCGATCACCGTGTAGACGATCTCCGCGCCGTGACGGCGCGCCCCGTCGATGAGCCGGCGCATGTTCGGCAGCGCCCGGTTGCGCACCTGCTCGTAGAATTCGGGATGATGCTCCTGTACCTCCTGCGAAATCTCGGCGTTCTGCGCGTCCACGATCAGCACCACGGTGCGCCGGCCGTCCAGCTTGCGATCTCGCCCGCTATAAGAGGCCAGCGTGCTGCCCTGATTCATCCCTTTACCCTTTCCTGCAATGCAAGCGGGGCCATTCAGGCCCCGCCGGATTTCGACATGTCTTGCGCGAAGCCAGCCGCTACTGCTGTTCGGGTTTCCAGATTTCCTCGACCTTGTAGTTGCCCTGCTTGACGCTGATGACTGAAACCGGCTTTGGCGGCACCATCGAATCGCGGGTGTAGCTGATTTCGCCGGTGACGCCCTTGAAGCCGCGCGTTTCCTTGAGCGCCTTCTGGATATCGGCGGGCTCGGCGGAATTGGCGCGCCTGATGGCGTTGGCCACCAGCATCAGTGCGTCATAGCCGAGCGGAGCGAAGGCGTTCTCGGGATCGCGGCCATATTCGGCCTTGTAATCCTCGATGAATTTCGCGACCTCGGGCCGGTCGTCGGCGCGATAGGTGTGGGTCGAGAAATACACGTCGTTTGCAAGTTCGGGCCCGGGCACCGTCGTCACCAGCTCGGTGTCGAAGCCGTCGCCGGAAATGATCGGCATGGTGATGCCCTGCTCGCGGATCTGCTTGACCGATATGCCGGCTTCGGAAGGAATGGCGGAAACGAAGACCGCGTCGGGCTTCGGATCGATCGAGGCCAGGCGTGCGATCTGCGCCGAAAAATCGGTGTCGCCCATCATGAAGGAATCCGTGCCCGCCACTTCACCACCCTTTTCGGTGAAGCGTTCGGTGAAAAAGGCGCTGAGGGCCTTGGTGAAATCCATGGAGTTGTCGGTCCACACCACCACCTTGCGGGCGCCAAGCTTGTCATAGGCGTAGTCGGCAATGGCAAAGGACTGGTCGTCATCGCCGAAGGGCACCATGAACATGTAATCGCCTACCCATTCGGGAAGCTTGGGGTGCGTGGCGCCGGACGTCACGAAAGGCACACCCTTTTCCTGGAAAAGCGGCGCTCCCGCCATCACGAAGGTGGTGTCGGACTGACCGATGCCCGCCACCACGCCTTCCGACAGCACGCGCTGCGCGGCCTTGGCTGTTTCCTGCTGGTCGGTCTTGCCATCGGGCGCGATCAGCTCCACCTGCTTGCCGAGAAGCCCGCCATCGGCATTGATCTGCTTGGCGGCGAGCTGCGCGCCATACAGAGACGGCCCGTCCAGCGAGGACATGCCGCCCGTGACGTTGTAGAGCGCGCCGATCCTGATCGTCTCCTGGGCGAGCGCACCGCCCACCATTGCCGCCAGCGCGACGGACGCGATGAGAAATCTTTTCATTGCCGTCTTCCCCTTTGCTGTTTTCGTTGAACCCGCAAACCGGAATGCAGGATGCGTCTCTTTCGTCTAGATCAACAGAGGCGCCGGGAAGAGTCAATCGAATCGTACATTTTTCTTTCTATCTGGCGATTTGTCTGGTTTGATACAAATATGGGTGAGGATGCATGACATATTCCGACACTGCGGATCTGGTGAAACGCCTGCGCGATGAACTGCCCTCGCTCGGCGCACGCGAGGCCCGTGCGGCCCGCTACCTGATGGACAACTATCCCATGGCGGGCTTGCGCACGGTTGCCGAGTTCGCTCACGAAAGCGGCGTCTCGACAGCGACGGTGCTGCGCCTCGTCAAGCGCCTCGGCTTTTCCGTCTATGCCGATTTCCAGGCGGCGCTCCACCAGCATATCGAGCAGACCCTGCAATCGCCGCTGCTGCGTTTCGAAACGCAGCCGCGGGCGCCGGAAAGCGGGCAGGGCGGCTTTCTGGATAGCTTCGTGCTCACCATGGAGGAACATCTCAAGACGCTGCGCCAGAGCAACACATTGGCGGAGTTCGATGAGGTGGCGGCGCTTCTGGCCAATGAGCGGCGCGACATCCATCTGGTCGGCGGGCGTTATTCGTTCAATCTCGTACGCTATTTCGCGGACCTCCTGACGGCCTTGCGCGGCCGCGTGACGGTCATCGACGGCCAGACGCAGACCTGGCCGCAGAACCTGCTCGACATGGGCAAGTCGAGCGTCCTCGTCGCCATAGATGTGCGCCGCTACCAGCAGGATGTGATCGAGTTCACCGCGGCGGCCGCCCGCCGCGGGGCGACCGTGGTGCTGCTGACGGACAACTGGCAGTCGCCTGCCGTGCGGTCGGCCCGTCATGTGCTGCGCTTTCCGGTCTCGTCGCCATCGATCTTCGACGTGCTGACCATTGGTCTGGCGCTGGCGGAGGCGCTGGTGGGGGCGGTGGCCCTGAGGCGCGGCGACGCCGGACGCGAACGCATGGAAATGCTGGAGGCGCTGCGCAAGCCCTTTGCGCCGCGTGAATCGGAGTTCAACCGATCTCCGCAGAAGAGCGATGAGCCGACTGGAGCAGACTGAATGAAACGCGAAGAAATCGTCATGCTGTGCACCAGCGATCTCGCCGGCCAGGTGCGGGGGAAGGGGTTTCCCGCGCGCGATTACGAGACGCGGCTGCGCAAGGGCATAGGCTGGACGCCGACCAACAGCATGATCACGGCGCACGGCCCGATCGCGCCCAGCCCGTGGGGGCCGTTCGGCGACACGGTTCTGGTTCCCGATCCCGATACGCATGTCCGGGTGGATTTCGGCCCTGATCATGCGGCCGAGAATTTCATCATGGGCGATATCTGTCTGCTCGACGGCACGCCGTGGCCGGTATGTCCGCGCTCTTTCCTCAAGCGCGTGGTGGCCTCGCTGGAGGAGCGTCACGGCCTGCGCGTGCGCGCGGCCTTCGAGCACGAGTTCGTCTATGACGGCGTCGACGAGCGGCCCAACGCCAGCTATGCGCTCGACGCCTTCCGCCGGCAGGACCTGTTCGCGGAAACCTACCTCGGCGCGTTGCAGCAGGCGGGTCTGGAACTCGACACCTTCATGCCCGAATTCGGCCCGATGCAGTACGAGGTCACGGTAGGGCCTGCGGTCGGCGTGACGGCGGCGGATCAGGCGGTCGCTGTGCGCGAGACTGCACGCGCCGTGGCCACCCGGCTCGGCAGGAGGGTCAGCTTCACTCCGATCCTGCGGCCCGATGCCGTCGGCAACGGCGTGCATGTCCACTTCAGCCTGTTCGAGGCGGCGACCGGCCGCCCCGTGAACCACGATCCGGGCCACAGGGACGGATTGTCCGAAACAGCCGGGGCGTTCATTTCCGGCATACTCGCCAAGATGCCCTCGATCACCGCGCTGACCGCCGCCTCGACCATCTCCTATCTGCGACTGACCCCCAATCGCTGGAGTGCGGCATACAACAATCTGGGCTATCGCGACCGCGAGGCCGGTGTCCGCATCTGCCCGGTCTTCGCCGGCGCCGGCGGGGACATATCGCACCAGTATCATTTCGAGTTCCGGGCCGCCGATGCGGCGGCAAGTCCCTATCTGGTGCTGGGCGCCATCCTCGCCGCAGGGCTCCACGGGCTGGATCGCGGCCTGTCGGTCGCCGAGGTGTGCGAGGGCGCGCCGCAGAACCTGCCGCAACAGGAACTGAAACGGCTCGGCATCACCCGCCTGCCGCAATCGCTGGACGCGGCGCTCGATCTGTTCGAGGCGGACGCCGATATGGACGCGATGATCGGGGCCGATCTCAGGAGCGCCTACCTCGCCCACAAGCGCTTCGAGGCGGAGCTGATGCGCAACCTTTCCGATGAGGAGCAATGCTCCCGCTACCGCGCGGCTTACTGAACGCCGGTCAGGAGCCGATCTGTTCAAGCAGGCTGGCGGTGGTCTCGGTGCGGCAGTAACCCCTGAAGGCGGCGAGCGCCGCGACATGGCGCTCCTGCGTGTCGGTGGCGCAGCCGTCGCTGACGCAGATCATGTGGAAGCCGCGATCGGCGCCGTCGCGGATGGTGTGGTCGACGCACTGGTCGGTGAGGAAGCCGGTGACGATGATGGTGTCGAGGCCGATATTGCGCACCAGATATTCGAAGTTGGTCGAGTTGAAGAGGCTGGACGAGGTCTTGGGGATGACCATCTCGTCGCCGAACGGGGCCAGTTCGTCGATCACCCTGGCGTCATGCGAACCTCTGGCGATGAAGAAGTTCGACAGCTTGTAGTCGAGGCTGCGGTCGCGGCCGTCCTGCGTGAAATTCTCCATCACCGTATAGATCACCTCGATGCCTTGCCGGCGGCAGGCCGCCGCCAGCCTTTGCAGGTTGGGGATGACGGTTTCGCGCGCCTGCCGGTAGAAGGTCGGCCGGGGCTGGCGGTTGGGTTCGTCCATCACCCAGTTCTGGGCATCGATGATTAGGAGGCCGGTGCGTCCGGCCACGATCGGCTGGATGCGCGAGGCGTAGATGTCGCGCGGGCGCGGTGCGTTCATGGCAGGGAACCTCCGAAGATGCGACGCACGAAACGCGGCTCGCCGGAACCCAGCAACCCGTTCGGGCGGAAGAACAGGACCAGGATCAGGCCCAGCGCCACGATGACCTGGCTGAGGCCGTAGAGGCCGAGCTTTTCCTCCAGCGGGCGCACGGCTTCCGACAATCCGGTCAGCGCAATGGCGGCGACAATGGAGCCGGTGATGCTGCCGGTTCCACCGATCACCACCATGGCGACAAGGTTGAAAGCCAGCACCACGGAATAGGATTTGGGCGTCACAACGGTGATCAGATGGACCATGAGACCGCCGGCGATGGCGGCGAAGAAAGCGCCGAGCACGAAGGCCAGCATACGGATGCGATAGGTGCTGACGCCGGAGCTTTCAGCCGCCAGCGCATTTTCGCGCGTGGCCATCATCGCCCGGCCCAGCGAGGAGAATTTCAGGCGCAGCGCCGTGTAGACGACCAGAGCGGCAAAGCCGAAGCACCACCAGATGCCGGTGAGCCTCGGAATGCCGTTGAGGCCCGATCCACCCCTTGTCAGGCCGCTCCAGTTGGTGGCCAGCCCCTGCACGATGACGATCAGGCCCAGCGTCGCCACGGCCAGATAATGGCCTTTCAGCCGCAGCACCGGCAGGCCGACGAGGAAGGCGATGACCGCGCCGATCATGCCGGCCACCGCCAGCGCCGGCAGCAGCGGCAACTGGGTCGTCATCAGGAACGACGGCAGGTCCGGCAGCATGAAGTCCTTGCGCCCCGGCGGGAAGGTCAGAACCGCCGAGACGTAGGCGCCGATGGTCATGAAGGCCGGGTGACCGAGCGAGAACAGGCCGGCCAGCCCGTTGCTGATGTTGAGCGAAACGGCCAGCGCCACATTGATGAGCGTGATGGCGAGCAGCGTCACCAGATAGGGGCTGAGCCTGGCCTGTGCGCCATAGACCAGCACGGCGCAGGCGCACAGGACGGCGATGCCGGCGACCGGCCCGGTGAAGCTGCGGGCTGCCGCCATGTCAGGCTCTTTCTTCGACATGGCGCACGAACAGTCCCGATGGCTTGAGAAGCAGGATGACGATCAGCAGCGTGAACACGAACACGTCGCGATAGCCGGCAAACTGAGGTGGCAGCAAGCCGACGAACAGCACTTCGGCCAGCCCCAGCAGATAGCCGCCCAGCATGGCACCGCCGATCGAGCCCACGCCGCCGATCACGCAGGCGATGAAGGCTTTCAGCCCCGGCGCGAAGCCGAGCAGCGGATCGATCTGCCCGAACTTGCCGCCCCACAGCAGGCCGGCCGCGGCGGCCAGTGCCGAACCGATGGCGAAGGCGGTGAGGATCGTGCGGTTGACGGCGATGCCCATCAGCCGCGCCGCCGTCAGATTGTCGGCGGTGGCGCGCATCGCAGCGCCCAATCGCGTGCGGTAGACGATGACGAGCAGCAGCGCGATCAGCGCCACCGTCAGTCCGATGATGGTGAGATCGGTGAGCGAGGCGCTGACCGAACCGAGCTGGACGCGCTGGCGCATGAAAGCCGGGAACAGGAAGTTGCGCGGCTGGCCCGACAAGATCATCAGGCCGGTGTTCTGGATGACGATCGAGACCGCCAGCGTGGCGATGAAGCCAGTGACCTGCTGCGCGCCGCGCATCGGGCGGAACACCGTCGCCTCGATGGTCATCCCGGCCAGCGCGCCGACCAGCAGCACGAACATCAGGATCAGCGGCCATGGCACGCCGTAGGCGACGAGGCCAAGCGTGGTGAACGCGCCGATCATCACCAGATCGCCATGGGCGAAATTGATCAGCCGCACGATGCCGTAGATCATCGAAAAGCCGATGGCCACCAGCGCGTAGAGGCTGCCCAGCGCCAGCCCGTTGATGATCTGCTGGAAGACATACTGGCTCATTGCGCCATCCCCAGATAGGCCCGCCGCACGCGGTCGTTGCCGGCAAGTTCCGGCCCCGTTCCCGACAAGGTGATGACGCCGTTTTCAAGCACATAGGCCCGGTCGGCGATGTCGAGCGCCATGGCGGCGTTCTGCTCGACCAGCAG
Organism: Mesorhizobium sp.; assembly: GCA_022833215.1. Lineage (GTDB taxonomy): Bacteria > Pseudomonadota > Alphaproteobacteria > Rhizobiales > Rhizobiaceae > Mesorhizobium. The sequence continues at coordinate 12,175 of JAIPUZ010000120.1, read as the reverse complement.
GATCGTCGTGCCCTGTTGCTTCAGGGTCGCGATCACGTCGAAGATGCGCTCGATCATCTGCGGGGCCAGTCCGAGCGAGGGTTCATCAAGCAGCAGGAGCCGGGGCTGCGCCAGAAGCGCGCGGCCGATGGCGAGCATCATCTGTTCGCCTCCCGACAGGGTGCCGCCGGCCGCGCTCGCGCGCTCTTTCAGGATCGGAAACAGGTCATGCACACGCTCCAGCGTGCGGCGCACCTCGTTGCGGTCGGTCCGCAGATAAGCGCCCATGGCAAGGTTTTCCGCCACGCTGAGCGAGTGGAAGATCTGCCGCCCCTCCGGCGACTGCACCAGCCCCTCGCCGACGATGCGCTCGGGCGCCGCGCGGGTGAGATCGACGGGCCCCGAGGTTCCCCTGAAGGCGGCGGTTCCCGAACGTGGCCGCAACAGCCCCGAAAGCGTCTGCAATGTGGTCGATTTGCCGGCTCCGTTGGCGCCGATCAGCGCCGCCATCTCGCCCGCGCGCACGTCGAGCGAGATGCCCTTGAGCACATGGGTAGCGCCGCGAAACACATGCAGCTCACGCACCTCAAGCATTTGCGCCGCCATTTCTGCGGGTGCCGAGATAGGCTTCGATGACGCCGGGATCGTTCTGCACCTCGGCTGGCGTGCCGTCCGCCACCAGCCGGCCGCGATTGAGCACCTGAATGCGCTGGCACAATCCCATGACCAGCCGCATGTCGTGCTCGACGACCATCACGGCGGCGCCCAGCTGCCGGTTGATCCTGCGTATCAGGCTGACCAGCGTTTCCGTCTCCGACGGGTTGAGGCCGGCTGCCGGTTCGTCAAGCAGCAAGGCGGCTGGCTCACTGGCGAGTGCGCGCGCGATCTCGACCCGGCGCTGGTCGCCATAGGAAAGGTCGCCGGCGCGTCGTTCCATCAGATGGGTAAGCCCGGTCAGTTCCGATATTTCCATCGCCCTTTGTTCAATCCTGCGCTCGGCGCGGCGAAAGGCCGGCAACTGGAACAAGGTAGGAAAGATGGAAGCGCCATAGCGCATGTGCGCACCGCACATGATGTTTTCGAGAACGGAAAGGTCGCTGAACAGGCGGATGTTCTGGAACGTGCGGGCGACGCCGTGGCGCGCCAGCACATTGGGCGCTCGCCCGGTAAGGTCCTCGCCGGCGATCCGGATGCGCCCGGATGTCGGCCGGATGACCCCGGTCAACAGATTGAAGGCTGTCGTCTTGCCCGCGCCATTGGGTCCGATCAGCCCGACGAGTTCGCCGGCGCGTAACACCAGCGAATAGCCCTCGACCGCCACCAGTCCGCCGAAGCGGCGGGACAGATTGTCCGCAGTGATGACTTCCGGCGCTGACACGCTCGCTATCGTTCCCCGTTTGCTGCTGAAACAAGCGTATTCGTGAATAGGCGTTTGCGTCAACCAAAAGATACAAGTAGAAGGGGAATAGCGATTTTGTACAATTTCGTACATCGGAGGGCATCCATGTCGCCACAGCCTGCCGCCGCCTTGCCGCATCGGCTTCTGGCCGCGGACGAGCCGCACCCGCTGGAGGTTTTCAACCCGCAGGGCGGATCGGATTTCTTCCTGATCTGCGAACATGCCGGACGTCTGCTTCCGGTCAGCCTCGGCACGCTGGGCCTCGACGAGGCGGACCGTTCACGGCATATCGCGTGGGACATCGGCGCCCGCGACATCGCCATGGAGCTTGCCAGGCTGCTTGACGCGCCGCTCTACATGCAGCGCTATTCGCGACTGGTCTGCGACTGCAATCGCCAGCCCGACGTGGCGTCCTTCATTCCCGCCATCAGCGAGACCACCGTCATTCCGGGCAACGCGAACCTGTCTCCCGAAGAAACCGGGGCGCGGGTCGCGGAGATATTCCAGCCGTTCCACGACGCGGTGACACATGCGCTCGACGCGCGCGATGCGGCAGGACGCAGGACGATCCTGGCTACCGTGCATTCCTTCACGCCGGTCTACAAGGGCGTTTCCCGCCCGTGGCAGATCGGCGTGCTGTTCAACCGCGATCCTGTCCTGTCGCCGCAGATCGTGCGTTATCTCGAAGCCAACACCGATTACGAGGTGGGCGTGAACCAGCCTTATGCGGTGAGCGACGACACCGATTACGCCATTCCCGTCCATGGCGAGAAGCGCGGCTATCCCTGCGTCGAATTCGAGATCCGCAACGATCTGACCAGCGGCAGGCAGGCTGTGGATGGCTGGGCCGGATTGCTCGCCGACAGCCTCCGGCATGCCGCAGGAGCGATGGCGTAACGCATCCGGAGGGCCAGGCGTTCGGCGGTGCGGTCAGGCTTGTTGTGCCAGCACGCACATGCAGTCGCCTGCCTTGACGAGACCGGGAAAGTGCCGCGCCACAAGGAGCCCGGACATTTTCGCCCGGACCTCATGCGGGGCGACCCCGGTGCGCCCTGTGGAATGGATGCGCGCGATGACCATACCCTCACGCACCTCCTCGCCAAGGTCCACCATGGTCTCGAACAGGCCATCATCCTCGGCGAAGGTGAAGCAATCGTCGGATGGCATATCGAGCCACCGGGTTCGGGCCTTCCCGACCACGCCATCCAGAATGCCGGCATGGCGCAGCACATTGGCGATGCCGCTTCTCGCAATGCGCACGGTTTCGGCACGGGCCGTACCGCCGCCGCCAAGCTCGGTGGTGACGAAGACCTTGCCCATTTCCTCCGCCGCCGTGTCGTACATGCCCACGGCATCGATCTCGCGCATCTTCATCGAGAACGGCGCCGCGAAGGCTTCCACCGCCGCGAAGGCTTTCGCTTCCTGCGCCTTGTCCGGCAGGATGTGGGCCGCGCAATAGGGCAGGAAGTCGAGCGTGCGGCCGCCGGAATGGAAATCGAAGACGAGGTCGGCGCGCGGCAGCAGTTCGCGCTGGAAATAATCGGCGATCTTTTGCGTCGCCGTGCCGTCCGGCCTGCCGGGGAACGACCGGTTCATGTTGCCCTTGTCGATGGGCGAGGTGCGCGTGCCGGCGCGGAAGGCCGGATAGTTCATGGCCGGCACGATGATCACCGTGCCGGAAACCTGGCCCGGCTCCAGCGTGCGCGCCAGTTCGTAGAGCGCCAGCGGCCCTTCATATTCGTCGCCATGATTGGCCCCGCTCAGCAGCGCCGTCGGGCCGTCACCGTTCCTGACCACGCAGATCGGGATCATCACCGAGCCCCAGGCGGAATCGTCGCGGCTGTAGGGGAGGCGCAGGAAACCGTGCTGCACCCCGTCGCGGTCGAAATCGACGGTCGGCGAAATGGGGGAAGGCTTCGGCATGTCCTAGTCCTTCACCACCAGCTTGCGCGGCACATTGGCGAGGCATTCGACGCCGGTGTCGGTGATGAGGATGGATTCGGTGATCTCCAGCCCCATGTCTTCCAGCCACAGGCCGGTCATGAAATGGAAGGTCATGCCGGGCTTCAGCTCGGTGCGGTCGCCGGGGCGCAGGCTTGAGGTGCGTTCGCCCCAGTCCGGCGGATAGGAAAGCCCGATCGGATAGCCGGTGCGGTTGTCCTTGACGATGCCGTATGTCTTCAGCACCGCGAAGAAGGCGTTGGCGATGTCCTCGCAGGCATTGCCGGGCTTCGCCGCCGCCAGCCCCGCCTCCATGCCCTCCAGCGTCGCCTTCTCGGCATCGAGAAACGCCTGCGTCGGCTTGCCGAGGAACACCGTGCGGGAAAGCGGGCAGTGATAGCGATGATAGCAGCCGGCGATCTCGAAGAAGGTGCCTTCGCCCGCCTTCATCGGCCTGTCGTCCCAGGTGAGATGCGGCGCGGAAGCGTCGGCACCGGACGGCAGCAGCGGCACGATGGCCGGATAATCGCCGCCGATGCGGCCATCCGGGCCGTCCACGCCGCGCGTGCCGGCGTCATAGATCTCGGCGACCAGATCGCATTTGCGCATGCCGACCCCGACCTTGTCGAAGATGCGCTGATGCATTGCTTCGACAATGCGGGCGGCATTGCGCATATAGCCGATCTCGGCCGGGCTTTTCACCGCCCGCTGCCAGTTGACCAGCGCGGTGGCGTCGCTGAAGCGCGCATTGGGCAAATGCTGTTGCAGCGAGGCGAAAGCCTTGGCCGAGAACCAGTAATTGTCCATCTCGACGCCGATGCGCTTCGCGCCCCAGCCCTTGTTCGAGAGAATGCCGGCCAGATAGTCCATCGGATGGCGCTCGGTGGACTGCACGTAATGGTCGGGATAGCCGATGATGTTCTCCGGCTTCAGATAGGCGGTGCGTCTTGCCCCGTTGGCGTCCTGTCCGCGCCCGAACCAGATCGGCTCGCCCTGTGGCGGCACGATGACGGCCTGATGCACATAGAACGACCAGCCGTCATATCCGGTCAGCCAGGCCATGTTGGAGGGATCGGAGCAGATCAGCACATCGATGCCTTTCGCCTCCATGGCCCGGCGCGTCTTTTCCAGACGTTCGGCATATTCTTCCCGGCTGAATTTCAGGTTGGGCTGCATTCTCGACGTTCCTCGTTATGGCCTTGGCGGCCGCATCAGCTTTCCAGAATGGTTCCCGCCCCGGCGGCCCGGGCCCGGTCGCGCGCCAGCGTGGCGATTGCCGTGTCCTGCACGCCGGTTCCGGTAAGGTCGGCCAGCGTGATGTCGGCAGCGGAACGACGGCCGGGCCGGAGGCCCGCCACGATCTGGCCAAGCTCCGCCACTTCGGCATCGGCAGCCACCAGCCCCGCATCGATGGCATGGTGCAATTCGCCCAGCCGGCGCGTCTGCGCCGCGCTGTCGGCGACGTAGAGATCGGCCATGCGGATGATCGCCGGGGCGATCTCGTTCTTGTGTTCCGCATCCGAGCCCATGGCGGTGATGTGCTGGCCGGCAGAGATAAAGCCGGCATGGATGAGCGGTTCGGTCGAAGGGGTCGTGGTCACGATCACGTCGGCATCGGCGGCGGCTTTTGCCGCGTCCGGTTCGGCGCGCACCTCGATGCCGAGACGCTCGCGCAGTTCGCCGGCGGTGCGTTCGGCACTGGCCGGGTCGCGGGCCCAGATGCGCGCCTGCCTTATCGGCCGCACCAGCTTCAGCGCTTCCAGTTGCAGCTTCGCCTGCATGCCGGCGCCGAAAATGGCGGCGACGGATGCATCGGCGCGCGCCAGATGTTTGGCTGCGACGGCACCCGCAGCGGCGGTGCGGATGTCGGTGAGATAGCCATTGTCGAGCAGCAGGGCCTCGGTCAGCCCGGTTTTGGCCGAAAGCAGAACCATCAGCCCGTTGGTGCTGGGCAGGCCGAGCTTCGGATTGTCGAAGAAGCCGGGGCTGATCTTGATGGCGAAGCCGTCGATGCCCGGCACACAGGCGGTCTTGACGTCGACCTCGCCGCGATGTTCGGGAATGTCGAGCCGCAGGATCGGCGGCATGGCCACCTTCTGCGTGGCGAGCGCCCGGAATGCGTTCTCGACGCAGGCCACGGCGTCGAGGTCGAGCTTCACGATCTGCCGCAGTTCGGCTTCGGTGAGGATGGTCATCGACCTCATGCCGCGCGCTCCGCTTCCGCCGTCCCGCACAGGATGCTTCGATGCAGGCCCATGTCGATGTTGCGGCCGGACAGGATGAGGACGGTCGGCCCGGCCGGCCTCACCTTTCCGGCCAGAAGTGCCGCGATGCCGACCGCGCCCGCGCCCTCCACGATCTCGCGTTCCTGCTCATAGGCATGAACGATGCCGGCGGCGATCTCGGCTTCGGACAGCAGCACCACATCGTCGAGAAGATCGCGGCACATGGCGAAACTCAGCCGGTTGTCGAGCCCGACGCCGCCGCCGAGCGAATCCGCCAGCGTCGGCATCTCCTCCACCTGCACCGGCCGGCCGGCATCGAGGCTCGCCTTCATCGCCGCCCCGCGCTCCATGGAAATGCCGATGATTTTTGCCGACGGCTTCAGGCCCCTGACCGCCGCGGCCACGCCCGCCGCCAGCCCGCCGCCGGACAGCGGCACCAGCACGGTGGCCACATCCGGCACGGCCTCGATGATTTCCAGCCCGAGCGTGCCTTGCCCCGCGATGACGGCGGGATCGTCGAAGGGCGGCACCATCGCCAGCCCCTCCTGCACGACCAGCCGGTCCACCTCGACCTGCGCGTCGTCCTGGCTGCTGCCGACGATGCGGATTTCGGCGCCAAGGCGGCGGATTTCCTCCACCTTGTTGGCCGGCACCAGTCTCGACATGCAGATCACGGCGCGAATGCCTTCCAGCCGGGCCGCATGGGCCAGCGCCCGGCCGTGATTGCCGGTCGAGGCGGCCACCACGCCGCGTGCCTTGTCGTCCGCGTTCAGCGAGGCGACGGCGCTCGACGCGCCGCGCAGCTTGAAGCTGCCGGTGGTCTGGCGCTGCTCCAGCTTGAGATGCACCGGCACGCCAAACCGTTCGCTCAGCGATGCGGAGGGAACCGTCGGCGTCGCCACGATGCGCTCGGCGAAGCGTCGGCGCGCGGCTTCGATGTCATGGAGAGAGACTGTCTGCATGGCGATCAATCACGGGCAAGCGGCAGGGTCATCAGGCGGCCCCATTGCGGGCGCGGTTCGGCATCGCCGCACAGGCGCAGGCAGTTCCACGCCGTGGCCTGATTGGAGGTCACCACCGGGCGGCCGATCGCCGCCTCGATTTCGGCGGCGACCCCGGCCGAACGCAGCGCCGTGCAGGAGATGAACAGCGCTTGCGCATCGTCGGCTGTCGCCTCGCGCGCCAGATCGACCAGCGCGGAGGGCTTTATGCGCGCCATCTCCCGGTCGTCATCGAGCCCGAGGCAGGTGAAGCTTGCCACATCGAAGCCGTGCCGCTGGAAATAGTCGGCCATGGGCCGGCCCGTCTCCGCCACATAGGGGGTCAGCACGCTGATGCGGCGTGTTCCGAGCGCCTTCAGCCCGCGCATGGCGGCCATGGTTGGCGTCACCACCGGCACGCCGGGCTTGGCGGCGCCGATCGCCGCCCCGATCTCGCCGTCGCCGATCACCACCGAGGCGGAGGTGCAGGAATAGCAGATGGCATCGAGCGGCTCGCCGGGCAGGATGAGCGATGCTCCCTCCGTCAACGCCGGCTGCATGCGGCGCAGGTTTTGCGGCGTGGTCGGATTGGCATAGGCGATGCGCGCCACATAGACGCCGACGCGCTCGCTCGCCACCATGCGCCGGAAATCCGGCTCCGTGGTGTGGTCGGTGGCGAGGATGACGAGGCCGACGCGCTTTGCCAGCGGGCGCGCATCGAGCGGCGGGCGCTTGCCGTGAAGTCGGATGGGGACGGGAGCATCCATGGCCTATTCTCCCACCCTGCCGTAGCGCCGTTCCAGCCAGCGCAGCAGCACCACCGAAAACAGGCTGATGACGAGGAAGAACACGCCCACCAGCGTCATCGGCTCGATATAGCGGTAGTAGGTGTTGGCCACGCTCTTGGCCTGGTTCATCAGCTCCAGCACGGTGATGGCCGACAGCAGCGGCGTTTCCTTGAACATGGCGATGAAATAGTTGGCCAGCGCCGGGATCATCGGCGGGATGGCCTGCGGCAGGATGATGTGCATCCATGTCTGGCGGGCATCCAGATTGCAGGCCTTGGCCGCCTCCCACTGGCCGCGCGGCACATTGTCGATGCCCGCCCGGTAGACCTCCGCCGTATAGGTGCCGTAGTGCAGGCCGAGCCCGATGACGCCGGCCAGCAGCGGAGGCAAAAGGATGCCGAAATCGGGCAGGATGTAGAAGATGAAATAGAGCTGCACGAGAAGCGGCGTGCCGCGTATGAATTCGGCAATGAAAGCCACCGGCCGCGATACAAGCCGGTTCGGTGAGCGGCGCAGAAGCGCGATGACCAGCCCCACCACCGCCGCCAGCACCGAGCCGAGGATGGTGGCGAGAATGGTGATCTTCACCCCTTCGAGAAGGGTGGGCATGATCTGCCGGACAAAATCCCAGTCCCATTCCATGATCACACCCGCTCCATCAGGCACGCACCCCGTCGATGCCGCGCGACAGCCGCCGCTCCAGGCTGCGCACGCCCCAGGAAATGAGCATCGCCAGCGCGAAATAGCCGATCAGGATGGTGGTGAACGGCACCAGCGTATTGCCGGTCTGGGCGCGCACCACCTGCGCCTGAAAGGTGAGATCCGCCAGTGAGATCAGCGACACGATCGACGTCGCCTTCAGGAGCTCGATGGCGTTGTTGCCGAAGGTCGGCAGCATGAGCAGAAAGGCCTGCGGCAGGATCACATGGCGCATGGACTGCCAGCGGCCGAGATTGAGCGCCACGCAGGCCTCATACTGCTCCTTGCCGATGGATTGCACCGCGCCCCGCACCACCTCCGCCCCATAGGCGCCGACATTGAGGCCGAGCGCCAGAACGCCCGCCTGCAGGGGGGTAAGTTCGACGCCGAGCAGCGGCAGCACGAAATAGGCCCAGAACAGCTGCACGAAGATCGAGGTTCCGCGGAAGAACTCGATATAGGCGGTGGCCAGCGCCCTGACGGCGAAGAAGCGCGACAGCCGGCCAAGCCCCGCCACAAAAGCCATGACAAGCGCCAGCGCAGATCCCATCAGCGTCAGCTCGATGGTGACGAGTACGCCTTGCAGCATCAGGCCGACATATCCGGACCAGTCGATCATGGAGCCCTGTCGAGTTCGGGTTGTGGTCGAGTTCGGGTTGCGAGGAGCTTCTCACCCGGCCTTCGCCCCGGCGCAGCCATCCCCTTCACAGGGGAAGAGCGCCGCGCCGGGCTTCAGCCTTTCTCCACGGCGGGGAGAGGCCACCGTGGAGAGCCGCCGGGTACGGACGGATGAGCGAGCGGCTCTTTTACTGCGCCGCGCACTGTTTCTCGCGGGTCGTCGATATGGCCGCCGCCGCCGAGAAGCCGTAAGGCTCGATGATCTTCGCGAACTCGCCGGACTCCTTCATTTTTGCCAGTTCGACGTCGAAGGCATCGCGCAGCGCGGTATCCTTCTTGTTGAAGGCGGCCCCGTCGCAATAGACGGGCGCGCCCTCGACCGGCGCGACGACCTCGAGGTTCGGATCGTTGGCCTTCTGGACCAGATCGTTGATCGACAGCACCGGCAGCGAATAGGCGTCGATGCGGCCGTCCTGCACCATCTTGAGGCCGCTCTGGCCGTCCGGCACCACGATCACGCGGTCGCGCGGCACGCCGGCATTGAGCGCCAGCTTCTCCTCTGTGCCGCCGCCCGGCGCGCCGATCCTGGCCGACGGGTCCCTGGCGACGTCCTCATAGCTCCTGAAGCCCTTGGGATTGCCCTTCTTCACCAGCATCGCCTCGGCATCGCACAGCACCGGCTCGGAATAGGCAACCGCCTCGCAGCGCTCCGGCTTCATGAACAGCCCGGCGGTGACGACGTCGAACCGCCCGGCCTGAAGCCCCGGAATCATGGCTCCATATTCCGAGATCGAGGCGGCCACGTCATCGACGCCGAGGCGTTTGAACACTTCGCGCGCCACGTCCGGGGCGGCGCCCGACACCTTGCCGTCTGCCGCGACAGCCGTATAGGGCGGCTCATTGGCGATGGCGAGGCGGGCAAAGCCCTGCTCCTTCAGCTTTTCCAGTCGGGCGTCGTCGGCCGATGCGGTGGTGACGCCACCCAGAACAGCGGCCAGAGCAAGCGCGGCGGCGCCTGCAAGAATTCCCATTTTTGTCATCGTTCCCGGTTCCTCTTCTGTTGTCTCTTGCGGTTTCTGCTGCATTCGGCGCGGCGGGCCGCGCCACGCGGCCAGAGCCGGGTCAGACCCGGTGTCAAACCCGGTGCCCGGCCGCGATGATCTTCTTCAGGAAACTTTGCGTGCGTTCCTGTTTCGGGTTGCGGAAGATGTCTTCCGGCTTGCCTTCCTCCACGATGCGGCCACGGTCGAAGAACAGCACGCGGTCGGCGAAATCATGGGCGAAACCCATTTCGTGCGTCACCAGAAGCATGGTCATGTCGGTCTCCTCGGCCAGCCGGCGCATGACGTTCAGCACCTCCTCGACCAGTTCCGGATCCAGCGCCGAGGTGACTTCGTCGAACAGCATGATCTTCGGCGACAGGGCCAGCGCCCGGGCGATCGCCACGCGCTGCTTCTGGCCGCCGGAAAGCTGCGCGGGCATCGCCCTGGCCTTGTCGGCCATGCCCACCATGTCGAGCAGTTCCATGGCGCGCTTGTGCGCCTCGGCCTTCGGCACGCCCTTGGTCAGCATCGGCGCCAGCGTCACATTGTCGAGCACGCATTTGTGCGGAAACAGATTGAAGAGCTGGAAGACCATGCCGATCTTCTGACGCATTTTCGTCAGGTGCCTCTCGTCGGCAGGCACCAGTGCCTGGCCGCGCGACATGTGGTAAAGCTGCTCGCCCTCCACCTCGATATGCCCGCTGTCGATACGCTCCAGCGTCATGAGAATGCGCAATATCGTCGTCTTGCCGGACCCCGAGGGGCCGATCAGCGCAAGCTTCTCGCCGGGCATGACCTGCATGGACAACCCGTCCAGCACCTTGAAGGCACCAAAGCTCTTGGAGATCGAATCGATCCTGACGATGGGTTCGGCCAATGTCTCTCCCCGCTCAAGACAACGTTCTGGTCTTACGATGAGGACGACTTCAAATCATGTCAATTGCCAAAATAATATCATGACAATATTTGTATTTTACCAGATTCCCGACGCCAGACGACAGCGCCAGACGACAGCGCCGGTCGACGGAAAGCCGGTCAACGGAAAGCTGGCCGGCCTGAAACCGCGTCCCCCTTTCAGGCGGCGCGCTTCAGATCGCCAGAAGCAGATGCTCGGGGTCGGCCAGCAGAAGCCTTTTGACGACGCCGAGGCCGGTGCGCAACTCGCTCTCGGTGGTCGAGCCCAGCGAAATGCGCACGGCCGACTGGCGCGTTTCCTGCGCGATGCGGAAGGAAGCGCCCGGCGCGATGGCCACGCTTTGCAGGCGCGCCTGGGCAACGAAATCCTCCTCCGAGCGGCCATCGGGCAGTGGCAGCCAGATGTGCAGGCCATCGGGATGAGCGCGGAACCGCACCCCTTCCAGCACCTCGGTGGCGATGGCGAGCCGGCGGCGCACGGCTTCGCGCTGCCAGCGCACCAGCTCCATGGCGGTGCCGTCGCCGACCCATTTGGTGGCGATCTCGGCCACCATGGGCGTCGCCATCCAGTTCGTCACCAGATGCCGGTTGGCCGCGGCCGTGACATAGCGGTCGGGCACGGCCAGATAGCCGATGCGCAGGCCGGGCACCGTGATCTTGCTGAACGAGGTGACGTAGAGCGTGCGCTCCGGCGCGAAATGAGCGACGGGAGGGGCGCGGTCCTCGACCAGCGGGCCCAGAATGTCGTTCTCGATGATGGCGATGTCGTGCCGGCGCGCCACCTCCGCCAGCCGCGCGCGCCGCACCGATCCCATCAGCGAGGCGGTGGGATTGATGACGGAGGGCTGCACGAATACGGCCCTTATGTCGCTCTGGCGGCAGGCGGCGTCCAGCGCTTCGGGAATGATGCCTTCCTCATCGAGCGGCAGTCCCTCCAGATTGAAGCCGCAATAGCGCGCCAGCGGCACCAGCGTGTGGTGGCCGATGGCTTCGGTGGCCACGGTGGAGCCGGGCGGGGCGACGCTCATCAGCGCCACCGTCATGCCCCCGGTCGCGCCATTGGTGACGGTGATGTTCTGCGGCGAGACTTCCAGTCCGCAGCTCCGCAGCCACTCCACGGCCACGGCGCGGTGACGGGGGAACACCATGTTGGGGCGGAACGACAGTGCCGAACTGGCCGGCAATTCCTCCGCCAGCCATGCCAGCCCCTGCTTCAGCCGCTCCAGATGCATCACCTCGCACACCGGCTTGAGGATCGACAGATCGATGACCTCGCCGGGCCGCTCCGGCAGATAGGGCGGGTCGGGTTCGCGGCGCTGGGTCTGCACGAAGCTGCCGCGGCCGATTTCACCGACGATGAGGTCGCGCCGGATCAGTTCCTCATAGGCGCGGCTCACCGTCTGCACCGAAAGCCCCAGCTCGTCCGCCAGCGCCCTGTGGGTGGGCAGGCGCTCACCATTTTCAAGCCGGCCATCATGGATGGCGCGGGCGAACTGGTCGGCCAGCGAGAGATAGGCAGGGCGGCGGATCAGCGCCGGGTCGGGTCGCCATTGTGTCATGACTTCATTAGAGATCGAAATCAGTTCAA
>JAIPUZ010000119.1 GCA_022833215.1 Mesorhizobium sp. | reverse complement strand
CTCAAGGACTGGCGGCGCGTCGCAACTCGTTACGACAAGCTGGCAACCAATTTCGCCGCTTCAGTCCTCATCGCTGCAATCATCACATGGTGGGCTGATTGAGTCTCGACCTTAGCCCTTCTTCTCGAAGTGGCCGCCGAAGGCCAGCCGCATGGCCGAGAGCAGCTTTTCCGCATAGACGGAATGGCCCTGCGAGGCGAAGCGGCTGTAGAGGGCCGAAGACAGCACCGGCGTCGGCACGCCGGTATCGATGGCGGCCTTCACCGTCCAGCGGCCTTCGCCGGAATCCGAGACGCGCCCGCCGAACTGCGATAGTGCAGGATCGTCGGCCAGTGCGTCGGCGGTGAGGTCGAGAAGCCATGAGCTGATGACGCTGCCATGCCGCCACACTTCGGCGACCTGCCCGACATCGATGTCGAACTGGTAGTATTGCGGCTCGGAAAGCGGGCTGGTCTCGGCGTCGGCGCTGCGCTCCTGCTTGCCGGCATTGGCGGCCTTCAGGATGTTGAAGCCCTCCGCATAGGCGGCCATCATGCCGTATTCGATGCCGTTGTGGACCATCTTGACGAAATGGCCGGCGCCGCTCGGGCCGCAATGCAGATAGCCGCGCGCGGCGGTTCCGTGGGCGTTCGCGTCGCCGCCGGGCGCAAGGGCAGCAAAGACGGAATCGAGCTGGCGCACCGATTCGTCAGGACCGCCGATCATCAGGCAATAGCCGCGCTCCAGCCCGTGGACGCCGCCGCTTGTGCCGACATCGACGAAGCTGATCTGTCGCGCCGCGAGGCGCGCAGCCAGATCCACCGCGTCGCGGTAGTTGGAGTTGCCGCCGTCGATGATGGCGTCGCCGGGTTCCATCAGCGCGGCGAGTTGCTCCACGACGCCGCCGGTGATGGCGGCCGGCAGCATCAGCCAGATGTGCCGGGGCTTGTCGAGCTTTGCGACCAGCTCTTCCATGGAGGAGGCGCCGACAGCCCCTTCGCTCGCAAGCGCCGCGACGCTTTTGGGGTCGATGTCGTGGACGACGCATTCATGGCCGGCGCGCATCAGCCGGCGCACCATGTTGCCGCCCATCCGGCCCAAACCCATCATTCCGATCTGCATGACCAGCATCCTTTGGCAATGCCGCCGGCGAAACCGTGCCGGGGCCAGATTTGACTCCCGAACCCCCTGCTTATTTGCGTCGCATCGCCTCTGCAAGGGCGGCGCCGAATGCGCCCTGCTGGGGTGCGCCTTGCCCGGTCCGGTCGGGTTTGGGTCTGGCCGCGGAATGGGAGCCGCGCCGGCCCGTATTGTCTCGGGCGTCGTCATTGTGACGCCGCTCCTGCTGCGAGGCCCCACCATCCTTGCGCATGGAAAGCCCGATGCGCTTGCGCTTCACGTCGACCTCGACCACGCGCACCTTCACCACGTCGCCCGCCTTCACTACCTCATGCGCATCCTTCACGAAGCGGTCGGCAAGCTGCGAGACATGCACCAGCCCGTCCTGATGAACGCCGATGTCGACGAAGGCGCCGAAGGCCGCCACATTGGTGACGGTGCCTTCCAGAAGCATGCCGGGCTTGAGGTCCTTGATGTCGTCCACGCCATCGGCGAAGGTCGCGGTGCGGAAGCTCGGACGCGGATCGCGACCGGGCTTCTCAAGCTCGGAGATGATGTCGCGCACTGTGGGCAGGCCGAAGCGCTCGTCGGCGAAGACGCGCGGATCGAGCGCCTTCAGCGCCGCGCTGTCGCCCATCAGCGCGCGCACGTCGCGGCCGCAGGCGGACACGATCTTCTTGGCTACGGCATAGGCTTCCGGGTGGACGGCCGAGGCGTCGAGCGGCTCGGTGCCGTCGGGAATGCGCAGGAAGCCGGCGCATTGCTCGAAGGCGCGGGGCCCGAGGCGCGAAACCTTGAGCAGGTCCTGCCGCGTGGCGAAGGGACCATTGGCGTTGCGGTGAAGCACGATGGCTTCCGCCAGCGAGATGCCGAGGCCCGACACGCGCGCCAGCAGCGGGGCCGACGCCGTGTTGAGATCGACACCGACGGCGTTCACGGCATCCTCGACCACCGCGTCCAGAGCCTTTGCCAGCCGGAACTGGTCGACATCGTGCTGATACTGGCCGACGCCGATGGATTTCGGCTCGATCTTGACCAGTTCGGCCAGCGGGTCCTGAAGGCGGCGGGCGATGGAGACCGCGCCGCGCAGGGAAACGTCGAGATCCGGAAACTCGGCCGCCGCCGTCGACGATGCCGAATAGACGGAAGCCCCGGCTTCCGAGACGATGACCTTGGTGGGTTTCGGCGCCGTCCCGGAAGCCGGCATGTCGGACAGCATGTCGGCGACCAGCCGCTCCGTCTCGCGGCTGGCGGTGCCGTTGCCGATGGCGATCAGTTCGACACCGTGCCTGCGGATCAGCGACGACAATTCCGCCTGCGCGCCGCGCAGATCGTTGCGCGGCTGGAACGGATAGACCGTGCTGGTGGCGAGCACCTTGCCGGTGCCGTCGACCACCGCGACCTTCACGCCTGTGCGGATGCCCGGAT
>JAIPUZ010000118.1 GCA_022833215.1 Mesorhizobium sp. | reverse complement strand
CCTCGCCCTCGCCGAGCTCCTTCTGGATCGCCTTCATCTGCTCGTTGAGGTAGTATTCGCGCTGCGTCTTCTCCATCTGGCGCTTGACGCGCGAGCGGATGCGCTTCTCCACCTGAAGAACGGAAATCTCCGCCTCCATGAAGCCCATGGCGCGCTCGAGACGCTCCTTCACCGAAAGGGTGGAGAGCATTTCCTGCTTCTCGGGAATCTTGATTGCCAGATGCGAAGCAACCGTATCGGCGAGCTTGGAATAGTCGTCGATCTGGCTGGCCGCGCCAACCACCTCCGGCGAAATCTTCTTGTTCAGCTTCACATAGTTTTCGAAGTCGGAGACCACGGAACGGGAGAGCGCCTCGATCTCGACCTCGTCTTCCTCCGGCTCCGAGAGCGCGGAAGCGTGGGCCTCGTGAAAGTCCGTGCGATCCGTGAAGCTGTCGATGCGCGCACGCGCGGTACCCTCGACCAGCACCTTGACGGTGCCGTCCGGCAGCTTCAGGAGCTGCAGCACATTGGCAAGCGTTCCCACCTCGTAGATGGCGTCGGCTTCGGGGTCGTCGTCAGCGGCGTTCATCTGGGTGGCGAGCAGGATCTGCTTTTCCTGACCCATCACCTCTTCCAGCGCCTTGATCGACTTTTCGCGGCCGACAAAGAGGGGCACGATCATATGCGGGAAGACCACGATGTCACGCAGCGGGAGGACTGCGAACACACCATTGCCTGCGGACCGGGCTGTTTTGGCCATTGTCAAACCTTTCCTTCGCGCACGCCTTGAGCCGAACGCGAATCCTATATTAACGACCGGGGATCGTTCCGCCTACCACCGTTTGCGACGGAGGCTTACGCAGCGCGGACTTCAGCCCCGAACTCACCCGTTAGGTGGATGCCGGCAAAGCAAAGATCAAGTGGCGATGTGCGCCATGAACCGGATGGAGGTCCGAAAGCCGCTCCTGGCGCGCTCCGCCCGGGCCCGAATTCGGGCCCGATCCTGAATTTGTCCGGTCTTTCTGCCTTGCGGATGAGCCCGTCATTGCACCTGAAACAACGACGCCGGGAGAACTTCCCCCGGCCCCCTTGCGTCAGGCGCTGACGTTACCCTTCTTTTCCTTGGTATCGGAGTAGATGTAGAGCGGGCGTGCGTTACCAGAGACGACCTCTTCTGAGATCACGACCTCGCGAACGCCTTCCAGCGCCGGCAGCTCGAACATGGAGTCCAGCAGGATCGCTTCCATGATGGAACGCAGGCCACGCGCGCCCGTCTTGCGCTCGATGGCGCGGCGGGCAATGGCCGAAAGTGCGTTCTCGTGGAAGGTCAGCTCCACATTCTCCATCTCGAACAGGCGCTGGTACTGCTTCACCAGCGCGTTCTTCGGCTCGGTCAGAATCTGCACCAGCGCAGCCTCGTCGAGATCCTCGAGCGTCGCCAGAACCGGCAGACGGCCGACGAATTCGGGGATCAGGCCGAACTTGAGCAGGTCTTCCGGCTCGACCATGCGGAACAGCTCGCCGGTGCGGCGCTCCTCGGGAGAAGCCACGGAGGCGCCGAAACCGATGGAGGTCTTGCGGCCACGGTCGGAGATGATCCTGTCGAGCCCCGCGAAGGCGCCTCCGCAGATGAACAGGATGTTGGCCGTGTCCACCTGAAGGAATTCCTGCTGCGGATGCTTGCGCCCGCCCTGCGGCGGCACGGAGGCGACAGTACCCTCCATGATCTTCAGGAGCGCCTGCTGCACGCCCTCGCCCGACACGTCGCGGGTGATCGAGGGATTGTCCGACTTGCGGCTGATCTTGTCGATCTCGTCGATATAGACGATGCCGCGCTGGGCCCGCTCGACATTGTAGTCGGCCGACTGCAGCAGCTTCAGGATGATGTTCTCGACATCCTCGCCGACATAGCCCGCTTCGGTCAGCGTGGTGGCGTCGGCCATGGTGAAGGGCACGTCGATGATGCGGGCGAGCGTCTGCGCAAGCAGCGTCTTGCCGCAGCCGGTCGGGCCGATCAGCAGGATGTTGGACTTCGAAAGCTCGACGTCGTTGCTTTTGCCGGCATGGGCAAGGCGCTTGTAGTGATTGTGAACCGCAACCGACAGCACGCGCTTGGCATAGGGCTGACCGATCACGTAATCATCGAGCACATTGATGATTTCCTGCGGTGTGGGCACGCCCTCGCGCGACTTCACCATCGAGGTCTTGTTCTCCTCGCGGATGATGTCCATGCAAAGTTCGACGCACTCGTCGCAGATGAAGACGGTGGGACCGGCGATCAGCTTGCGCACTTCGTGCTGGCTCTTGCCGCAGAACGAGCAATAGAGCGTGTTCTTGGAATCTCCGCCGCCGCCGTTGCTGACCTTGCTCATCTTCCAGTCCTTTCATGACCGTCCGCCGGTGGCCTGGCCGGCAGGACGCATTCCCGTGCGCCGGGGGTTCCGCCGCTTTCGGCTTCCCTTGGCACCCGCAACGCATTCCGTACGAAACACCAATCAGAAAACGTGGCAATGATTCCCGCAGCCCTTGGTGAAGCTAAGCCGTCGAAAATCAACATTGCCTTAACGTAGGCAATCGCATGGGCTGTGGGAACAGCAAATTGTGGCCGAAATGCCGCAAACAGTCTCAAAAGCGCGTCATTTCAGCCACCGCCGTCCGTCAGGCCGAAGCGGTATCCGCCTCGGCCGCCTCACGCGTGGAATGCACCTTGTCGATCAGCCCGAATGCCAGCGCCTCGTCCGCCGTCATGAAATGGTCGCGGTCGAGCGTCTTTTCAATGGTCTCGTAGTCCTTGCCGGTATGCTTGACGTAGACCTCGTTGAGACGGCGCTTGAGCTTGATGATGTCCTGGGCATGGCGCTCGATGTCCGAAGCCTGCCCCTGGAAGCCGCCCGAAGGCTGGTGGACCATGATGCGCGCGTTGGGCGTTGCAAAGCGCATGCCCTGCTCGCCCGCGCACAGCAGCAGCGAGCCCATCGAAGCGGCCTGACCGATGCAGAGCGTGGAGACGGCAGGCCTGATGAACTGCATGGTGTCGTATATGGCCATGCCGCTCGTGACCACGCCGCCGGGCGAGTTGATGTAGAGCGAGATTTCCTTCTTCGGGTTCTCGGCCTCGAGGAACAGGAGTTGCGCGCAGACCAGCGTCGCCATGCCGTCTTCCACCGGACCGGTAATGAAAATGATGCGCTCTTTCAGAAGGCGCGAAAAGATATCATAGGCCCGCTCGCCGCGGTTGGTCTGCTCGATCACCATCGGAACGAGGTTCATGTAGGTTTCGATCGGGTCTTTCATGAATTGTCCTTGTCGAGATGGACCGGCACGGAACAGGCAAGGCCGGGATTGAATCATTCTGACTTTTCATCCCGTAAATAGGATGGCCGCTCACCCTTGCGCAAGGGTAAGACTGCAGCGGTTACCGTTAAGGTTGCCGCATGCCGGAATGAAGCGCCGGCCCGCATGTGCAGGCCGGCGCATGTCATCGACAAGGATACGGCGTCAGATCTTCAGCGTGCGGTTTTCCTCGCGGCCGACGCCGCGAATTTCAATGCGGTCGCCATAGACCTCGACAATCGAATAGGCGGTGGTGTCGGGCGTATCGACCATGCCCTTGAAATTGAGGAAATGCTTGCCGCCGGTCTCCCCATAATTGCCGGCATGGTTATGGCCGTTGAAGTAAGCGACGAAATTGTCGTAGCCGGTCAGCATTTCCACAATGCGCTCGGAATCCCACTGGTTGTGCTCGTTGGCCGGATAGACCGGATAGTGATTGAGGACGATCACCTTCTCGCCGGCAGCCTGCGCCTTCTTCATGGTTTCCTCGGCCCATGCGAACTGCTCGTCGCTCAGTGAACCGTTCCAGCTCTGGGCATTTGCCGCCCCCTTTGCCTTCAGCTCATCCAGCCGGGCGGCTGCGATTTCACGGCGCGGATCGCCCTCCGTCGGCGCGAAGGTGCTGACATCGTTGCCGTCGAGCACGAGGAAGCGATAGCCGCCGCCGGTGAAATCGTAATAGGCCTTGTCCATGCCAACGGTGCGGACGACCGAGGCGAGATATTCCTTTGCGATGTCGTAATCGTGGTTGCCAAGCACGAAGAAATGCTCGTGCTTCAGCTTGTCGTAAAGCGGCAGGATATGGGAAAAACTCTCCCAGTGGCGATCGATGATGTCGCCAAGCGTCGCCACGAACTGGAGGTCTTCCTTGTTGAACGCCTCTATGGCGTCCGACAGCTTCCAGAGGCTGTTGGCATAGTAGCGGTTCATCTTCAGGCTCGGGACGACCGGCGCATATTGCGGGTCGGCCACGATGCCGAAACGGAACAGCGGACCGTTCTGCGCGGCCGCGCCGGTGACGGCGAAACCGGCAAAAGGTGCGAAAAAGGCAGCGGCAGCGCCGCCCTTGATGATGTTGCGACGAGTGACCATGAATGGTCTCCTGGGCTTGTTGGAAGGACAAGCCGCAGCTACCTGCCTGTCATGACAAGCCAGTGACGGTACAGGGACTGTTCAGAGGCGGATCACATACTCCTTGCGAGTCGTTTCAAGGACTTCCCAGCTTCCCCTGAAGCCCGGCCTGAGGACAAAAGAATCCCCGGCGCGCACGGTCCTCGCTTCACCACCCTCCTCAGTAATCACCGAAATGCCGGAGAGGATGCGGCAGTATTCCCATTCGTCGTACTCGATGCGCCATTTGCCGGGTGTCGATTCCCAGACGCCGGCGTAGAGGTCGTCACCGCGTTCCTCCGCATTCCATGTCCGGAACTGCGGATTGCCGGAAACGATACGCTCCGGCGCCGGCGCGCCGGCTTCCGGTTCGATGCCGGAAATGTCGAGGGTGAGGAATTTGGGTTCGGACATGGCAAGGGGCTCCGGTTTGCTCCGGAGCCCTGCGTGCCATGAAGATCAGGCCTTGGCCAGCGCCTGTTCCAGATCGGCGATGATATCCTTCGCGTCCTCGATGCCGACGGACAGGCGAACCGTGTCGGGACCCGCGCCGGCCAGCGTCTTCTGCTCATCCGAGAGCTGGCGATGCGTGGTGGAAGCGGGGTGGATCACCAGGGACTTGGTGTCGCCGACATTGGCGAGGTGCGAGAACAGTTCGAGACCCTCGACGAACTTGACGCCGGCGTCATAGCCGCCCTTGAGGCCGAAGGTGAACACGGCGCCAGCGCCCTGCGGAGAATATTTCTTCTGCAGCGCATTGTTCGGATCGGAGGCGAGGCCGGGATAGGAAACCCATGACACCTTGGGATGCTTCGACAGCCATTCGGCCACTGCCAGCGCATTGTCGCAATGACGCTGCATGCGCAGCGGCAGGGTTTCAAGGCCGGTGAGGATCATGAAGGCGTTGAAGGGCGAGATGGCCGGACCGAAATCGCGCAGGCCGAGCACACGCGTGGCGATGGCGAAGGCGAAATTGCCAAAAGTCTGGTGCAGGACGATGCCGCCATATTCCGGGCGCGGCTCCGACAGCATCGGATATTTGCCCGACTTCGACCAGTCGAAGGTGCCGCCGTCGACGATGATGCCGCCGATGGAATTGCCGTGACCGCCGATGAACTTGGTCAGCGAGTGGACCACGATGTCGGCGCCATGCTCGATGGGGCGCACCAGATAGGGCGAGGCCAGCGTGTTGTCGACCACCAGCGGCAGGCCGTGCCTGTGCGCCACATCGGCCAGAGCGGCAAGATCGACGAACTCGCCATTCGGATTGGCAAGGCTCTCGACGAAGATGAACTTGGTCTTCTCGTCGATCTGGGACTCGAAGGTGGAAACGTCCTTCGGGTCGCCCCAGCGCACTTCCCAGCCGAAATTCTTGAAGGCATGGCCGAACTGGTTGATCGTGCCGCCATAAAGACGGCGCGCGGCAATGAAGTTTTCCCCCGTCTTCAGCAGCGTGTGCGCCACCAGAAGCTGTGCGGCGTGACCCGAAGCCACCGCGAGCGCAGCCGTGCCGCCTTCAAGTGCCGCCACGCGCTCTTCAAGGGCTGCCTGCGTCGGGTTCATGATGCGGGTGTAGATGTTGCCGAATGCCTGCAACCCGAACAGCGACGCCGCATGGTCGGCATCGTTGAAGACGTAGGATGTCGTCTGGTAGATCGGGACCGCACGCGCGCCGGTGGTCGGATCCGGCTTGGCGCCGGCATGAACGGCGAGCGTGTTGAAGCCGGGGGCATTCTGCGACATTTCATTCCTCCAGAAAGGGAAAATCGGAAACTCTGTGCTATCATTGGGATCGGCAAAGCAAGTTGCAAAGCGCAAAACACCACACTCGCGACTTCTTTGGAACAAAAGTCCCGCCTTGCCGCGAAATATCGGAATATCATTCCAACCCGGCTCAGGGCATCGCAGACCGACATCGCAAAGACGCGCAGATGCCGATCTGCCCGCCCATGTTGAAACTCATTGCGCGAATGTGCTTCTCATAGGCTCCATTCGACCGGAGCCATGCCATGCCAGCCCAGACCACGCGTCAGCCCATCCTCACCGCCGAAGAAGTCAACGAGTTGATGGGCTCCGTCTATCCGCAACTGAATGAAGGCGGACGCGCCTATGAGGCGACCGATGTCTTTCCCGGCGGCTGCACGGTTCGGCTGAGCGCCGACGAGCGGCATTTGCGGCCGGGCGGAACGGTTTCCGGGCCTACCCTGTTCACGCTTGCCGATATTGGCGGCTATGTGCTGGTTCTCACCCATGCCGGGGCCGATGCGCTTTCGGTGACCACGAATCTCAACATCAACTTCATGCGCAAGGCCGATGCCGGCCCCATCGACGCCCATTGCCGCATCCTCAAGCTCGGCAAGAGCCTCATGGTGTTCGACGCCGATATCGTGGCCGGCCCCGACGGGCACAGCATCGCCCATGCGACGGGCACCTATTCGATCCCGCCAGTCCGCAACACGGAAAATTATGGGGTAAAATAATACCTGCAAATTAACATTATGTTTTTATTATATATTTTTGCAAAACAGACCAATTCATCAACTTGACGGTACCCTCTCCCTCCCCTATAAGCCGCCATGCAGACGATGACCTTTAAGGTCGGCGTTTGCTGTTGGCGGCGCGAGCCTCCAATCCAAGCAACAAGAAGCGCCGTGCCGGCCGCAAGGCAGGCAGGGTCCCAACCGGAAACAGAACCATGACAACCTTTTCGCAGAAGCCTGCGGACGTGGTGAAGAAGTGGGTGCTGATCGACGCCGAAGGTCTCGTCGTCGGCCGCCTCGCCTCTCTCGTCGCCAACCGTCTGCGCGGCAAGCATAAAGCCACCTTCACCCCCCATGTCGACGACGGTGACAACGTCATCATCATCAATGCCGACAAGGTGGTGTTCACCGGCAACAAGTACACCGACAAGAAGTACTACTGGCACACCGGCCACCCTGGCGGTATCAAGGAGCGCACTGCGCGCCAGATCATCGAGGGGCGCTTCCCGGAGCGCGTCATCGAGAAGGCTGTCGAGCGCATGATTCCGCGCGGCCCGCTCGGCCGTCGCCAGATGAAGAACCTGCGCGTCTATGCAGGCACCGAACACCCCCACACGGCCCAGCAGCCCGAGACGCTCGACGTCGGCGCGCTGAACGCCAAGAACAAGAAGGTCAAGTAATGGCTGAGCAGCTCTCCTCGCTCGCGGAACTGGGCTCGGTGGCCCAGACCTCGCAGCCGGCCGCACCGGTCCACGTCCAGAAGCTCGACAAGTCGGGCCGCGCCTATGCCACCGGCAAGCGCAAGGACGCCATCGCCCGCGTATGGGTCAAGCCCGGCTCCGGCAAGATCGTCATCAACGGCAAGGAGTACGACAAGTACTTCGCACGCCCGGTCCTCCAGATGATCCTGAACCAGCCGATCGTCGCGGCCAACCGTGTCGGCCAGTACGACATCGTTGCCACCGTGGCCGGCGGCGGTCTTTCGGGCCAGGCGGGCGCCGTGCGTCACGGCATCTCCAAGGCTCTTACCTATTACGAGCCGGAACTGCGCGGCGTGCTGAAGAAGGGTGGGTTCCTCACCCGTGACAGCCGCGTCGTCGAGCGCAAGAAGTACGGCCGCGCCAAGGCACGCCGTTCGTTCCAGTTCTCGAAGCGCTAAGCCTCGGCTCATCCCGACATCGAAAAGGCCGCCTTTCGGGCGGCCTTTTTGCATTCCAGGCAGGGCCGGCGTTCAGTTGATGCTCGCCGTCCTCCGCGCGGCTATACCGATATCGTCGCCATCGTAGGGAACGCGATAGCCATTGGCGGCCAGCCATCGGATGGCGGCGCCCGGTTCGTCGGTCTGGATCATGGTCGCACCGCGCTCGGCCCAGAACCCCCAGCTTTCCGCCGGCAGACTGGCCAGCGTGGCCAATTCGTCGCCGCGCCCGCCCGAAAGAAAGCCACCCGGCTTGTTCACGATGGCATAGGTGTTGGCCCAGATGTGCCAGTTGCCACGCACTGCCGCCGCACGCATGCGGGTGGAAAACAGCGGCCCGCCGGTTCTGGTCAGGAGTTCGCCGCCATCGCGCCAGTTGATCAGTTCCATCGCATGCGAAGGAAGAGCGCTCTGGACGGCTTCGGCGAATTCCACATCCCGAACCGCATCATCCGCGATAATCGGCATGAAATGGATGTCCTTGCCGGCGCGCCGCAGCAGTTCCACCGCTCCGGCGAGGCGCTGCTCGTTCCACAGGTTCTCCTTGATCACCACCTGTCGCGCCATGCCGAGCTCGCGCGCAACCGCAGCCATCGCCGGAAAATCATGTCTGTCCAGCTTGTTGTCGATGTTGACGAGGACGCGCCCTCTCGCGGCCGACAGGAAATCCGCCAGCGTCGGCACCACCTCTTCCGTGGCCTCGCCTGTCCCTTCCACGACGAGGTGGCATTCGCGCAGTTGCGCCAGCGTGCGCAGGGCAACCTCGCCCTTGCAGGTGGTGGTCCGGTCCAGCCAGCTGTCATGCATGACCACGAACACGCCATCTGCGGAACGGCGTATATCGACCTCGACCATTTCCGCCCCATCCACGACCGAGGCGGCGAGCGCGGCCAACGAATTTTCAGGATAGCGCGTCTTGCCTTCACGCAGGCCGCCTGCCCTGTGGGCCACGATCATGACATGGTCCCGCCAGCGGTTGGCCTGCTCGAAACGCTCCAGTATCCGGTCCACGCGCATCTCACCGGCGATTGCCTTCGCCGCAGGCAACAGGAAGGCGGCGGCAAGCGTCAGGCGCACCCAGAACATCCGCATCAGATTCGCTCCGTCGAACGTGTCGGGCGTGGTCTATGCGGATGCCATGACGGGCGCGTGAACGAAGCCGGCTTATACGGATACGAAAAAGGCCCCGCTTGGCGGGGCCTTTGCTGAAACGCAGAGGACTGCGGCCGGGATCAGTTGCCCGCGGCCTTGGCCTTTTCCTGCTCTTCCTTGAGCTTCTTGGCGAAGTCCTCGTTGTTCTTGGAAACGAACTCCTGAAGCTTCTTCTGGCGATCTTCCAGATCCGACGCCTGCATCGCCGGTCCTTCGAAGGCACCGGTGAAGCCCTCGAGCGAAATCTGGATCGGGTTGGGCTGATTCTGGAAATTGATCGAGGTCAGCACGATCTGGGAGCCCTTCTTGAACGAAGCGACGAGCTGATCGGTCATCGGAACCTCGGCCACGCAACGGTCGGGGAAGCAGATGACATAGTCGAGCTTCTGGGCCTTGCCGCCGTCAACCTGAAGGGCGATGCCAGGAGGAACGAGACGGCCGCTCGGCACGGTCACCTGGAAAACCTTGCGGTTCACCTTGCCGCGCAGATCGATCATGCTCACGCCGGTAACGAGCTGGCCATTGCCGGCGGTGACGATGTTCTGCACGTTGCAGATGTCGACGTCCTCCTGCTTCGAGCAGGCCTTGAACCAGCCCTGCGGAATCTGCTGGGCCGAAGCCTGCGGCAGTCCGGCTGCGAGGAACCCGGCCACGCCAGCGGCCATGACCGACAGACGGTACGCTTTGGATTTCAGGCTGGACATAAGGTGCGCTTCCTCTCGACTTTGTGCCCGCGGCGCTGGCCCGACGCCGCACCGCAACGCTACCTGTTGCGTAAATGAGGCAACAGGATGGCTCGCGCGGCGTGTTACACTGCCAGCGTCGCCGAATCCAGTCCGCGCGGTGCATTTCTTGACTGTGAACAACGGATTTGCGCATCGCGTGGTAACTTGGCCACCGAATCAACGTGCCGCTCCACCGAGACCGAGTAATGAGACGAACCGCCCTCTGGCTGACTGCCGCTCTTTCGCTGCTGTCTATCCTACCCCGGAACGCGGTGGCGGAACCACGCCACGCCATAGCCATGCAGGGCGAGCCGGCCCTGCCCGGGAATTTCACGCATTTCGGCTATGCCGATCCCGATGCGCCGAAAGGGGGCGAGATCACCTATTGCGTGGTCGGCACCTTCGACAATCTCAACCCGTTCATCCTCAAGAGCCTGCGTACCACTGCGCGCGGCGTCATCGACACGATCTTCGGCAACCTTGTCTTCGAACCGCTGATGCAGCGCAACATGGACGAAGCCTTCAGCCTCTACGGGCTGCTGGCCGAAAGCGTGGAGATGGACGAGGACCGCAAATGGATCGAGTTCCACCTCGACCCGCAGGCGAAATGGTCGGACGGCCAGCCGGTGACGCCGGAAGACGTGCTGTTCACCTATGATGTGTTCACCGAGAAGGGCCGCCCTCCCTATTCCGACCGCATGAAGCGGGTGGAAAAGCTGGAAAAGACCGGCGAGCACAGCGTGCGCTTCACCTTCAACGAGCATGCGGACCGCGAATTTCCGCTCATCATCGCCGCAACGCCCATCGTGCCGAAGCATTTCTTCGACAAGGAGAGCTTCGACCGGGGCACGCTGAAACCGGTGACGGGTTCCGGCCCCTACCTCATCGAGCAGGTGGTGCCCGGCCAGCGCATCGTGTTCCGGCGCAATCAGGACTACTGGGGCAAGGATATCCCGACCAAACGGGGCTTCGACAATTTCGACAGGATCACCATCGAATATTTCCTGAACGCCACCGCCCAGTTCGAAGCGTTCAAGAAAGGCATCTGCACCGCCTATGCCGGCCCGCTCTACACGGGCATGGGCCCGTTGCAGGTGGAGCGGGAATTCGACTTCCCCGCCGCGAAGGACGGGCGAGTGATCGTGCGGGCCTACGATCTCGGCATTCCGCCTGTCGTGAACGGCTTTCTGTTCAATACGCGGCTCTACAAATTCGCAGACCCGACCGTGCGGCGGGCGCTCGGCATGCTCTATGATTTCGAATGGGCCAACAAGAACATGTTCGGCGGCAAGCTCGCCCGAACCATGAGTTACTGGCAGGGCTCCGAGCTTTCCGCGCTCGGCCATCCGGCCAGCGAAAAGGAAAAAGCGCTGCTCGCCCCCTTCCCCGGCCGCGTTCCGGCGGATGTGATGGACGGCACCTGGCGTCCTCCGGTCAACAACGGATCGGGACAGGATCGCGCGGCGCTGAAAGCCGCGCTCGACCTGCTCAGGAGCGCCGGCTTCAGGATCGAGAAGGGCGTGATGCTCGATCCGGACGGGCAGCCCTTCGGCTTCGAAATCCTCACCGCCTCGCAGGACGAGGAGCGGCTGGCGGCTCTCTACCAGCGCACGCTGGCCAAGCTCGGCATGGCGGTGACGATCCGCGCGCTCGACGGCGACCAGATCCAGTCGCGCAAGCAGCGCTTCGATTTCGAGGTGCTGATCGGCTCCAGCGGCTTCAACAATTCGCTGTCGCCCGGCATCGAGCAGATCGGGCGCTGGGGCTCGGAGGCAGCCGACCGCGAGGGATCGTTCAACCTTGCGGGCGTTTCCGACCCTGCCGTCGATGCGGCCATCGAGGCGATGCTCAACGCCCGCGAAAAGGACGATTTCGTCGCAGCGGTGCGCGTCCTCGACCGCCTGCTGATCTCCGGCAACTACATGGTGCCGATGCAGCACAACCCGCAGCAACTGATCGCCTACTGGAACAAGCTCGGGCATCCTGAAAAGGACCCGCTTTTCGGCTTCCAGTTGCCGACATGGTGGGTGAAACCGAACTGACAGCCCGCGAAAGGAGCAGGCCATGACAGCATCCGCTTCCGTTACCATCGACGTCGTTTCCGACGCCGTATGTCCCTGGTGCTTCATCGGCTCCAAACGGCTGGAAAAGGCGATCGCCGCTGCGGGAGCCGTCGAGGCTCACGTCAGCTGGCGGCCGTTCCAGCTCGATCCCGGTATCCCGGCACAGGGCCTCGACCGCCGCGACTACATGCTCGGCAAGTTCGGCAGCGAGGATCGGATCCGTGAAATCCACGCCCGCATCGAGCCGCTGGGCGCGGCCGAGGGGATCGCCTTCGATTTCGACGCCATCACGGTTTCGCCCAATACGCTCGATGCCCACCGGCTTATCCGCTGGGCCGCGGCGAATGGCGAGGAGGTGCAAGGCAGGCTGGTGCGCCTGCTGTTCAGCTTCTATTTCGAACAAGGCCGGAATATCGGCGACCATGCAGTGCTGATCGCCGCAGCGCGGGAAGCCGGCATGGATTCAGCGGTGGTGGAAACGCTGCTGCCCACCGACGCGGATACCGAAGCCGTGCGCAACGAGATCGCCACCGCTTCGCGGATGGGCGTGACCGGCGTGCCGTGCTTCCTGCTGGAGCGCCGTTACGCCGTGATGGGCGCGCAGGACACCGATACGCTGGCCGACGCCATAAGGCAGGTGGCCGCGGCCAAGGCACGCGGTGAACTGGACGGGGCCGGCGGGTAACTACCCCTCATCCGACCGCTTCGCGGCCACCTTCTCCCACAAGGGGAGAAGGAAGTGCTGCGCGATTGCCTGCGCAAACCTCTCGTGTTGGCGATTGGCAACAAGGCTGTTGCAATCTTTTCCTTCTCCCCCTGTGGGAGAAGGTGGATTGGCGCGCAGCGCCAAGACGGATGAGGGGTAATGGACGCCTCCACAAATCCAACTATCATACCCCTCATGCCGCATCAGCCTGTCGCTCCCAAAAACCGCCATTTTGCGCGCTCGATGCGAAAGGAGCCGACGAAGGCCGAGGACAAGCTCTGGCAGGAACTTCGGGATCGACGGCTGGACAAGCTGAAGTTCCGACGGCAGGTGCCTATCGGAAACTACATCGTCGATTTCCTGTGCCTTGAAGCAAAGCTCATTGTCGAAATTGACGGCAGCAGCATGCGGATTCGGACTATGATCGCAAGCGCGACACGATTTTGAGGGAATGCGGCTTGCGCGTGCTCCGTTTCTGGAATGATGACATCATCCGCGATCCGGATGCCGTTTGCGCCACCATCATCGCCCATGCGCGCGATCCGGCGTTGAAGCCGTGGCGGTGAATTTTCAGGAGCGGTGACCGGAGCCGGGCGTATCGCCGAGGCTGCCCATTCCAAGCCCTCCGCCCATGCCGCCGCCACCCATTCCCATGCCACCGCCCATTCCGCCGCCACCGCGTCCGCCCGAGCCCCCTTGCCCGCCTTCGCCCTTGCCGCGCCCGCCGGAGCCGGAGGGTCGTGTCGGGCCCTGCATGGGGATCGACAGATCGGCGGGGATCGGCCCGATGTCGAGTGCCTCGCGGATGAAATCGCGCAGCGAGACGACAAGCTCATGCGTATGCACCGGGTGGCCGGCGACCAGTTCGCGCGCCGCACGCTCTGCCAGCCTTACCTGCCGTTCGGTGCCGAGCAGGATGATATCCGAAAGCGCGGCCTCCACGGCATCGCGGATGCGTCGCCGACGGTCGGACCCCGTCTCCGCGTCCGGGACTACGACGCTGACGGTTTCAGCATCTTCCGCATCATCTTCCATCCCGGTGGCAGAGTCTTCGTGCCGGCGAAGATCGCGCAGATGGCGCGGATCGACCGCCAGATCGCCAGTGAAGGAACCGCCGAGCACCTTGTAGGCGGCGATCAGCGTGCGCAGGCGCTCGTTGATCTGGCGGTTCATCCGCTCCCGGCGCTGCTGGATGGTGAACATCATGATCAGCCGGATGCCCATGCTGATGAGCGTGAACAGCGCCAGCCCGACCACCGTGAACAGGATGCTCTGCCAGGAGCTGAAATCGAAATTGCGCAGCATCTGCCCTCCGGCCCCGAATTGCGCCGCACATATCGGCGCAGGCTCCAAGAACTAAGGCAATTGCGCCTGCCGATCCAGAGCCGGTCAGGCGGCGGCGAGTTTCGCCAGTTGCGTCATCACCACGGCCGAACCGGACAGGCGCTTTTCGGCGTTCGGCCAGTCGCGGATGAAGACGACGCTCTGGTCCGGCCTGATCTTGGCCAGAATGCCCTGCTCGCCAATGAACCTGACCAGCCCCGCCGGATTGGCGAAGGTCTTGTTGCGGAACTGGATGACGACGCCCTTCGGCCCCGCGTCCAGCTTCTCGACATTGGCCTTGCGGCACAGCGCCTTGATGAAGACGATCTTGAGCAGATGCTTGACCTCGTCCGGCAGTGGGCCGAAGCGGTCGATAAGCTCGGCCCCGAAGGCGTCGATTTCCTCCGGCGTCTCCAGATCGCCGAGACGGCGATAGAGCGCCAGCCGCAATTGCAGGTCGGGCACGTAGCTTTCGGGGATCATAACCGCCGTGCCGATGGCGATCTGCGGCGACCAGCCGGTGTCGGTCGCCTCGCCGGAATCCTTCACCTCGGCCACCGCCTCCTCCAGCATCTGCTGGTAAAGCTCGAATCCGACCTCCTTGATGTGGCCGGACTGTTCCTCACCCAGCAGGTTGCCGGCGCCGCGAATGTCGAGGTCATGGCTGGCAAGCTGGAAGCCGGCACCGAGCGAATCCAGTGATTGCAGCACCTTAAGACGGCGGTCGGCCGTGTCGGTCAGCTTCTTTCTGGCCGGCAGCGTGAACAGCGCATAGGCGCGCACCTTGGAGCGGCCGACGCGGCCGCGCAGCTGATAGAGCTGGGCGAGGCCGAACATGTCGGCGCGGTGCACGATCATGGTGTTGGCGGTCGGAATGTCGAGGCCGGATTCCACGATGGTGGTGGAGAGCAGCACATCGTACTGACCTTCGTAGAAGGCGTTCATGATGTCGTCCAGCCGGCCCGGCGGCATCTGACCGTGAGCCACTGCGACCTTCAGTTCCGGCACTTCCGCCTTCAGGAAATCCTCGATCTCGGCAAGATCGCTGATGCGCGGCACGACATAAAAACTCTGGCCGCCGCGATAACGCTCGCGCAGCAGCGTCTCGCGGATGACCAGCGGGTCGAATGGCGAGATGAAGGTGCGCACAGCCATGCGGTCCACCGGCGGCGTGGCGATCAGCGACAGTTCGCGCACGCCCGTCAGCGCCAGTTGCAGCGTGCGTGGGATCGGCGTCGCCGAGAGCGTCAGCACATGCACGTCGGTCTTCAGATCCTTCAGCCGCTCCTTGTGCTTGACGCCGAAATGCTGCTCCTCGTCGACGATCAGCAGGCCGAGGTTCCTGAATTTTATGGAAGAGCCTAGCAGCGCATGGGTGCCGACGACGATGTCGACGGTGCCTTCCTCCAGCCCCTTTTTCGTCTCGGCCAGTTCCTTTGCGCCGACCAGCCGCGAAGCCTGCCGCACCTTGACCGGGAGGCCGGCGAAGCGCTGCGAGAATGTCCTGAAATGCTGGCGCGACAAGAGTGTGGTGGGAACCACAATCGCAACCTGGAAGCCTTCCATGGCGGCGATGAAGGCCGCGCGCAGCGCCACCTCCGTCTTGCCGAAGCCGACGTCGCCGCACACCAGCCGGTCCATGGGCCGGCCGGCGGAAAGGTCTTCCATCACCGCGTCGATAGCCGTCTGCTGGTCGTCGGTTTCCTCATAAGGGAATCGGGCAGAGAATTCGCCATAGATGCCCTCGGCCGGGATCATGGTAGGAGCGGCGCGCATCTGGCGCTCAGCCGCGATGCGGATCAGGTCGCCCGCCATGTCGAGCAGGCGCTTCTTCAGCCGTGCCTTGCGCGCCTGCCACGCCCCGCCGCCGAGCTTGTCCAGCGTGGCCTCAGTCGAATCCGAGCCGTAGCGCGACAGAAGCTCGATGTTCTCCACCGGCAGGAACAGCCGGTCGTCGCCCGCATAGCGGATTTCGAGGCAATCATGCGGCGCGCCGGCCGCCTGAATGGTCTTCAGGCCAACGAAACGGCCGATGCCGTGATCGGCATGGACGACGATGTCGCCGGCCGACAGCGAGGCGGCCTCGGAGATGAAATCGGCGGCGCGCTTGCGCTTTTTCGAGCGGCGCACCAGCCGGTCGCCCAGAATGTCCTGTTCGGCGACGACGACCATGCCGTCGGTCTCGAAGCCGGTTTCGAGTTGCAGCACGGCCAGCGCCGCCTGCCCTTTTTCGAGCTTTTCGGTTTCAGCCAGCTTGGCGACGCGCTTGAGGTTGCCGAGATGGTGCTCGGCCAAAATCTGCCCCAGCCGGTCGAGCGAGCCTTCCGTCCAGCCGGCAATGACGACGCGGCGGCCGGCGGCGCGCTGGTCGGAAATGTGTTTCACCGCCTCGGTGAAAACGTTGGCGTTGGGGTCGGCGCGTTCCTCGGCAAAGCTGCGGCCGGCGCGCGCGCCGGCGTGGAAAACCTTCCGGCCGCCCGCATCGGGTGCCGCGAAAGGTGTGAACTCCAGCGCCTCGCGCCCGGCGGTCGCGGCATTCACCTCGTCCGGCGAGAGATACAAGAGCTGCGGCGCGACCGGCTTGTAGGGCACGGCATCCTTCAGCGCGCCGTCGGCCTGCTGCTTGCGCGCCTCGTAATGGTCGAGGATGAGCGCGTGGCGCTCGGAAAGCGCCTCATGCGCCAGATGGTCGAACACCATCGGCACATCCGGCAGGTAGTCGAAAATCGTCTCCAGCCGTTCGTAGAAAAAGGGCAGCCAATGCTCCATGCCGGCAAAGCGGCGACCTTCGCTCACCGCCGCATAGAGCGCATCGTCGCGCGAGGGTGCGCCGAAGGCCTCGATATAGGCGCGGCGGAAACGGCTGATGGTGTCGGCGGTCAGCGCCACCTCGCTCATCGCCTGCATCACCAGTTCGGCCCGCTGGCCGGTGGTGCGCTGGCTGGCCACATCGAAGGCGCGGATCGATTCCAGTGTATCGCCGAAGAAGTCGAGGCGCAGGGCTTCCTCCGCGCCCGGCACGTAGAGGTCGAGGATGCCGCCGCGCACGGCGAACTCGCCCACCTCGCGCACGGTCGGCACGCGCTCGAAGCCGGAATTCTCCAGCCGCTTGACCAGCAGGTCCATGTCGACCTGATTGCCGGGTTTCGCCCGAAAGGTCTGCGCCTCGATCAGCTCGGCCGGCGGCACCCGTTGCAACAGCGCATTGGCGGTGGTGAGCACCACGGCGCGGTGCGGTTTGGCGCGCAAGGCGACGATGGCCGCAAGCGCATCGAGCCGGCGCGCAGCCGCATCCGAGCCGGGCGACACGCGATCGTAGGGCAGGCAGTCCCACGCCGGCAGTTCCAGCACCGGCAGGCCGGGATCGGCAAAGGCCAGAGCCTCGACGATGGCCGGCAGGCGCTGACCGTCGCGCGCGACGAAGAGCAGCGGACAGTCCGGCGCGATCTCGCGCGCGGTCGCGGCAAGCGCGAAGGCTTCGTAGCCATCGGCCACGCCGTCGATGACGAAGGAGCCGGTGCCACCCTTCGGCAGGCCGATTTTCGAAATGAGGCTCATGAAACGGGTTTCTTCGGAAACAAGCGAATTAAGTCTGATGGGACGTCAGATAGTTCAGACGGGGAGCGACGCAACCTTGCTGCGCCATTCCAGCACGCGATGCAGGATCGGCAGGTCGAGGCCGGATGGAACCGGGTTCTGGCCAGTGATCCATGGCAGCAGATCGGTGTCGTTGATCTCCAGCAGACGCTCGTACTGGTCAAGTTCGTCGGCGCTCAGACCCTCGATCTCCGCATCGGCGAAATTGCCCAGAATCAGGTCCATCTCGCGCATGCCGCGATGCCAGGAACGAAACAGCAGCTTGCGCTGGCGGGCATCCAGCCCTTCGCTTGTTCTCGATGTTCCGGTCATGGCAGCCAACTCCACTTGGGAGCCAGTTACGAAGCCCCCGATAATTCCTATCGGGGGCTCATATCGCATACTTATAAGAAACTCACCTAGTTTCGACCCACGTGCGGCCCGCCACGGAGCAGCGTGAAGCACGACAATTTTCACTACTTTCTTTATAATAAACTACATAGAACTTTATAATAAACTACATAGAAATTTAAGTCTCTTATGAACAAAATCATGGGCTTGCGAGCATTTTAGCGAGGAATTCGACTTGCCTCCGCGCACATGGCCGGTAGACCTTGGCTATGCGCCCTTCCCTGCTTGATCCGCTGTTCGCGCCCATCACCTCGCTGGCCGGCGTCGGCCCCAAGGTGGCGGCGCTGATCGAGCGCGTGCTGCCGGTCGATCTCGGCGATCGCGAGGCGCGCGCCGCCGATCTCCTGTTCGTGCTGCCGAACTCCGTGATCGACCGGCGCAGCCGGCCGGGCATCGCCAATGCCGCGCCTGGCGCCATCGTCACGCTCGACCTGACCATCGACCACCACCAGCCGCCGCCGCGCGGCAACCGCTCGGTGCCCTACCGCATCTTCGCCCATGACGACACCGACGAGATCACGCTGACCTTCTTCCACGCGCATGCCGCATATCTGGAAAAGCAGCTCCCCGAAGGCGCGCAGGTGATCGTCTCTGGCCGCATGGAGTGGTTCAACGGACGGCCCTCCATGGTCCACCCGGACCATATCGCGCTGGCCGAGGAGGCGGCGAACCTGCCGCTGGTCGAGCCGGTCTATCCGCTCACCGCCGGCTTGTCGGGCAAGGTGCTGCGCCGCGCCATCGCTCAGGCGCTGGCGCGTGTACCGGCGCTGCCGGAATGGCAGGACGCCGCCTTCATGCGCCGCCAGTCTTTCCCTGTATTCAACGCCGCGCTGGAGCGCATCCACAATCCCGAAACGCCTGTAGATGCGGCCCCCGACAGTGCTTCATGGCGCAGGCTCGCCTATGACGAGTTCCTTGCCGGACAGGTCTCGCTGGCTCTGGTGCGAGCCCGCGTACGGCGGCTGTCCGGCCGGCCGCTGAACGGCGACGGCCGGCTTGTCGAAGCGTTGCGCGCGGCCCTTCCCTATGCGCTGACCGGCTCGCAGGAAACCGCACTTGCCGAAATCCATGCCGACCTTGCCGAACCGGAGCGCATGTTGCGCCTGCTGCAAGGCGATGTCGGCTCGGGCAAGACAGTGGTGGCGCTGCTTGCCATGGCGCGGGCCGCCGAAGCCGGCGGACAGGCGGCCCTGATGGCGCCGACCGAAATCCTCGCCCGCCAGCATTTTTCCACCATCGCGCCGCTTGCCGAACGCGTGGGGCTCAAGATCGCGGTGCTTACCGGCCGCGAAAAGGGCCGCGAGCGCAGGGACGTGCTGGAAGGTCTGGCCGACGGGACGATCCATATCGTCATCGGCACGCACGCGCTGTTTCAGGAGAGCGTCACCTTCCGCAACCTCGTGCTGGCCGTGGTGGACGAGCAGCACCGCTTCGGCGTGCACCAGCGGCTGGCGATGACCACCAAGGGCGACGCGCCCGACATGCTGGTGATGACCGCAACCCCCATTCCGCGCACGCTGGTGCTGACCGCCTTCGGCGACATGGACGTCTCGCGCCTCACCGAAAAGCCGGCCGGCCGCCAGCCGATCCGCACCGTGACCCTGCCGCTGGAGCGCCTGCCGGAACTGGTCGGGCGCATCCGCGATGCCGTGGCGGAAGGCCAGAAAGTGTACTGGATCTGCCCGCTGGTCGAGGAATCCGAGGAGGTCAAGCTGATGGCGGCAGAGGATCGATTCGCCTCGCTGCAGCCCGTGTTCGGCGACCGCATCGGCCTCGTTCATGGCCGTATGAAGGGCGCGGAGAAGGACGAGGCCATGCGCGCCTTCAAGGACGGCGAGACGCGGGTGCTGGTCGCCACAACTGTGATCGAGGTGGGCGTGGACGTGCCCGACGCCACCATCATCGTCATCGAACATGCCGAGCGCTTCGGCCTCGCCCAGCTTCACCAGTTGCGCGGACGGGTCGGGCGCGGCTCCAAACCCTCCTCCTGCGTGCTGCTCTACAAGGAGCCGCTGGGCGAAACGGCCAGGCGCAGGCTTTCGGTGATGCGCGAGACGGAAGACGGCTTTCTGATCGCCGAGGAGGACTTGAAACTGCGTGGAGAGGGCGAATTGCTGGGCACGCGCCAGTCCGGCACGCCGGGCTTCCGGATCGCCCGCATCGACACCCACGCCGATCTGCTCGAAGCCGCGCGCGACGACGCAAGGCTGATGCTGGCGACCGATCCGGACCTGCAAGGCACCCGCGGCGAGGCGTTGCGGCTGCTGCTCTACTTGTTCGGCAAGGACGAGGCCGTGCGCTTGCTGCGCGCCGGCTGAACCTCTTCCAGCTTCGGATTGGAAATGGTGACGGCCTCGGCATCCGGGCCGCGCTTGCGCTTCACCTTGGGCGCCACGAGACCGGCCGAGACGATCAGCCGTGCGCCTTCCTCGATGGTCATGTCGAGCAGGACGATCTCGGACTTGCGCACATACATGAGGAAACCGGTGGTCGGGTTGGGCGTGCATGGCATGAAGACCGCGATCAGCGGATCACCCTCCACATCCAGCTTCTCGTTGATCTCGGTTTCCTTCTCACCCGACAGAAACACCAGCGACCACACGTCCTTGCGCGGATATTCGACCATGCCGACATGCTTGAACATGTCGCCCTGATTGGACAGAACCGTCTCGAAAATCTGTTTCAGGGACCGGTAGATGCCACGCACCAGCGGCATGCGTCCGAGAAGCCGCTCGCCGAAGTTGACGATGGCGCGGCCAACGATATTGGCGGCAAGAAAGCCGATCAGGGTGATCAGCAGCAGCGCGACGATCAGGCCGAAGCCCGGAACCGCGAAAGGCAGGTAGGTGTCCGGGCTGTAGCGGGCGGGAATATAGGGCTTCACCCAGGAATCGA
The DNA here is from genome assembly GCA_022833215.1 of Mesorhizobium sp. Classification (GTDB taxonomy): domain Bacteria; phylum Pseudomonadota; class Alphaproteobacteria; order Rhizobiales; family Rhizobiaceae; genus Mesorhizobium. The sequence goes on along the minus strand of JAIPUZ010000118.1, from coordinate 64,329 downwards.
CCCAGCCGACGAAAGACCATGTCAGATAGGCTGTGATGGCCAGCGGGGCGCTGACGATGAAGCCGGTCAGGAAATAGTTCCTGAGCCGTGTCATTGCCGAGGTCCTGATGATGATGTCCGACATGCTCGCCCGCTTCGTTGCGTTGCAACATTAAGCGAGCGGGCGGCGCTTTGGAACACTGAAGTTGCCCTTCAACCGTCTCCGGACGCTACTCCACGGTGACCGACTTGGCGAGGTTGCGCGGCTGGTCGACGTCGGTGCCCATGAAAACGGCCGTGTAATAGGCCAGAAGCTGGATCGGCAGCGCGTAGACGATGGGCGAGATGATCTCCGGAACGTCCGGCATGACGATGGTGTCCATCGTCTCGACCGTGGCGTTGGCCGCGCCCTTCTCGTCGGTGATGAGGATGATCCTGCCGCCCCGCGCCGCGACCTCCTGCATGTTGGAGACCGTCTTTTCGAAGATGCGGTCGTGCGGGGCGATCACAACCACGGGCATTTTCTCGTCGATCAGAGCGATGGGACCGTGCTTCAGCTCGCCCGCGGCATAACCCTCGGCATGGATGTATGAGATTTCCTTGAGCTTCAGCGCGCCTTCCATGGCCAGCGGGAAGTTGGTGTCGCGGCCCAGATAAAGCACATGCTTGTAGTGCGACAGCTCGCGCGCCAGCTTCTCGATCTGGCGCTCCACCTTCTGCAAAGCCTGATTGGTGTAGCGCGGGGTTTCGGAAAGGGCGCGCACCAGCGCCTTCTCTTCTTCAGCCGAGATCTTCCCGCGCTCGGCGGCCGCCCGCACGGCCAGCGAGGCCAGAACCGAAAGCTGGCAGGTGAATGCCTTGGTCGAGGCGACGCCGATCTCCGGCCCCGCCAGTGTCGGCAGCACCACGTCCGACTCGCGGGCGATGGTCGATTCGCGAACGTTGACGACCGCGCCGATGGTCATGCCGGCCTTGCGGCAGTAGCGCAGCGAGGCCAGAGTGTCGGCCGTTTCGCCGGACTGCGAGATGAAGAGCGCGGCATCGCGCGCCGAAAGCGGCATCTCGCGGTAGCGGAATTCCGAAGCGATATCGATGTCCACGGGAAGGCGCGCATAACGCTCGAACCAGTATTTGCCGATCAGGCCGGCAAGATAGGCGGTGCCGCAAGCGGAGATCGCCAGACGATCGATGCCATTGAAATCGAACGGCAGATCGAGCTTCCTGGTCGTGCCGCTGGCGAAATCGAGATAGTGGGCCAGCGTGTGCGAGATCACTTCCGGCTGTTCATGGATTTCCTTCTCCATGAAGTGGCGGTGATTGCCCTTGTCGACCAGATAGGAGGTGCCCAGCGACTGCTGGCGGCGGCGCTCCACCGCATTGCCGTCGATGTCGAAAATCGAAACGCCGCCGTGGCGCACGACCACCCAGTCGCCATCCTCCAGATAGGTGATGGAATTGGTGAAGGGGGCAAGCGCGATGGCGTCCGAGCCCAGGAACATCTCGCCGTCGCCATGACCGACAGCCAGCGGCGGACCGTTGCGGGCGCCAACCACCAGATCCTCGTCGCCCCTGAACATGATGGCGAGCGCAAAGGCGCCCTGAAGCCGCCTGAGCGCATTGTGCGCGGCTTCCACGGGAGCCGCGCCCTTTTTCAGTTCGCGCGCCACCAGATGCGCAACGACCTCGGTGTCGGTCTGCGAGGCGAACTGGTAACCGTCGGCGGCAAGCTCGTCGCGCAGTTCGGCGAAGTTCTCGATGATGCCGTTGTGAACGACCGCCACATCTCCCGAAAAATGCGGGTGGGCGTTTGTTTCATTGGGTACGCCATGGGTGGCCCAGCGCGTATGGCCAATGCCGGTGGTGCCGAACAGCGGCTCATTCTTCAGGCGGTTTTCCAGATTGACCAGCTTGCCTTCGGCGCGGCGGCGGGCAAGCTCGCCTCTTTCGATGGTGGCGACACCTGCCGAGTCATAGCCGCGATATTCCAGGCGCTTGAGCGCATCGACAATGAGGGGCGCCACCTGCGTCCTGCCCACGATTGCTACGATTCCGCACATTCCTGTTCAACCCCCGGTCCTGAAGAGCGCCGCCGCTGTGTAAATGCGGCGATGCAAACGAGAAAATCAAATTGCGTTTCGGCGCGTGCTACGTTGTCCCCGGCAATTACTTCTTTGCCGCCGCTGCCCGGCGCGCGCGCAGAACGCGGGCCTTGTCCGGCAAGGTTTTCTGGCGGGCCCTGCCGAAGGCGAGCGCATCGTCGGGCACGCTTTCGGTGATCACAGAACCGGATGCCACATAAGCGCCGTTGCCGATCGAGACGGGCGCGACCAGCGACGAGTTCGAGCCGATGAAAGCCCCCTCGCCGATCTCGGTGAGGAATTTGGAATAGCCGTCATAGTTGCAGGTGATGGTGCCGGCGCCGATATTGGCTCCGGCGCCGATATGGGCGTCGCCGATATAGGTCAGGTGATTGACCTTCGCGCCCTTTTCCACCACCGCTTTCTTGACCTCGCAGAAATTGCCGACCTTGGCTTTTTCTTTCAGATCCGTGCCCGGGCGCAGCCGCGCGAAGGGGCCGACCTCCGCACCGGACGCCACTCTGGCACCTTCCAGATGGCTGAAGGCGCGGATGGTTGCACCGGAAGCCACATGGACGCCCGGCCCGAACCAGACATTCGGCTCGACCAGCGCATCGGCCTCGATCAGCGTGTCGTGCGAGAAGAACACGGTATCGGGGGCAATCAGGGTTACACCCGCCATCATGAAGTCACGGCGGCGGCGCTTCTGCCAGATGGCTTCGGCTTCGGCCAGTTCGGCGCGGTTGTTGATGCCCAGAGCGCTCTCGAAGCTGGCCTCGGTGGCGACGACATCCAGCCCCTTGCTGCCCGCGATCTCAACGATGTCGGTGAGATAGTACTCGCCCTTGGCATTGGCGTTGCCCACGGCATCGAGAAGGTCCAGCGCATGCTTGCCGGCAATCGCCATCAGGCCACTGTTGCAAAAGGTGATGCGCCGCTCGTCCTCGCTGGCATCCTTGTCCTCGCGAATGGCGACCAGCCGTCCATCCTTTTCTATGAGGCGTCCATAGCCGGACGGATTGGCGGTGCGGAAGCCGAGCACGACAACGGCCGCGCCCTCCGCCAGTCGGATGCGGGCCGTGGTCAGCGCATCGGCATCGATCAGAGGCGTGTCGCCGAACATGACGAGCACATCGTCATGGCCGCGCTCCAGCGCCTTGCGCGCGGCAAGCACGGCGTGGGCGGTGCCGAGACGCTGCCTCTGCTCGAAGATTTCGGCGTCCGGTGCAAAGCTTTCCGCAGCGGAGCGCAGCTTTTCGCTGCCATGGCCGACAACAAGCGCCAGATCTCCGGCACCGGCATTCTGCGCGGCATTCGCCACATGCGCGACCAGCGGCAGACCGGCAATCCTATGAAGCACCTTTGGCAGGGCGCTTTTCATGCGCGTGCCCTCACCGGCGGCAAGTATGATCGAAAGGCAGGTTCGCTGGCTCATCGGGAAACCGCAGTCTGGTTGCAAATGTCCGGGCTGTTTAGCACCACCGTCTTGTTGAACCAATGCGGTTAAATTCGGGTATGCGCAAAACATCCGGCCTCTGATCAGCGGGCAGAACCGATTTTCACCCCAGCCGGCCGAGAACCGGGAACGTCTCCAGAAGCCAGAAAGCCACGGTCTGCACGCCCCCTGTCAGGAAAAAGACGCCCGCCACCACCAGAAGCCCGCCGATGATTTTCTCGACCCGGCCAAGATGCACGCGGAACCGGCCGAGAAAACGCATGAACGCACCCGAAAACAGCGCCGCGATGAGGAAGGGAATGCCCAGGCCGAGCGAATAGGCGGCCAGCAGCAATGCCCCTTCACCCACCGTCTCGCGCCCGCCGGCCAGCGTAAGGATCGGCCCCAGAACCGGCCCGATGCAAGGGGTCCAGCCAAAGGCGAAAGCAAGCCCCATGACATAGGCCGCGACAGCGCTCGCCGGCTTGCCCTGGCTCTGGAACCGCGCCTCGCGCGACAGGAGGGGGATGCGGATCAGCCCGAGGAAATTCAGGCCCATGATAATGATCAGGATGCCGGCCGCAAATGCCAGCGGTTCCTGCCAGACCCTCAGGAGACGCCCGATGGTCGAGGCCCCAGCCCCCAGCGCCACGAACACGGTGGAGAAACCGAGAACGAAAGCGACGGAGGCCGCAAGCAGAGGCGCGCGCGCGCCTGCCTTCGCGGCGGTGGCCGTATCGCCACGAAAATCGTCGACCGAAACCCCGGCCATGTAGCACAGATAAGGCGGCACCAGCGGCAGCACGCAGGGCGACAGGAATGACAGAGCCCCGGCCCCGACCGCGCTTATATATCCTATATCCAGTGCCATGCCTGCCTTCCTGCGATTTCGCCGCCCTATAGCGGCCGGCTGCCCGCCCCTCCAATCACCATTTCGTGGTTGGATGCCGTAAAGCCGGCCGGAACAAAGCAGTTTACCTCCACGTTGGTAAAGACGGGTGCGACCCAATCCCGCATCCGCTTCTATCTCATAGCGGGACTTTTGGTTCAGGGAGGATTTGCCATGACGACGCAGGCATTCGCACGACCACTCGCATTCACGCTGGCCCTGTTGTTTTCCGGAACGGCTGCATCGTTCGCAGCGGAAGCCTGGAAGGAAGCCGAAGCCGGCGGCGCAAAGATTTATACGGACGCCAACGGCATGACGCTTTACACCTACGACAGGGACAGCGACGGCGTATCGAACTGCTACGATGCGTGCGCAACCAACTGGCCGCCGCTTCCGGCTGCCGCGGATGCGCAACCGCAGGGCGACTGGACCATTGTCGAACGCACAGACGGTTCGCGCATGTGGGCCTATGAGGGCAAACCGGTCTACACCTTTGCAAGGGACCAGAAGCCCGGCGACACGACCGGCGACGGCGTAAACGACGTCTGGCACATCGTGAAGGCAGACTGAAACCCCGGAGGCGGACGACATCGCGCGGGTGAAGCGGCCGACTGAGCGGGTGCGACTATGCCAATGTCCGCCCGCCCATCCTGCGGTCGCTTGCGAGACCGGGGCCGTTCATTGCGGCCTGCGTAATGCATTGGAGCCTACATGGCATCCGTGCGTCTGGTCTGATGCACGTTTGCAGGGCGTTCGCCACGTATGATGTCGCTCGCCTCCAGATATGCCATCTCGATAAGATAGGTCAGCATGTCACAGCGTTCAGCTTCCGCCATGGCGCGAAGTTGACCGAGCATGGATTGCAGATAATCGAGGGTTTCGGTCCGTCGCCTGCTGTACATGTAGGCCATCGAAAATCACACTCCTCCCCGCCGAACGGACCACACGGTCTCGTCCGGCAGCCCATGAGTAATCCGGTGCCAGTCCGGGTTGCCAAGATGTTCCAACCTTATGTCACCTATATTAAAAAGTGCAATACAAATTTACAATCGCGCATAGGTTGCAATGCATTAAGGTCGCGGTTTAAGCCCTGCCTCTTGACCGGACGCAAAAGCACGGCCATTTGACGATACCTGAAGATTTTTCGTCGCGGACCCGGGAGGTTTCTCCCGCCGCAGACCCAGCATTACACGGTAAATATGGAAGTCGTCGTCGTCGAATCGCCTGCAAAGGCGAAGACAATCAACAAGTATCTCGGACGAAACTACAAGGTTCTGGCCTCTTTCGGCCATGTCCGCGATCTTCCTGCCAAGGACGGCTCGGTGCGTCCCGACGAGGACTTCGCCATGTCCTGGTCGGTGGACGGCGCTTCGGCCAAGCGCCTTGCCGACATCGCCAAGGCGGTAAAGGAGGCTGACGGCCTGATTCTGGCGACCGACCCCGATCGCGAAGGGGAAGCCATCTCCTGGCATGTGCTGGACGTTCTGCGCGCCAAGAAGGTCCTGAAGGACAAGCCCGTCAGCCGTGTGGTCTTCAACGCCATCACCAAGCAGTCGGTGCTCGACGCCATGGCCAATCCGCGCCAGATCGACACGCCCCTGGTGGACGCCTATCTGGCGCGGCGCGCGCTCGACTATCTTGTGGGGTTCACGCTTTCTCCGGTGCTGTGGCGCAAGCTGCCCGGTGCGCGTTCCGCCGGGCGCGTGCAATCCGTGGCGCTGCGGCTGGTTTGCGACCGCGAAGCGGAGATAGAGCGCTTCGTGCGCGAGGAATACTGGAACGTTGCCGCCGTCCTCGGCACACCGCGCAACGACAGTTTCGAAGCCCGGCTGACCGCCTATGAAGGCAGGAAGCTGCAGAAGCTCGACATCAGGAACAAGAGCCAGGCCGACGGCATCAAGGCGATGCTGGAGGGGGCGAGTTTCCGGGCGCTGTCGGTGGAAGCCAAGCCCACCCGGCGCAACCCTGCCCCGCCCTTCACCACGTCGACCCTGCAACAGGCTGCCTCGTCGCGCCTCGGCTTTTCCGCCAACCGCACCATGCAGGTCGCCCAGCGTCTCTATGAAGGCATGGACATCGGCGGCGAGACGGCCGGTCTCATCACCTATATGAGAACCGACGGCGTGCAGATGGCGCCGGAAGCCATTTCGGCCGCCCGCGCGGCCATCGGCAAGGAGTTCGGCGAGAAATATCTGCCGGAGAAGCCGCGCTACTACACCACCAAGGCCAAGAACGCCCAGGAAGCGCACGAGGCGATCCGCCCGACCGACTTCTTCCGCACGCCGGCCTCGGTGCGGCAATATCTGGATGCGGATCAGGCCCGGCTCTACGAGCTGATCTGGAAGCGCGCCATCGCCAGCCAGATGAACGCCGCCGAGATCGAACGCACCACGGTCGAGATCGAGGCTGCCAATGGCGCGAAGACCGCCGCGCTGCGTGCCGTGGGCTCCGTCATCCGCTTCGACGGCTTCATCGCCGCCTATACGGACCAGAAAGAGGAAGATTCCGAAGACGAGGACAACCGCCGCCTGCCCGAGATCAGGCAAGGCGAGCAGCTGGCGCGCGAGAGCATCAACGCCACCCAGCACACGACGGAGCCGCCGCCGCGCTATTCGGAAGCCGCGCTCATCAAGAAGCTGGAAGAGCTCGGCATCGGCCGCCCCTCCACCTATGCGGCGACGCTGAAGACGCTGGAGGATCGCGAATATGTCACCATCGACAAGCGCCGGCTGATCCCGCACTCCAAGGGCCGGATCGTGACGGCCTTCCTCGAAAGCTTCTTCGACAAATATGTCGAATACGACTTCACTGCCTCGCTTGAAGAGAAGCTGGACGAGATTTCCGATGGCAGGCTCGACTGGAAGGACGTTCTGCGCGACTTCTGGAAAGATTTCTCGGCGTCGGTCGACGACATCAAGGAACTGCGCGTTTCCGATGTCATCGATGCGCTCAACGACGACCTTGCTCCCCTCCTGTTCCCGGCGCGCGAGGACGGATCGGACCCGCGCATCTGCCCGAAATGCGGCACCGGCAATCTGTCGCTGAAACTCGGAAGATACGGCGCTTTCGTCGGATGCTCGAATTATCCCGAATGCAGCTATACGCGCCAGTTCGGTGAAAATGGCGAAGGCGATGCCGAAGCCGGCGGTGCCGAAAACGGCAACAAGGTTCTCGGGAACGATCCCGGGACGGATGAGGAAGTGACCCTGCGCACCGGTCGCTTCGGCCCCTATGTGCAGCGCGGCGAAGGCAAGGAAGCCAGGCGTTCGAGCCTGCCGAAGGGATGGTCGGCCGCGACGATCGATCTTGAAAAGGCGCTGTCGTTGCTGGCGCTGCCCCGCGACGTCGGCGCGCACCCGGAAACCGGCAAGATGATCTCGGCCGGCCTTGGCCGCTATGGACCGTTCGTCCTGCATGACGGCACCTATGCCAATGTGGAATCGATCGAGGACGTCTTCACCATCGGTCTCAACCGGGCCGTCACGGTTCTGGCAGAGAAGCAGTCCAAGGGTCGCGGCGCACGCGGCGGTGCGGCCGCGGCAGCGCTCAAGGAACTGGGCGATCATCCCGATGGCGGCGGCAAGATCACCGTTCGCGACGGCCGCTACGGGCCTTATGTGAATTTCGGCAAGATCAACGCGACGCTGCCCAAGGGCAAGGATCCGCAGGCCATCACGCTCGAGGAAGCTCTGGTGCTGATCGCCGAAAAGGAGGCCAAGGGCGGCGGGGCGAAGAAGCCGGCACGCAAGGCCGCGGCTCCAAAGAAGGCGGCGGCGAAGAAGACTACGGCAGCCAAAAAAACCGCAGCAAAGAAGAAGGAATAGAAGCTTGGCGCGAGGGATCTCCGGAAGACACCACGGCGATCCCCGCGCCGGTGACACGCGGCGCGGGACAAAGGACCAGTATCGCCCCTCGCGTGACGAAATCCTTCGCTACATTGCCGAGAATCCCGACCGCGCCGGCAAGCGCGAGATTGCCAAGGCGTTTGCCCTGCGTGGCGATGACCGCGTATGGCTGAAGGACATGTTGCGCGACCTTGAGGACGAAGGGCTTCTTGAGAAAAAGCGCAAGCGGCTGTCGCGCCCCGGCAATCTTCCCACCATCGCCGTTCTCGACATATTCGCACGCGATGAAGATGGCGGGCTGCTGGCCCGGCCGGCCGAGCAGGACGAAAACGGGAACTCTCCCACGGTGGCCATAAAGCCGCCGCGCGGCGGTCCCGCACCCGGCATAGGCGACCGGATTCTGGCAAAGACATTCGCCACCGGCAAGGACGAGGGTCCGGCCTATACGGCGCGCGTAATCAGGATATTCGAGAAACGTTCGCAGGCGGTGCTCGGCATCTTCCGCACGCTGTCCGACGGAACGTTCCGCATCGAGCCCGTGGAACGGCGCCAACCCGAGCTCATCGTCGACAAGGAGTTCAGGAACGGCGCCAATAACGGGGATCTGGTCGAGGTCGAGCCTTCACGCATGCCGCGCTACGGCCTGCCGAAAGCGAAGGTGATCGCCGTTCTGGGCTCGCCGCTCAACGAGAAGGCGGTCTCCATGATCGCCATTCACGCCCATGACATCCCGCACATCTTCCCGCCGGAGGTGCTGGCGGAAACGCAGGCGCTCACACCCGTCACCATGGAAGGGCGCGAGGACTGGCGCGAACTGCCGCTGATCACCATCGATCCGGCCGATGCCAAGGACCATGACGATGCCGTGTTCGCGGAACCCGACCCCGACGAAAAGAATCCCGGCGGCGTGATCGTCACGGTGGCGATCGCCGATGTCGCGGCTTATGTGCGACCGGAAACGGCGCTCGACCGCGAGGCGCTGAAGCGCGGCAACTCCGTCTATTTCCCGGATCGCGTCGTGCCCATGCTGCCCGAACGCATCTCCAACGATCTGTGCTCGCTGCGCGAAGGCGAGGACCGGCCGGCCATGGCGGTACGCATGACCTTTTCGGCGGAAGGCCGCAAGATCCGCCATTCCTTCCACCGCGTGATGATGAAATCGGCGGCGAAGCTGGCCTACCCGCAGGCACAGGCAGCCATAGATGGCACCCCGGACGACAAGACCGCGCCCCTGCTCGACACGGTGCTGGAACCGCTGTGGGCGGCCTATGCCGTGTTGAAGCGCGGCCGCCAGCACCGGGAACCGCTGGAACTCGACCTGCCGGAGCGCAAGATCATCCTCAAGGAAGACGGCACCGTCGACAGGGTGATCGTGCCGGACCGCCTCGACGCCCACAAGCTGATCGAGGAATTCATGATCCAGGCCAATGTGGCCGCCGCCGAAACGCTAGAGGGCCGAAAGCAGCCGCTCGTCTACCGCATCCATGACGGGCCGACCCTCGCCAAGCAGGAGACGCTGCGCGAATTCCTGCAAAGCATCGGGCTTTCGCTGGCGCGCGGCGCGCAGATGCGCCCGTCACAGTTCAACGGCCTTCTGGAGCGCGTTCGCGGCACCGACAATGACGCGCTGGTCAACGAGGTTGTGCTGCGCACCCAGAGCCAGGCTGAGTATTCACCCGACAATATCGGCCATTTCGGTCTCAACCTGAAGCGTTATGCGCATTTCACCTCGCCGATCCGCCGCTTTGCCGATCTGATCGTTCACAGGGCGCTGATTGCCGCGCTGGGGCTGGGACAGGGCGGGCTTACCCGTGACCAGGAGTCGCAGCTTGCCGAGATGGCTGCCCTCATCTCGGCAGCCGAGCGGCGCGCCATGGCGGCTGAGCGTGAAACCGTAGACCGCCTGATTGCGGCGCATCTGGCCGAGCATGTCGGCGACAGTTTCCAGGCCAGAATCTCGGGCGTGACAAAGGCAGGACTTTTTGTCCAATTGCCGCAATTCGGCGCGGATGGTTTCATCCCGGTGTCGTCCCTGGGAGGGGATTACTATATATACGACGAAACGGCACGATCGCTGTTTGGAGAACGAAGCGGAAAAGGCTATCAGCTCGCGGACAATGTCGAGGTCCGTCTCGTCGAAGTGGCTCCCATGGCCGGAGCCATGCGCTTCGAGATGCTGAGCGAGCCCAAGCCGCTTCCAGGTTCCACGCGGTCTTATCACAAGACGAAAGGCCGCATCCGCGCGTTGAAAAATCGACCCGGTACACGCGGCAGGAGACGATGACATGAGCACAGGCAGCACCGAGAAGCAGGTTTTCGGCGGCAACCAGCAGCCATCGAGGCCCGCGAGGCCCCTTGGCGAAGCCATGAGGCGGGGACTGCTGAGCCGCTGCCCGAACTGCGGCGAAGGCAAGCTGTTTCGCGCCTTCGTGAAACCGGTCGACAAGTGCTCGGTCTGCGGCGAGGAAATCAGCCATCACCGGGCCGACGACCTTCCCGCCTATCTCGATATCGTCGTGGTCGGCCACATCGTCATCGCCGGCTTCATGGCTGTGGAAATGCGCTATGTGTGGCCAATGTGGCTCCACTTCGCCGTCTGGGCGCCGCTGACGCTCATACTTGCGCTGGCCATGCTCCAGCCGATCAAGGGCGCGGTCATCGGCCTGCAATGGGCGCTCTACATGCATGGCTTCGGAGGCGAAGCCGACCACATCGAGGCCCATCCCGAAGCGTAGGCCTGCGGCCTCCCGGTGGCGCACACGCAAATCCGAAAACAGCCCTTCCGTCACGAGCCGCTTTCGGCTAGGTCGATTGCCATGCAAGGTATGACCAAAGCTGAAGTCGACAAGGTGGAGGGCGCATCGATGGAAACGAAGGCGCCGCCCCTGCGACCGCGCGATGCGGCGACGCTTCTGCTCCTGGACCGGCAGGGCGGCGCGTTTCGCGTGCTCATGGGCCGGCGCCATTCGAGCCACGTCTTCATGCCGGGCAAATTCGTTTTTCCCGGCGGGCGCACAGATCCCGGCGACGGACGTGTGCCGGTAGCCGATGGCCTGCACCCCGCCGAAGAGGCAAAGCTGACCGTACGCGCAACCCGCACGACGCCCATGCGCGCCCGCGCCATCGCCCTGTCGGCGATCCGCGAAACCTACGAAGAGGCCGGCCTTCTGATCGGGAGCAAGGCCGCTTTTTCCACCTCCCGGCCGGACTGGCAGGGCTTTGCCGAACACGGCGTCATGCCATCGCTGCAAGGACTGCGCTTCGTGGCACGCGCCATTACCCCGCCCGGCCGCGTTCGCCGCTTCGATACCCGCTTCCTTGCCGCCTTCCGCGACGATGTTGCGGTGGAACTGCCGCAGGGAGGTCCCACCAACGAGCTTGAAGAGCTGGTATGGCTGCCGCTCGACGAAGCACGTAAGGCCGACGTTCCCGCCATCACCCGCACCATTCTGGAAGAAGTCCAGAAGCGGCTTGCCGACGACCCGCGCCTGAGCCCCGGTGGCCCGGTGCCGTTCTACCGCATGCTCAACAACCGCTTCGTGCGCGATCTTCTCTGATCGGGATTACTGCGTTGCTGTCACAGAAACCTCTTCCGCGGGCTGGCTGCCGGATATCCTCTCCAGGCCGGACAAGCGCACAATGACAGGCACTGCTGACGTCTGCGAGACGGCACGCGTCCAATGGCTGCCGATGATTGCCGCCATCGCGGCGATCAGCGTCGTCGGCATCGCCATCGGGCTCGGCATGCCGCTTCTTTCCATCATTCTGGAAACACGCGGTCATTCTGCCTCCATGATCGGGCTGAACACCGCGATCGCAGGAATTGCCTCCATCGCGGCCGCGCCGATGGCCACGCCGCTCGCCACGAGATTCGGCGTGGCATGGACCATGTTCGCCATGATCGTGACCGGAGCGCTGGCCTTCGTGGGTTTCTACTTCGCGCCCGCTTTCTGGATGTGGTTTCCGCTGCGCGCCGCGCTGCATCTGTCGCTGACGGTGCTGTTCATCCTTTCGGAGTTCTGGATCAGCGCATCGGCGCCTCCGCATCGGCGCGGCCTGGTTCTGGGCATCTACGCCACGGTGCTGTCGCTGGGGTTTGCGGCCGGGCCCTGGCTGTTCTCCAGGCTCGGAAGCTCCGGCTTCATGCCATTCGGCGTCACCGTCGCACTGGTCGCGCTGGCGGCCATCCCGATCATTGCCGCGCGCAGGGAAAGCCCGCCGATCCATACCGACGGAGAAACCAAAACCGGCTTCCTGCGCTATATCTGGCTGGTGCCGACAGCCACCGCCGCCGTCCTCGTGTTCGGCGCGGTGGAGACCGGAGGTTTCGCGCTCTTCCCGGTCTATGGCAACAGGATCGGCTATTCGGAAGCGGATGCGGCGCTGCTCCTGACCATGATCGGCCTTGGCAACGTCATGATGCAAATTCCCATCGGCATGATCAGCGACAAGGTTTCCGACCGCCGCTATCTGCTGCTCCTTTGCGCAAGCGTCGGACTGGTCGGCACGGCCTTCATGCCGTTGTTCGCCCAGAACTGGCATCTGATGGCCGGACTGCTGTTCCTGTGGGGCGGCGTGGTGGCGGCGCTCTACACAGTGGGGCTCGCCCATCTGGGCTCCCAGCTTTCAGGCCATGAACTGGCCTCCGCCAACGCCGCATTCGTGCTGTGCTACGGCATCGGCATGGTCATCGGCCCGCAAGCCGTCGGCATCGGCATGGACCTGTTCGGCCCACCGGGCTTCGGCTGGTCGCTGGCCGTGTTCTTCGGTGGCTATATGGTGCTCTCCATCGGCCGGCTGCTGATCCGATCCACCCGCTGACCGATTCGAACATGCCGGACCGAGGCATGGCGTCAACGGATGCGGCGGCACCTTGCTGAGAAGCTCCCGGCACGCTGCTGCCGTTGGTGCATCGCGGGCGATATGACGCCCAATGATGGCCCATCGGGGTTGCGTTCCGGCCGTTTTCCTATATAGACGCCCTCAATCTGCCGGTCCCGATTGGGGGCTGAACGGAGGGCCGTGGGTTTTTCGAAGCCTTCGACAGGAAGCCTGAAGTGCTTCTGCCTCCCGTGTCTCCGCTCTCGACCGTCTCGTCCATGCTCCTTTCTTCCCCGCCCCCTTACCGGGAAATCGGCGGGTCAAGAGAAGTTGCAGAGGCTTTAGCCGTCGGGAACCGGGAGAGAAACGAAGAAAGGCAAGACAATGGCTCTTTACGAACATGTGTTTCTTGCCCGGCAGGATCTGTCGCAGCAGCAGGTCGATGAGCTCGTTGAACGTTTCAAGGGCATCATCTCCGAAGGCGGCGGCTCGATTGGCCGGGTCGAGAACTGGGGACTGAAGTCCCTCACCTACCGGATCAAGAAGAACCGGAAGGCTTACTACACGCTGATGGACCTCACCTGCCCGCCCGCGGCTCTCAATGAGCTGGAGCGCCAGATGGGCCTGTCGGAAGACATCCTGCGCTTCATGACCATCAAGGTCGAGCAGCACGAGGAAGGGGCATCGGCCATGATGCAGAAGCGCGAGGAGCGCTCCGAGCGTGGCAATTTCGGTGACCGTCCGCGCTTCGGCGACCGTGATCGTGGCGATCGCGGTGGCGACCGCGACCGTGGTGATCGTGGCCCGCGCCGTCCGCGCGAAGGCGAAGGAGAGTAATCGATGGTCGACATCAACCAGATCCCGACCCGGCGCCCGTTCCATCGTCGCCGCAAGACCTGCCCGTTCTCCGGCGCCAACGCCCCGAAGATCGACTACAAGGACGTGCGTCTGCTGCAGCGCTACATTTCCGAGCGCGGCAAGATCGTGCCTTCGCGCATCACCGCCGTCAGCCAGAAGAAGCAGCGCGAGCTCGCCAAGGCGATCAAGCGCGCCCGCTTCCTCGGCCTGCTGCCCTATCTGGTGCGCTAAAATTTCCGGAGCGGGCGGCTAGCCGTCCGCTCCATTCAGCCGTGACGGGCACGGTTGAGGATACATGCAAATCCCGGGTTGGGGTCGCTTCATCGTCCCCTAACTGCCTCGGACAGGCAGGACAGCGAACAGGGCGCCATGCGCCATCGACCTTTCCTGACTGTCCCTTCACATTGGCCCCATGGGCCCGACCCAAGGTCTGAAAGGACAAGAACATGGAAGTCATCCTTCTCGAACGCATCGCGCGCCTCGGCCAGATGGGCGACACCGTCAAGGTCAAGGACGGTTTCGCGCGCAATTTCCTGCTGCCCAAGGGCAAGGCGCTGCGCGCCAACGAAGCCAACAAGAAGAAGTTCGAAGGTCAGCGCGCGCAGCTCGAAGCCCGCAACCTCGAGCGCAAGTCCGAAGCCGAGGCCGTTGCCGAGAAGCTCGACGGCACCACCTTCATCGTCGTTCGTTCGGCAGGTGAAACCGGCCAGCTCTACGGTTCGGTTTCGACCCGCGACATCGCCGACATTCTTTCGGAAGAAGGCTTCAGCGTCGCCCGCAACCAGGTCGAGCTGAACCACCCGATCAAGACCATCGGCCTCACCAGCATCGCGATCGCGCTGCATCCCGAGGTGGAAGTCACGATCACACTGAACATCGCCCGCTCGACCGATGAGGCCGAGCGTCAGGCCCGCGGCGAGATGCTCACCACCGCCGAAGCCATCTATGGCGAGGACATCAACGAGAACGCCCGCCCGGACAATTTCTTCGATCCCAATGCAGAGTTCGAAGAAGGCGAGGAAGAAGCGTAAGTTTCGCGCTTCCACTGCGAACTGGACCAAGAACCCGGGCTCTGCCCGGGTTTTTTTATGCCAGCATGGAACTTTTCAAACCGGTCCCGTTTCTGCAAGATTGCACATCAGTGCTGTCCTGGACCGTTTCACCGTTCCACGTTAGCGATGAAGCCGTCCAACTCTTTGGCAGAGAGCGTCCCTGTGCCGTTTCCGGCACCCGGGAATTTGCGCAGGAAGAGGTTGGCGATGAATATTTTGCTGCAACGTATTATCGATAAAGTCGTCCACACCGGCAATTTGACGGTGACCGGACCAAACGGTGCCACGCGCAACTTCGGCGACGGAACCGGCGAAAGGGTTCATATCGTGATCCATACCAGACGGGCGGAGCGCGCGATCGCCCTGCATCCCTCGCTGGCCATTCCGGAAGCCTTCATGGAACAGGAACTCGACTTCGCCGAAGGCGACGTTCTGAGCTTCCTGCATCTGGTCTACCGGAACATGGGCATTTCATGGACCGATTCGAACTGGGGCAAGCTGCTCAACACGGCACGCCTCGCCTTCCGGCCGTTGCAGCAACTGAATACGCATCGCCGCTCGAAGAAGAATGTCGAGCATCATTACGATCTGTCGGGCGAGCTCTACAAACTCTTCCTCGACGACGACATGCAGTATTCCTGCGCCTATTTCGAGCGGCCCGACATGACGCTGGAGGAGGCTCAGCTCGCCAAGAAGCGGCACATCGCCTCCAAGCTGCGCATCAAGCCCGGCCAGACCGTGCTCGACATCGGCTGCGGCTGGGGCGGCATGGGCCTCTACATCGCCCGGACCTTCGAGGCCGATGTGCTGGGCGTGACCCTTTCCAGCGAGCAGCATCAGGTGGCAACCGAGCGGGCGCAGGCGGAGGGTCTCGACCGGCATGTTCATTTCGAGATCCGCGACTATCGCGACCTGTCGGAGCGCTTCGACCGGATCGTTTCGGTCGGCATGTTCGAGCATGTCGGGATCACCCAGTACCAGACCTTCTTCGACAAATGCGCCACCCTGCTGAAGCCCGACGGCGTGATGCTTCTGCACACCATCGGCCGCACCGCGCCGCCGACCACCACCAACGCCTTCATCCGCAAGCATATTTTCCCCGGCGGCTATATCCCCGCATTGTCCGAGATCATGCCGGCGATCGAGAAATCGGGGCTTGCGATCACCGACGTCGAAATCCTGCGGCTTCATTATGCGGACACGCTCAGACACTGGCGCGAGCGGTTCCTTGCCAACCGCGACAAGGTCAGGGCGATCTACGACGAACGCTTCTGCCGCATGTGGGAGTTCTACCTGTCGGGCTCGGAGGCTTCGTTCCGCTGGCAGGACCTGGTCAATTTCCAGATACAGCTCACCCGCACGAACGACGCGCTGCCGATCACCCGCGACTACATCTCCAAATGCGAAAAAGCACTGGAGATGCACGAAAGGGCGCATGGCAAGCAGGTGGCCGAGGACCGGCCGGAGCAAGTGAAGGCGCCACGGCCCCGCAACCGGAAAATCGCCGGGAGGTCGTAAGGCATGTGCATGCCGTTCGCTTCAGGACCGGGAACGGCGGGAAAGCTTAGATCCGCCCGTCATTCCCGGCCTCGAAATGAGCGGCGCGCATGGGGAACGCCGGCAATCCATGCCACCACATCGGAGGCCCCTTCGAGAGCTTCGGATCGCACCATCGAAGATCGGGCTTGCCAATTTTCCTGCGCACGGTGAATAAGGCCCTTTCCCGTCCGCAGGAAACGGAAATGGTCTACCTGATCTACGCTGCCGCCGCGCTTGCCGAGATTGCAGGCTGCTTCGCCTTCTGGGCATGGTGGCGGCTCGGCAAATCGGCGCTGTGGCTGGGGCCGGGCGTGGCTTCCCTCATCCTGTTCGCATGGCTTCTGGCACAGGTGGACAGCGCTGCGGCCGGACGCACTTATGCCGCCTATGGCGGCATCTACATCGCTGCCTCTCTCGGCTGGCTGTGGTTCGCGGAGGGCCTGCGCCCCGACAAGTGGGACATCGCCGGAGCCATCGTCTGTCTTGCCGGCGCCTCGGTCATCCTGCTCGGACCGCGCGGAGCCTGAAGGTGCAATTGCCTCCGGCCTTGCGCGCAGCGGTCGACGCGCTGCTTGAAGACACGCCTGTCGCGGCGCTGAAGCAGGCGGCGCGGACGCTTTCCGAGCGCTACCGGGCGGAACTGCGCGACGGGCGCCTGCATATGTCGGAAGAACTGGCGGTGAATGCCTATCTGGCCACCCGCCTTCCCGCCACCTTTGCAGCGGCACGCGCCAGCCTTGAGGCAGTCGCGGAGGCAAGGCCGGGCTGGTCGCCGCAAACGCTGCTCGATATCGGCGCAGGCCCCGGAACATTATTGTGGGCGGCAGCCGATACGTGGCCGGGCCTCGGCCACGCGACCCTTCTGGAAGCCAGCGCGCCGGCGCGCCATGCAGGCCAGCATCTTGCCGGCCATCTCGCTCTTCAAAGCGACTGGATAGGCGGCGACGCGACGACGGACCTGCCCGGCCTGCCGCATGCCGATCTCGTTACCTGCGCCTATGTGCTCGACGAACTGGAGCCTGCCGCCCTTGCGGCGCTGGTCGACCGGCTCTGGGCACTGGCCGCCGACACGCTCCTGATCGTCGAGCCCGGCACACCGGCCGGCTGGCGGCGCATCCTTGCCTGCCGCACCCAGCTGATCGACGCCGGCGCGCATGTGCTGGCGCCCTGCCCTCATGCTGCGCCCTGCCCGCTCGCGGAGCCGGACTGGTGCCATTTCTCGCGCCGCCTTGCGCGTTCGCGCATCCATCGCCTCGTAAAGGATGCCGACGTGCCGTGGGAGGACGAGAAATTCGCCTACATTGCCGTATCGCGCGGGCCGCCCGCCGATGAACGGCCGAAAATGCGCGTGCTCGCCCCGCCGAGAGGCGGGTCCGGCAAGGTGGAGCTGAAATTGTGCCACCCCGATGGCAGCGCCTGCGCACGGCTTTTCACCAGGCGCGACGGCGATATGTTCAAAAGGGCAAAACGCCTGGACTGGGGCGATGCCCTCTCCGAATAACGCGCGACTTGTTCTTGATATGTTCAGGAGCCATTGCTAGGATTCGGCAGCGTTCCGGAGTCAACCCGATTCTGCCCGAAACCGGCCCTGCCCCGTCATCCTTCTGTGGATGGTGCGGATTGGCTGTGGATCATGTGCGCAGCAGGCAGATTGTGGGGGACAGACCGACTCAGGCGATCCTTCGTCTGCTAACCACAGACATCGGCAACCCGAGGGAATCATGGCAGAGGCAGCACGCAAACTGGCAACAGCGGAAACGCCGCTCTATCGCGAGGCGCCCAACAATATCGAGGCCGAGCAGGCGCTGCTGGGCGCCATGCTCGTCAACAACGATTCGTTCTACCGCGTCTCCGACTTCCTCAAGGCCACCCATTTCTACGAGCCCCTGCACCGCAAGATCTTCGAGGTCGCCTCGGAGCTCATCCGCATGGGCAAGATGGCCAATCCGGTGACCATGAAGACCTTCCTGCCCGCCGAGGAGAAGGTGGGCGACATGACGGTGGTGCAGTACCTCGCCCGGCTGGCGGCGGAGGCGGTCACCGTCATCAATGCCGCCGACTATGGCCGCGCCATCTACGACCTCGCCACGCGCCGGGCGCTGATCACGGTCGGCGAGGACATGGTCAACATCGCCTATGACGCGCCGGTGGACATGTCGCCGTCCGAGCAGATCGAGGATGCCGAGCGACGGCTGTTCGAGCTGGCCGAGACCGGCCGCTACGACGGCGGGTTCGAGAGCTTCTCCGACGCCATCAAGACCGCCGTGGACATGGCAAATGCCGCCTATATGCGCGACGGCGGCCTTTCAGGCATCGCCACCGGCCTGCGCGACCTCGACAAGCGCATGGGCGGCTTGCAGGCTTCCGACCTTATCGTGCTGGCGGGCCGCCCGGGCATGGGCAAGACCTCGCTTGCCACCAACATCGCCTTCAACATCGCCGAAGCCTACCAGCCGGCCCAGCAGGCGGACGGCTCGTTCAAGGCCGCGAATGGCGGCGTGGTCGGCTTCTTCTCGCTCGAAATGTCGTCCGAGCAGCTCGCCACCCGTATCATTTCCGAGCAGACGGAAATCTCCTCCTCCAAGATCCGGCGCGGCGAGATTTCGGAAATGGACTTCGAGAAGCTGGTGGCCTGTTCGCAGACCATGCAGAAGATTCCGCTGTTCATCGACCAGACGGGCGGCATCTCCATCGCCCAGCTCGCGGCGCGCGCCCGACGGCTGAAGCGCCAGCGCGGCCTCGACGTCATCGTCATCGACTATATCCAGCTCATGCAGGGTTCTTCCGCCAAGGCCAGCCAGGGCCGCGTGCAGGAGGTGACCGAGATCACCACCGGCCTGAAGGCGCTGGCCAAGGAGCTCGCCGTGCCGATCATCGCTCTCTCCCAGCTCTCGCGTCAGGTGGAAAGCCGCGACGACAAGCGCCCGCAGCTTTCGGACCTGCGCGAATCGGGCTCCATCGAGCAGGACGCCGACGTGGTGCTGTTCGTCTATCGCGAGGAATATTACCTCAAGAACAAGGAACCCAAGCTCGGCACCGAAGACCACATCAAGTGGGAAAACGATATGAACGAGGCGCGCGGCAAGGCCGAGGTGATCGTCGCCAAGCAGCGCCACGGCCCCACGGGCACCGTTCAGCTCGGCTTCCAGGGCGAGTTCACGCGCTTCTTCGACCTCGCCGAAGACAGCCACCTGCCGGAGAGGTTCGAGTAGGGTTTTGGCACATTCCCTGAACTTTGATGGCGGGTGCCCCACGCTCCCCCATACGGGAGCATAGGATGGCGAAAGCGCCGCGCACCCAGTTCATCTGCCAGAATTGCGGCGCCGTGCACCAGCGCTGGGCCGGCAAATGCGATTCCTGCGGCGAGTGGAACACGCTCATCGAGGAAGGCACGGCCGGCGGCATCGGTGCAGGCCCCGCTTCGCTGCGCAGCGTGCGCAAGGGCCGCGCCGTCGCGCTCACCTCGCTGGACGGCGACATCGAGGATGCGCCACGCATCGTCTCGGGCATCGGCGAACTCGACCGCGCCACCGGCGGCGGCTTCGTGCGGGGTTCCGCCCTGCTTGTGGGCGGCGATCCCGGCATAGGAAAATCCACGCTTCTGACACAGGCAGCGGCCGCGCTGGCGAGGCAGGGACACCGGATCGTCTACGTGTCCGGCGAGGAAGCCGTCGCACAGATCAGGCTGCGGGCGCAGCGTCTGGGCGTCGCGCACACTCCGGTCGAACTCGCCGCGGAAACGAATGTGGAGGATATCCTCGCCACCATCGCCGACGGCAAGCGGCCCGACCTCGTCATACTCGATTCGATCCAGACGCTGTGGACCGACCTTGCCGATTCCGCGCCCGGGACGGTGACGCAGGTGCGCGCGTCCGCGCAGGCGATGATCCGTTACGCCAAGTCAACCGGGGCCGCCGTGGTTCTGGTCGGTCATGTCACCAAGGAGGGCCAGATCGCCGGCCCGCGCGTGGTCGAGCATATGGTCGACGGCGTGCTTTACTTCGAAGGCGAAGGCGGCCACCATTACCGCATCCTGCGCACGGTGAAGAACCGTTTCGGCCCCACCGACGAGATCGGCGTGTTCGAGATGTCCGACAAGGGCCTTCGCGAGGTGGACAATCCATCGGAGCTGTTTCTCGGGGAGCGCCATGCCAAGGCGCCGGGAGCCGCCGTGTTCGCCGGCATGGAGGGCACGCGCCCGGTTCTGGTGGAGATACAGGCGCTCGTCGCCCCCTCCCCGCTCGGCACGCCGCGCCGTGCCGTGGTCGGCTGGGACAATGCGCGTCTTTCGATGGTTCTGGCCGTTCTGGAGGCGCATTGCGGCGTCCGCTTCTCGCAACATGACGTCTATCTCAACGTCGCCGGCGGCTACCGGATCACGGAACCGGGTGCTGACCTCGCCGTGGCGGCGGCTCTGGTTTCCTCCCTCACCGGTCTTGCCCTGCCGGCAGATTGCGTCTATTTCGGCGAAATCAGCCTTTCGGGGGCCATAAGGCCGGTTGCGCATGCGCAGCAGCGCCTCAAGGAAGCCGAAAAGCTGGGGTTCGCAAGAGCGGTTCTTCCGCTGGCGGGAGCCCGGAGTGGCGAGGAGATTTCCGGCGGGACAGGTGCCGGGCATTTCCGGCCTGCCGAACTTGCCGACCTCGTGGCACGCATAGCCGGTTCGCGCCGCAGCCGTGCCCCGGACGACGAATGACACGGCTCATGAAGTGGGGCGAAGACCATGCCGATTACGCTGCTTGACGGAATCCTCGTCGGCTTCACCCTTGTCTCTGCAATGCTCGCCATGGTGCGCGGCTTCTCGCGAGAGGTTCTGTCGATCGCCTCCTGGGCGGCTTCGGCAGCGGCGGCCTACTTCTTCTACAAGCCGGTCCTGCCCTATGTGCAGCCCTATATCGACAACGAGAAGATCGCCATGGCCGCGGCTGCGGCCATCGTGTTCGTCATCGCCCTGATCGTTGTCACCGTGATCACCATGAAGATCGCGGATTTCATCATCGATTCCCGCATCGGCGCGCTCGACCGCACGCTGGGCTTCCTCTACGGCGCGGCGCGCGGCATCCTTGTGGTGGCTGTGGGCCTGCTGTTCTTCAACTGGCTGGCCGGAGATCGCGCACCGACATGGATTGCCGACGCCAAGTCGCGCCCGCTGCTGGAGTCGGTCGGGGCCAAGCTGGAAAGCCTGCTGCCCGAAGACCCCGAAAACGCCATCCTGAAACGGCTTCAGCGCGACGGCCAGTCGCCCGAGAGCGCAGCACCGGCTGTACCGGGAGCAACGGTCTCCCCCGACACGGGCCAGGATGAGGGTGCCGGCGAGCCTCCCGCGGACGACGCCAACTGATAAAAAACCGTGCTCCGGGGGCGCGACGAACTTCCGCGTTGCCCCGGAACGGCCGAGGTTCTATATACCGGCTTTAGCGGAGCTTGAGCTTATGGCGGATGAACTTGGCGCAATCGTTGCCGAAGACGACGATCATTTGCATGAAGAATGCGGCGTGTTCGGCATTCTTGGTCATGAGGACGCCGCTGCGCTGACCGCTCTCGGTCTGCACGCGCTCCAGCATCGCGGTCAGGAAGCGGCAGGCATAGTATCCTATCACGACCGGCGCTTTCATTCCGAGCGGCATATGGGCCTCGTCGGCGATCATTTCACCGACGCCGCCACGCTGCACCGGCTGCCCGGCGACCGCGCCATCGGCCATGTGCGCTATTCCACGACCGGCGAGACGATCCTGCGCAACGTGCAGCCGCTGTTTGCGGAACTGGAAGTGGGCGGCATCGCCATCGCGCATAACGGCAATTTCACCAACGGCATCACGTTGCGCAAACAGCTGATCGCCTCGGGCGCCATCTTTCAGGCGACTTCCGACACCGAAGTCGTGCTGCACATGATCGCGCGCTCGCGCCACTCTTCCTCCTCCGACCGCTTCGTGGACGCAATCCGCCAGGTGGAAGGCGGCTACGCCATGGTCGCGCTGACCCGCACCAAGCTCATTGCAGCGCGCGATGCTGTCGGCATACGCCCGCTGGTGATGGGCGAACTCGACGGCAAGCCGATCTTCTGCTCAGAGACCTGCGCGCTCGACATTATCGGCGCGAAATATGTGCGCGACATCGAGAACGGCGAAGTCGTGATCTGCGAGATCCAGAAGGACGGCTCCATCACCACCGAGGCGATCAAGCCCGAGAAGCCCCAGGCCGAACGCCTGTGCCTGTTCGAATATGTCTATTTCGCGCGGCCCGATTCCGTCGTCGGCGGGCGCAGCGTCTATGTGGCGCGCAAGAACATGGGCAAGAACCTGGCTGCCGAAGCCCCGGTCGAGGCGGACGTGGTGGTGCCGGTGCCGGACGGCGGCACGCCGGCGGCACTCGGCTTCGCTCAGGCGAGCGGCATCCCGTTCGAATACGGCATCATCCGCAAC
Organism: Mesorhizobium sp.; assembly: GCA_022833215.1. GTDB lineage: Bacteria > Pseudomonadota > Alphaproteobacteria > Rhizobiales > Rhizobiaceae > Mesorhizobium. The sequence goes on along the minus strand of JAIPUZ010000118.1, from coordinate 41,411 downwards.
CATTATGTCGGCCGCACCTTCATCGAGCCGACACAGCACATCAGGGCGCTCGGCGTGAAGCTGAAGCACTCCGCCAATCGCGCCATGATCGAGGGCAAGCGCGTGGTTCTGGTGGACGATTCCGTCGTGCGCGGCACGACCTCGGTCAAGATCGTGCAGATGATCCGTGACGCCGGCGCGACGCAAGTGCATCTGCGCGTGGCAAGCCCGATGATCTACCATCCGGATTTCTACGGCATCGACACGCCGGACGCGGACAAGCTGCTGGCCAACCAGCACAAGGACCTCGACTCCATGTGCCGCTATATCGGCGCGGATTCGCTGGCGTTCCTTTCCATCGACGGGCTTTACAAGGCTGTCGGCGGCAAACCCCGGGACCCGCAAGCTCCCGCTTTCACCGATCATTATTTCACGGGTGAGTACCCGACCCGCCTCGTCGATCAGGACGGCGAGAGCAATGTGCACACGCTGTCGCTGCTTGCCAGCAACGGCTGAATCCCTGCAGGCATCCAGAGGACAGGCATGAACATCGACCTGACGGGCCGTACGGCTGTGGTGACGGGCGCTTCGCGCGGCATCGGTTATTTTCTCGCGAAGCATCTGGCGGCCGCCGGCGCGCATGTGATCGCGGTGGCGCGCACGGTAGGCGGGCTTGAGGAACTCGACGACGAGATCAAGGCCGAAAGGGCGCGCACCGGCAAGGGCGAGGCCACGCTGGTGCCCCTCGATCTGGCTGACATGGAAGGCATCGACCGCCTCGGCGGCGCCATCCACGAGCGCTGGGGCAAGCTCGACATACTGGTCGCCAATGCCGGCGTGCTGGGAGTGATCGCCCCGCTCGGCCATGTCGAGGCCAAGGTGTTCGACAAGGTGATGACCGTCAACGTCACCTCGACATGGCGGCTGATCCGCTCTGTCGATCCGCTGCTGCGCCAGTCGGAAGCTGGCCGGGCCATCGTGCTGTCTTCGGGTGCAGCTCATTCCGCTCGCGCCTTCTGGGGGCCTTATGCCGCTTCCAAGGCTGCCGTCGAGGCTCTGGTGCGCTCATGGGCGGACGAAACCCGCAACTATCCGCTGCGCGTCAATGCGGTCGACCCCGGCGCGACCCGCACCGCCATGCGCGCGCTCGCCGTTCCCGGGGAAGACCCCAATTCGCTGCCCCATCCCTCTGAGATCGCCGCCCGGATCGTGGGGCTGGCCAGCCCGGAACTGACACGGACCGGCGAGATTTATCAGGCACGGCACGACCGCTGGGTGTCGTACCGGATGCCGGAATAGGCTCTCTTCTCACACGAAGTCGTGACTGGCCGGCCCTCGGGCGGCCCCATATCGTTTTCCGGCAGCAATTCCATCATCAAGCCGGAGGACACCATCATGTGTAAATTCCTGCTCATGGCCGCCGTGACACTCGCCGCCGGCGGCGCGGCGCTGGCCCAGGACAATTCGATGAGCTTCTTCATCACCAGCCACGGGTCCGGCAAGGGCGCCGATCTGGGCGGCGTCGAGGGAGCCGACGCGCATTGCGCCTCGCTCGCCGAAGCGGCGGGCGTCAGCGGCAAGACATGGCGCGCTTATCTCTCGACCAGCGACACGGACGCTCGCGACCGCATCGGCGCGGGCCCATGGGTCAACGCCAAGGGCGAGAAGATCGCCGATGATGCCGCCTCCCTGCACGGCGAGGGCAACAACATCACCAAGCAGACGGCGCTGAACGAGAAGGGCGAGGTCGTCAACGGGCGGGGCGACACCCCCAACCGTCACGATATTCTCACCGGCTCGAACCCGGACGGCACCAAAGCCGAGGGCAAGACCTGCGGCGACTGGACGATGAGCGGGGCCGAGGGCGAAGCGATCGTCGGCCACTCCGACCGCATGGGGCTCGACGATTCGGACGCGGCGAAGTCGTGGAACGCCTCGCACGCCTCGCGCGGCGGATGCAGCCAGGAAGCCTTGCAGGGAACCGGCGGCGACGGCCTGTTCTATTGCTTCGCAGCCGACTGAAGCGCTCTGTAAGGGCTGCGCCGGAGAAAAGGCGCATCACCTGCAACACGGAAACGACACCTATCCTCGGGAAAGCTGGCCGGAAGGCCGGCTTTTTCGCTTCCGGCCCGCGCGCCTGCGCCGTGGAAATTCCGCCCGCCATGTTGACGGGGACAGGCGTTCCGTTAACTTCCGGGCGTAATCGGCCGCGTAGATTTTTTTGAACACAACGGCGGGAGCACTACCGCATGGTCCTGATCCTCGCGTTACTGGCCGCCGTCGCATTTGTCTGGTGCCTGACCGCGATTGTCGAGAAGCTTCGGCTGGGTCTGAGTCCCGCGCAGGCTTTTCTCTATGCGCCCTTCAAGCTGCTCTACCGCATTGCCGATTCCGGCATCCGCATCGCCCGCGACGCCCAGGCTCCCCTCGTCTATGTCGTCACGCATCAGTCCCGGATCGACCCGGCGCTGATGCTGTCCTTGCTGCCGGGTGAAACGCTGCACATTCTGGACGGAGCTTCGGCAAAATCGGTATGGTTGGAGCCGTGGCGCGAACTCGCCCGCACCATAACGTTCAATGCCGAGCATGTTTTCGTGTCGCGCCGGCTGGTGCGCGTGCTCAGGGGCAAGGGAAGGCTGGCCGTCTATATCCCGGCCGCTGTCGAACCGGATATGCGCTCTTTCCGGCTTTATCGCGCCGTCATCCGCATCGCCATGCAGGCGGATGCCCGCATCGTGCCGATCTTCATTGGTGGCGCACAGGCGCTTCCCTTCCAGGCATCCGGAAAGCCCCCCGCCCTGCGGCGCTGGTTCCCCCGGCTCAACATCTCGGTTCTCGAACCGATGAGCGCGCCGGAGCTGGTCGCGCGCAACGGCAGCCCTGCCACCAGAAACGCACACGCATTGTTCGACCGGATGGCCGAGGCCCGGCTGGCGGCGACCAGCCCCGACCTCACCCTGTTCCAGGCGGTGCGCGATGCGGCGGAGCATTTCGGCCCCGGACGCCTTGTCCTGGAAGACGCCACCGGCACCAGGCTGAGCTATCGAAAATTGCTGATCGGCGCCCGCATTCTCGGCACGCACTTCACGAAGCTCACAAACCCGGGCGAATCCGTCGGCGTGATGCTGCCAAACACCGGCGCCGCGGTTCTTGCCCTGCTTGGTCTTGCCTCTGCCGGCCGGGTGTCCGCACTGGTCAACTACACCGCCGGTCCGGCGAATGTGGAAGCGGCGATGCGCACCGCCGTCATCCGGATCGTCATCTCTTCGCGCGCGTTCGTAGAGAAGGCAAAGCTCGGCGATGTCGTTCAGGCGGTCGAATCCGCAGGCGCAAAACTGGTTTGGCTGGAGGATTTGCAAACCGGCATGACCGGGATCGACAAGTTCCGTGCCGCGCTGCTGTGGCGCTATCCGGTTCACCGCAATAACGCGGGCGATCCGGCGGTCATCCTGTTCACGTCCGGCTCGGAAGGTCTGCCGAAAGCTGTCGTCCTGTCACATCGGAACCTGATCGCCAATGCCATGCAGGGCGAAGCCCGGGTCACCGTTTCCTGTCGCGACATCGCGCTCAACATATTGCCGATGTTCCATTCCTTCGGCCTGACGGCCGGCACGCTGCTGCCGCTGATCAACGGAATGAAGCTGTTCCTCTATCCGTCCCCGCTGCACTACAAGCTCATTCCGCAGGTTGCCCACCGCCTGAAGCCCACCGTGATGTTCGGCACCGACACCTTCCTTGCGCAATATGCGCGCACAGCCTCCGAAGGCGATTTTTCCAGCCTGCGCTTCGTGGTCGCGGGCGCGGAGGCGGTGAAAGCGGAAACCCGTCGCGTCTGGAACGAACGCTTCGGCACCATGATCCTGGAAGGTTACGGCCTCACCGAAGCTGCCCCGGTGGTCGCGGTCAACACCGCCATCCACAATCGCGAAGGCACCGTCGGCCGGCTCCTGCCCGCCATGCGCATGCGTATCGAACCGGTCGAAGGCGTTTCCGAAGGCGGACGCCTGTTCCTGGCCGGCCCCAATGTCATGATGGGTTACATGACCGCGGACCGCCCGGGAGAACTCCGGCCGCTTGCAGATGGCTGGCAGGACACCGGCGACGTGGTGAAGGTCGACAATGAGGGCTTCATCACCATTACCGGGCGCGCGGCGCGCTTCGCCAAGATCGCCGGCGAGATGGTGTCGCTGGGCGCCGTCGAAATGCTGGTGCAGTCTCTGTGGCCCGAAGAGCGCCACGCGATCGTCTCCGTGCCGGATCACAAGCGCGGCGAGCGCATCGTGCTCGTCACCACCGCCACACAGGCGAATGCGGCAAGCCTGCGAAAACTCGGCAAGCAGGCGGGCATCGCCGAGCTCGCCGTGCCGGGAGACATTGTCAAGGTGACGGAAATCCCGGTCCTCGGCTCCGGCAAGACGGATTACAGGGCCACCCGCGATCTGGCCATCGAGCGGCTCAACGCCGGAAACGCGGCCTAGTCACTCGCCGCTGCGGGCATCCACATCGGGTGGGAGTTCCGCCTCGCCCTCCAGCTTGGCGCGACGCGAATAGGCAAGCACGCTGAACGGCAGGAACAGCAGATAGCCGATGACGGAAGCCGTAAGCGTGTACCAGGGATAGCTTACGAGAAGCAGGAAGAAGAGCACGATGGCCAGAATGACCAGCAGCATGCGGTCTCCCGGCACTTTCAGGCTCTTGCCCGAATAGACCGGCAGCCGGCTGACCAGCAGGAAAGCCACGACCACGGTAAATCCCGTCGCCAGAAAAGCGCCAAAGCGGGTTGGCTCAAAGCCGATGAAGGACAGGTAAAGCGGCAGCATGACCACCGCAGCGCCGGCCGGTGCAGGCACGCCGACGAAATACTCGCCCTGCCATGCCGGCCGGTCATGCACTTCTTCCAGAACGTTGAAGCGGGCAAGCCTCATGCCGCAGGCGATGGCGAAAAGCAGCGCCGCGATCCAGCCCGGCGAGCCGGCACGGTCAAGCAGGAATGCATAGAGCACCAGCGCGGGCGCGACACCGAAATTGACGATATCGGCTATGGAATCCATCTGGGCGCCGAACTTGGACGTCGCCTTCAGAAGGCGTGCGACACGTCCGTCCAGACCGTCCAGAAAGGCGGCGATCAGCACCATCACCACTGCCGTCTCGAAACGCCCCTCGAAAGCGAAACGGATGCCGGAAAGACCGGCGCAGATGGCCAGAACCGTAAGCAGGTTCGGGAACACCATGCGCAAAGGAATCTCGCGGATGCGCGGCCCTGCCGAGCCGTGCGATTCGAATTTTTTGAAGGGTGGGTTCATCGGCCCGGTCGTCAGGAAACGCGAACCACAGGCGCGCGCGCTTGCCCATCGAACACGGCCAGAACCGTCTCGCCACCAACGGCCGTCTGGCCGACAGCGACACGTGGCACCGCCCCTTCCGGCAGGTAGACGTCGACGCGGGAACCGAAACGGATCAGGCCGAAGCGATCGCCGGCCGCGATGTCCGAATCTGCATCGGCCCAGCACACGATACGGCGCGCCACCAGACCGGCGATCTGAACGGCAGCCACAGTGCCGTTCGGGCTTTCGATCACAAGTCCGTTACGCTCGTTCTCGCTGCTCGCCTTGTCGAGATCGGCATTGAGGAACTTGCCCGGACGATGCTCGATAAGGGTGATGCGGCCACGCACCGGCGCGCGGTTCACATGGCAGGAAAACACGTTCATGAACACGGAAATGCGGGTCATTTCGGCGCCACCGAGGCCAAGCTCGGCCGGCGGCACTGCCGGGCCCACGGCTGAAACGACACCGTCCGCGGGGCTGATCACCAGCTTGTCATCGATGGGGATGACGCGCTCGGGATCACGGAAGAAATAGATGCACCATGCGGTGAGGAGCGCGCCGACCCAGAGCAGGAAACCCGAGAAATAACCGGCGACCAGCGTAACCACCGCAAAGATGGCGATGAAGGGATAGCCTTCCCGGTGGATCGGCACGAATGTCTTCCTGATCGTGTCGATGAGTTGCATCGTGCTGGACAGGCTCCGTTTTCAGTCGGTGCCTCTCTAGCGGAAAGCCTCTCTGGCCGCAATGCAACAATGCGTCAGCGTTCCGCCCGGACAAAGCGGCCTGTCAGATGACCTCCGGCGTCCGCTGCCTGACGACGACGCCCATATCGTCGGTTTCGCGCGCGATTCGCAGCCGTTCCTCGGCTTCGGTGGCCTCGCGCTGGCGATCCCACATGGAGGCGTAAAGCCCGCCCATGCGCAGCAACGCGGCATGCGTGCCACGCTCCGCGATCCTCCCCTCCTTCAGCACGATGATTTCATCTGCCGAAATAACGGTCGAAAGCCGGTGCGCGATGACGATGGTGGTGCGGTCGCGGCTGACCACATCGAGCGCCGACTGGATTTCCTGCTCCGTATGGCTGTCCAGCGCCGAGGTCGCTTCATCGAGGATGAGAATCGGCGGCGCCTTCAGGATGGTGCGGGCAATGGCCACGCGCTGCTTCTCGCCGCCGGAAAGCTTCAGCCCGCGCTCGCCCACCATGGTGTCATAGCCTTCCGGCAGGCTTTCGATGAACGAGCCGATCTGCGCCAGCTCGGCGGCGCGCCGCACCTCTTCGTCGGAAGCGTCGATGCGGCCATAACGGACGTTGTAGGCGATGGTGTCGTTGAACAGAACCGTATCCTGCGGAACCATGCCGATGGCGGCGCGCAGGCTTTGCTGGGTCACGTCGCGCACATCCTGCCCGTCTATGAGGATCGCGCCGGACTGCACGTCATAGAAGCGGAACAGCAGGCGCGAGATGGTCGACTTGCCGGCCCCCGAAGGTCCGACGATGGCCACCGTCCTGCCTGCCGGAACCTCGAAGCTGATGCCTTTCAGAATCTGGCGATTCGGTTCATAGGCGAACCGGACATCGCGGAACTCCACCCTGCCAGCGCCGACGCCAAGCGCGACGGCGTCCGGCTTGTCGACAACCTCCGCCTTGACGTCGAGCAGGTCGAACATCTGTTCAATATCGGTCAGGCCCTGCCTTATCTCCCGGTAGATGAAGCCGATGAAGTTGAGCGGCACGGATAGCTGCATCAGCATGGCATTGACGAACACGAAATCGCCAACCGTGTGCGTCCCGGCCTGCACTTCGATCGCGGACATGGCCATGATCACCGTCATGCCGATACCGAAAATGACGCCCTGCCCGAAATTGAGCCAGCCAAGCGAGGTCCAGATGCGGGTCGCGGCGGTTTCGTAACGCGCCATGGAGCGATCGAAGCGTTCGGCCTCCATGGCCTCGTTGCCGAAATACTTCACCGTCTCGAAGTTGAGCAGCGAATCGATCGCCTTGGTGTTGGCATCAGTGTCGCTGTCGTTCATGTCGCGGCGGATGTCGATGCGCCAGTCGCTCGCCTTCACCGTGAACCAGGTGTAGAGCCACACGGTGATCGCCACCACGGCCACATATTTCCAGCCATAGGCGACCGCGAAGATAATGGCCGTCAGCGCGAATTCCAGCACGGTCGGCACGCTGTTCAGAACCGTGAAGCGCACGATGGTCTCGATGCCTTTCGTGCCGCGTTCGATGATGCGCGACAGTCCGCCCGTGCGCCGCTCCAGATGGAAGCGCAGGGAAAGACGGTGCATGTGGACGAAGGTGCGGTAGGCAAGCTGGCGCACTGCGTGCTGGCCGACACGGGCAAACAGCGCATCGCGCAACTGGTTGAAGCCAACCTGGATGACACGGATGACGTTGTAGGCCACCACCAGCATGACGGGTGCGGCAAGGAAGGCCGGAAGCGGCGGCGGGGAATGCGCGTCCCCGGCAAGCGCGTCGGTGGCCCATTTGAAGAAATAGGGAACCGCGATCAGCGTAAGCTTGGCAGCCACCAGAAGCACGGTCGCCCAGACCACGCGCGCCTTGAGATCGGCACGGTCGGACGGCCACATATAGGGCCAGAGGTTGACCAGTGTCCCCAGCGTGGAGCCAGAGTCGGGGGAAACAGTTTTTTCACTCACGAATTCAATGCCTTGTAAAAATTTCCGCGACAGGCTCAAATAGCTGGCCGCGCATATCAGCAATCGACGCAGCAGGCGGAAGCGAAGCAGGCCAGTTCTTCCGCCACGGCCCTCAACGCCGGGCGGTCGATGGCGTAGCGGGAGCGCTGGCCATCGGCCTCGAAACGCACCAGCCCGGCAGAGACCAGAATCTTGAGATGCTGCGAAACGGTCGATTGCGCCAGATCGAGCCGGCCCACCACTTCGCCGCAACAGCAGGAATCCGCCATGGCAAGATGGCGCAGGATTTCGATGCGGGCCGGATGCGAAAGCGCGGCAAGCCGCGCTGCAAGCTCGGCGTCGCCCAGCCCCTTACGATTGTCCGCACAGTGCGAGGAATTTTTCATCGTTAATCGACGATAAACGATGATAGTGTTTTACGCAACCGTTGAACGGAAGAAAGCGGCGCGATGGCGCCGCTTTCGCTGTCTGGCAGACTTTCGCGTCCGGGTTTACTGCGGCTGCACGGTGATCCGATCGCCCATCGCATCGAAATCGGCCTGCTCACCCTGTTCCGACTTTTCGGGCACCTTGAACACCTGCCCCGGCCAGATGCGGTCCGGATCTGCGATCTGGTCCTGATTGGCCAGATAGATGGTCGAATAGCGCACGCCATGACCGTAAACGCGGCGTGAGATATGCCACAACGTATCGCCGCGCCGGATGATGACGGAACCGTCCGCGTGCTCCAGTTTCGGTGCAACCGTGGTGGCCGGCTGGCCGCTGCCCTCACTGGAGGCACCTTCGGCGGTTGCCGCCCCTTCCCCGGCGGTCTGCGCGCTTGCGCCATCCGGGGCCGGCGCAGCGACGGCTGCGATCGTTTCGCCCGGCTCGCGCTGGAACGGCACGGTCGCTCGCACCACGACCTTGTCGCCGTCACCAGCGTCCAGACCGTCAACGCGAATGGTGTATTCGCCGACCGGCAGGTCGCGACTGGCCTCGACAAGGAAATGGCCGTCCGGGGAGGTGACGGCTTCGCCGAGCAGTATCTCATTGGCATAGACGCGAACCTTGCGTCCGGCGTCGGCCCGGCCAGCAACGAAGATCTTGCCGCCATCGATCTCGACCGCTTCGACGGCAATCTTCGGTGCGCCCGCTTCGTCGGCGGACGGCTGCCCGCCCGCCTGCTCCTGAGATGCGACTGTCCCGGCGGCGGTTTGCGCGGCTGCGGAATCGCCCGGCTGCGAATCTGTCGTAGCTTCGCTCTCTTGCCCGACCTGCGGGACAGCGGGTTCGCTCTGCGCCTCTGGCGTTCCGGGCTGGACCTGCGGCACGGTCAGGAGTTGCGCAGGCTTGCCCGGCTCCTCGACCATGGCCAGCACCTGACCGTCCGGCTTTTCCGGGATCGATACGACTGCGGTCTGCGCGGACGTGGAGACGTCGCTGTCCGGTTCCGTCGCGCGCAGCACGATCTGATGGTCTCCGGCCTTCAGGGGATCGTCGAGCACGATGGCGAAAGCGCCATCGGGACCGGCAACGGCCTTGCCAAGCACGCTGGAGCCATCGAAAAGCTCGACCGTCGAGCCGGGGGCGGCCTTTCCGGCCACCACGGCGGAACCGTCCCCTTCGACGCGCAGCACATCGAAGGTCGGAACCTCCGGGGTCTCCTGTGCGGCCTGCTCCGGCTGGGCCTGCTCAGCAGCGGGCCCGGCCGGTTTCTGCGCTTCGGCATTCGCCCCGGCGGCACCGGCGGCCTGCTCATCTGCGGCAGGTTCGGATGCCGTAGCCGCTGCTGTGGAAGCATCGCTTGCCGGCTGGGCGACTTCGGCAGGTTTACGCCCGATATAGGGATCGAGGGCGCCCGACAGATAGCCGATAAACGCCGCGACAGCGGCTGCCGCCGCTGCGAACAGGAATGCCTTGACCCCATTATTCTTCATTGCCCTGCCTTGCCCCCGGTTTCCTGCAGCGTGACCAATTTTCATGAAAATGTCATCACGCTTTATCTCATTGCAGAAGCACGATCTTTTCCTGAAGCCCAGCCCCATGACCTGGAGATCGCATTCCGGCGCGATCTAGCCTGTTTTGCGCAAAGCGACAAGAAAAACACCGCAACGGGCTTGACCGTGGCGAGAACCCCTAGCACCAATCCGTTATGAACACGATTCGATCCGTTTGCGTCTATTGCGGTTCTTCACCGGGTCACGATGCGGCCTATATCGAAGCTGGTCGAACCCTCGGTCGCGCCCTTGCTCATTCAAGCCTTCGCCTCGTCTATGGCGGCGGCACAAAAGGCATCATGGGCGCGGTATCGGAAGGGACGATCCGGGCCGGCGGCAAGGTGCTCGGCATCATCCCGCGCTTCCTGATGAACAAGGAAGCCACGGAAACCGGCCTCGACCGGCTCGACGAGGTTGTGATCACCGACAACATGCACCAGCGCAAGCAGCGCATGTTCGAGGAATCGGATGCTTTCGTCGCCCTTCCCGGCGGCATCGGCACGGTCGAGGAGATCGTGGAGATGATGACCTGGGCCCAGCTCGGCCATCACCGCAAGCCCATGGTCTTCGCCAGCATAGGCGGCTTCTGGGATCCGATGCTGGCACTGCTCGATCATATGCGCGACGAAGGCTTCATCCATACCGCGCATCAGGTGCGGCCGCTGGTGGTCAATGAGGTGGAGGCCATCGTGCCGGCCATCCTGTCCGCGGCTTCGGCCACCGGCACCCCTGCCGAAGGCGTGCCATCGATCATCGAGAAGATGTAAGAGCGCTCACTTTTCTGTGAGGGTCGACCAGGTGTAGATCGAGAGAGCAATCCAGATCAGCGCGAACGCGGCAAGCTGGGCCTGGCCGAACGGCTCGTGGAACACGAACACGGCGATCAGGAACAGCATGGTCGGGGCGATGTATTGCATCAGCCCGATGGTCGACAAGCGCAATGCCTTTGCTCCGAAGGCGAACATGAGCAGCGGCACTGCGGTGATGGGGCCGCATCCGACAAGCAACACCGTGTCCAGCCAGCTGCCGTGAACAATATGGTCCTCTCCGGTAGCGAGGAGCCACGCTATATAGGCGCCCGCCGGCACCGACAGGATCACGACTTCGAGCAGAAAGCCCTGGCTCGGACCGACGGGAAGCGTCTTGCGGAAATAGCCATAGGCGGCGAAGGAAAACGCCAGCGCAAGAGATATCCACGGCAGCGTTCCGTTCTCATAGGTCAATATGGCGACCGCGACCGCAGCCAGCCCCACGGCCGTCGCCTGAACGCGGTTCAGCCGCTCTCCCAGCAGCAGCGCGCCGATCATGACCGTGACAAGCGGATTGATATAGTAGCCGAGCGCCGTCTCGATGGCGCGGTCCGTGGCTATCGCCCAGATGTAGATCGACCAGTTGAAGCTTATGAAGCTGGCTGTCAGTGCCGCCATGCCCAGCATACGCGGTGAGCGCAGCGCCGCCTTGAAATCCGCGGTCCGGCCCAGCCAGACCAGAACCACCCCGGCGATAGGCAGCGACCACACCACGCGGTGGGCAACCACTTCCATCAACGGAAGATGCGCCACCCACTTCATATAGAGCGGCAGCAGGCCCCACAGGAAATAGGCGCTGAAGCCCAGCACGAAACCGCGTCTGGCTGCGGCGCCGGCTTTATCCGGCTTCTGGATCGCATCGGTTGTCATGCCGCCCATATGAACCCGCCGGACGAATAGAACCATTTCAAACTTCTCATGGTTCAATCGTCTTTCGTTGATGGATCAAGGAAACGGAAACGGCATCGAGATGTCTACTCGGCGGCAGCCAGTCCCGCCAGTTCCCGGTTCTTCATCAGCTTGAAGACGATGGAATCCATGAGCGCCTGGAACGATGCGTCGATGACGTTGTCGGAGACGCCGACCGTCCACCAGCGGGCGCCGCTCCGATCCTGCGATTCGATCAGGACCCGCGTAATGGCCTCGGTGCCGCCGTTCAGGATGCGCACCTTGTAGTCGACCAGCTCCAGATCCTCGATCTCGCCCTGATAGCGGCCGAGATCCTTGCGCAACGCAAGGTCGAGCGCATTGACAGGGCCATGCCCCTCAGCCACGGACATGCGCATCTCACCCTCCACCATCACCTTGACGATGGCTTCGGAAACGGTCTTGATCTGGCCATTGGCGTCGAAGCGGCGCTCGACCATGCAGCGGAAGCTTTCGACGCTGAAGAAATCCGGCACGGTGCCCAGCGTGCGGCGGGCCAGAAGCTCGAAGCTGGCGTCCGCCCCCTCATAGGCATAGCCTTCCGCCTCGCGCTCCTTGACGATGGCGACAAGCGTATCAAGGCGCGGATCGTCTCGTGAAACATCGATCCCGCGTCGTTTCAGCTCGGCTATGAAATTGGCCTTGCCGCCCTGATCCGAAACCATGACCTTGCGGCGGTTGCCGACGCTTTCGGGCTCGACATGCTCGTAGGTGCTGGGTTCCTTCGCCAGTGCCGAGGCGTGGATGCCGGCCTTGGTGGCGAAGGCCGATGCGCCGACATAGGGCGACTGCGCATTGGGCGCGCGGTTCAGCAACTCGTCGAAGGCGCGCGACAGATGGGCGATGGTGGCCAGCCGCTCCGGCCCGATGCCGGTCTCGAAGCGATCCGCATAGGTCTTCTTCAGGGCCAGCGTCGGGATCAGGGTGACGAGGTTGGCGTTGCCGCAGCGCTCGCCGATGCCGTTCAGCGTGCCCTGGATCTGGCGGGCTCCGGCTTCCACCGCCGCCAGCGAATTCGCCACGGCCTGCCCCGTATCGTCATGAGCATGGATGCCGAGGTGACTGCCGGGAATGCCGGCCTCGATCACCTTGCGCACGATCTCGCGCACCTCGGCCGGCTGGGTGCCGCCATTGGTGTCGCACAACACCACCCAGCGCGCGCCGGCCTCACAGGCGGTGCGGGCGCAGGCCAGCGCGTAGTCCGCATTGGCCTTGAAACCGTCGAAGAAATGCTCGCAATCGACCATCGCCTCCTTGCCGGCGGCGATTGCGGCCTCGACCGACGCGCGGATAGCGTCGAGGTTTTCCTCATCGGTGCAGCCGAGAGCCACACGCACCTGATATTGCGAGCTTTTGGCGACGTAGCACACCACATCCGAACGCGACTGAAGAAGCAGAGCCAGTCCGGGATCGTTCGACGCCGAGACGCCGACGCGCTTGGTCATGCCGAAGGCGGCGAAGCGCGAGCGCTGCGTGCGCTTCTCGGAAAAGAACGCCGTATCGGTGGGGTTGGCGCCCGGATAGCCGCCTTCCACATAGTCGACACCGAACTCGTCCAGCATGCGGGCAATGGCGATCTTGTCCTCTACCGAAAAGTCGATGCCGGGCGTCTGCTGGCCGTCGCGCAGCGTCGTGTCGTAGAGATAGATACGCTCTTTCATTGCCCTGTCCATTGCCTGCTTCCGAACCGATTGCAGCCGGAAGTTGGTAGAAATTCCTGCGGTCAGGCCCTGCCTGCATATTTGTCGGTGGCGCGGATCAGCCGGTCGAGGATTCCGGGTTCCGAATAGGCGTGCCCCGCACCTTCGATCAGGTGGAACTCGGCCCCGGGCCAGGCCTTGTGCAGCGCCCAGGCATAGTGCGCCGGGCACGGCATGTCGTAGCGGCCATGGACGATGGTGCCGGGAATGTCCTTCAGCCGGCCGGCATCGCGCAGCAGTTGCCCCTCCTCCAGCCAGCCGGCATGGACGAAGTAATGGTTCTCGATGCGGGCGAAGGCCACCGCATAATCATCCGCGCCGAAGGGATCTCTGGTTTCCGGCTCGGGCAGAAGGGTGATGGTTTCGCCTTCCCACATGCTCCATGCCTTCGCCGCTTCCACCTGCGCCGCACGGTCGCTGCCCACCAGCCGCTTGCGGTAGGCGGCGATCATGTCGCCGCGCTCTTCCTGCGGGATGGGCGCCACAAAGCGCTCCCATTTGTCGGGGAACATCTGCGAAACGCCGAACTGGTAATACCATTCCAGCTCGGCGCGGGTGAGCGTGTAGATGCCGCGCACCACCAGTTCGCTGACCCGCCCGGGATGCGTCTGCGCATAGGCCAGCGCCAGCGTCGAGCCCCACGAACCGCCGAACACCAGCCACTTTTCGAAGCCGCACATGTCGCGCAGGCGTTCGATATCGGCAACCAGATGCCAGGTCGTGTTGGCCTCCAGCGAGGCGTTCGGCGTGGATTTGCCGCAGCCGCGCTGGTCGAACAGGATGACGTCGTAAAGCGCCGGGTCGAACAGCCGCCGGTGCTTGGGCGAGATGGTGCCGCCCGGTCCGCCGTGCAGGAACACGGCCGGCTTGCCGCCCTTTGTGCCGACCCGTTCCCAATAGACGGTGTGGCCATCACCGACATCGAGCATGCCGCTCTCGAACGGTTCGATCTCCGGATAAAGGCTGCGCAGCTCGGCATTCGTCATGTGCGGCCCTCCGGTGGCCAGACGTCGGTATCGTGATCGGGATGCTGACAGGAAACGAGTTGCGCCAGAAAGGCTGCCGCTTCCTCGTCTCCCATGGTGTCCTTGCCCGGCAGGGTGTGGATGCCGTCGACATAGGGCAGCTTGCCCTCGATGCCCCACTGGACGACGGGGGCGATTTCGGCCGGACGGTCGAAAGCCCCTATGGCAAGAGCGATGCCATCCGGGGCCTCATAGGTCAGCGGCGTGCCACATCCGGCGCAAAAGCCGCGCAGGACGAGGTTCGAAGAACGGAACCTTTTCGGTTCGCCGCGCGTCCATTCGAGCTTCGCCCCGCCTACCGACACCAGCGGCGCGTAGAAGGCGCCGAACGCCTTCTGGCACATGCGGCAATGGCAGACGGACGCATGTCCGAGGGCGCCCTCGATGCGAAACCGCACCGCGCCGCACTGGCAGCCGCCGGACCAGACCGGTCTGTTGTCGAGGCTCATCGGCCCTCACTCCGGATGATGACAGACGGCCTCGATATTGTTGCCATCGGGGTCGATAACGAAGGCTCCGTAGTAATTCGGATGGTAGTGCTCGCGGATACCCGGCGCACCATTGTCCTTGCCGCCCGCGGCCAGCGCCGCTTCATGGAAGGCGTCGACCTCCGCGCGCTTGTCGGCGGTGAAGGCATAGTGCCGGCCCGGTCCCACTGCCTCCTTCACCTCGTGCAGCCAGAACCGCGGGCGGTCATAGCCATAGCCGCCTACCTTCACCCCGCCGGTGTGTTCCTCGGGCACCATCATCACCAGCGAAGCGCCCAGCGGCGCCAGCGCGGCATCGTAGAACCTTCGCGACGCCTCGAAATCGGTCACTGCAATTCCGGTATGGTCGATCATCGCTTCACCTCCCATGTCGTGATGCGTTCGCCTGTGGCCGGGTCCTTCCCGTCCTTCAACTGCACGCCCTGCGCCAGCAATTCGTCGCGGATGCGGTCGGCCTCGGCCCAGTTTTTATCCCGGATGAAGGCAAGGCGAGCGGCAATCGCTTCGTCCACGGCCGCCTTGTCCACTTCGGCGCTGACGTCGAAGCCGAGGAATTCGAGCGCGCCACGCAGCGAGGCGGCAGCCGCTTTGTCGCCCTCCAGCGCCTCGCCGGCGAGCTGCGTCAGCACCTGAAAGGCGGAATAGGTCGAGAGATCGTCGCACAGTTCCGCGATCACGTCGTCCGGCACCGCGGCGGAAGCGTTGTCGGCAAGGTCGGCGGCACGCTTCCACTTGCGCAGCGTGTTCTCCGCTTCCTCCAGCTTGCGGACGGCGAAATCGATCGGCTCGCGATAATGCGTCATCAGCATGGCCAGCCGCAGCACCTCGCCCGGCCATTTGCGGCCGCCGAAAGTCTCCGTCTCCAGCAATTCGTGGATGGTGAAGAAGTTGCCGAGGCTCTTCGACATCTTCTGGCCTTCCACCTGCAGGAAGCCGTTGTGCAGCCAGTAGTTGGCCATCACCGAGGTGCCATGGGCGCAACGCGACTGGGCAATCTCGTTCTCGTGATGCGGGAAGATGAGGTCGAGCCCGCCGCCATGGATATCAAAAACCTCGCCCAGATAGGCTGCGGACATGGCCGAGCACTCGATGTGCCACCCCGGCCGGCCCTTTGGTTTCCCCGTCCAGCCTGCAGCTGTCCACGCCTCTTGGCCCCACGGGCTGTCCCAGCCCGGCTCCTCCGGCGAGGACAGCTTCCACAAAACGAAATCCTGCGGGTTCTTCTTGTGCGTATCGACGGCGACACGGGCACCCGCCTGCTGCTCGTCCAGCGGGCGCTTGGAGAGCTGCCCGTAGTCCGGCATCGAGGCGGTGTCGAACAGGACTTCCCCTGCCGCTTCATAGGCATGGCCGCGTTCGATAAGAGATTGAATCAGGCCGAGCATGTCGGTGCGCCCGTCGCTGCGCGGCTGAACGAACTCCGTCGCACGCGGCTCGAAGGTCGGCGGCAGGCAGCCGAGCGCCTTCACATCCTTGTGGAACTGGTCGGCGGTCTTTTCCGTCACCCGGCGGATCGCCTCGTTGAGCGTGAGCTTGCCGGCGGCGATGTCGTCGCCGAAGTCGCGCAGGGCCCGCGCGTTGATCTTGTCGTCAACGTCGGTGATGTTGCGCACATAGGTGACGTGGTTCGCGTCATAGAAATGGCGCAGCAACCGGTAGAGCACATCGAAGACGATGACCGGACGCGCATTGCCGATATGGGCGAAGTCGTAGACGGTCGGCCCGCACACATACATGCGCACGTTCGACGCATCGATGGGGGAGAAATCCTCCTTCGTGCGGGTAAGCGTGTTGGTGAGCCGCAGGCCCTTGATTTCCCTGGTCATTCATCCCCTTCCCGGCTCCCGCCGGCTCAAACAGACGCGCAGTTGCCCTTCAGCCTGCTGGCCGGGTCGTTTGTCCGATCTGAAAGGAAGATGGCGAAAACGTCCGGGCCAGCGCGCAGCTAGCCAATAATCGAAATGCCACAAATGGCGAAGGACATCTTCATAACCGGCTTTATCGCCTTCGCCGCTGTTGCCGTCAAGCCGCTATCACCGGTGAAAATGTCGCTTTGACGTGCGCTTCCGGCGAAAGGAAAGATTTTATTAAACATGTAATCAGAGCCTGAAAGAAGTCAAAAAGAGCGCACCTTGACGTCACGATTTCGGCGGAATCGAGTATCATTTACTGGGATCACAAGTTAATCTGGACCTTGGGGAAGAAAAATGTCCAAAAAGAAGCAGGAAAAGAAGCCTGAGAAACCGGTTCTGGCAAATCAGTATCGCGCCATCGGCCCCGCGGCCGTTGCGGCGGCGCTGCTGCACATGAGCAAGAAGAAGAAGCCAGCCCAGAAGTTCATCTCGCCCCGGCCCGCCTGAGACCGGCAGCGCCATTCGTTGCCTGTCCGTTTCTTTGCGAAGTGTGGCGTTCCACTGTTTTGGCGTTCTGTTCAGAACAGGGACATCTGCTTGTCTTCGGGCGCCTCTCCGGAAGGCGCCTTTTGTTTTGCCTCCTGTACAGCCACGGGCTCTGTCCTGTCCTGCACCTCGGGGCCCATATTCGAAACCTTGTTGACGAGACTGGAAACCGGGATCGCCTCGAAGAAGTCGGGTTGGGCCGGTTTCAGGAGATCGGCCACATCGCGCGGCTCCTGGCGGCGACAGTCGAGCCAGCGTTCGAAATCCTTCTCGTCGATCACCACCGGCATGCGATGATGAATATGGGCGATTGCCGGATTGGCGGCAGTGGTGAGAAGCGCGCCCGTGTCCATCTCGGAACCGCCGGGTTCGCACCAGGTCTCCATCAGGCCGGCGAAGGCAATGAGGCCGCCATGACGGGGCCTGATCCAGTAAGCCTGCCCCTTTGCCGGGCCGCTCTGCTGCCATTCATAGAAGCCGGATGCAGGAACCAGCGCGCGCCGGTGGCGCATGGCGGTGCGGAACGAAGGTTTCGTTGCAGCCTCTTCGGAGCGCGCGTTGAACAGGAGCGGGAAGCCCCGCGTATCCTTTACCCAGGCGGGAAGAAGCCCCCATCGCACGAGCAGCGCTTCACGATCCGGCAGGTTGGAGCCCGGCGGGCGCGAGGGCGCAGCAGTTGCCATCAGGATGGGCTGCGTGGGCGCGATATTGTAGCGCGCGGGAAACTCTTCCAGTTCGCCGACGCCGAGGAAGGCTGCGGTCTGGTCCGCCGTAGCGGTCAGCGCGAAACGCCCGCACATGGATCCATCCTTTTTCCGGTACTTTCTGCTGCAAGGCGAAGGTGGGCATGGATCAGCACGCAGGCAACCGCTAAAGCTGTCTCAGCCACTCAATCCACAACCGGGCCGCAAGCCATGACGACATTGCCGGAGATACCCGCCGTTTCGGTCGCGCTAGTGCGCGGCGAGCGCGTGCTGCTGGTGGAGCGCGGCCGCGCGCCTTCGCAAGGGCTGTATGCCTTTCCCGGCGGCAAGGTGGAGCCCGGCGAGACGCTGGAGCAGGCAGCCCGGCGCGAACTGGCCGAGGAAACCACGCTCGATGCGCAGGCTTACCGGCCGGTGCGAACCATTCTCATAGAAGGGGCACTCACCTGCCATCCTGTCGATTACCGGCTGACCGTGTTCACCGCTGACTATATCGGCGGCGAGGCTGTGGCCGGGGACGACGCAGCGAACGCCGCGTTCTATTCGCTCGCGGAAATGCGCGGCATGCCGCTTGCCGATTCGGTTCTCGAAGTGGCGCAGGAACTGCTTGGCAGCCGCCACCCTGTGCGCGACAAATTGTCCGGCGGGAATACCCCATGAAACGTGCATTGCTCACACTTGCCCTGCTTATCGTGCTGGCACCGATGCCGGTTCGGGCCGCGCAGGCCCCGTTCGAGCCCGGCCTGATGCGGCTTGCCGAAATTCTCGGCTCGCTGCATTTCCTGCGCAATCTGTGCGGCGAAAACAGCACGGAATGGCGTAACCAGATGGAAAAGCTGCTCGAATCGGAAAATCCCGATCCCGAGAGGCGGGCCCGCTTCATCGCTTCCTTCAACCGGGGATACCGTTCCTTCGGCGAGACCTATAAAAGCTGCACGCCCTCTGCTGTTGCGGCAATCAATCGCTATATGAAGGAAGGCGAGGCGTTGACCCGCGACATCGCCTCGCGCTACGGCAATTAGGAGACCATTAACTTTTCCGGCAAACTGCGCGCACAAATTGCGGCCAAGCGTGTTAAAGTCTTAATGGGACATTAAAGGGACGTCTCAAACTTGATCCGAATTGTATGGATCGATGTTTGAACAGGGTGAGTGTTGCGTATGGAACACAGTATCAGCGACATCGACGCCATGGTCAGAGAAGAAAAGCGCCTGACCGCCGTCGAGAGCCACAATGAAGCGTGGGCCGAAGGTCTGTCGGCCGGGATCGAGCCCGAAATCATTGCCGAAGCCGCTCTGGAAACTGCATTTTGCGAAATGCTGCGCAATAACGGTGAGACGGCGGCGCTGGCCCTGCTCGACCGCATGCGCGAGAAGGTCATCGGCGGCGCTTTCGACCCGCATCGCCTGCGCCATTAGCCTTTCCCCGCCGGCCTGCCTTTGACGCGATCACCTGGGTGGGGCATCATCCGGGTTCGATGGAGATGCGGACAGTGAGCTTTCGAACTTCGGGTGAAACGAGCCTGTTCAGGTCTTGTCTTTGTGCGCTTGCCTTGTCGGCAGCAACGGCAACGTCGCTTGTGGCGATGTCGCCGCCCGCATCCGCTCTGAGCGAGATCAAGCGCGAGGAGCTTCCGCCTCCCCTTCCGCCGGTGAGCACCACGGACGACGCCTCTCCGGGCGCGGTGCCGCTGCCGGATCCCATACATACATCGCAACCTCCTTCCGGCGGCACCGAATCCCCGGAAGACGGGCAGCCAGCGGAGCAGCCTGATCCCGACGCAGATCCCGATGACGTTTCGCCGGAACGGCCCCACGTCACGCCCAATGGCGAACTGCCCGAGGTGATCTACGATCTCCAGCGCCTGCCCGAGCCGGTGCGGCGCATGCATGGCCTCATTCTGGAAGCCTGCAAGAGCGGCGACATCAACCGCCTGAAGCCGCTGGTCGGCACGGGCGACGGCGGCACGCAGCTTTCCCTGACAGAGATAGACGGCGATCCGATCGAATTCCTCAAGGGGCTTTCGGGCGATACCGAGGGACAGGAAATCCTCGCCATAATGGAAGAGGTGCTCTCGGCGGGCTTCGTCCATCTCGATGCGGGCACGCCGCAGGAACTCTATGTTTGGCCCTATTTCTTTGCCGTGCCGCTGGACAAGCTCGACGCCCGCCAGCGGGTGGAGCTGTTCAAGATCGTCACGGCCGGCGATTATGAGGACATGCAGCAGTTCGGTGCCTATATCTTCTACCGCCTCGGAATCTCGCCGGAAGGGCGCTGGGCGTTCTTCGTGGCGGGCGACTGATCCCGGGCCGGACTGGCAGCACAGGTTGCCCTGCCGCTTGCGAGGGAGCGGCGGGGGGACTACCTAAGACGGATCGTTCGCAGATTCAGGCCCGTTCCCGTCCATGCCCTTCGCCCTTCTCCAAGACCGTGCCGTCATCGCCGTTTCCGGCCCCGAGGCCGAACATTTCCTGCAAAACATCCTGACCGTCGATCTGGATGCGCTGAAGGATGGCGAGGCGAAGCCTGGTGCGCTGCTGGCGCCGCAGGGAAAGATCCTGTTCGACTTCCTGATTTCGCGTGCCGGACCCGATGCCTTCCAGCTTGAATGCCGCGCGGATGCGGCAGCCGATTTCCACCGCCGCCTGTTGCTCTACAAGCTGCGCGCCAGGGCGGAAATTGCAAAGCCGGAACAAACGGTTGTGACCGTCGTCTGGCAGACCGATTCAGCCGCTTCACACATCGATTCAACCGCGCTTGCCGATACCCGCTTCGCCAATGGCGACGTGAAGCGCAGCTACGGCGCGCCATCCTCCGATGATGCCGGCGACAAGGACGCGTGGCATGCTTTCCGCATCGCCAGTGGCGTGGCCGAAAGCGGATCCGACTATCAGCTCGGCGACGCCTTCCCGCATGACGTGCTTCTCGACCAGACCGGCGGCGTCGGCTTTGCCAAGGGCTGCTATGTCGGGCAGGAAGTGGTGTCGCGCATGCAGCATCGCGGAACCGCGCGGCGGCGCGTTCTGATCGCATCCTCAACCAGCCCCCTGCCCGCACCCGGCGCGGAACTGTCGGTCGAGGGCCGGCCGGTCGGGACGCTGGGCTCG
Source organism: Mesorhizobium sp. (assembly GCA_022833215.1). GTDB lineage: Bacteria > Pseudomonadota > Alphaproteobacteria > Rhizobiales > Rhizobiaceae > Mesorhizobium. The sequence goes on along the minus strand of JAIPUZ010000118.1, from coordinate 20,291 downwards.
GTCTGCGGCAGCAAGGGCCTCGCCATCGCCCGTATCGACCGCGTGAAAAGCGCTGCTGATGCCGGCAAGACCATTCTCGCCGGCGATGTGCCGGTCACGCTCGCCATACCCGAATGGGCGAAATTTACCTTCCCCGAAGACGCTCCCCCTGCGGAGAATGCCTGATGGCCGACCGCGCCGGCGCACCGCCGCGCGCCTGGCAGCGCATGCTGTCCGGTCGCAGGCTGGATCTGCTCGACCCCTCGCCGCTTGACGTGGAGATTTCCGATATCGCCCATGGTCTTGCCCGCGTGGCGCGGTGGAACGGGCAGACCATCGGCCCGCATGCCTTTTCCGTCGCCCAGCATTCGCTGCTGGTGGAGGCGATCTTCTGCGCGCAGGCCAGGGCCCCCTCGCCCGAGGCGCGGCTGGCGGCCCTGCTCCATGACGCGCCGGAATATGTGATCGGCGACATGATCTCGCCGTTCAAATCCGTGGTCGGCGGCGGCTACAAGGAGTGCGAGAAGCGGCTGCAACGGGCAATCCACCTGCGCTTTTCGCTGCCGTCGGAGTTGCCGGCCGGGCTCGTCAGGGACATCAAGCGCGCCGATCAGGTCGCCGCCTATTTCGAGGCCACGCATCTTGCAGGCTTTTCCGTGCAGGAGGCAGCCCAGTTCTTCGGCCGGCCACGGGGCATCAGTCCCGACAGGTTCGATATGACGCCACGGTCGGTGACTTTCGCACAGGAAGCCTTCATAAAACGCTTCACCACGCTTGAAAAGCTGCGCGGCAACGGTTCAGTCGCGGCCAGGCCGGCCTGAAGCGTGTCGCGATCTTTCAGATTCGCTCCTTACGCCTCAAGTTCCTGTTTTTTAGACATGTCTTTATCCCGAAGCCGGCACCCACTTTCGGGCGACATGTTTTAAAAAACGGGTGAGCATACAGCTCCGGAGCCATGGTCACGCCTCGCTGCTGCGCCCTCCTGCCGCACTGTGCGTCAGCAGCCGCTGATAGAACAGGCCGATGCCGATCAGCACCCCGCCCAGCCCGATGAAGGAGAGCGCGCGCAGCACGCCTTCCAGTTCCGACATGTCGAACAGGAAGACCTTGAGAACGGCTATGGAAATCAGCGCGGCGGAGGCCACGCGCAGCACCTGCGAACCGAAGCGCACGCCGGCAATCAGCAGCGCCACGCCCATGACAAGCCACAGCGCCGAATAGCTGTAGGTCTCCACCTGCTCCATGCCGCTCCACCAGGCGATGTATTCGCCCCTGAACAGGCGGCGCACCGACAGCGTCGCATAGGCGAAGGCGAGCAGCGCGCCGAGCACGGCGAGCATGGAGGAATACCATTTCGGCCGCTTGCCGCGCGCATACCAGGCCAGCGCGAAGGCGGCCACCGCCGGCAGCAGATAGGCCAGGAACAGCAGGTTGAAGACCGGGATGCGGCCGGTTGACTCGTCGGTGAGGAGCGGATTCAGCACCATGAAATGCTGGACGCAGATCAGAGCTGCGGACACCACGCCCGCCGCCAGCGAGCCGATGCGCAGCACGGGGCTCGGCGAGCGCATGTCGAGAGCGACGAGGATGGCGCCGGCGCCGAGCGCGATCAGCGTGTAGATCGCCTGTTCGGCAAGCGTCGGCGCGCCTGTGTCGATGACCCCGCCATGCATGGCGTGGCGCACCAGCATGGCCAGCGTCAGCAAGGCGAACAGCGCCGCACCCGCCTCCATGATGAGGCGGGGGCGTCCGTTGGTGGTGCGGGCGAGGTGCCATGCGGCAAAACCGAAGGCGAGCGCCGGAATGCCGTAGCCCGGCAGCAGCCAGTTGATCACCGGCGTGCGGGACAGGAATTCCGCCCCGACGATGGTGGGATCGAAGGCGACGCGGGCAAGCACGGCAACGACCGCCGCCGCAGACAGCCAGCCGAGCACCGGCCATGAACGGTGACGGGTGGCGAGTGCCGGCACGATGGCGGATAGCCCGAGCAGAACCGTGGTCATCCCCGAGCCGAAAGCCATATGCAGGAAAAGCAGCCATGCCACGGCCGAACCGGCCAGCATGCACGAGACGGCCACGCCTCCTTTCAAAGGCGGCTGTTCGGCCCGCGAAAGCCACTCGCCTGCAACCGCGAACCCGATGAACAGCAGGGCAGCCAGAGCGGCGTGCAGAAGATCGCGCTCGATATTACCGAAGGTCGCCCATGTGGAGAGCAGGATGACAAGCGGCGCTGCCACAGCCCAGAAGGCCCACATGGCGGCCAGCCACGCGGGCGCTGCAAGGTGGCGACGCGCGGCCCACAGACCCGCGCCGATGAACAGCAGCCCCAGAACGAGACCGATCGGCAAGGCGCTGTCGCGGCTGACGGCCAGCGCCATGCCATCCAGCACCATCGTGCCCGACGACAGTTCCGCATGCAGGTCGAGGATCGGCATCATCTGGATATAGGCGAGCGCCGTCATGATGCCGGCGAAATGCAGGGCAGCCACCGCAGCCGGACGCCACAGGGCGGCTGCAAGCATCATGGCGACGATGGTCGCAGCCCATTTCGGGCCGCCGCCGATGGTGATGTCGGGAACGACGAACAGCGCAAGCGCCGTGATGCCGGTGAAGAAGGCGGGCGCGATGGAAACGAAATCCACCTTGCGCTCATCGGCCGGGCCGGACAGCCAGACAAAATCCAGCACGGCGAGCGTGACGGCGCTGAAGACCAGCAGCACCGCGAAATCGGGAACGCTCACTTCGCCGATATAGACCAGCGTCCACAAGCCCGTACCGAAGAAGCTCGCCGCCATGAGGAAGTGCCAGAGGCGCATGCGGGCGATCGCGCCCGCGGCAGCCAGCACAACGGCGAGATAGCCGAACAAGCCCCACGCGCTGGGCGCCTGGCTGGCAACCAGCGCCGGCGTCGCCAGCGCTCCGAGCAGGCCGATGCCGGCGAGAGCCTGTCCATGGACAAGTGCCGCGGCGATTGTGGCGACAGCGATCAGCCCGAGCAGGAAAAAGGCGAATCCCGCGCCGATAAACCCGTAAACGCCATGCGCGGCATAGACCGCGCCGAAAAGGGTGAACGCGCCCGCCGCCGTCAGGATCGCAGGGATATAGGCGCCCGCCGCACCGGCGACAGGTACACTCCAGCCGGTGCGGCGCACGAACTCGCCGGCTCCCACGAGCAGCAGGCCGAACAGGCCGGCCATGGAAAGGCGCGCACCGGGGCCGAATATGCCGGCCTCGATGGTGTAACGAACGAGGAACAGGCCGCCCAGCGCCAGCGCGATGCCGCCCACCCATACTGCCCAGCGAGTGCCGAGCGCGGTCTCTATGTCGCGCTTGCCCGCCTTTTCAGCCGGAACGGCCGGTTCCATTACGGCGGGGGCGGCCGGCTCCATCTCCATTTCGGCGACATCCGGCGCGGTACTTGCCGCCGCTGCCGTCCTGGTCCACGGCCCGGCTTCTGCCGGTCGGTCGTCGCTTGTATCCGCCCGCTCTTCGGCAATTTCGGGAAGCGTGGCTGGCTCCTGCGGTTGAACGGTGGTTTCCACCGGCACGGAAGCTGTGGCGGCCGGAGCGCCGAAGCCGGTCACGACCTTGCTGAGGGACCTGAGGTCTGCCTCCACCGTGTTCAGCCGCTTCTGCTGCTTCGTGATGATGACGAAGAGCACAATGATGGCGATGACAGCGATCTCGAACATGGACGCCCCTTAACTGGAGGACCTGCCGCTGCGGACAATCCGGGCGGCGCACCTCATGCGGCTGTGCCTCCGTTCAGGCGCGGGCCGGCGGCGAAATGCCGGCGCAGCGCCGTCAGGAAACCGGCGCGGGCATCGGGGGGCTCGATCCCGCGCGGCTCATAGACATGGCGGTTGAAGAAATACAAGGACAGCCGGAAGGCGTCTTCGAGCGCCGACGCATCGGCACGGCAACCCGGCCCCTGTTCCAGGAAGGCCGGCAGGGCGAGCATCCTGTCATGCCAGGGCAGACCCGCCGCACGCGACACTGCCCGGCCCGATTTCGGCGAGACATAGACGAGGTCGGTGCGCTGGCCGGTGGCCGCGCATTCGCCGAGGTCGAGGCCGTAGCCCAGTTCCTCCAGCACCAGAAGCTCGAAACGAGCCACCAGTTCGCCTGCGGCATCCGGATCGTCGAGGTTTTCGATCATCACCAGCAGCGTCTCGTACAGCGCGCCATGGGCGTCCCGTTCCGGCAGCAGGCGCAGATGCGCGGCCAGCAGCTGAAGGCCATAGACCGCGACGGCGCTGTCCATCAGCCGTGCGGCGTTCATCTCCAGCGCTTCGGCCTGAAAGGTTCCAAGATGCTCATCGAGGCGCGCGCGCCAGACCAGATCGACCCGGTTGCCTGCCTGCAACACCGGCTGAAGCCGCCGCGACCGCCCTCCGCGCACCATGCCCAGATGCCGGCCATGCTCGCGCGTCATCACCTCGAGGATGACGCTGGTTTCGCCATGCCTGCGGGTTCCGAGAATGATTCCCTCGTCTCGCCACTCCATGGCGCGACCTTTTCACCGCTTCGACGCTTAAATCAAGTAGAACCGGGCTCAGGCCGAATGCGAAAGGTCGTAGCCGGCATCGATCTGCCGCCCCACTGTCAGCACCTTCTTCAGCTTCGGATCGATCTCGTGATAGGCGCCGTCCGGCTGCACGCCGAGGGCATCCAGCGTCTTGCTGAAGAAGCAGCGGACGGAGGCGGCCGCGACGATGTCGAAGATCTCCCCTTCGGAAAGGCCATGGCGGCGCAGGCCGTCGATGTCGCCCGCATCGACCGAGGTGGCGTCGCGCACCACCTTGGCGGCAAAGCGCATGATGGCGCGATCCGCCTCGTCGAGCGGCGAGGCATCGCTGTCCTCGACGATGGCCTGCAATTCGGCCGGGGTGAAATGGCCGTGCAGCAGCACATTGCCATGGGCAAGCATGCAGTAGGAGCTGCGCAATTCCCTGGCCGCGGCCAGCGTCACCAGTTCATAGCGGCGCAAATCCATGTTCGCCCTGATGCTGGAAAGAAGGCCGTTCCACGCCTCCATGACCTCCGGGCGATGGCTGAACGCCTTCACCATGTTGGGCAGGTATCCGTAGCCCGCCTGCGCCCTTGCGAACATTTGCGCCGTTCTGGACGAGGGATCGTTTTCGGTCACGGTGCTGATGTAGGACATCACGTGCCTCCCGAGCTGACGCCCGAGTATAGCGCAAATCCTTCCGCAGCGGAATTGAGCAGCCTCTGTTTCAGATGTCAGCCCGGAAAATCGAGCCCCATCTCCCGGTAGCGCTCGGGGTCGTCGCCCCAGTTCCCTCGCACCTTCACGAACAGGAAGAGGTGCACCTTCTGTTCGAGAATGTCGCCGATTTCCTTGCGGGACGCCTCGCCGATGGCGCGGATCGTCTCGCCCTTGTGGCCCAGCACGATCTTCTTCTGGCTGTCGCGCTCGACATAGATGACCTGCTCGATGCGCACCGAGCCGTCCTTCTTCTCCTCCCATTTCTCGGTCTCGACATGGGAGGAATAGGGAAGCTCCTGATGCAGGCGCAGATAGAGCTTTTCACGGGTGATCTCGGCGGCGAGCTGGCGCATCGGCAGGTCCGAAATCTGGTCCTCCGGATAATACCATGGGCCGACCGGCAGGGTTTCGGCCAGATAGTCGAGCAGATCCTCGCAGCCGGAACCGGTCAGCGCCGAAACCATGAAGGTGCGATCGAAGGCGACACGCTCATTGGCGGCGGAGGCCAGGGCCAGCAGGTTCTCACGCTTCACCCGGTCGACCTTGTTCAGCACCAGAAGCTTCGGCTGGCGCACGTCGGCAAGACGCTCAAGAATCGTATCGGCATCGCCCTTGATGCCACGCTCGGCATCGATCAGCACCAGCACGATGTCGGCATCCTTCGCACCGCCCCACGCGGTGGTGACCATGGCGGTGTCGAGCCGCCGGCGCGGCTTGAAGATGCCCGGCGTGTCGACGAACACGATCTGGGCCTGCCCGTGCGTGGCGATGCCGCGTACCAGCGCACGTGTCGTCTGCACCTTGTGGGTGACGATCGACACCTTGGTGCCGACAAGCTGGTTGACCAGAGTGGACTTGCCGGCATTGGGCGCGCCGATAAGCGCCACGAAACCGGAATGTGTAGAGGGCGTTGCTTCAGCTTCGCTCATGCTGCATTTCCTTCATCGGCCCACACGCCTTCGCGCACAAGCATGGCGGCGGCGGCGGCCTGCTCCGCCTCGCGCTTGGAGCGGCCCCTGCCCTGCTCTGGCGCCAGCGCACCCACCGTGACGCTGACAGTGAACACCGGATCATGATCCGGTCCTTCGCGGCCGTCTATCCTGTAAGACGGGGTGGCGGACGCCGCCTGATGCGCCCATTCCTGCAATTCGGTCTTCGGGTCGCGCTTCGCCTTGGCCATGGCCTGCGAACGCGGCATCCAGTAACGATGGATGAAGGCGCGCGCCGCCTCCAGGCCGCCGTCGAGATAAAGCACGGCAATGAGAGATTCCAACGCATCCGCGCGCAGGTTGACGCGCTTGCGCCCGGCCAGATTGCGCACATCGGAACCGGCGCGGATCAGTTCGGCAAGCCCGATTTCCTCCGCGATCTGCGACAGCGCCTCCGCATTGACGAGCGCATTCAGCCGCAGCGAAAGCTCGCCCTCCACGGCATCGGGATAGGCGGCAAGCAGCATGTCGGCCACCACAAGCCCCAGCACGCGGTCGCCAAGAAATTCGAAACGCTCATAGTCGAGGCCCGCCTGAGCGCTGCGCGCGCTGGCATGGGTCAGCGCGCGCTGCAAACGCTGCCTGTCGCGGAACATGTGACCGGTGCGCTCATGGAGCGCCACGGCAAGCTGCTCCGCGGTCAATCGCCTGGGCGCAGCCATGGCCTTATCGGATAAAGTCGAACAGGCGGCCGAAGCGGACTTCACTCGGCCACTTCCAGATTTCCAGCGGGCTCGCGCCACCAGCGATCGAGAAGAAGATGATGTTGGCGCGACCGACCAGATGGTCATAAGGCACAAAACCCACGCTGAAGCGGCTGTCGGCGGAATTGTCGCGGTTGTCGCCCAGCATGAAATAGTGGCCTTCCGGCACGGTGAACTCGCGTGTGTCGTCGCCAATACCGTTCGGGGTCAGGTCGAGGGTCTCGTAGCTGACGCCGTTCGGCAGCGTCTCGCGGTAAACGTCGACGGGGCGCGAAACCTCGGTGATGTCGGGATTGTCGATCTGGCCGATCTTCTCACGCGGGACCGCCACATCGTTGATGAAAAGCTGGCCGCCGCGCATCTGGACCTTGTCGCCGGGCAGGCCCACGACACGCTTGATGTAATCGATGGCGGGGTTGGGCGGGAACTTGAACACCGCAACGTCGCCGCGTTGCGGCTCACCACCCCAGATGCGGCCCGAGAAGAGATTGGGCGAGAACGGCAGCGAATAGCGTGAATACCCATAAGACCATTTGGTGACGAACAGATAGTCGCCTTCCAGAAGGGTCGGGCGCATCGATCCCGACGGAATCGAAAAAGGCTGGAACAGCAAGGTACGGATAACCAGCGCCAGCAGCAGCGCCTGGACGATGACGCTGAAGGTTTCGCCAAGTCCGCCTGATTTCTTCCGGGATTTGTCGGCCACGCTCATGTCGTCCTCATTCATGCGTTGGTTCTATAAGGGCTGAACGCGCCGGGAGCAACGCCCGGAAACACCACAGACCAGCGGTGAGGCACGATCAATGTGGCGTTATGGCGGCGGTTCGCCCGCACCGTCTCGCCGCCGGTGCCCCGCCGGAACCGCCTCGATGATCACGAATGCCTGCGCCAGCGGGAAATCGTCCGTGATGGTAAGGTGGATGGCCGCTTCGTGGCCGGGGGGAAGAATTCTGGCAAGCTGCGAGGCAGCCCCGCCCGTCAGCGCCATGGTCGGCTTGCCGCCGGGCAGGTTCACCACGCCCATGTCACGCCAGAACACGCCATGGGAAATGCCGGTGCCGAGCGCCTTGGCGCAGGCTTCCTTGGCGGCGAAGCGTTTCGCGTAGGATGCCGCGCGCTCCCTCCTGGCCTCGGAACGTGCCCGCTCGATATCGGTGTAGACACGGCTGATGAAGCGCTCGCCATACCGTTCGAGCGACTTCTCCACACGACGGATATCGATGAGGTCGCTGCCGATGCCGATAATCATGACATATCAGATGTTGCGGCTGCCAGGCTTCACCGCCGGAATGGCGGCAAGCTCGGGCGGCAGCGCATCGGCCGGATAGGCCGGCACCTCGTATTCGGCCAGCGCGATCAGCGGCACGCCGACATCCGTCTTGCCGGCCGAACGGTCGATGATGCAGGCCGCGGCCACCACCTCGGCACCCAGATCGCGCAGGCAGGCAATGGTCTCCCGGATCGAAAGGCCCGTGGTGACGATATCCTCCACGATGACGACGCGCGCGCCCTTCTCCATCTCGAAACGGCGCAGCCGGAACACGCCCTGCTCGCGCTCGACCCACACCGCCGGCACGCCAAGATGGCGCGAGGTCTCATAAGCGGGGATCAGCCCGCCGATGGCCGGGCCGACGACATAGTCGATCCTGCCATCCACCTCGGCACGGATACGCCCGGCCAGCGCCCTGCACAGCTTCTCGGTCTTGTCGGCATGCATGAAGACCCGCGCCTTCTGCAGGAACACCGGACTCCGGAGGCCGGAGGTGAGAATGAAATGCCCCTCCAGGACAGCGCCGGCGGAACGGAAGACATCAAGCACTTCGGCAGTATTCATCGGTTCGCAAATTCCAGTTCGATATACGGCTCGAGCTCAGCCATTGACCCGCCGCGCGGTGCTCACGCTCGGGTTTTCCTTGAGCTGCGACAACAGCCTGTTCAGGTGCTTCACGTCCCATACCTCGATGTCGATCAGCATTTCGGTGAAGTCGGGCGCCGTGCGCACCATCGACAGGGTATGGATGTTGGCGTCGTTGGATGCAACCACCTGCGCGATATCGGCCAGCGAACCCGGCGCATTGATGGCCGTGACCGAAATGCGGGCGGGGAAGCGCTCGCGGTTGTTCTCGTCGATGTCCCAGCGCACGTCGATCCAGCGCTCCGGCTGGTCGTCGAAGGCGGTCAGCGACGGCGACTGGATCGGATAGATGGTGATTCCGGAGCCCGGCTGGACGATGCCGACGATGCGGTCGCCCGGCACCGCCCCTTCGGGTGCGAAGGTGACGGGCAGGTCGCCGCGCACGCCGCGAATCGGCAGGGCGCCGTCGTCCTTCGACTGGCTCTTGCCCTTGCGCGAGGAGCGGCCGGGAAGCTGGAACAGCATGCCGGCCGCATTGCGGATACGCGACCAGCCCTCCTCCCGCTGCTTGGGCACCGGCGCCGTGACGCGCTCGTCCTTGTAGTCCGGGAAAACGGCCTTGATGACATCGGCCGACGACAGCTCGCCGCGCCCGACGGCGGACAGCACGTCCTCGACATCCTTGCGCGCCAGCCGTGGCAGGACCAGCTTGAGGCTATCCCTGGAGAACGGCTTGCCGGTGCGCTCGAAAGCCCGTTCGAGAATGCGCATTCCGAGGCCGGAATATTGCTTGCGGATGGCATTCTTCGTCGCACGGCGGATCGCGGAGCGGGCCTTGCCGGTGACGACGATCGATTCCCACGCCGCCGGCGGCACCTGAGCCTTGGAACGGATGATCTCGACCTCGTCGCCGTTCTTCAGTTCGGTCATCAGCGGCATGATACGGCCATTGACCTTGGCGCCGACGCAACTGTCGCCGACATCGGTGTGGACGGCGTAGGCAAAATCGATGGGCGTCGCCCCACGCGGCAGGGCGATCACCATGCCCTTGGGCGTGAAGCAGAACACCTGGTCCTGGAACAGCTCCAGCTTGGTGTTTTCGAGGAAATCTTCCGGATTGTCGCCTTCGGCAAGCTGCTCGATGGTGCGGCGCAGCCAGGCATAGGCGCTGGTTTCGCTGGAAACGTCCTTGCCCGCGCCATTCTTCGAAACGCCATCCTTGTAGATGGAATGGGCGGCGACACCGTATTCCGCCACCTCGTTCATCTCGCGGGTGCGAATCTGGAGTTCCACACGCTGGCGCGACGGCCCGACGATCGTGGTGTGGATCGACCGGTAGCCGTTCTGCTTCGGTGTGGAAATATAGTCCTTGAAGCGGCCCGGCACCATCGACCATGTGGTGTGGATCGCGCCCAGAGCGAGATAGCAGTCCTCGATCCTGTCGACCACGACACGGAAGCCGAATATGTCGGAAAGCTGTTCGAAGGACAGCGCCTTGGTCTCCATCTTGCGGAACACCGACCAGGGCTTTTTCTGCCGGCTGGTGACTTCCGCCCTGATGTCGTACTTCTCGAACAGTTCCGAGAGCGCCTTCTCGATGTCCGACAGGACATCTCTTGCCCGCTCCGATATCTCGGCCAGCCGCTGCGTCACCATGCGGTGCGCTTCGGGATTGATATAGCGGAAGGCGAGCTCCTCGAGTTCCTCGCGCATGCCCTGCATGCCCATGCGCCCGGCCAGCGGCGCATAGATTTCCATCGTCTCCTCTGCGATGCGCAGACGCTTGTCCTCGCGCATGTGGCCAAGCGTGCGCATATTGTGGAGCCGGTCCGCCAGCTTGACCAGCAGGACGCGCACATCCTCGGAGATCGCCAGAAGGAGCTTGCGCAGATTCTCGGCCTGCTCCGCCTTCCTGGAAACGAGATCGAGCTTCTTGAGCTTGGTCAGCCCCTCCACCAGCTTGCCCATCTCCGGGCCGAACAGCTCGTCGATCTCGGCACGGGTGGCGCTGGTATCCTCGATCGTGTCGTGGAGAAGCGCGACGGCGATCGTCGCCTCGTCGAGGCGCATGTCGGTGAGGATCGCCGCCACTTCCAGCGGATGCGAGAAATAGGGATCGCCGGATGCCCGCTTCTGGTGGCCATGCTTCTGCATGGCATAGACATAGGCCTTGTTGAGCAGCGCCTCGTTGACGTCCGGCTTGTAGCGCTGGACGCGCTCGACAAGCTCATACTGACGCATCATGGGCGGGCTCTCACAGCAAAAAACGAAACATGCGCCGCAGGCATGCGGCGCATGTCATAGATAGCTGCGATTGAGCGTCGGCGAAAGAGCCGTAGCGCGCTCTAAGCGTCAGAAATCGTCGCTTTTTTCCGGCGGCACGAGACCTTCGATGCCGGCCAGCAGGTCCTCTTCCGACATGCGGTCGAAAGCGATGTTCTCTTCCGGCTCGTCGACGTCCTCGGCAAGGACCGCACCCGGCTGTGCGGCGATGGCCTCCGCTTCCGGCTCGTCGACCTCGACATGCTTCTGCAGCGAATGGATCAGATCTTCCTTGAGGTCGCCCGGCGAAAGGGTTTCATCGGCAATCTCGCGCAGCGCAACGACCGGATTCTTGTCGTTGTCGCGCGGAACTGTGATGGGTGCGCCCTGGCTGATCAGGCGGGCGCGATGCCCGGCCAGAAGGACCAGCTCGAAGCGGTTTTCGACCTTGTCGATGCAATCTTCAACGGTGACGCGGGCCATGGGATGCCCCTTTCATGCGAAGGATTTGACGGAAAACAGGCGCGCTCCTTAACCCGTATACCGGAAAAACACAAGCGATACCCTTGTCCGCATGTAGACATCCCGTACCCTGACGTGAGCATATTCTCCGAAAGCAGGATTTGACTGCCACGAAGCTGACGCTATTTGGGACGATAGCTCGATTGCGGCGGGGATGGGCTTCCGGATTGTTCCGGAGGGCGCAGTGTCGCCGGTTATTTCACTGCCACGTTTATTTGCCACAAGGATATTTCCGAATGTTCGATCCGCGGGAGAAGATTGCTCTCTTCATCGACGGTGCAAACCTTTACGCCACCTCACGCTCACTCGGTTTCGACATCGATTATCGCAAGCTGCTCGCCTGCTTCCAGAAGCGCGGCTATCTCCTGCGCGCCTATTATTATACGGCCCTTGTCGAGGATCAGGAATACTCTTCCATTCGCCCGCTGATCGACTGGCTGGACTACAATGGCTACAAGGTCGTGACCAAGCCAGCCAAGGAATTCACCGACGCAACCGGTCGCCGCAAGATCAAGGGCAACATGGACATCGAGCTCACCGTCGATGCGCTCGAACTCACCGACGTCGTAGACCACTATGTGATCTTCTCCGGCGACGGCGATTTCCGCACCCTTGTCGAAGCCCTGCAACGGCGCGGCCGAAAGGTTTCCATCGTCTCCACCATGGCATCGCAGCCGCCGATGATTTCGGACGAGCTACGCCGCCAGGCGGATCACTTCGTCGACCTGATGACGCTGAAAAGCGAGGTTGGCCGCGAACAGACCGTGCGCCGCCCTGAACCTGCGCGCACCGACGACGAAGAGGATGACGACTGAGGGGGCGGGCGATGCTGACCCTCACCGATCCTGACCGCGACTGTCCGCTCTGTCCCCGGCTCCACGACTTTATCGCCGAATGGCGGATGAAGGAGCCCCAGTGGTTCAACGCGCCCGTGCCGCCTTTCCTGCCTCCCGAAGGCCGGCAAGGCGTACGTCTGCTCATCGTGGGGCTGGCCCCCGGCCTGCGCGGCGCCAACCGGACCGGCCGCCCCTTCACGGGCGACTATGCAGGCGATCTGCTGTACTCGACGCTTAGCCGTTTCCAGCTGGCGCGCGGCCGCTTCGAGGCGCGGCCGGACGACAGCCTCGAACTGATCGACACGGCCATCGTCAACGCGGTGCGCTGCGTGCCGCCGCAGAACAAGCCGACCGGGCCCGAAATTTCGAACTGCCGGAACTTTCTCATTCCCACCATCGGCAGTTTCCCAAACCTCACCGCCATTCTGGCGCTGGGCGCCATCGCGCACCAGTCCATGGTGCGAACGCTTGGCGCAAAGGTATCGGCACATCCATTCAGGCACGGCGGACGCCACGAGATCGGCGGCTTCACGCTGTTTTCCAGCTATCACTGCTCACGCTACAACACCAATACCGGCGTGCTGACGGAAGACATGTTCGTGAATGTCTTCCAGGACATAGCCGATTTTCTGGGTAAATAGATTCAAGGCGGGAATGCACGCGCCGGACATGCTCCGGCCTTGAGGCCAGAGCATCTTGCAACCAGATGGAACGTCTGAAGTCGCATAGATGCAGCGGGAAAAGAAACCGGAGCAGTGGAAGCAGCGTTCGTCAGAACGCCCGCTGCTCTAGCCTCGTTCCTTGAGAAGCCGCCCCTTCTCCCGGTTCCAGTCGCGCTGCTTCTCGGTCTCGCGCTTGTCGTGCAGCTTCTTGCCGCGCGCCACGGCGAGCAGGAGTTTGGCGCGGCCGCGATCGTTGAAATAGATCTTCAGCGGAACAAGCGTCATGCCTTCGCGCTCGACACCCTGCGCCAGACGCGCCAGTTCGCGCTTCGAGACCAGCAGCTTGCGGCGGCGACGCGGCTCATGGTTGAAGCGGTTGGCCTGCAGATATTCAGGCAGGTAGGAATTGATGAGCCACAATTCCCCACCCTCCACCGAAGCGTAGGATTCCTGGATATTGGCCTGGCCGCCGCGCAGCGATTTCACCTCGGTGCCGGTCAGCACCAGCCCGGTCTCGAGCGTGTCGAGGACCTCATAGGAAAAGCGCGCCTTGCGGTTTTCCGCGGCGACCTTGTTGTTGGGATCTGATTTCCGGTTCTGGCTCATGATGCGCACAGATGGCGCATCGGCCTCAGTTTATCAAGCCGGCGCTTTTCATTGCCGCGTCGATCCGCGCCTGCGTCTCGGGCTCGGCGGTCACCAGCGGGGAGCGCACAACGTTCTCGATCCGCCCGAGCCGCGAAAGGGCATATTTGGCTCCGGCCACGCCTGGATCGAGGAAGATCGCCTTGTGCAGCGGCAGAAGCCGATCCTGCAATTCCAGCGCCCGCGTATTGTCACCCGAAAGTGTGGCCTGCTGGAACTCGGCGCAAAGCCGCGGCGCGACATTGGCGGTGACGGAAATGCACCCCACGCCGCCATGGGCGTTAAAGCCCAACGCCGAGGCGTCCTCGCCCGAGAGCTGGATGAAATCCTTGCCGCATGTCGCCCGCTGTTCCGAAACGCGCTCGACCTTGCCCGTCGCATCCTTGACGCCGGCGATGTTCCTGAAGTCGTGTGCCAGCCGGCCCATCGTTTCCGCAGACATGTCGATCACCGAACGCGGCGGGATATTGTAGATGATGATCGGCAGCGAGGTGGCCTGCGCGACAGCGGCGAAATGCTCGTAGAGACCGCGCTGCGTCGGCTTGTTGTAATAGGGCGTCACCACGAGCACGGCATCGGCACCGACGCTTTCGGCATGCCTGACCAGCCCGATCGCTTCCTTCGTGTTGTTCGAGCCGGCGCCCGCGACAACCGGCACGCGCCCCTTCGCAACCTCGACGCAGACCTCGATGACACGGCGATGCTCTTCATGCGACAGAGTCGGAGATTCGCCCGTCGTTCCCACCGGGACAAGGCCGGTGGTGCCTTCCTCTATCTGCCACTCGACAAGGGCGCGAAAGGCTTTCTCGTCGAAACGTCCGTCCTGTTCGAACGGCGTGACGAGCGCGGTAAGCGAGCCTCTCAGCATTATGTCCAACTCCCTGGAGCCCCTGTGTCGGGGAGCCTTGTTTGAGCGAAATGCCGGCTTCTAGCGCAAACGCAGTCGGCGCACCATAGGACAAGTTCAGGAAATTGACGACGCCATGGGAAATCCCGCGATGCATCGGGCATCGCGAACAAGCCGGTGCCCACGGCGTAACCTCCCCTCCGCCATATGTTCATCAACACGGTCTCGAGCCTCTGCTGGTTTGCCTTCCGGGCACAGGCAACTGGCTGAAACCGCCTTGCAGCATCTCAGGGAGAGGTGACGAAGCGTTCGAGCTTGCCCAGTGTTTGCAGTCCCAGTTCGATTGCCCCGAAGCCCTTCGCCTCCTGAAACTCTGCTTCAGTGCTGAACACCATGCCCAGAACCACCTTCGTCGCTCCGTCCTGCTCCTCGAACGAGGCCCATGCATCGGCATGCTTCGGGCCGTTCTCGCCCCAGAGCAGCGTGTAGGCGATCCTCTCCCCGGCCCGGATATCGGTATAGAGATGGTGATTGGGGAAGACCGTGCCATCGGGCGCAATCATGTCGAACACCCATTCACCGTCCTTTCGCAGGTCTATCCTCTTGGTACGGCAGGAAAACCCATCCGGCCCCCACCATTGCGGCAGCGTGTCGGCGTTCATCCAGGCGCTCCAGACGACGCTCCGGGGTGCCTGAATCACCCGTTGCAGCACCATTGTCCGCCGCGACGTCGCTGCGAGATTGTCCAGCCCGGCATTGAAACCCTGTCGGTAGCCGGCCTCCATGTTCCCGGCCAGCGAGGAGAGCTGGACCGTGACGACGATCCGGCTACGCTCATCCGTTCCGGAGAAACCGGCCGTCACGAGGGCCGCCGATTTCGTCACGCCATCACAAGAGACCACCTCGTAGTTTACGCTGCGCACCGTCGGCTGCAATTCCAGCCAGCCGCACTCACATCGTATGTCCGGCTGTCCCTCCACCTTGCAGAGCGAGACTTCGCGGCCGCCCATCCTGGTGTTGGCCTCCAGGAATTCCACCGCAACCGAGGGCGACGGAGCAGACCAGACAGCCCTTGCGGCGGGAGACGTCCAGACATGCCACAGCACGGGCAGCGCTACAGGCAGATCACGCTCGAAGGTCAAAGTGGCGAAACTGTCTGCCGCAGGGCGATCCACCACAGGCGCATTTTCGGGGTTCAGCCTCGATTTCATTCCTTGCGCTCCTTCATCGCTTTCATCGCGAATGCTTCCAGCCGGTCGAGCCGGGCCTCCCATATGGCCCGTTGCTCATCGAGCCATGTCCGGATCGGCTCCAATGCCTCCGGTACGATGGCGCAGGTGCGCACCCGCCCATCCTTCGACGAGGCAATCAGCCCCGCCTCCTCCAGCACAGAAAGGTGCCGCATCACGGTGGGCAGCCGCAGGCCGGTCGGCACCGACAAATCCGTGACCCTCGCCGGACCTTCCACCAGACGGGTTACGATCGAACGACGCGTCGGATCGGCCAGGGCATGGAAGAGTCGCGAAAGATCGGGATCATGCTTAGTCATATAGCTAACTATCACATGGATTTCCGAGGGTGCAAGAAAAACTTAGACGAAACGCTAAGTTTTTCTGTTTCAGCGCTCTGAAACCCGCTCGCTCTGCCTTTGTGGCGCCATGCCTCCGGCGAGCGGCTGGGAAGCGCGAAGTTCCGAGACAAACCTCGAACAGCTAGCCCGGACGTGAAGGCGGAGGCCGGCGCTTGCGGAAGAGCTGGTCCCATATATCGTAGGCAGCCAGCCCAAGCCCGATCAGCAGCACGATCGTCAGGTCGGCGCGCGGCACGAAGCGCACCAGTATGCCGCAGAACACGGCCAGCGCGACAAAGGCACAGATGGCGAAGAACCGGCTTCTCGACATCGCTATCCTCCGTAAACAGCGTTCGGCAGCCAGAACACGATGCCCGGAAACACATACATGATGACCATGCACAGGATGACGATGGCCATATAGGGCATCATGCCGAGGAAGATGTCGGTCAACTGCACATGGGGCGGCGAGATTCCCTTCAGGTAATAGGCGGACATCGCCATGGGCGGCGACAGGAAGGCCGTCTGCAGATTGACCGCCACCAGAATGCCGAAAAACAGCGGATCGATGCCGAAATGCGGCAGCAGCGGCATGAAGATCGGAATGAAGATGACGATGATCTCCGTCCATTCCAGCGGCCAGCCGAGAATGAAGATGATGATCTGGGCCATGATCAGGAACATCAGCGGCGACATGTCGAGCCCGGTGACGAAATCGCTGATGAGCTGCTGCCCGCCCAGATAGGCAAAGACGGAGGCGAAAGTCGCCGAGCCGACGAACAGCCAGCACACCATCGCCGATGTCCGCGCCGTGAGATAGATCGATTCCTTCAGGCGTTGCCAGGTCAGCGCGCGGTAGGCCACTGCAAGGATGAGCCCCCCAAGCGCGCCGATGGCCGCTGCCTCGGAAGGCGTGGCGAAGCCAAACAGAATGGCCCCCAGAACCGCGAGGATGAGGAAGGCGAGCGGCACGAAGGAGGTGATCATCATCCATGTGATCTGCAGCGTGGAATAGTCGCCGACGTCCTCTTTGGTCGGGCGCGGCGCGAGGCGCGGCTGGAGGACGGCGCGGGTCACCACATAGACGAAGTAGAGGCCGGCCAGCAGCAGGCCCGGCAAGAGCGCCGCCGCATACATGCGCACCACCGATATGCCGGAAGTGGCCGCATAGACGATCAAAAGGATGGAGGGTGGGATCAGGATGCCCAGCGTGCCGCCCGCACAGATCACGCCGGTCGCATAGCGGACATCGTATTTTGCCTTCAGCATGGCCGGCAGGGCCAGAAGGCCCATCAGCGTGACAACCGCGCCGACGATGCCGGTGGCTGTGGCGAACAGCGTGCAGGTGACGAGGGCTGCCACCGCCATGGACCCCGGCAGCCTGCGTGTGGCGATGTAGAGCGTGGAGAACAGCCTGTCGACGATGTTGGAGCGCTCCACGATGTAGCCCATGAACAGGAACAGCGGAATGGCGGTGAGCACGTCGTTCTGGATGACAGAATAGGTCTGGTTGACGAACAGGTCGAAGATGCGGTTGTTGAAGAAGCCGCTAATCCAGGTTTCCAGTTGCGTGTAGGTGTCGGCGTCGGCTTCGACGGCGCGGTTATAGGCGCGCCACATGCGGCCGACATCGTAGTAGGCGTAATAGCCGAAGCCGACGCCCAGCGCCATCAGCGTGAAGGCGACCGGAAAGCCAAGGAAGATGGCGAATATCAGGATGAGCAGCATCCCTACAGCGATATGTGCGTCCGTCATCGGCTGTCTCCATCGCGTTCGACATGCGGTTCGATGAGGCCGGGAGGCAGCTCGACGCCCTCCGTGCCGGACTTGAGCACATCGAGACTTCCAGCCTCCAGCAGCACCTTGTCGAGCTCCTCGACGTCCTCGGCCGCCCTCACCCATTCGCCGGTGCGGATGCATATGATGCAGCGGAAGACCTGCGCGATACCTTGCAGGAAGAGCAGAATGCCGGCCGCGACGATAACCGTCTTGAACTGGAAGATCGGCATACCGGCCGGGCTGTTGGAGCTGACCTCCATGTAGCGCCAGCTCCGTTCGGCATATTTCCAGCCCGAGAAAATGAGCGCCGTTACGCCGGGGAAAAAGAAGATCAGATAAAGCACCAGCTCCAGCCACGCCTGGGTGCGCGGCTTCCACAGCCGGTAGATGAAATCACCCCGCACATGGCCGTCGCGCGAGAGCGTGTAGGCGCCCGCCATCATGAACAGCGTGCCGTAGAGCATGTAGCTGAGGTCGAAGGCCCAGGAGGTCGGGGCGCGGAAGAAATAGCGCACCACAACCTCGTAGCTCACGCCGAGCGTCATGATCATCACGCCCCACGCGAACACCTTGCCGAACCACGCCGACAGGTCGTCGGCGAAAGAAATGTAGCGGAGCATCCGAAAATTCCTTGCGGCCGGGAAAGCGTTCCGGCGCCGGGATGCGGCGGCGGAACGCCCGGAAGGTGTCTATGCCTGCCCCTAGAGCTTCAGCTTTCCGGGGAAGTAGTGCTCATAGGCGAGCGCCAGATCGGCCGAGTTCATCAGTTCGTAGAACACCACACGCTCCACCCATTCGCGCTGGCTGTCCAGCACGCGCTTCATGAACGGATCGGCCTCGAGCGTCGGGATGATCTTGTCCCATGCCTCGAGCTGGGCGGCCAAAATTTCCTCCGAGGTCCGATGGACCGTAACCCCGTGGTCGTCCTGAAGCTTGGCGAGGTCGCTCGAATAGTGATCCATGGCAAGCGCGGTATTGGCCGTGCTGGCAGCTTCCACGCTGTACTCGATGATTGCCTGCAAATCCTCCGGCAAGTCGTCGAAGACGTCCTTGTTGAAGAGGAACTCGAAGGACTCGCTCGCCTGATGGTAAGAGGACAGGAAGTAGTTCTTGGACACGTCCTGCGAGCCGAAGCGTATGTCCGACGACGGGTTGTTGAACTCGAAGGCGTCGATGACGCCGCGCTCCATCGCCGGCACGATCTCCCCGCCGGGAAGCTGGGCAACGCTCATGCCCATGTTCTGCATGAGGTCGGCGGCGAGACCGACTGTCCGGTATTTCAGGCCGTTTATGTCGGCCACCGTCGTTACCGGGTTCTTGAACCAGCCGAAGGGCTGGGCCGGCATCGGGAAGCCGTAGAAGCCGTAGAGGTTGAGACCCATGATGTCCTGGGTCAGTTCGCGGTAGAGATCCTTGCCGCCACCCTGATGGAACCATGCCAGCATGGTCGTGGCGCTGCCGCCGAAGACCGGGCCCGTACCGAACAGCGAGGCGGCCTTGTGCTTTCCGTACCAGTAGACGGGAACCGTGTGGGCCGCGTCGATCACGCCGTCATTGACGGCATCGAGGACCTGGAATGCGCCGACCACGGCGCCGGCGGGGAGCAGTTCGAACCTGATGCGGCCGCCGGACATCTTTTCGACGCGTTCGATATATTGCCGGGCGAAGTCCATCCAGATGTCGGATGCCGGCCATGATGTCTGCATCTTTATTGTCACTGGCGCCTGGGCCAGAACAGCCGGAGCCGCCAGGGCGCTGGCGGCTGTGGCGCCTGCCAGCGTTGAAGCACCCAATAGCTCACGACGTGAAATCGCTTTCTTGGCCATAGTATTTCCTCCCTGTATTATCGTATAGTTCACCTCTTGCATTTTATTGTAAGCTCTGCCGGACACTCAGACAAAACTGTAGTGTCAACAGCTTCCACAGTCATGCGGATGTACAGCAGAGACTTATCTCTGGACATCCTGTTGAAGGATCAACCAGTTCTGCCCGGCTGTCAATAAACAGTGCACCGCAACCTGCGCGCAACTGAAAGTGATGAGAACAGGAGGTCAGCGACGGGCAACGGCATCATGAGGTCTCGGATCATTTCCCGGGGAAGACTCCGCCGCTCTCGCCGCCGCAGCGACGAGCGCGTCAAGACGCCTGGGGGTGCTGCAGAAAGGTGGTCAACGGTCGCAACCGCATCGAAAGTTGCCGTTCGCGGGCTCTCAAGACTTGTCGGGCTGTAGCGTAGAATCGGCGCCTTTGCATGCTAACTGGTGGAAGTACGGCAAATTCGCACAATAGAGGGCAATCGGTGACGTGCTCCCCTGAAATGTCCTCGCTTTGAGGTTAGCCTGTCATCCGGATGAGGAGACAGGCAATGAAGCGATCGAGATTTTCCGACGAACAGATCATCGGCATTTTGA
>JAIPUZ010000117.1 GCA_022833215.1 Mesorhizobium sp. | reverse complement strand
CGACAAGCAGGGCGTGGCCTATGACATCGGCCACTACCGCGATGCCCCTCCCGGCCTGCGCATCTGGTGCGGCGCGACCGTCGAGACTTCCGATCTCGAAGCGCTGATGCCATGGCTCGACTGGGCCTTCGCCCAGCAGAAGGCGACGCTGAAGGCCGCTGCCTGATCGCGATTTCGGGCTGCCTGCATGGCGGGCGGCCCATTCCTCTCCCGGATTTCCAGATTTTCAGACGAAGGAGGCCATGATGGCGCCCCGCGTACTCGTTTCCGACAAACTCTCCCCCACGGCCGTCCAGATTTTCAAGGATCGGGGCGTCGATGTCGATTATCTGCCCGATCTGGGCAAGGACAAGGAAAAGCTGCTCGAAGTCATCGGCCAGTATGATGGCCTTGCCATCCGCTCGGCCACCAAGGTGACGGAAAAGCTGATCGCCGCCGCAACCAATCTCAAGGTTGTGGGCCGCGCCGGCATCGGTGTCGACAATGTCGATATCCCGGCGGCCTCGCGCCGCGGTATCATTGTGATGAACACGCCTTTCGGCAATTCCATCACCACCGCCGAGCACGCCATCGCGCTGATGTTCGCGGTTGCCCGCCAGTTGCCGGAAGCCAATGCCTCCACCCATGAAGGCAAGTGGGAAAAGAACCGTTTCATGGGTGTCGAGATCACCGGCAAGACGCTGGGCATCATCGGCGCCGGCAATATCGGCTCCATCGTGGCGACGCGCGCCGTCGGCCTCAAGATGCATGTGGTGGCTTTCGATCCGTTCCTGTCCGAGAGCCGGGCCGAGGAACTGGGCGTGGAAAAGGTCGAGCTGGACGAGTTGTTCGCCCGCGCCGACTTCATCACCCTGCACACGCCGCTGACCGACAAGACGCGCAACATCATCAACGCCGAATCCATTGCGAAGATGAAGGACGGCGTGCGCATCATCAATTGCGCCCGCGGCGGGCTGATCGTCGAGGCGGACCTTATCGCCGCGCTGAAGAGCGGCAAGGTGGCGGGCGCCGGCATCGATGTGTTCGAGGTCGAACCGGCGACAGAAAATCCGCTGTTCAACATGGACAACGTGGTCTGCACGCCGCATCTGGGCGCCTCGACCTCCGAAGCGCAGGAGAATGTCGCCCTGCAGGTGGCCGAGCAGATGTCGGACTACCTGATCAAGGGTGCGGTTTCCAACGCCATCAACATGCCTTCCATCACCGCCGAGGAAGCGCCGCGCCTCAAGCCCTTCGTGAAGCTTGCCGAGGTGCTCGGCGCCTTCGTCGGGCAGGTGACGGAAGATCCGATCAAGGAGGTCGAGATCCTGTTCGACGGCCTGACCGCCCAGATGAATACGAGGGCGCTGATCAGCGCGACGCTTGCCGGCCTGATCCGCCCGCAGGTGGCTGACGTCAACATGGTGTCTGCGCCGATCATGGTGAAGGAGCGCGGCATCATCGTCGCCGAGGTCAAGCGCGACAAGTCTGGCGTCTTCGACGGCTATATCCGGCTGACGGTCAAGACCGAGCATCAGGAGCGTTCGATCGCAGGCACCTGCTTCTCCGACGGAAAGCCGCGCTTCATCCAGATCAAGGGCATCAACCTCGATGCCGAGGTCGGCCAGCACATGCTCTATACGACCAATGCCGATGCGCCGGGCATTATCGGTCTTCTGGGCACGTTGTGCGGCAAGCATGAGGTCAACATCGCCAACTTCGCCCTGGGCCGCAACCGCCCCGGCGGGGACGCCATTGCGCTGCTCTATCTCGATGCGCCGTTCCCGCAAGATGCTCTGGCCGAAGTGCGTGCGCACGAGAAGATCGATTCGGCCAAACGCCTGCAATTCGACGTCAACGGCCTGTAAGCAGGCTGCGGCCGGGGATTTTCCCCGGCCGTTTTCCCACAGTTGCCGCTTTCCGGTTTACGGGGCGGATGTGGCCCTGCGGCGACCGTCATATTCCGCAATCAGCACGCCCGAGAGCACCAGAACCAGCGCGATGGCGTGATAGGCCCGAAATTCCTCGCCGAGGATGGCGACCGCCAGGAATGCACCCCAGATCGGCAGAAGGTTGATGAACAGGCCGGCACGGTTGGCGCCGATCAGTTCGACGCCGCGGATATAGGTGATCTGCGACAGCAGCGACGGGAACAGCACGACATAGACGATGATTGACCAGCCGGTCGCATCGGGCAGGATCATGGCGCCCGATGCCGCTTCCGCCCACAGGAACGGCAGGGCGCTGACAAAGGCGCCGGCGCACAGCGCCGCCATCAGGCTTATCCAGTGAAGCTGCGGCTTGCGCCGCAGGGCGGCGGTATAGAAGCCGTAGGTAAGGATGGCGACGATCATCAGCGCATCGCCGTAGTTGACGTCCAGTTGGAGGAGCCGCCCGGGCGCGCCATGCGTCGCGGTGAGGACGATCCCGATGAACGAAATGACGAAACCGCCAAGCTGGGCGAGCGTGGTTCGGGTGCCATAGAGCAGATAGCTGAAGATGAAGACCAGCAGCGGGATGCCGCCCTGCTCGATGCTGGCATTGGTGGCTGAGGTGTAGAGCAGCGCGCTGTAGAGGGCCACGCTGAACAGCGTGAAGCCGATCGCGCCCATGGCAAGCAGATACCATTTGCGCTGCCGGATGACGGACCAGTCCGCCGCGATCTCGCGGCGTCCGGCGAGGGCCAAAACGACCAGAACGATGCCCCAGCGGATGGCGTTCAGGAACATCGGCGAAACGTGGCCCACGGCCATCTTGCCCGCCACGGAGTTGCCGGCCCAGAACAGGGTGGCTGCTGCCAGCAGAATATAGGGGTTCTGTTTCATGAAGTGAGGGCCCTGGGAGCCGGATGCGCGTGGACTGGGGAAGTTGTCATGCGCCTTCATGGCAGATAAATCGCAGCCAGGCCAAAATTGTTGTGCCGCCTCTGCCCTGAAACGGCAAACAAAGGTCGCGCGCGGCGTTTCGGGACGCTATAGAGGCCTGTCGTTTTTACGGGCGCGCTCGGCTGCGGCCCGATGGAAGGGAAGAAGACATGGCCAATGTGGTGGTCGTCGGCTCGCAATGGGGCGACGAAGGCAAGGGCAAGATCGTGGACTGGCTGTCGGAGCGCGCCGATGTGGTGGTGCGCTTTCAGGGCGGGCACAATGCCGGGCATACGCTCGTCGTCGACGGCAACATCTACAAGCTGTCGCTGCTTCCGTCGGGCGTGGTGCGCAACAAGCTGTCGATCATCGGCAACGGCGTGGTGTTCGATCCGCATGCCTTCGTGGCCGAAGTGGCCAAGCTGCGCGGTCAGGGCGTGGAAATTACCCCGGACAACCTGAAAATTGCCGAAAACACCGCGCTTATACTGTCGCTGCACAGGGAGCTGGACGGTTTCCGCGAGGACGCGGCCTCCAATTCCGGAACGAAGATCGGGACGACCCGGCGCGGCATCGGTCCTGCCTATGAGGACAAGGTCGGTCGCCGTGGCATCAGGGTGATGGATCTGGCGGATCTGGATACGCTGCCGGCCAAGGTGGATCGCCTGCTGACGCATCACAATGCGTTGCGCAAGGGCCTCGGCCACGAGGAAGTGGCGCATGAGGCGATCATGCAGGAACTGACCTCCGTCGCCAGCGAGGTGCTGCCCTATATGGATCGCGTGTGGAAAGTGCTCGACGACAGCCGCAAGGCCGGCGAGCGCATCCTGTTCGAAGGTGCGCAGGGCACGCTGCTCGACATCGACCATGGTACCTACCCCTTCGTCACCTCGTCCAACACGGTGGCGGGACAGGCGGCGGCTGGCTCCGGCATCGGGCCGGGCGCGCTGAGCTATGTGCTGGGCATCACCAAGGCTTACACCACCCGCGTCGGCGAAGGGCCGTTCCCGACCGAGCAGGTCAACGAGATCGGCGAGTTCCTCGGCACGCGCGGCCATGAGTTCGGCGTGGTGACCGGGCGCAAGCGCCGCTGCGGCTGGTTCGATGCGGTGCTGGTGCGTCAGGCCGTGGCGGTCAACGGCATCAAGGGCATCGCGCTCACCAAGCTCGACGTGCTCGACGGGCTCGACGAGATCAAGGTGTGCACCGGCTACATGCTCGACGGCGAGAAGATCGACTATCTTCCGGCCAGCCAGGGCGCGCAGGCCCGCGTGCAGCCGGTTTACGAGACGCTGGAGGGCTGGAAGGAAACAACCGCCGGCGCCCGCAGCTGGAACGATTTGCCCGCGCAGGCAGTTAAATATGTGCGTCACATCGAGGAGCTGATCGGTGCCCCGGTTGCGTTGCTCTCAACCAGCCCGGAGCGGGACGACACGATACTTGTGACGGACCCGTTTCAGGACTAACTATGCCCGTTCGGCGGGGCAGGCCGCATCAGCCCTGCGCCGCCGGTGACAAGGACAGGTCTGATAAAAGCATGGCAGATTTCGTAGCGGTTCTGAAAAAGACGCTCGGCGGGCTCGGCGAAACCACGCCTGAAATACGGTCCAGGGTCTACGACAAGGCCCGCACCACCATTGCCGCCAAGCTTGCCGCGCTCGATCCGCAGCCGCCGGCGGCGGTGGCGGAGCGCCAGAAGAAGATGCTCGAGGACGCCATCGCCGAGGTGGAGCGCGAATATGCGCCTCCTCCTCCGGCAGAGGTCGATCCGCTGGCCGAACTGGAACATCTGTTCTCTTCCATCGACCGCAACAAGAACCAGACCGCACATGCGGCTCCCTCCGTTTCCCCGCCCGCAGCACCTCCCGCAACGCCGGAACCCGGACCTGTCGCAAGCCCCTCTGTGACCGGCGCGCCGGAGCCCGCACCAAAGGCGCCCGAACGGATCGTCGAGCCGGCGGTGGCCGAAAAGCCCGTGCCGCCGGGTCCGCAGCCGCCACCGGCGCCGGAACCCCGCAGGGAGCCCGGGCCGGAAGCCACGGTGCCGCCGCAGCGGGCCACGCCGGCCGCTCCTCAGCCATCCGGTTTAGACCGTCCCCTGGCGGGCAGCGTTCCGGTGCAGGAGGAGGCCGATGACGTTTTCGACCGTGCGCCGGAAACCCATCATCCGGACTCTCCGCGCGTTGAGCGAAGGCCGGAAATGGCGTTCGACGAGGAGGAGGAAGAGGACGAGCGCCGAAGCTACAAGGGCCTGATTGCGGCGGTCGCCGCTCTCGTGGTTCTGGCTGGAGGCGGATATGCGGCGTGGCTCAACAAGGATGCCATCGGCACCATGTTCGCAGGCGACAGCGGCGAACCGAAGCCGGTTGTCGTCAAGCCTGTGAAAGTCCCGCCGCCTGACGAGGAAGCCGCATCGGCCGAGCCTCCCGCACCCGCTCCGTCGCCTGCCGGAAATGGCGGCGAGACATCCGACAAATTCACGCAGCGCCTGCTGCCGGACGGCAAGGAGGTCGATCCCGGCCCCGCCGGAGGCGGCAGCACCATCGGCGAAGGCTCGTCCGTGGTGGCCTTGACCACGCCGCCGCCCGCTTCCGCGCCCGATGCGGCTCAGCCCGCAGCGCCCGTCTCCCCGCCCGCTCAGCAGGGCGAAAGCGCTCAGGCAGGCGTCGCCGTCGGCCAGAAGGCGATCTACTATGAAGAGCGCACCAACGTGGCGCAGGGTTCGGCAGAGGCCGGAAACGTGGTGTGGTCCCTGGTGCAGGAATCGCCGGGCGGCGACGAGCCGCCGGAGCCCGCCATCCGCGGCGAGGTGCAGGTTCCGGGCAAGGACGTGCAGCTTCGCATGACAATCCGCCGCAACGCCGACGAGACGCTGCCGGCCAGCCACATCATCGAGATGATCTTCCTGACGCCGGCCGGCTTCGAGGGCGGCGGCATCGACAATCTGCTGCGCATCGCGCTGAAGAAGGCCGAACAGGATGCGGGCAGCCCCCTGATCGGCATTCCTGCCAAGATCGCCGACGGCTATTTCCTCGTCGCGCTCAACGATACGAAGGCCGATGAGGACGCAAACCTGTCCCTGCTGCGCAATCAGGAGTGGATCGACGTTCCGGTGATCTACAAGTCGGGCCGCCGCGCATTGCTCACCATGGAAAAGGGCATGCCGGGCGGCAAGGTGTTCGACGAGGCGATCAGGGCCTGGCAGGCGAAGACGGCAGGATAGGGCGGACCCCGGCAACGGGGTTTGCCGATCCTGCCTGCCGGAATGCGACAAGGTTCGGGGCGCGCCTGCAAGGCAGCCCGGGGAGGGTGTCATGGAAGTTGTTGTCCCGAGCGCGGCCAATCTCGCGCTGTTCGTCACGGCGGCAGTCGTTCTGCTCATCATTCCCGGACCCGCCGTTCTCTACATCGTCGCGCGCTCGATTGCACAGGGCCGCAAGGCGGGGCTGGTCTCCGACATCGGCATCCATTCCGCGACGCTGATCCATGTGGCTGCCGCCGCGCTCGGCCTTTCCGCACTGCTTGCCTCGTCCGCGATCGCCTTTTCGGTCGTCAAATATGCCGGCGCCGCCTATCTGATCTGGCTGGGCCTGAGGAAGCTCTTCGGGCGCGACGAGGAAGCCGATCCGGACATGAAGTTGCAGCCGCACAGCTATCGTCGCCTTTTTCGCGACGGTTTCATCGTCAACCTGCTCAATCCGAAGACCGCCCTGTTCTTCCTCGCCTTCCTGCCACAATTCGTCGAGGTGGAGCGCGGTCATGTCGCCATGCAGATCGCCTTCCTCGGTCTTGTCTTCACTGTGCTCGGCTTCATCAGCGACGGATGCTATGCCTTCGCGGCCGGCGCCCTGGGTGACAGGCTGAGGCAAAGCCGCGCCTATCTGCGCTTCGAGCGCTATGTCAGCGGCGTTCTGTTCATCGGGCTCGGCGTCAGCGCCGCCTT
Source organism: Mesorhizobium sp. (assembly GCA_022833215.1). Taxonomy (GTDB): domain Bacteria; phylum Pseudomonadota; class Alphaproteobacteria; order Rhizobiales; family Rhizobiaceae; genus Mesorhizobium. Next base: position 27,057 of record JAIPUZ010000117.1, on the reverse strand, counting down.
TGCCGGAAACAGCCGCAAGTAGGACCGGTTGGTCAGGAAACGGGTCGAGTGCGGCAAGTGCCTGTGCCATGGCTTCGGCCGGTGCGGCATGGTGCCGTCGTGAGGTGAGCGATGTCGAACGAAATTGCTGCCAACCGGCCGATGACCCTGGCCGAGTGGGCGACGCTGCTTTTCCTGTCCCTGCTGTGGGGCGGCTCGTTCTTCTTCAATGCCGTGGCGGTGAAGGAACTGCCGGTGTTCACCGTGGTGGTCGGCCGGGTGGCCGTGGCGGCGGTGCTGATGCTGTGCCTGCTCAGGATCATGGGCCTGAAGCTGCCGGGGCAGCGCCGCATCTGGGCGGCCTTCTTCGGCATAGGTCTCCTCAACAACGCCATCCCCTTCTCGCTCATTGTCGGCGGCCAGCAGCACATCGCCTCGGGCGTCGCCTCGATCCTGAACGCGGCGACGCCGCTGTTCACCGTGCTGTTCGCCCATTTCCTGACGGCGGACGAGAAGATGACGGGCAACCGGCTGGCCGGGGTGCTGGTCGGTTTTCTCGGGGTCGCCGTCATGGTGGGCCTCGACGCCGTGCAGTCGCTCGGCAGCCATGTCACGGCTCAACTCATGTGCCTGTCGGCTACGGTGTCCTATGCGCTGGCCAGCATCTATGGGCGGCGCTTCCGCGCCATGGGCGTGCCGCCGCTGGTGACGGCGACAGGGCAGGTGGTGGCGGCGAGCGTGCTGCTGGTTCCGGTGATGCTGCTGGTCGACCGGCCGTGGACGTTGCCGATGCCCGGCCTTGGCGCACTTGGCGCGGTGGCCGGACTGGCGGTGCTGTCGACGGCGCTCGCCTATGTGCTGTTCTTCCGGCTGCTGGCCACGGCGGGCGCCAGCAATCTGGCGCTGGTCACCTTTCTGGTGCCGGTCAGCGCCATCCTGCTCGGGTTCCTGTTCCTCGGCGAAGTGCTGCTGCCGCGCCATCTGGCCGGCATGGCGCTGATCGGCCTCGGTCTCGCGGCAATCGATGGCCGTCCATGGCGGGCCATCAGAAGGCGGGGAAGCTGGCTGGCTGCGGGTCGCCGGTAGATATTCCGGAGCAGCGATTCTGCCGAATGCTGCTCCGGTCTCTTTTCATGGCCGCAATTATACGACGTCAGGCGATTCCGTCTGAGTGCAAAATGCTCTACCCTTCGATCTCCTCGCGCAGCATTTCCAGTTCCAGCCATTCCTCTTCCATCGCGGTCAGCGCCGCGCGTTCCTTGTCGAGGGCGGCGATGGTTTTCTGGAAGCCGACGGGATCGCGGTCGTAGAAACCCGGATCGGCGATCTGGTCCTCGAGCCGGTTGATGGTATCGGTTGCCGCCTCGATCTTCTTCGGCAGGTTTTCGAGCGCGAATTTCTGTTTGAAAGACAGTTTTTTCGCTGCCGCCTTTGCGGTCTCCTGCGGCTTCGCGGCAGGCTTGTCCTCGTCGCCGGCAGTGCGGGCGCGCAGCTTGCGGTCGTCCAGCTTGGAGGCGCCGCGCTGGGAGAGCATGTCGGAATAGCCGCCGGCATATTCGATCCAGCGCCCGTCGCCGTCGGGCACGATCACGCTGGTCACGGTGCGGTCGAGGAAGTCGCGGTCGTGGCTGACGAGGATGACCGTGCCGGCAAAGCCCGCCACGAGTTCCTGCAACAGTTCCAGCGTCTCCATGTCGAGATCGTTGGTCGGCTCGTCCAGCACGAGAAGATTGGCCGGGCGGGCCAGCACGCGGGCCAGCAGCAGCCGGGCGCGCTCGCCGCCCGAAAGCTCGCGCACCGGCGTGCGCGCCTGCTCCGGCTTGAACAGGAAGTCCTTCATGTAGGAGACGACATGGCGCTGCTCGCCATTGACGACAAGGCTTTCGCCGCGTCCGTCGGTGAGATAGTGCGCCAGCGTCTCCTGCGGATCGGCGGCCTCACGCTTCTGGTCGAGCGTGGCGATCTCCAGATTGACGCCGAGGCGCACGCTGCCCGTGTCGGGCGCAAGCTCGCCGGTCAGCATCTTCAGCAGCGTGGTCTTGCCGGCACCATTGGGGCCGACGAGGCCGATGCGGTCGCCGCGCTGGATGCGGGTCGAGAAATCCCGGACCACGACCAGATCGCCGAAGCTTTTGGAAATCGACTTCGCCTCGATCACCAGCTTGCCGGATTCGGCGGCGTCGCTCGCCACCATGGTGGCCGCGCCTTCCGCGCCCCTGTGGCTGCGGTGGCGCTGGCGCAGCGCCTGCAACTCGCCGAGGCGGCGCACGTTGCGCTTGCGCCGGGCGGTGACGCCGTAGCGCAGCCAGTGCTCCTCGCGGGCGATCTGGCGACCGAGCTTGTGCTGGTCGCGCTCTTCTTCCTCCAGAATCCGGTCGCGCCATTCCTCGAAATGGGCAAAGCTCCGGTCGAGACGCCTTGTCTGGCCGCGATCCAGCCAGACGGTGGCGCGCGACACGCGCTCAAGAAAGCGGCGGTCGTGCGAGATGACGACCAGCGCCGACGAGGAGCGGATCAGCTCTTCCTCCAGCCATTCGATGACGTTGAGGTCGAGATGGTTGGTCGGCTCGTCGAGCAGCAGGATGTCGGGCTCCGGGGCCATGACGCGGGCAAGGGCCGCACGGCGCTCCTCGCCGCCCGAAAGCTCGGCCGGCTTTTCCTCGCCGGTCAGGCCCAGATGTTCGAGCAGATAGGTGGCACGATAGGGATCGTCGGCCGGGCCGAGCCCTGCCTCGACATAGGTGCGCACCGTGGCGAATCCGTCCATGTCGGGCGCCTGCGGCAGATAGCGGATGGTGGCGGTGGGCTGGCGGAAAATCTCGCCGTCCTGCGCCTCGGCGAGACCGGCGGCGATCTTCAGCAGCGTCGACTTGCCGGAGCCGTTGCGGCCGACCAGCGCGATGCGGTCGCCGGGGCCAACTGCGAGGTCCGCGCCGTCGAGCAGCGGCGTGCCGCCGAATGTCAGGCGGATGCCGGCGAGGTTCAGAAGCGGCGGGGCCATCTCAGACCTCCTTCCCGGTGAGTGGATGAGCGAGCAACAGGGCGCGGCCCTGGCCAAGCTTCACGCTGAGCTGGCCACGAACCTCGTTCGACATGGTAAGCGATGAGCCGAAGGGCACGGTCACGCCGTCGAGCGGCCACTTCGCGCCGCGCACGGTAAGGCCGCCCAGCTCCGAAAACCCGAGGATGGAAAACAGCGTGCCGTCGCCGTAGCCGAAAACGGCTTCGGCGTGGGGAAGGGGCCGCCCCTCCTGCGAGCCGCTGGTCAGCAGCACGTCGATGCTCGCCTCGGCCAGCCGCAAGGCAAGCGCCAGATGCAGGAAGGCATGGTCGGCGCGCTGGCCGCCGAATGCGCCGGCCAGCACCAGCGCGGTCGCGCCCTGTTCCAGCGCGATGTCCACCGCCAGTTCGCCGTCGGTGCTGTCCTTGTCGGAGGGGAATTGCCGCTTCGGCACCGCTTTCAGCCGTTCCGGCAGCACAGGTGGCGTGGAATCGAAGTCGCCGACCCACAGTTCGGGAACGAGGCCGAGGGTTTCGGCATGGCGGATGCCGGAATCGGCGGCGATGACGCGCGTTCCCGCGATCTGGCGGTCGAGGGCGGGGGTGCGGGCAAGCTCGCCGCCGAGAAGGATGGTGTATCGGCTCATGGGACGAGGGCATTAGCAGTCCCTTTCATGGAACGGAAGAGCGCTGCCTCTCTTGCGTCGCGGCGCGCGCGGGCCTATCTCTGGAAATGCTCTAACGGGGTGCCGGACGCGTTTTCGCGGCCCGGCTGAGAGGCCAAGGCCAACCCGCTGAACCTGATCCGGCTTGTACCGGCGGAGGGATTAGAAGCTGTCGGACATCCGGCGCCTCGACCCCCTGCAACGAAACGACGGAGGCGCCGATGCGCACAATGCTCTTATCCATTCTGTCAGTTGCGGCCCTGCTGGCCGCCGCACCCGCTTCGGCACAAGGCAAGCTCACCATCTACACCTATGACAGCTTCACCGCTGACTGGGGCCCCGGCCCGCAGGTGAAGACGAATTTCGAGGCCGAATGCGGCTGTCAGGTCGATTTCGTCTCGGTGGCCGATGGGGTGGCCTTGCTCAACCGGCTGAAGCTGGAAGGCGCGTCCACAAAGGCCGACATCGTGCTCGGCCTCGACACCAACCTCACCGCCGAGGCGCGGGGTACGGGGCTGTTCGTGGCCCATGGCGCGACGCCGCAGGTGAATGTTCCGGGTGGCTGGAACGACGACATGTTCGTGCCCTACGACTACGGCTATTTCGCCGTGGTCTACGACACCGAAAAGCTGCCCAATCCGCCGGCCAGTCTCAAGGAACTGGTCGAGGGAGACCAGAAGCAGAAGATCGTCATCCAGGATCCGCGCACCTCGACGCCGGGCCTCGGCCTGCTTTTGTGGGTGCGTTCCGTCTATGGCGAGGAGGCGGGCGCGGCATGGGAGAAGCTCAAGGGCCGCGTGCTGACGGTGACGCCCGGCTGGAGCGAGGCCTACGGGCTGTTCACCAAGGGCGAGGCGCCGATGGTGCTGTCCTACACCACCTCGCCGGCCTATCACATGATCGCCGACAAGACCGACCGCTATCAGGCCGCAGCTTTTGCGGAAGGACATTATCTTCAGGTCGAAGTGGCCGGCATCACCATTGCCGGCGCGAAGAACCCGCTGGCCGAGAAATTCCTCGCTTTCATGACCGGGCCCGGCTTTCAGGACGCGGTTCCGGAAACGCAGTGGATGTATCCTGCGGCCAGGACCGACAAGCCGCTCGACCCTGCCTTCGACAAGCTCGTGAAGCCGGCAAAGGCCCTGCAATTCAGCCCGCAGGACGTGGCCGACAATCGCAAGGCATGGGTGGACGAGTGGCTGGCCGTCATGGGCCGGTAAGCAATTGCCCGGCGCTGGAAACTCCGGACACAGCGACTTTCGCACAGCCGCCGGCATTGTCGCGCTGGCGGCGATCTCGCTGCTGATCGGCGGGGCGTTCGCCGGCCTCATCGTCGAGGGCCTGCGCGACCTGTCCGGCGCGGTTGCCGCCTTCGATCCCTATATGCTGAGGGTCGCGCGTTTCACGCTGTGGCAGGCGCTGCTGTCGACGTTGCTTTCGGTCGTGCCGGCGCTGTTCGTGGCGCGGGCTTTGGTTCGCCATCCGCATTTTCCGGGACGCGGCCTGATCCTGCAACTCTTCGCCGTGCCGCTGGCGCTGCCGGCTCTTGTCGCGGCGCTGGGCGTGCTGGCGCTCTATGGCCGCGCCGGCTATTTCGCCGGACTGCTCTCCATGCTCGGCGGGGATACGTGGCCGGGCATCTACGGGCTTTCCGGCATTCTGGTCGCGCATGTGTTCTTCAACCTGCCGCTGAGCGTACGGCTGTTCGTCGAAGCCTTGCAGACGGTGCCGTCCGATCAGTGGCGGCTGGCGAGCCAGCTTGGCATGGGCGCGCGGGCCGGTTTCCGGCTGATCGAATGGCCGGTGCTGCGACAGGCACTGCCGGGGGTCGCCGGACTGGTGTTCATGCTGTGCGTCACCTCGTTCACCATCGTGCTGACGCTCGGCGGCGGGCCGCGCGCCACCACGCTGGAAGTGGCGATCTATCAGGCGTTGCGCTTCGATTTCGACCCCGCCCGCGCCGTGGCGCTGACCGTCCTGCAGGTAACGCTGACATTCGTCATCGTTTTCGTGCTGACCCGTCTCGGGGCCAACACGGCGGCGGAGGCCAGCCTTTCGGTGGCACCGCGGCGGTTCGTTTCGGCAGGCCGTGGGGAGACGGCGCTGAATGGCGCATTGATCGCGCTCGCCCTGCTGTTCGTTGCCGGTCCCATGGCGGCAACCGTGGTGGCCGGCTTGCAGGCCGAGCTTGGCCGGCTCGTTCTGGAGCCGACGGTGCAGAGCGCGGCGCTGACCAGCCTTATTCTCGCTCTGCTGTCGGCGCTGCTGGCGGCAGCGCTTTCCATGGCGCTGGTGATGGCAAGGCAGGCGCTTGCCCTGCGCCCCGCCGGTGCGCGCCGTCCGCTGCTGCAATATGCCACCGACACCGGGGCAGGCTTCGTGCTGGTGGTGCCGCCGATCGTCGTCGGCGCCGGCTGGTTCATCCTGCTGCGCCATGTGGCCGATGTGTTCGCGCTGGCACCGGTGCTGGTGGTCACCGTCAATGCGGTGATGGCGATGCCGTTTGCGCTCAGGGCGCTTCGTCCCGCTTACGATGCGGCGAGCGCCCGCCATGAGCGGCTGTGCGCCCAACTCGGCATCGCTGGCTGGACGCGGCTTCGGCTGATCGACTGGCCCTCGCTGCGCCGCCCGCTGGCCACCGCCGCCGCCTTCGCCATGGCGCTGTCGCTCGGCGATCTCGGCGTGATCGCGCTGTTCGGTTCGGATGCGGTGCAGACCCTGCCCTATCTGCTTCTGGCGCGCATGGGCAGCTACCGCACCGCCGATGCGGCGGGGCTGGCGCTCATTCTGGGGCTGGCCTGTCTCGCGTTGATGTTCCTGTCCACCCGGCTGGGCAAAGCATCGGACCGAAAAGTGGACTCGGTTTTCGGATGATTCCGATGCTCAATCTAAGTGTTAGAGCGTCCTTTGTGCGTCCGATGGACGCACGGCGCTCTAAGGAGACGCGGCAATGAAGCCCACAGCAAACTCTCCCGCCGAAGTCAGGCTGAACAAGGTGAGCTTCAGCTATGGCGAGGCGGCGTTCGAGTTCGACGTGACGTTCCGGCCCGGCCGTATCACCGCCGTCATGGGGCCGAGCGGGTCGGGCAAGTCCACCCTGCTCAATCTGGTGGCCGGTTTCGAGGTGCCGGCCTCCGGCCGCGTACTGATCGGGGAGCGGGACGTCACGGCTGATCCGCCGGCGGCGCGGCCGGTCTCGATGGTGTTTCAGGAAAACAATCTGTTCGCACATCTTACGGTCGAGCAGAATGTCGGGCTCGGCCGCTCGCCGTCGCTGCGGCTGACCCATGTCGACCGCACGGCGGTGGCCGGGGCGCTCGAACGCACCGGGCTCGGCGGCAAGGGACAGCGCCTGCCCCGCGAATTGTCGGGCGGCGAGCGCCAGCGGGTGGCGCTGGCGCGGGTGCTGGTGCGCGAGCGGCCGGTGCTGCTTCTGGATGAGCCCTTCGCCTCGCTCGGCCCGGCGCTGCGCGAGGACATGCTGGAACTGGTTGCCGCCTTGCAGGAAGAACGCGGCATGACGGTGCTGTTCGTCACCCACCAGCCGGAGGATGCGCGGCGCATTTCGCACGACATAGTCTTCATCGAGGCAGGCAAGGCCGCGGCGACGGGGCCTGTCGGGGAGTTTTTCGGCGAGGGTGGACCGGAGGCTTTCCGGCGCTATATCGGCGCTTCCTGAAACGGTTGCCCGCATGCGGACATAATTTGCCATCAATGCGACATTAGGGAATATGGCAGGACCGGTCGAATCGCGGCCGGTGATGCGCAACTGTCCGGGGCACGGTAGCGGCTGATGCCGCAGACGAGGAAAGGAAGCCCAGCTGTCGTCCGTCCTGAAGTCTGACCGAAAGCTGTCTCCGGCGCGGATGCTTGCGCTGGCCGGTATCGCCGTGGCGCTGGCGGCCTGCCAGGCCATCGTGCCGCCGGACATGCAGGAATCGGCTTTCCGGCCGTCCACCAAGCCGGTGACGGTGGACAATGTCACCGCCAACAACAAGCTGGCGGAACTGGCGCGCGCCCAGCATCCTCGCATTCTGGCCACCTATGGCGGCGAATATTCCGACCCGAAGCTGGAGCGCATGGTGGCCAAGGTCATCGGCAGCCTGACCACGGTTTCGGCCAATCCGACGCAGAACTACCGCATCACCATTCTCAATTCGCCCAATGTCAACGCCTTCGCGCTGCCGGGCGGCTATCTCTACATCACCCGCGGCTTGCTGGCGCTGGCCAACGATTCCTCGGAGCTGGCGGCGGTCGTGGCGCATGAGATGGGCCACGTCACCGCCAATCACGGGCTCCAGCGGCAGCGGCTGGAGGCGGAAGAGGGCCTCGCCACCAAGGTCGTCTCCGACGTGCTCGGCGACAGTCCGACCGCCAAGGCGGCACTCATCCGGGGCAAGCTCAGGCTGGCCCAGTTCTCGCGCAATCAGGAACTTGAAGCCGATGTCATCGGCATCAAGTCCGTGGGCGAGGCGGGTTACGATCCCTATGCGGCGAGCCGCTTCCTGCAATCCATGTCGGCCTATACGGATTTCCGCTCGGTCAGCGGCGCCACCGATGCGAGCCTCGATTTCCTTGCAACGCATCCGAACACGCCCCAGCGCATCGAACTGGCGCTGCGTCATGCGCGGCAGTTCGGCCAGCCGGGCGTCGGCACGCGCGACCGCAACAGCTATCTGGCCGGCATCGACGGGCTGCTCTACGGCGACACGCCGGACGAGGGCTATGTGCGCGGCAACAATTTCCTGCATCCGAAGCTCGGCATTTCCTTCTCGGTGCCGGACGGCTTCATGATCGACAATTCGGCCACCGCTGTCACCGCGACCGGGCCGGGCGACATGGCGGTGCGCTTCGATGGCGTCTCGCTCGATCCCGCCCGCTCTCTGGGCGACTATATCCGCAGCGGCTGGGTGGCCGGGCTCGATGCATCGAGCGTGCGCGAAACGACCATCAACGGCAGTCCGGCAGCGACCGCGCGGGCGCGCGCCGAGGGCTGGCAATTCGACGTTACCGTGATCCGCGCCGGCAGTCAGGTTTACAGGCTGCTTACGGCAGCCCCGGCCGCCAGCACTTCGCTGGACAGCGTCGCGCGCGTGGTCGGCGGCTCGTTCCGCATCCTCACCCAGGCCGAGAGGGATGCGCTGAAGCCGCTGCGCATACGGGTGGTGACGGTGAGGCCGGGCCAGACCATGGGCACGCTGGCGGCCCAGATGGTGGGTGTGGACCGCAAGCTCGACCTCTTCCGGGTGCTGAACGCGCTTGGGCCCGGAACCACCCTTTCGGCCGGCGACAAGGTCAAGATCGTCACCGACAGGTAGCCGGCACAGGCAGAGCATCCCTCGCGCCCGGCCCTATATGGCTGTGGCGGACGCATTTTCGGACGTTATTTCCATATATGCATGGGAGCTGCGCTGCGTCCGGCCGCGCCTTCCGGGACAGGCCGGCGATCGGTCGCCAGAGCAGCCTGCTCAGGCGATGATGTCGGGAATGATGCGGTCTTCCAGCGCGCGCAGCCTGTCCTTGAGCGCCAGTTTCTTCTTCTTCATGCGCTGGATTTGCAGGGGGTCGCAGCCCGTGGCCACCATGGCGTTTATGGCGGCGTCGAAATCGGCATGGTCCTGCTTCAAACGCGCGAATTCGAGTCGAACCTCGGCCTGTTCCTGCTCGGACATTACCTACCATATGCAAATTTCGACGCCCGCAACGCCGGGGCGGCGGGTATCAGATCGGGCGGGGAGCGATAAAAAAATCGCCCACTGGCAAATCAATACCACATTTTGGTCCAGGGTGAAATGCAACGCTTATGCGTTCGACAACCGTCCCGGTTGATGGCACAGTGTCATCCAGCCGTCACAAATGTGGGCCGGCAACATCGGTGGCGGCTGCAGTCGAGGAAACCATGAAAGGGAGAACCAATCATGTCTCTTGCATCCCATCTTGACGAATTGCACAGGAAGCACAGCGATATCGAGCGGCAGATCGATTCAGCCATGCAACATCCTTCCACGGACAATCTCGAAATCGCGAATCTGAAGCGACGCAAGCTGGCCATCAAGGACGAGATTGAGAAACTCAGGGCCCAACCGACCTCTCACTGAATTTCCACCGGCCCGATGGCCGGAAATAAGGCAGACCCCGTCAGCGGCGTCAGGCCGCTGGCTGGGGAGGCCGGTTTTATCGGATTGACGGACAGCCGCATTTTGAAGATGTCCGCGGGCGCCCGCGCCTGCCGTGATTTTTCATCACATGGCAGCCGCGTGCATTGGCGGCATTGACAAGATCGGTTGCGTCCTCCACCTCATGGCAGAGTTTCGCGTGCCTGTCTGCGCGTGCCGGTGCCTGTGCTGCCGGTCGCCGGATCCCGGACCGGTATGCAGAATGTAACGCAGCAGGGCTTCCGACGCGTCCCGCGGGATGCGGAAAAGCCCATGGAATAATGTCAGAGGCAGCCGGCATGACCGGGTATTTTTCCTCTCCGTTCCCGCGCCGCGCTTCGGTTGGCGTCGATGTCGGCGGCGTCATGGTCGGCGGCGGCGCGCCTGTCGTCGTGCAGTCGATGACCAACACCGACACGGCCGATATCGACGGCACGGTGGCGCAGGTCGCCGCCCTGCACAGGGCGGGTTCCGAACTTGTGCGCATCACCGTGGACCGGGACGAGAGCGCCGCAGCCGTGCCGAAGATCCGCGACCGGCTGGCCCGGCTCGGCATCGATGTTCCGCTGGTCGGCGACTTCCACTATATCGGGCACAAGCTGCTGGCCGATCATCCTGCCTGCGCCGAGGCGCTGGCGAAATACCGCATCAATCCCGGCAATGTCGGCTTCAAGGACAAGAAGGACAAGCAGTTCGCCGATATCGTCGAAATGGCGATCCGCCATGACAAGCCGGTGCGTATCGGCGTCAACTGGGGCTCGCTCGACCAGGAGCTTCTGACCCGGCTGATGAACGAGAACCAGGCCAGCGGCTTCCCGATGACCGCGCAGGAGGTGACGCGCGAGGCCATCGTGCAGTCGGCGCTGCTGTCGGCCCATCTGGCGGAAGAGATCGGCCTCGGCCGCGACCGCATCATCCTGTCGGCCAAGGTCAGCGGCGTGCAGGACCTCATCGCCGTCTACGCGGAGCTTGCAAGGCGCTGCGACCATGCGCTGCATCTTGGCCTGACGGAAGCCGGCATGGGGTCCAAGGGCATCGTGGCGTCTTCGGCTTCCATGGGCATTCTGCTCCAGCAGGGCATTGGCGACACCATCCGCATTTCGCTGACGCCGGAGCCCGGCGGCGACCGCACGCGCGAGGTGCAGGTGTCGCAGGAACTGCTCCAGACCATGGGTTTCCGCCAGTTCATTCCGATCGTGGCCGCCTGCCCGGGCTGCGGACGCACCACTTCGACGGTGTTTCAGGAACTTGCCCAGACCATTCAGGAAGACATCCGCCGCAACATGCCGGTATGGCGGACCAGATATCCGGGTGTGGAGCAACTCAAGGTCGCGGTCATGGGGTGCATCGTCAACGGGCCGGGCGAATCCAAGCACGCCGATATCGGCATTTCGCTGCCCGGCACCGGCGAAACGCCGTCCGCTCCCGTGTTCATCGACGGCCAGAAGGCGGCGACGCTGCGCGGACCGAACATCGCTGCCGATTTCGAGAAGATGGTTTCCGAATATATCGAAAACCGCTTCGGCATGGGGATTACGGCCAGAGCCGCTGAGTAACGCCATGAGCCGTCCTGAGCGTTTTGCATTCAGGAGGCTTCATCCGGCGTTGTGGACAGGCCGCGGGATCGGACAGGCAGTGTGCCGGGCCGTTTCCGCCGGCGTGTTTCTCGCTGTGGTGCTGAGCGTTGCTGCCTGGGGCGAGGCCGCTCGTGCCGATCCGCCGAAACCGGCGCGTGAACGGCTGACCGACCGGGTATGCGACCTCATCGAGTTCCATTCGGATCGCGCCGGGCTGCCGCGCGATTTCCTCGCGCGGCTGATCTGGAAGGAAAGCCGCTTCGACCCCAATGCGGTGAGCCCGGCCGGCGCGGAAGGCATTGCCCAGTTCATGCCGGGTACGGCGCGGATGCGCGGGCTGGCAGATTCCTTCGACGTCGAACAGGCAATTCCGGCCTCGGCTGCCTATCTTGCCGAGTTGAAGCGGACTTTCGGCAATCTCGGCCTTGCCGCCGCCGCCTACAATGCCGGTGAGAACCGGGTGGCGCGCTGGCTCTCCACCGGCGGGTTCCTGCCGCTGGAGACGGAAAACTACGTGCTCGACATCATGGGCGAGCCCGCCGACGCCTTTTCGGACAAGGCCCATGCCGGCAAGGTGCAGAAGCTGCATCCCGAACTCCGTTTCGGCCCCGCCTGCCGGCGCCTGCCTGTCTCGGCCTCATCGACCGTCGCAATGGCCACGGTTCCGGTCAAGCCATGGGGGGTGCAGGTTGCCGGCGGCTTCAACCGCGCCGCGGTGATCCGGCAATGGCAGCGCCTTCAGGCGCGCCACGCAGGCGTGCTCGAAGGACACGATCCGGTGGTCCGCCGGGTGCGCTCGCCACGCGGGAGGCGTGGCATCTACGCGGTGCGCATCGGGGCCGATAACCGTTCCGAAGCCGACACGATCTGTCAGAAGCTGCGCGGTTCCGGCGGTTCCTGCGTCGTGCTGCGCAATCGCTGACCGCGCTTGTCAGGCCGATTTCGCCGTCAGCGCCTCGCCAAGCCAGTTACCGATCTTGGACGCCAGCCGGTCGGGCGATACGGGTTTCGGCAGGTAGTCGTCCATGCCGGAATCGAGACACTTCTCGCGATCCCCCTTCAGCGCATGGGCGGTGACGCCGATGATCGGTGTGCGCCGCCCGCCAGACGCCTCGGCGGCACGGATGGCGCGGGTCGCCTCATACCCGTTCATGTCCGGCATCGAGACATCCATGAGGATCAGTCGCGGGTTCAGCGCCCGGTGCATGTCGAGCGCCGTGCGTCCGTTGGAGGCGATGCGGTAGCTGAGGCCCAGTCCGTTGAGGATCTGGCTGAACACCATCTGGTTCACCTCATTGTCCTCCGCGATCAGGATGTCGATCGATCCTCCCGTGGGTTCCTTCGTCATGACGGGTGCGAGAACGGGTGTTTCGACATGGCGGGGAGCGGGGGGCGAATGAGATAGCTGTTCGCGCACGAACTGCGCGACGCCCGGATGCATGCGGGCCTTCTGGATGGTGGAGACGATGGTCCCCAGCAGTACCGCGGAGCGTGCGGGCTTGGTCAGATGCGCGGCGATGCCGTAGTCGATGATCAGCCGGGCGAAATCCACCTGATCGACGGATGTCAGCAGGACGACCGGTATGGTGGAGAGGCGGCTGTCGCCGGCAATCGCGCGGGCCACGTCGGCGCCGTTCATGCCCGGCATCTGATAGTCGAGGATGATGCAGTCGACCGAGGCGCCGAGCTGGCAGGCCCGGTCCAGAAAGGCAAGGCCGACGGCGCCGCTTTCAGCCGCCGCGCAATCGAAGCCCCAGCTTCGGAGCTGTTCGAGCAGGATGTCGCGGTTGACCGGGTTGTCGTCGATGATCAGGACGCGCGCGCCGGTCACGTCGCCGGGGACGCGCTCGTCGTCGACATGCATGTCGTGAACGGGCATGGGGGCGCTGAACCAGAAGACCGAGCCGTGCCCCGGTTCGCTGCTGACGCCCATCTCGCCGCCCATCAGTTCCACCAGCCGCGCCCCGATGGCGAGCCCGAGACCGGTGCCTTCGTGACGGCGGGTGGAAGAGGCATCGACCTGTGCGAACTTTTCGAACACGCTTTCCAGCTTTTCAGCGGGAATGCCGATGCCGGTATCCTCGACACTGACCTTCAGCATGGCCCTGCCGTCGGCCACCTCACCGCTGACATCGACCAGCACATGGCCCTTCTCGGTGAACTTCACGGCATTGCCGAGCAGGTTGGTGATAATCTGGCGGAAGCGGCCGGCATCGCCGACGACGAAGGCCGGCAGGCGCGGGTCGACGCGCACGATCAGTTCCAGGTTCTTTTCCGCGACACGGGCCGAAACCAGCGTGGCGACATCCTCCACCGCCTCGGTCAGCCGGAACGGTGCGGGGTTCAGCGTCAGCTGGCCCGCATTGATCTTGGAGAAATCCAGAATGTCGTTGATGATGGTGAGCAGCGCATGGCCGGATTTGACGATCACGTCGGTGAAGGTTTTCTGGCGCGGCGTCAGATCCGTGTTGGCGAGCAACTCGGCCATGCCGAGCACGCCATTCATCGGGGTGCGGATTTCATGGCTCATATTGGCGAGGAATTCGGACTTGGCGCGGTCGGCCTCTTCGGCGCGCTTGAGCGATTCCGCGGTCCGGGCAAAGGCGCGGCGGATCGCTTTTTCCATGGGGCGGAAGATCCAGAAGGTGACGCCGGCCAGCGTCAGCGCGAAGATCACCGTCCCCCACATCAGCAGGCTTGAGGAGCGCGCATCGGCCAGCCGGCGCTCGGCATCCAGCGCGACGCGGGCGCGCATCAGCAGCGGTTGCGCAAACAGGGTGTTCTGGTTGAGGACGTCGCGGTGGTTCCAGTCGTCGAGGCTTTTCGCCTGGGTCATCAGGGCAAGGTTGCGGGCCATGTCGCGCGCCGACCACAGGAGATCGCGGTTGACCGAGGCCGCCGCGAGCGCGTCCGTGGTGCCCTGCGTCATCCGGGGCGACAGCTCCGCCAGGTCGGCGGTGATCTCCTCGATGCCTTGCAGCAGCTTGCGCGCGTGCAGGCCGGCCGCCCCCGTGAGTTCCTCCCTCGCGGTGATGTGCCATGCGGAGGCGGCGTTTTCGGCAAAGTTCGTCGCATTGTCGAGACTGCCGCCGAAGCTGGCGATGAGCGCGCTCAGCATGTCGACGCGGTTGCGGTAGGTGTTGATGTGGTTCAGGGCCGCTATGAGCCCGATTACCGTAAGCGCCAGCACTGTAAGGCCCGACAGATACCTGATCCGGACAGAGCGGACGAACGACGAATATTCCGGCATGCGCAGTCCCCAACCCATCTACGCAATTCTAGTGGCCGGGATTACGCTCCATATACCATTAACAATCCGTTCTGTTGCGACCGGACCGGACTACCTGTCGCGGGAAGCGACGAAACCGGCAGCCTGTTTCAGGATCGCGGCGCGCTCGCCGTAGGGTTCGAGCAGGCCAGATGCCTGCTCCACCAGCCCGTGAAGCTGGCTGCGGGCCCAGTCCGGCCCGTGCAGAGCGGCGAGGGTGGCCTTGCCGGCGGCGGCATCCTTGCCGGTCGCCTTGCCGAGCTGGCCGGCATCCGCGGTCAGGTCGAGCAGATCGTCGGCGAGCTGGAAGGCGAGCCCGATGGCCGAGCCGAATTCGGCCAGCCTTTCGCGGTCGCTTTCGTCCGCGCCGGCCACGATCGCGCCAGCCTCGCAGGCATAGCGGAACAGCGCGCCGGTCTTCATCGCCTGCAGACGGATGATGCCGGCTTCGTCGGGCGTTTCGCGCTCGGCGGAAAGGTCCAGCATCTGCCCGCCCACCATGCCGCCGAGCCCGGATGCACGGGCAAGGCCGCGCACGAGGGCAAGGCGCGCGGCCGGCGGGACGGATGCGCCGCCGCTGTCATGGGCGTCGTCGGACAGGATATCGAAGGCCAGCGTCAGCAGCGCGTCGCCTGCCAGGATGGCGGTGGCTTCGTCGAAAGCCCTGTGGACGGTCGGCTGGCCACGGCGCATGTCGTCGTCGTCCATCGCCGGCAGGTCGTCATGGATGAGCGAATAGCAATGCACGCATTCCAGCGCCGCCGCCACGCGAAAAGCTTCCTGCTGGCGCGCCCTCACGCCGAACAGGGCTGCGCTTTCGACGACGAGGAAAGGCCGCAGGCGCTTGCCGCCATTGAGTACGCCATGGCGCATCGCGTCCAGAAGGCGGCCGGGGCGTACAATCTCGCCCGGCAGGGCATTGTGGTCGAGAATGTCGCGCAGCAGCGCGCCGACGGTTTGAGCCCGTTCATCGAGCAGGGTTTCGAAGCGAATTCGGGCGTCGTTTTCCATGCCGGGAGCGGTAGCCGACGCGCAGACATTGCGCAAGAAGCCAAGCACCTTTATGCGGGAAGAGTGCAGGCGGGAGCGGCGGGGTGTCGGAACCGATCATAGAGCAGGAGACCGAAGGGCTGGTCCACCGGGGACAAGGCATGGCTTCGCGACCGAGGGGCAGAAGCAGGGGCAGGGGCTGGCTTCGTCCGCTCGCGCGGCTTGCGTTGATCGTCGCGCTGGTGCCGGTCGTGCTCACCCTGCTTTACCTGCCTTCCTTCGTCCATCCGGTGTCCACGCTGATGCTGAAGGACATGGCCACCTTCTCCGGCTACGACCGCCGCTGGGTGCCGCTGGAGGAGATCGCGCCGGTGCTCGCCCACTCTGTCATCATGTCGGAGGACGGGCAGTTCTGCTCGCATCATGGGGTCGACCTTGGCGAATTGCGGGCCGTCGTCAATGATGCGCTGGCCGGCGGGGGCACGCGCGGCGCCTCGACGATCACCATGCAGACGGTGAAGAACCTCTACCTGTGGCAAAAGCCATTCAGCACGGCGCGCAAGGTGGTGGAACTGCCGCTGGCGGTTTATTTCGATCTGGTGATGCCCAAGCGGCGGATCATGGAAATCTATCTCAATATCGCCGAGTGGGGGCCGGGCATCTACGGTATCGAAGCGGCGGCGCAACATCATTTCGGCGTGCCGGCCGCAAAGCTGACACGCCGGCAGGCTGCGCTTCTGGCCGTCACCCTGCCCAACCCGCAGGCGCGCAACCCGGCCAGACCCGGCCCCGGCTTGCGCCGTCTGGCCAGCCTGATAGAACGGCGCGCGGCGCGTGCGGGCAGCTATGTCGGCTGCCTCAAATCGGCGCGCAGCTAAAAAACTTGCTGTCCCCGCTGGCCAAAACGTTGCAGGCCGTGTATAGGCACGCCACTTTCATCTGGAATTTGGCCCTGCAGGCGGCCCTTACACAAGGGCGAGGCGGGCTGTTGAACACGAGCGGAGCATATCCATGGCCGTACCGAAGCGAAAAACCTCTCCGTCCAAGCGCGGCATGCGCCGTTCGGCCGATGCGCTCAAGGCGCCGACCTATGTCGAGGACAAGAATTCGGGCGAAATGCGTCGCCCCCATCACGTCGACCTCAAGACCGGCATGTATCGCGGTCGCCAGGTTCTGACGCCGAAGGAAGGCTGATCTTTCAGGATCGCCGGCACGTTCGAAGACCGCCTCCGGGCGGTCTTTTTCATTTCTGCAACCCCGCAACATTGCCGGGCAGGGGTTGAATGGCATGGCGCCATCCGTTGCCATCCCGGGGCAGGTCCGTGCTTTCGCGCGTGCCTCACACGGCCCAGAACTGGTCCAGCCACAGGTTCATCTGCACGAAGCCGGCATTGCTGATGCTGTAGACGCGGCGGGTGCCTTCCGCCTGCGCGCTGACCAGCCCCGCATCGAGTAATACCTTCAGATGCTGGGAAACCGCGGGTCTCGAGACCGGAAGTCCGGATGCCAGTTCGGTAACGGTCTTCGGGCCACGCCGGAGCTCCTCCAGAATATGACGCCGGTTGGGATCGGCAATCGCCATGAATGCATCAGCAAGCATCATGACTCTAGTAGTGCGTCAAACTCACCCAATTCTCAACCGTCGGTTTCATTTTTTGTGCGCGGATCGAGCGTCAGCGACTGCGGCGTAATCGACCGCTCGACCGGCAGCGTGGCGAAAGCCTCGCGATCCTCGATCGGGACCGGCGCGCGCTGCCTGATGCGCAAGGCCGTGTAACCGGCGATGAGAAGGTGGGCCAGCGCCGTGGTAAGGAGCAGGCTTTCAGGCCGCCACCACTCCATCATGGCTGCGGCCAGCATCGGTCCGACCATGGTTCCGAAGCCATAGAGGATGAGCAATCCGCCGGATACCTTGACGAATTCCTCGGCCTTCGCATGGTCGTTGGCGTGGGCGACGGCGATCGAATAGAGCGTGTAGGCGAAGGCGCCATAGGCGGCGGTCATCGCCAGCACTGCCACGCCGGAACGCGGTTGCACGAGGAAAACCAGCACGGCGAACAGGGCGGCCCCGATCGAGGCGCCCACGAGCACATAGCGGCGGTCGGTGCGGTCCGAGAGGCGGCCGGCCGGAAGCTGCATGAATGCGCCGGCAATCACGACCAGGCTCATCATCAGCGCGATCTGCGCCGTCGATATGCCGATGCGCGCGCCATAGACCGCGCCCAGCGTGCCCCATGCGCCGTTGGCGACGCCGACCAGCAGGCAGGCAAACGCCGCCACCGGGGAATTGGCGTAAAGGCCCTTCAGGTCCAGCGAGACGTCGTGAAGCGGTTGCGGGTGGGAGGCGGTCGAAACCGCGGTGGGGATCAGCGACAGGCAGAAGAAGATGCCGGTGATCATGAACAGCGATGCCGAGCCGACATCGCCGGCGGCGACGATCATCTGGCCACCCATGATCGAGGCATAGGTGACCATCATGTAGAGGCCGAAGACGGTGCCGCGGTTCTCGTTGGTGGATTTCTCGTTCAGCCAGCTTTCGATGACCATGAAGGCGCCGGCCATGACGAAGCCCGTGAAGGCGCGCAGGATAATCCATGCGGCTTCGTTGATGACGAGGCCCGTGAGCAGGGCAATGATGGCGGCGCAGGCGGCGAAGGTGCCGAAGGCGCGCACATGGCCGGCCCGCCGCACGATGCGCGGGGCGAAGTAGCAGCCGAGCACGAAGCCGGCGGCCCAGGCCGTGCCGATCAGGCCGAGCGATGTGGTGGAGAAACCCTCCATCTGCCCGCGCAGCGGCAGGAGCAGGCCATGCAGGCCGGAGGCGGCCAGCAGGAAGGCCGTGCCGCGCAGAAGGGACAGAATCGGTCTGTAGGCTGCAAGCATGTGGGGTCCGGCGTCGAATCACGTCTGCTGGTTATCTCGGCAGATTGTTTCAGGCTTTTCGGTGGCCGTCTCCCCGGTTGACGACAATGACGCGTCGCGATCCTTCAGATCGGCTGAGGCTAGCCGCGCCGAAACAGCGCCTCGGCCGCCGAAAGCGTCGCGTCCCTGGATTGCAGTTCCACTTCGGTGCGCGCGATTTCACCGCGCAGCATGTCGATGCGGGCCCTCAGGTCGTCCAGAGAGAGCTTGCTCAGGTCGCGGCCGATTTCGTGCTGGCCGCTTTTTCCTGCCGGTTCGTCGTCGAAGATCGCCATGGCCATTCCCCGAAAATCCTGCCTCATCCGGTGCAGGCGGTTTGCCTGCGCGCCCATTCGGAATAGAAAGCCAACCATAGATAGGGCAGGTGCGGCGTGCAAACAGGGTCGCATCCACCACGAGCGGGAGAGCGGAGATGACGATGACCGACGGACTGGCGCAGACGATGGCGGCAATCGCCATTTCAGAACCGGGCGGGCCCGCAGTGCTGAAGCCGGAGCGACGGCCAGTGCCTCTGCCGGGACCGGGCGAGATCCTGATCCGGGTGCGGGCGGCGGGCGTCAATCGCCCCGACATCGCCCAGCGCAACGGTTCCTATCCGCCGCCGCCCGGCGCATCCGATCTTCCGGGGCTGGAGGTGGCCGGCGAGGTGGCCGGGCTTGGCGAAGGGGTGGGACGCTGGCGCATCGGCGACCATGTGTGCGCGCTGACGCCGGGCGGCGGCTATGCCGAATATGTCAGGGTGCACGCAAGCCATGTCCTGCCCGTTCCCTCCGGCTTCACCTTCAGCGAGGCGGCTGCGGTGCCGGAAACCTATTTCACGGTCTGGCACAATGTGTTCGAGCGCGGCGGCCTCAGGGCGGGGGAGACGCTGCTGGTGCATGGCGGCTCCTCAGGCATCGGCACCACCGCGATCCAGCTGGCGACGGCGCGCGGTGCGCGGGTGATCGCCACGGCGGGATCGGCGGACAAGTGCGGGATGTGCCTGAAACTCGGCGCCGAGCGCGCGGTGAACTACCGCGAAGAGGATTTCGTCACAGCGGTCAGGGAGGTGACGCAGGGCAAGGGCGCCAACGTCATCCTCGACATGGTGGGTGGCGACTATGTCGACCGCAACTACATCGCTGCCGCCGAAGAGGGTCGCATCGTCCAGATCGCCGTTCAGGGCGGTGCGGTGGCCAGCGCCAATTTCGCAAGGCTGATGGCCAAGCGGCTGGTGCATACGGGCTCGACGCTCCGGCCGCGCAGCGACGAATTCAAGGGCAAGGTGGCTGCCGCGCTGGAGGCGGAGGTGTGGCCGCTTCTGGCCAGCCGCCGCGTCGCGCCGGTCATGGACATGATCTATCCGCTCAGGGAGGCATGGCGCGCGCATGAGCGGCTGGAGAGCGGCGAGGCGATCGGCAAGATCGTGCTCGACGTGGCATGATCGAAAGGTTCGCTTAACCTTTCATTTATGTTGCAATGCACAAACGCATTGCCGCTATGCAAAAGCGTCTGTTCAATAATTGGGCAGGACAGCCTATCTACAGGGCATCGAATTCACACACCCTTAGGAGGCAAACATGAACCTGATTCAGTCTTACAAGAACTGGCGCCGCTACAACGAGACCGTTCGTGCGCTCAACCGCCTGAACAGCCGCGAACTCAAGGACCTCGGCATCAACCGCGCCGACATTCCTTCGGTTGCCCGCGCCGCTCTCTGATCGGAGAGCCGTCAAGTAGAGCCGATGTCTGGCGCTGGAAACAGCGCCTCCGGCTCCAGGCCCGCTGGACCCTGTCCGGCGGGTTTTGTTTTTGTGCCTGCCGAATGTGCATCATGCTGCACTGCACACAATAAGGACGCCCGTTTCTTCGCAGGCACCTGGCCTTATCGACACAGGCACCGTGTCCGCCTTATCTAGCGGTCATGGAATCGGGCAAGGACGACACCATCGCGGTGCGAATCGCAAAAGCTCTGGCCGAGCGCATCATTTCAGGTGCGATCGAACCGGGCGCGCGGCTGCGTCAGGACCATATCGCCGAGGAGTTCGGGGCCAGCCATGTGCCGGTGCGTGAGGCGTTCCGGCGGCTGGAAGCGCAGGGGCTGGCCGTCAGCGAGGCTCGCCGGGGCGTGCGCGTCGCCGCCTTCGATCTCGATGAGGTGAAGGAAGTCGCCGAGATGCGCGCCGCACTGGAGGTTCTGGCCCTGCGCCATGCCGCGCCGCACCTGACCGCCGCCATCCTCGACCAGGCCGAGGAGGCGACCCACGCCGGCGACCGCTCGCGCGACGTTCGCTCCTGGGAGGAAGCCAACCGCACCTTCCATCGCCTGATCCTGACACCCTGCGCCATGCCGCGCCTGCTGGCGACCATCGACGACCTGCATGCAGCCAGCGCCCGTTTTCTCTTCGCCGCGTGGCGCTCCGAATGGGAAACGCGCACCGACCACGACCACCGCGCCATCCTTTCCGCGTTGCGTCAGGGACAGACAGAGAGCGCCGCCTCCATCCTTGCCCGCCATGTCCAGTGGATCGGCCAGCGTCCGGTGCGCATGAAATCCGGCGCAACCCGCGAAGCCTTCGCCATCGTGGGGTGAGCTTTCCGGTTTTCCGGAAGCGATTCGGTATTTTTCCGCCCCTCGTCGTGGCGCGATCTTTCGCTTTCCCCCGATCTGTCTCCTGCTGACGGGTGTGAAGGTCAGAAGCAATACGTTGAATTGAAAGCGAAATTTTTCGTCAGGGGACAGGCGCGACGCCCGCCGGAGGCGTTTCTACAGACTCGTTTCGACCAAAGGCGCTTGCCTTGCGCAAGAAAATATGGATTCGATAATAGATCAGAACAAGAAATTATCTATAATTTGGAGAAAGCCAATGTCGCAATCCGAAGTCCGCGCCGGAAATCCGGCTCTCAACCCGCTTCGGCTTCAGGAGCGTCCGCTGTTGTGGCAGGTGGCGGCTGTCGCGATCGGCACGCTGCTGCTGACGCTGTCGTCGTGGATCGAGGTGCCGATGATCCCGGTGCCGATCACCATGCAGACTTTTGCGGTGACGCTTGTCGGCGCGCTCTACGGCTGGCGGCTTGGGGCGCTCACCGTGGTGGCGTGGCTTGGCGAGGCGGCTGCCGGCATGCCGGTGCTGGCCGGAGGCGCAGGCGGGATCGCGCCTTTCGCCGGCCCCACGGCGGGTTACCTTTTTGCGTTTCCGGTGGTGGCCGCCCTCGTCGGCTGGCTGGTCGAGCGCGGCTGGAATGCCGAGCGGATCACGCTGGCTTTTGCGGCCGTGCTGATCGGCAACGGCCTTTGCCTCGCCATCGGCGCGGTCTGGCTGGCCGGCATCGTCGGTTTTGAAAAGGCGATTGCCTTTGGCGTTACGCCCTTTATCGTCGGCGGCGTGTTGAAATCGGCGCTGGCGGCAGCCACGCTCAGGCTGTTCCCGGGCGGAAAGGCGGAGCCGAAGCAGCCTTGACCATCAGGCTGCGGGCGCATCACCTTCTGTGCATGCTCACTTATATCGGCAGGGGATATACGCCTGCCTTCACAGCCAACTATGACGTGATCGCCGCGCGGCTGAGCCGAGGCGAGGACATCGTGATCGTTGAGGGGCCGGACGATGTCTGCGCCCCTCTGCTGGCAGAAGCCGGGGCGCATTGCTTCAACGCAAGCGTTCTGGAAAGGGATGGGCAGGCCGCCCGCGATGTCGGCGAATTGCTTGGCCGGCGCATTGGCGTCGGGGAACGGATCGCTCCCGACGCGATCCTGCTCGCACGGTTGCGGTCTGGCTTTGCGGCCGGGCTCATCCGCACTGCCTGTGCGGGCTGCGAATGGGCCGGCCTGTGCGAGGCGGTCGTTGTCGACGGCTATGTCGGTGTGAAGGTGGGCGGGCCGC
This sequence comes from Mesorhizobium sp., assembly GCA_022833215.1. Taxonomy (GTDB): domain Bacteria; phylum Pseudomonadota; class Alphaproteobacteria; order Rhizobiales; family Rhizobiaceae; genus Mesorhizobium. The sequence continues at coordinate 4,641 of JAIPUZ010000117.1, read as the reverse complement.
CATGCTGACGGCCCGCCTTCGCTGATCAGTTCACCGCGGCAATGTTGCCGAGGCGGAGGAACAGGGTTTCCCCGGAAGAATCGTCGACGCCGTCATTGTCGGTGACCACGAAGGCCTCGCCGGCCTTGTCGATGGTGAAGCCCTCGACCTTGTCGACGACATAGCCGTTGGTGGCGGACTTCAGGTCCGGCAGCAGGTCGCGCACCAGCGTCTTTTCGACCACCGGCAGTTCGCCATCCAGCTCGGCCGGCCTGAAGCCGTCGAGCGCAACGCTGTAGACGCGCTTCACCTTCGCCGCATCGCCGATCAGATTGTCGCGCTCGACGATGTAGAGCTTGCCGTCATGGGCGGTGACCTCGGACAGGCCCATCCAGCCGCTTTCCGCCTTCTCCAGCGGGTAGCGCACCGCCGACCATTCTTTGCTCTTCGGCTTGTAGGCAAGCAGCTTCACTTCGCCCCTGGGATCGTTGCCCCATTCGCGCTGTACGGCGGCGATCAGCGTCAGGTCGTCGCCTTCACCTGCTGTGGTGATGCCCTCGAGGCCGAAGCGGGTCTGGTGGGCGACCAGTTCGGCAGGCAGGGCGATTTCCTGCCTGATCTCGCCCTCGGCGTTGACGCGGAAGATGGCGTGCGGCACCAGCTTGGAAACGTCGCCTTCATTGGCCAGCCAGAAGCCGCCTTCACCGTCGGAGGCGATGCCTTCGAGGTCGAGCTTCTGGGCCGGGTTGCCGCCACGGGTGATCACCGTCCTGGCAACGATGCGGGCCGGGTTTTGCGTGGCGTCGATGGTGAAGATCGCCGGCTCGCTGCCATAGACCGAATCCGAGACGGCATAGAGCTTTCCGGGCGTCTGCGGGTCGGCGGCGAGGCCGGACAGCGCGCCCCAGCCGATCGGCAGGCCGTTGGCGTCGTTGTCGGACTGGATCATCGGGTAGGCCGGCTGTCCCTCGGCGCGCTCGAAGATCATGACATGCGAGCGGGCGCCGCCGTCCTCCCCCAGATCGGTCTCGTTGGCGGTGACGAAGAGATTGCGGGCGGGCAGTGCCAGCAGACCTTCCGGCCCGATGCCGGACGGCAGCGCCTGGAGGAATTTCGGCTCTGCGCCGGTGTCCTCGTACACGCCGACCAGCGAAGCGCGCTCGGCGCCGACGAAGATCAGCTTCTGCTCGCCATAGGTGCCGACTTCCATGCCCTCGGGCTCGATGCCCTTCTTGTTGCGGTGCTCGGGATAATGGCCGAGCCGGGCCGCGATATGTTCGAAGCTCGGGCCGGATTCGTAGAGCACTTCGCCCGTCCTGGAGAAGATGGTGAAGCCACGCGAGCCGCCCTTGTAGTCGCCTTCATTGGCGATGACGAGGCGGTTGTTGTCGAGCCATTGCACGGCGTCCGGCTCGCGCGGGGCGTTTTCCACCTTGCCGGTGAAGGAGAGCTTGCCGTCCTTCTTCGTGTCGACGTTTTCGAGCGACACCGTACCGGCGGAGAAGTGCGAGACGATCTCGCCCGTCTCGGCGTTCACGATGGCGATGTGGTTGTTTTCCTGCAGGGTCACGACGACCTCGCCGGCTTCGTTGAAGTCGACGAATTCTGGTTCGGCGTCTTGCGGAGCGATTTCGGCAAGCCCGTTCAGGTCGACGGTGCGGATCGAGGCGCAGTCCGGCGCCCCGTCCTTCAGCGAGATGATCTTGAGATTGCCGGCGGGAAGCTGCGGGAGTTCGCCGTCATTGTGGTCTTCGTCGCGCTCGTTCTCGATGGCGACGGCAAGGAAGCGGCCGTCCTTGCTGGCAGCGACCGAATCCGGCTGGCCGCCGAGATCGCAGGACGCTTCGATCTTCTTCGAGGCGATGTCGATGACGGAGAGATTGCCGGACGGCTCGGTATGGCTCTTCGAGGTGTTGACGCCGGCCAGCACTTTTGTGCCGATCACCACCACCGAGGTCGGCTCGCCGTCGATCCTGACGATGCCTCCGGCCTTCGGCGCCTTCGGGTCGGTGATGTCGATGAAGCCGACGGCGCCCAGCGGGCTGTCGGAATAGACGAGCGTGTTGCCGTCTTCGGTGGCGGTGATGATTTCGGAAGACGTCGGTGTGGCCGGATCGGTGCCCTCCGGCAGGTTGGACGCAACCGGGAAGGTTGCGATGCGGTTGAAGACCTGATCGGCGTGGGCCGGAAGAGCGACGGAAGCTGCAAGCGCGGCCATGGCCGCGACAAGTGACGAACGGGTGCGCATGGGACCTCTTTCCCTCATGAGAAGAATGCCGCTTCCCTTTGTGCCACCTGTATTTCAGCGCGATGACGCTTCTGCGACGCTTGTATGACGGCGCGACGGCAGCGGTTTGCTGCCGGATTTTCTTGCCCTTGGACCCGAACGCGGTTATACGAAACCGGATTTTCCCTTTTTCGGTGGCTTGTGAAACCACCGCCCGCGTAACGGGACGCGGGCGAACGAGAGGATTTTATTCGATGGCAAACACGCTTCTCATGCCGAAGGCGACAGCCGTCTGGCTGGTCGACAATACGGCGCTTTCCTTCGACCAGATCGCCCAGTTCTGCGGCCTGCACCCGCTCGAGGTGAAGGCGATCGCGGATGGCGAGTCGGCGCAGGGCATCAAGGGTATGGACCCAGTCATCACCGGCCAGCTCAGCCGCGAGGAGATCGCGCGCGGCGAGCAGGACGTCAACCATCGCCTGAAGCTTTCCGAGCCGAAGGTGCGGGTGCCCGAGACCAAGCGCAAGGGGCCGCGCTACACGCCCCTTTCCAAGCGCCAGGACCGCCCGAATGCGATCCTGTGGCTGGTGCGCAACCATCCCGAGCTCAAGGATGCGCAGATTTCGCGCCTTGTCGGCACCACCAAGGCGACCATCGAGCAGATCCGCAACCGCACCCACTGGAATTCGGCCAATCTGGTGCCCATGGACCCAGTGACGCTGGGGCTGACCTCGCAGATCGATCTCGACATCGAGGTTCAGCGCGCCTCGCGCAACCGCGAGCACATCCAGCCGGCCGGCGACACGCTGCTGCCGGCCTCGCTCACCGAGCGCCTGGACCCGCAGGCCGATGCGCCGCGCGACGAGGATGCGGAACTGGACGCGGATGCGGTGTTCGCCAAGCTCTCGGCGCTGAAGGGCATGGAGCCGGAAGAGGACGACGAGGAATAAGCCTCGGTTCACAGTCATTCAAAAAAGCGCGGGCCTGACCCGCGCTTTTTTGTTGCGGTTTCAGCGGCGGACCAGTCGGGTGGCGGCAATGCCGCAAACCATCGAAGCGACGAAGATCAGCGCGGCGGGTTCTCCCAGCCCCAGCGCCGGGATCGAGCCGCCGGGGCAGAAACCGGCAATGCCCCAGCCGATGCCGAACAGGCCCGCACCGGCCAGCAGCGGCAGGTCGATATCTTTGCGGGCCGGCAGGTGGAAGCGCGTGTCGAGCAAGGGGGCCGGCCGCTTCAGCACCAGCCGGTAGCCGATGGCCGTGACGATGAGCGCGCCGCCCATGACAAAGGCGAGCGAAGGGTCCCAGCTCCCCGCAATGTCGAAGAAGTTCAGCACCTTCGCAGGGTTGATCATGCCGGAGAGCGCGATGCCGGCGCCGAAGATCAGGCCGATCAGCAGGGCGGTAACCATGCGGGGCATCACAGCCCTCCCACGATGTGACGCACGACATGGACGGTGATGCCGGTGGTGATCATGAAGGTGAGGGTGGCGGCGATGGAGCGCGCCGACAGCCGCGCCATGCCGCACACGCCGTGGCCGGAGGTGCAGCCGGAGCCTATGGTGACGCCGACGCCGACGATCAGGCCGCTGACGATCAGCCACGGTGTGGGAATCGTGCTGCTGAAGGCGATTTCATGGCCGGTCATGGCAATGAGGAGGGCGGGTGCGGCAATCGCTCCGGCAAGGAAGGCCGCGCGCCAGACCCAGTCGGCGGCAGATGGTGGGAGGACGCCTCCGATGATGCCGGATATGCCGGCGACGCGGCCGTGAACGGCCATCAGCAGCATGGCGGCAAGCCCGATGAGCGCACCACCGGCAAGCGACGTGAACGGCGTGAATTCGGTCATCGCTTGCAGACTTTTCCGTTGGTTGCGCAGCCGAGCATGCAATAGGCCGGGCAGAAGCGCACAATGCCGGTAACGACGAGGACAAGGCCGACGATGACCGACAGCCACGTCCACAGGGCGCTTTCAAAGAACGTCCAGCCGGACACGAAGGGCAGGGCGACGAGGAGAATGCCGGCGGCGAGCCTGACGATACGGTCCGGGGTGCCGATATTCGGGGTCATGGCGTGTTTTCCTGTGCGAGGGAAGCTGTCCTATTTGCAGAACAGGGCATGCATGGTGTGGATGAAGGTTGCGATGCGGGGATCGGCGAGCCGGTAGAAGACCTGCTTGCCCTCCTTGCGGCCGGCGACGAGGCCGGCTTCGCGCAATTCGGCAAGCTGCTGCGACAGGCCAGGCTGGCGGATGCCGAGCAGGTCTTCCAGTTCGCGCACCGAATGCTCGCCATCGACCAGCGCGCAGCACACCATCAGCCGATCCGGGTTGGACACCTTCTTCAGGAAGGCGGACGCCTCGTCGACATTGGCGCGAAGATTGGCGGCCTCGCAGGACAGCTTTTCCGATGTGGTCATGTCCGGTTCACCCCCAT
>JAIPUZ010000116.1 GCA_022833215.1 Mesorhizobium sp. | reverse complement strand
TCAACGATCTCAAGCCGGCTCACCGGATTCCGATATCTGTCCTTACTACTGTCCATAAGGACAAAGCGACAGATTCACATCACGACATCAAGGCGGCCCCAGCCGGATGCGTACTCACGAACGGCTCCGGTTTTTACTGCTCAATGCGCAATCGGTGCGTTCCGTCGCATTGCGCGCAGCATCAAGCCCCGCTATTGCGACGCACAGGACGTGATGCTGCTTCCTCCCTGATGCAGTCTCCTCCCTGATTTCCACCCTGTTCCCGCAGCCGCACCCAGGAGCGCCCTGCCGGGAAATAGCAACGTCATGAGGCCCATACATGCGCATCGACGCCATATCGCCCGGAAACAATCCCCCGGAGGACGTGAACGTCATCATCGAGGTTCCGGTCGGCGGCGAGCCGATCAAGTACGAGATGGACAAGGAAGCCGGCACGCTCTTCGTCGACCGCTTCCTCTATACGCCCATGCGCTATCCCGGAAACTACGGCTTCGTTCCGCACACGCTTTCCGGCGACGGCGATCCGGTGGACGTTCTGGTGTGCAACACCCGTGCGCTGGTGCCGGGTTGCGTGATCAATGCCCGCCCGATCGGCGTCCTGATCATGGAAGACAACGCCGGCCAGGACGAGAAGATCATTGCCGTGCCCTCTCCGCACATCACCAGGCGCTACGAGAATGTGCACGACTACACCGATCTGCCTCAGATTTCGCTCGACCAGATCGCCCACTTCTTCGAGCACTACAAGGATCTGGAGCCAGGCAAGTGGGTCAAGATCGGTGGCTGGCACGGCGTGGACCGCGCTCGCCAGATGATCGTGGAAGGTCTGGATCGCGCCCGCGCTTCGAAATAGCATATCCGGCAGGCCCTGCTATCGCGACAGGGCCTGCTTCAGCTTCTGCTGCAAGCCCTGCGCTTCGCCGGCTATGCGCACCGTCTTGAGACGCGCGGTGCCGCCCGCCACCACCTCGACAGTCGTCGCCGGCACCCCAAGGCTCTTTGCAATCAGCTTTTCCAGCGCCGTGTTGGCAGCCCCTTTTTCGGGTACGGCCCGGACACGCGCCCGGGCATGGATCTTCCCGTCAGCCGACATGTCCACGCCGCAAAGCTCGTCCCGCGACGATTTCGGCGTCAGCCGCACATAGAGGTCGAGCCCGTCGTCACGCAGCTTGCAGGGCAGGTTCAACGCTTGCCCTAGAAAAACAGCGGTGCAACGCTCATGAGCAGGAACTGCCGCACGAAAAAGATGACCAGCAGCAGGATGATCGGCGAGATGTCGATGCCGCCAAGATCGGGCATGAAACGGCGGATCGGCCGCAAGGCCGGCTCGGTCAGACGAAACAGCATGTTGCCGATGGTGCCGACGAACTGGTTGCGCGGATTGACGACGTTGAACGCGTAGAGCCATGAAAAGACGGCCGAGGCGATGATGATCCACCAGTAGAGGTCGAGCGCCAGGACAATGGTCTGGATGAGGGCGATCATGCGGGTCTCCGGTTGTCCCCGACATGTAGCCATTGCGGCCGGGGCGGGCAAGTCCCTGCCACACGCCGGGGACATGGCGGAAAAGACGCAATTGCTCGCTTGACAGCCCCCGCCCTCGGCCCATAAATGCGCCATTCCCGCTGGATGGGGCTGTAGCTCAGCTGGGAGAGCGCGTCGTTCGCAATGACGAGGTCAGGGGTTCGATCCCCCTCAGCTCCACCATTTTCCGGGAAATCGCGGTTCCTTGTCTCAAGTCCTGATGTGGGGTCGACATGCCATTTTCTGGCGACGGCTCGTTTGCGTTGGCCGGGGACCTGCCCGAAGCGAAAAAATCAGCAACAGATGTCAGGACATCTCTTACCTGTTCACCTCCAAAATCCCCGTATGTCCTCCACATGTTTCAGCCGAAGGGCGGATGCTCGTTCAGCGTCCCGCTCGAGAAGCGCCGCCAGAATCGCCTCATGATTTTCGATTACAAGCGACAGGGGCTTTATCTTGATTTTTGTTTCGACAATTTTCAGGCGGGTCTGATCGATGAGTTCCGAAATAATTTTTATTAGTCTTTGATTGTCGGAAAGTTTCAGAAGAGAAACCGTGAATTTGTGCTCGTGGACCAGGAACGCAGGAATATCATTCTCGACCGTCTCTTTCATCTCACCTATCAATGGAAGAAGAGCTTTTATTTCAGATTCCTGCGCACGTTCCACAATCAGCTTCATTGCTAGAGGCTCGAGGTTTTTTCGAACCTCCGCGACTTCATCGAGCGCCTTATCCGACATGGATATCACCCGAAACCCCCGGTTTCTGACAACCTCCACCAGCCCGGATCTCGCCAGATCGAGAATCGCTTCTCTTACCGGAGTTATAGATACGCCGAGCGACAATGCTATGTCTGATGAAGAATAAATAATCTCGCCTTCAAGTATTCCAGATATTATTTTCGTCTTAAGGCTATTTGTCACCTGAGACCTGAGATCTGACCTTTCAAATTTTTCTTCCGCGAGTTTCAATGGATTTCCTCATGAGAATTTGACGAAAAAGCAAGTCAGGCAGCCGCAATCGGTTCAGCAAAGCGTATCCCAGTGGATGTCGCATTTCATCCGGAAAAGATCATTCGCAGAATGGCGGGCGGGCGGACGTGCCGGGGGAAGAAAGAGAGCAATGTGGCAGCACCGTTCCGGCAGCCTGCACGACGAGGCCGTTTACCTTGCATCCGCAGTTCGTCCGAGTTGGTTGACGGGGATATGGCAGGCTATCTCGTGCCCGTTACCACCAATCTGCCGGGGTGGCGCTTTCTCCTCACAGATGTTTCCCAGCTTTCGTGGGCACCTTGTATGGAATACGCATCCTCCAGGCGGGAAACGGTGGGTGGGAGGCTCTCCGCGAAGACGAACCCTGTTTTTGCTCACTTCTTTCCGTTCCAGATGTGCGGCTGCGGAAAGGAGCGCCTCGGTATACGGATGGTGTGGACCAGAGAAGACCGCCTCAGCAGGTCCGATCTCCATCACCCGACCGAAATACAGAACCATGATCCTGTCTGAAATGTAGCGCACCACGTCAAGATCATGCGACACGAAGATAAAGCTCAATCCCTCATGTCGCTGAAGATCGACCAGAAGATTCAGTATTGCCGCCTGCACCGATACGTCGAGTGCAGAGGTCGGTTCGTCGCAGACCACAAATTGCGGCTTTCCTGCAATGGCCCGGCCTATGGCTACCCTCTGCCGGAGCCCCCCCGACAGCGCTCCGGGATAATACTCAACATGGGAAGGATCGAGTTTGACGCTTTTTGCGACCTCAAAGGTGCGTTGTTTCGCGTCGCTCGCTGTCAATCGGAGAGCCTTTGTCGCAGTTCTGCTCAGGATCGTTTTCACTTTATGCTTGGGATTGAGCGAGTCGCTCGGGTCCTGAAACACCATCTGGATGGCGCCGGCCTGTGCCGGGTCGCGTTGTTCCAGCAGCCTGGCCATCGGGCGTCCCATCAACATGAGTGCGGACCCGGGGTCTGCCGGTTCGAGCCCGACAATCACTTTGGCCAGAGTCGACTTGCCAGAACCAGACTCTCCGACGATGCCAAGCACCTCCTGATGTCTGATAGCGAAAGAGACGTCGGACAGAATTTGGACCTTGTTTGGTCCATGTCCATACGATTTAGAAAGATTTCGCACTTCGATGACCGGGGGCAGCGGCGGCGCTTTTTGATCTGCCGGCGGGGCCTGCTTCGGTCGTTCGAAGGCCATGGCGGGAACCTCCGCGGCGCGAATGCACCAGCTTTTCTGCCCCTGCCCCACAACGATCGCCTCGGGATGTCCTTTGCGGCATTCAGGCTTAACCAGAGTACAGCGCCCAGCGAATACGCACCCCGTCAAAATGCTCCCGGGTTTGGGCGGCAAGCCTTCGATCGTCGTCAGCACCTCAGTCCATTTGTCTGCACCCCTTTTCGGCAAACACCGCAGCAGGCTTGCCGTATAAGGATGATGCGGATTGAACAGAAGCGAGGAGGTGCTGCCTTCTTCGACCATTCTGCCTGCGTAAAGCGTGCCGACCCGATCACATAGCTGCGCGACAACCGCGAGATTGTGGCTGATGAAAAGCAGGGCCACTTTCAGCTCCTGGCGCAGGTTCTCCAGCAGTTCCAGGATTTCCGCTTCCACCGTGGCGTCGAGACCGGTGGTCGGTTCATCGAGAATGATAAGTTCAGGCGATGCCGAGATTGCCATCGCAATGACGACACGCTGCTGCATGCCTCCCGACAGCTGTTGCGGATAACTTTGAAGGACCTTCCCGACGTCGGAAATCCGGACCTTGCGCAGCGCATCTTCTGCGCCGAGACAGGCCTCGGCGCGCGAAAATCCCCTGATCAGAAACACTTCGGCGATCTGGTCGCCGATCCGCATCGTCGGGTTGAGGGCTGTCGCCGCGTTTTGATAGACCATCGAAACGACCGATTTTCTCAGCAGCCGCCTCTGTTGCCAGGAAAGCGCCCTGATATCCTGTCCGGCAAGAAGGATCTGGCCTCCAAGGTGAACGGTGTTGTCAGGCAGGTAGTGGACAGCGGCAAACGCAACAGTCGATTTTCCGCAACCGGATTCTCCCACCAGCGCATAAGCTTCGCCTCTTTCGACCTGAAACGATAGTCCGCGTATGGTTTCGCGCAGCTCGCCATCCACACGATAGGCAAGCCTGAGATCAGCGACACGCAGGACCGGCTCCCGACGGGCCTCATCGTTCATTGCGAAAAATCCTTTCGGCAATCAGGCTGATCGAGATCACGAGCGAGGCGATAGCCAGGGCGGGGAAAAACACGGGCCACCAGATGCCGGCGCTTACCAGCCCGAAACTCTCATAGATCATGAGGCCCCAGTCCGGAGTGGGGGGTTGCACGCCAAGTCCAAGGAAGGACAGGGTTGCGGTTATGAAGATTGCATATCCCAGCCTGACTGTGGCTTCGACAACGATGGTGCCGGATATGTTGGGCAACACTTCGCGGACCAGAATGACAAGCGGGCGTTCGGGCAGAAGACGAGCAGCCGCGACATAGGTTCTCTTGCTTTCGCCAAGCACCACTGCGCGTACCGTTTTCGCGACCACAGGGATGAAGAGGATGCCTATGACCAGGATCACGGTTATCGACGAAGGGCCCAGTGCGACCACCGCCACCATCGAAAGCAGCACCACGGGAAGTGCCATGAAGGCTTCGAAAATCCGCAAAAGCACATCCGACAGATAGCCGGGGAAATATCCGGCGTAGAGCCCGAAGATCGTTCCCCAGCTGATGGCGATCGTTGTTGCAGCCAGCGAAATAAACAGGACGCTTCTGCTGCCGACGAAGACCCGTGAGAGCACATCCCGCCCGAGGGCATCAGTTCCGAAAATGTGCTTTGCCGACGGCGGCTGAAGACGTTCCATGACTGAGATCGCCAGTGGATTGTGAGGAACGATCATTTCCCCGAATATGCTTACAAAGGCCCAGAACAGCACGATCCCGCCACAGATCATAAGCAGTGGCGATATTTTGAGAGGGACAGGCAAAGGCAACCTGAGCATGGCGATCGATCTATCTTTTGAAACGGGTTCTGGGATCAAGGGCGGAATGAACAATATCTCCAAGTATTGAAACCATAAAATATATTGAACCTACGATAATTATCCCTGTCTGAAGAACCACGAAATCTTTCTGATTGGCCGCCACGTATATTAATCTTCCGATGCCGTCGTAGTTGAAAATAACCTCTATGACGACAAGCCCCCCGAATATGTAACCAATCTGCGATGAGATGACTGCTACTGTGGACATGAGGCCATTGCGCAGAACATGCCTGAACAGAACCGCCGCGGGTGAAAGTCCCTTGAGAAAGGCTGTCCGCGTATAATCGCTTTCCAGGGCCACGACGACGCCGGCGCGGACCATTCGCAAAACATACCCTCCCAATCCTATGACCATGCACAGGGCAGGCAGAAGCAGATGGTGCAGCTGCAACAGGAAGCCGCTGCCTGCCGGAGCGGTGGCGGATGTTGGAAACCATCCAAGCCCGAGCGAAAACACGAGCAGGAGAAGGATCCCGATTACGAAATCGGGTACGGTTGTAGCCGCCATTGCGCTCACGGTGATGAGATGATCTCCGGGGCGCCCGCGAAGGAGCGCCGCCAGAACCCCTCCGACGATGGCTGTGGGCAACAGCAGCACCAGAATGAGAAGGGTCAGAATCGCCGAATTGAGCAGTGCCGGAGCCAGAAGTTCACCGACCGGAACCCGCATGCTGAAAGATGTCCCGAGATCGCCGTGCAGCAAGCCTCCGAGCCAGGACGAGTACTGTTCGATGACCGGCCGATCAGTGCCAAGCTGACGGTTCAGTTCAGCCACCGCCGTTTCTGACGCCAGCCCGCCAAGAATGCGCCGGCCAACGTCGCCCGGCAAAATGACGGTCCCGAAAAACACAATCGCGCTCAGGATGAAAAGCGTCACGAAAGCGGAAACGAGGCGATACAGATAATAGTACACTGATGGTTTTCCCGTATGCACCTGGACGATCGTCGGGGCGGCTCGAGTCTCTCATGGCCCTTGAACGGCGTTCAACCGACTATGCTGGAAGCTATCCGTCCGGCTGCAGGCCAAGGGCCGCCTGACCGATCCGGGTAGCGGTAAAATCCATCTGGTGGTTTGCATTGCTACGGTAGGTCGCCAGATCCCGGAAGTAGCGCTGCATGGGATGGCCGTTGACCGCTGCGGAGGAACCCGCGCTGCGGAACAGCTCCAGTCCTGCGTCCCAGGCCAGCCTGCTCACCTGATGCTGGAGGCCCAGCAGTTGAAGAGAGGCGGACATGTCGAAGGGCTTTTCCCCCGCCCTGGCCATCCGGCAATGTTCCATGAAGATTTTTCCTGACCTCAGCAGAAGCGCTTCGGCCGCATTTGTCATTGACAGGGCAAGGCCATGAATCCGCTGCCAGTCATGGTGCTGGTATTTGTAAAGGTTGTTCGCAAAACGTGGCCGGGAAGAGCGGATGATCCGCTCATATTCTTCAAGCGCCGCACGGGCCGCTCCGACCTGGGTGCAGGCCAGCACGCCGGCCCCGAACGGAACAAACTTGCCGTTGTACATCGGATTGTCATGAAACTGGCCGCCCGGTGTCAGGTTCTCGTCGCCCTCGCCATACATTGCATCGTAGAAGACGAAATCATTCGGAATGATGGTTCCGTCGATAACGACACTGTTCGATCCGCTGGCTCTCTGGCCGAGCAGATCGCCCCAGTCGTCAAGCATGGTGTAGCCGCCTTTCGGCACCAGAACGGTAACGCTCTGGGATGCCTTGCCGTTTTCGCCCGGAACCGTAGCCGTGCCGAGAAACCAGTTCGAATAGGGGACGCCGGAACTGTAGCGCCACTTGCCTTTGACCAGATAACCGTCCTCCACGCGGACTGCTGTGCCGCCGGTCAGTTCCGGAGTGCCCACGAAAGGCCCGATGAAGTCGGGACCGTCGCGGAACACCTGCTCCTGAACGTCCGGAGGCAGGAAGGACGAGACATAAAGACCGACGCTTGTTCCGAGCGCCAGGCACCACGCCGTGCCCGGATCGCCTGTCGCGATCTCGATCATCACCTTGTAGTAGCTTGTGACGTCGAACTCGTATCCGCCGAACTTGCGTGGCTGGAGAAGCCGGTGGAAACCGGCCTTGCTGAATTCATCGTTCAGTCTGGCCGAATAGTATCCGCGCCGCTCCGCCTCGCCAGCTTCTTCCCGGATGAGCGGGCGCAATGCTCTTGCCCGCTCGATGACCTCGCCTGCAGACGGAACCCTTTCTGTAACGGGATATCTGATGAACGGGCGATCCTCTTTCGCCATGGTATCGGACATTGGCAACTCCAACTCGTCCTGGTGTTTCGGTTCGCGCCATCGCCGGCTGCTGATCGGCCATCTGAAAGAACCGGCTTGCGCAGAAGGTTTAACAGATTGGCCGGCGGTTCCGGCTTTCGCCTGAATGTCGCGAGGATCAGGTCCTGATGACAGCGCAAGCATTCAGTAGCCGGCGGTCATCTGGTGACGGTAACCTTTTCCAGTTCCAGAGCTGCCGTGGGGCTCATTCGCAGGCCATGGATGTTTTTTCGCCAGGCCATGTTCATATGGCTTGTATAGGGAATGATCATCGGAACCTCTTCCGCCAGGATTTCATCTATTCGGGTGGAGATGCTGCGTTGCGAATCCAGATCGGCGGCAGATATATATAAATCTATCATCTCATCGAGCTGGTTGTTTGAATAGCGCATCATGTTGTAAGCGCCACCGGTTCGATACACCGCACTCAGCATCACGTTCGGGATCGAGCGCGAGAGAAATTCGAGCAGCGTCATTTCGCTGTCGAGGAACGGCGATGAGCCGGGCTTCATGTCGCCGTAGTATGTTGCCCAGTCCATGATCTGAAGAGAAACGTTGATCCCGCCTTCAGCCAGGAATGCCTGTATCAGTTGCGCGGCCTTCTCAAGTTCCGTGGTGCCTCCTGTCGTCAGCGTCACGGTGAAACCGTCCGGATAGCCGGCCTCGGCCAGCAGCTGCCTGGCTTTCGTGACATCGCGCACACGCTGCGGCTGCGCATTCGTAGAGGAAGCATATTGCGGGAAGAATGGGGTGTCGTTGCCGACGGCGCCGAGACCCGAAAGCGCGCCCTGTAGTATCATTTCCCGGTCGAGCAGTAACGCTACGGCTTTCCGAACCCGCTTGTCGTTGAACGGAGGCTTGTCGGAACCCATGCCAATTGCGCGGAAATAGGTGCTCGGGAACGAATAGGTTACAGTTTCCTGGTCTCCGTTCAGCACGAGCATGTCATCGGCTGACAGCCAGGTGAGCGCATCGATGCTGCCACCCTTAAGGGCGATGACCCGGTTCTGTGCTGAATCGATGTAAGTGACGTTCAGCGCCCCCAGCGAAGGTGTTCTTTCACTGTCCCAGTAATCCGGGCGCCGGGTGAATGTGATGCCGTTCGCATCGCTGCGCGTGACGACCCAGGGGCCGGTTGCGACAAAGCTTTTTGCGAAATCGCCAGGCTGATATCCCTCCGGCAGGATGATCAGATTGTAGTTGTCGCTGCTCAGCAGATAGGGAAAATTCCCGTTTGGGCGCAGGAGGTCGACGCGAACCTTGTAATCGTCGACGACGCTCGCACAATTCTTGTCCACCTGCCCCTTGAGAACGGAAAGCGCATTTGAACCGTTGGCAGGATCTGCATGGAGATTGATGGTGTATGCCACATCCCTTGCAGTCATCTTCCGGCCATCGTTGAAGGTGACATCATCGCGAAGGTCGAACGTCCAGGACTTTGCCTGCTCATCCGGCGTCCAGGATTTTGCCAGCACCGGATGCAGCACATAGTCCTGATCGACCCAGCCAAGATACTGACCGAAAGTCCCTATCAGCGGACTGGTGGCCTGATCAGCCGTGCGCAGTGGCTCGAATGCCTGTGCAGGCCGTGGCAACGCAAGCTCAAGCGTGCCGCCTGCCTCCTGCGCGTGGGCCTGCCCCGGCAGGAGAGGCAGAAACTGGCCCGGCAATGCAAGCAGTGCCCCAAGTCCGGCGACTGACTGCAAGAGCGAACGGCGGGAGAAATCTCCTGTGTCCGGTAGCGTAGATTTGCAGAATGCCCGTGTCATTAGTTCCTCCCGTTTTTTTATCCGTTGCCCTGCTTGCCGGTTCTGCGCCGGCTTGTAGCGTTGACACATTATCCTGTGACCGGAAGCCCCAGAGCAGCTTGCCCGATCCTTGTTGCGGTGAAGTCTGCCTGATGGTTGGCATTGCCTTTGAAGGTTGAAAGATCACGGAAATACCGTTGCATCGGCTGGCCATTTACCGCCGCAGATGAGCCGGCGCTGCGGAACAGTTCCAGCCCCGCTTCCCAGGCGAGGCGGGCCGCCTGATGTTGGATTCCCTGGAGTTCCAATGCCTCGCGCAAGCCGAACTTCTTCTCGCCGGCAGCTTCGGCACGGCAGTGCTCCATGAAAATCTCGCCTGATTCCACCAGCAGCGCTTCAGCGGCATTCGTCATCGATAAGGCCAGCCCAAACACACGCTGCCAATCGTGATGCTCGTATTTATGCAGATGCGGAGTGAAACGCGGTCGGGAACTGCGAATGATCCGCTCATACTCCTCCAGAGCCGCCCGGGCCGCGCCGATCTGGGTGCACACCAGCAGTCCTGCGCCAAAGGTCAGAAACGACCCGTTATACATGGGATTGCCGTGCAGCCGGAAGCCGGGGGTTCCGTCGGGAAAATCCTCGCCGTCAACGGATTCGAATAGCACGAATTCCTTTGGAATCAGGGTTTCGTCAATAACAACACTGTTTGAACCACTGGCTCGCAGACCGAGAATGTTGCCCCAGTCATCCAGTATACGGTAGCCACCTTTGGGAACAATGATCGTCACTGTCCGCTCCGGTTCGCTGGCAAGCCGGGCTTCGCCGGTGAAGAAATTGGAATAGGGAGCGCCGGAGCAATAACGCCATGTGCCTTTTACCAGGTAACCGCCCTCTGTCGGGGTAGCTATTCCACCGGCCGGCCCGCGGCTCGTGGCGCCAGCCTGCTCCCGGCTTCCGGCGTGCGGGGCGATAAAGTCAGGGCTTTCACCGAAGACCATTTTCTGAGCGGCTTCGGAAAAATATGACGTGACATATAACGCCACACCCGTACCCAGCGCGAGGCACCAGCCGGTTCCCGGATCGCCGGTCGAAACCTCGGTCATGACCTTGTAGAAGCTCGCCACGTCGAACTCGTAACCGCCAAAACTGCGGGGCTGAAGCAGACGATGAAAGCCGGCTTTGCCGAACTCCTCGTTCAACCGTGCTGAATAGTGTCCGCGCCGTTCCGCCTCTTCAGCCTCTTCGCGTATCAGCGGACGCAGGCGTCGTGCGCGCTCGATAACTTCAGCCACAGATGGAACAGGAAGCTCGATCTCCGCCGCTCTTTTCTTCTCGCCTGCTACGGGTTGGAGATGCATGAAATTTCCTTTCCGAGTTCGTTCACTGGCTGGCCATCGAAACGGCATGGCGAGGCATTTGGTGCAGAGAGGCTGCCCCTAGCGATCAGGGGGACGGTTCGTCATGCCTGAAGATCGCGGGCATTTTTCCAGATCCGCCCTATCACTTCAGGGGCTCAGTTCTGTGCGTATCTGTTGCTGAAGCTGCCCCCGAGGCAGAGGCAGTTCAGAGCGTGCGGCCTATTCAGGAAGAAAATGCACGTCATGCTTCTCCGCCAGCGCTACGACCTGAGCGGGCTCGGCAAGATCGTGTATGGCCTCGAACAAGTCGAACAATCTTCCGGTTGGCGTAACCCAGAACAGGCAGCGCACAGCAGCGGCGGACTTGTTGAAGATTCCATGCGGGCGCTGGCGCGGCAGCCTGGCAAGATCACCCGGACCAGCTTTGAACTCCTCGCCATCCAGCCAGAATGTCATCTCTCCCTCGAGAATGTAGACATATTCATCCTGAGTTGAATGGGAGTGAGGCGGTACGAAGGTGCCGGGCGGGAACGTCGCATGCCATGAAAAGCATTCCACCGACAGCATTTTGGGCAGATAAGTCTGGCCAAGTATGTTCCAGGAAATGTCGTTTATTTTTTCCCCGGCCCTGATGAGCCCTGCCGAATTTCTGGTCATTTTACTTCTCCGGTTGCTTGCTCTGCGGGAGGCAAAAGTCCGTGCCATTGTCTGTCCATGTAGACTGCCGAGAGGCCCGGATTGATGGCGGGAAAAGTTGAGCCCCCTGCTTCCAGCATCTCCGCCACAACGAGAGTTGCGTCCTCGACACAAAATGTCCGGCTTATGCGCGCCCGGAACCATGTATCGATATCGGTGTATCTCGGCTCACCGGTTTCCAGTCGCGCCCATGCGATCCCTTCTCCGAAACGCTCGCTTCCGCTGGTGGCGCAAAGCTGGGCCAGAGGAATGTCTTTGTGGCGAACAAAGTGGATCACAATGGTGTCGGCGCGCATTATGCGCGGCGATGCGGAAGAGGTGGACGAGAGGGAAAAAGCCACCGTGGGAGGCGTTGCGCTAAGCGAAATAAGGGAACTGACAGTCAGCGCAACGGGACCATTGTCAGAATTTGCCGAAACTATCGCTATGCCGGCAGGATGAGAGCGGAACGCCTGACGAAAGGCGGCTGCCAGATCCTGCTTGTCCCGATTGGAAACAATGGTGCCGCTGTCGATCGTGGTCAGCATTGCGCACATCCTCGTCCCGTCTCCCTGTCAAGTTTATCTATATAGGGCCTAAGGTGTAAGGTATTACTATAAATCTATGGCTGTCAAGATAATTTTAGCCGATCGAAAACCCGGCTTTTCGGGATCCGGGGGATTTCTGGGACTCAGAAGGCTTCACCGCGAGGGTGACTTCAATCGGATGAAGTCAGAGGTGAACAAGACAAGGTCCGCAGTTCACCCGCCGGCAGCCGGCCGCAGCGGGAAAGTCGCATCCGAACGGACTTTTCTGTTTTTGTATCGATGTGCCAAGTGAATATTTTCGGCGAACCCGGTTCCGTCAGTCTTCCGCTTCCCTGATCATGAAAGTATCGGCTGTTGCGCTATGTGCGGCGGGTTGAGTGCCGGCCTTCATGCGGTTATACGAGTTGCATGACCGGCGAAGAAAAATCCCAACTGCAAACCCTGTCGCAAATGCTTCGCAAGGAGCAGGCGGCATTGCTTCTGGCAGCGGCCAGAAACGGCGCCTTGCCCAGCAACAGCACGGTCCAGCGCGTGGCCTATCTGGAGCTGAACATCGCCGCGATCGAAAACACGATCGCCGATCCGATCGGCTGATTTTGGTTCCGGGCAATCAACGTCCGGTGCGGCAGCGCCGGAGGCCGGGCCGGGGTGCCAGATCGATCGCAGCTCGCAGTGGCGCAATGCCAACGCGTTAATGCGTTCTTCAGCCTGCTCGCCTATGACACGGCTGGATGAGTTTCTCAAAGCGCGCGGACAAGATGCCCTTTCCGGCCAGACAAAGCGGAGTGGAACTGGGCGTTCTGCGCGACCAGCTCTCCGATCTGCGGGAGAGCCTGCTTATTTCGATGCCCATCAGCACCATCCTGTCGGTGCTTGTCGTCATCGTCAAATTCATCTCCGGTTTCGACTGGACTGCTCTCGTCTGGCTTGCCATCATCAATGCCATCAACGCCGGACGTATCCTGCTTGCGCTGAAGCAGCCCCGGGGAGAAGAGCTCGAAACAAGCGGGTATCCCTCGCTTGTCAGATGGCTGCGAGGCTATATGGCGCTGGCCTTTCTGGCGGGCATCGCCTGGGCGTATGTGGCTGTTCTCGCGGATGGGTTCACCGCTCCCGAAACGCCTGTCTACCTCGTCATCGTGGCCGGCATCTCGGCAGGCTCGGTATCCTACAGTGCCTGCTACGCGGCGCTGCCAATCCTGTTCATGACGCCGCCGCTGCTTTCGGTCATGGCCTGCATGGTGATGAACGGCGATGTCGACGACTATGTGCTGGCTTTCACCACGACGCTGTTTTTTGTCGGCCTGACAAAAAGCTCCTTCCTCGGCCAGGCGCGGTTCCGGGAAACAAGCCGTCTCAAATACGAGACGAAGCTGCATGCCGACGAGATGGAAAAGAACTCGCGGGAGGACCCTCTCACCGGGCTTCTCAACCGTCGCGGCCTTGAACAGGCTGTCGGCACCATGGGCATCGGCCGTGGTCCGTTCGTCGCCATGCTGATCGACCTCGACGGTTTCAAATCGGTCAACGACACTTATGGCCACCGGGTCGGCGACGACCTGCTCGTCAAGATCGCACGCCGCATCGGTGCCGAAGCTCCCGCCGGCTCCACGCTGGCGCGTGTCGGCGGAGACGAGTTTGCGCTCATGCTGGCGCCCCGCAGCACATCCGCCGGTCCGGAAGTCCTCGCCACGCGCATCATAGCTTCCATTTCCAGACCCTACGCCGGCATCAATTCCATTCAGGTCGGGGCATCCATCGGCATCTATGTGGCCCAGGAGCCGGCACTGACCAACATGCTGCTGCGCGCCGACTTCGCCCTCTACGCTGCCAAGCGGCGCAGCCGCAACCAGCTCTGCATCTTCGACGCCGAGCTCGAAAAAGCCTTCAAGCGCCAGCAATGCATCGAGCGCGATCTGAAGGCCGCGCTGGAATCGGGTGAATTGCAGAGCTGGTATCAGCCGATCGTCCGGCTCGAGACACGCGAGGTCGTCGGGTTCGAAAGCCTGCTGCGCTGGCAGCATCCCGAGCATGGAGCTATCGCTCCGCCCGAGATCATCACCACCGCGCGCACCACCGGCCTGTTGCCCGCCTTGACGGAAACGGTGTTCTGGAACGGCTGCACCATGATGGAACGGCTGGGTCGCGAAGGCCGGAGCGACATTCGCGTGGCCATCAACATATCGCCGCGCGAACTTGAAGCCGCCGATATCGACACCATGATCCTCGAAGGGCTGGCCATGCGCGGTCTGCCGCCGTCGATGCTAGAGATCGAGATCACCGAGGAAGCGCCGGTCGACCCCGAACATGTCGGCGAGAAGCTCGCGCGCCTGGCTCAGGCGGGCATTTCCATCGTGCTGGACGATTTCGGCTCCGGCTTCTCCACCCTCGCCTCACTCAGGGACGGGCGGATATCCAAGATCAAGATCGACCGCAGTTTTGCCGACGATCTCGCCGGAACCGACGAAAGCCGGCTGCTCATGAAGGCGATCGTCGATCTTGCGCACACGCTCGACATACAGGTGATGGCCGAGGGCGTCGAAGCGGAAGATCAGGCGGGTATCCTGCAATCGATGGGCTGCACCTGCGCGCAGGGTTTCCTGTTCTCGCCCGCCCTGCCCATCGACGAAGCGCTGACCCTGCGAAGGGTCACGCTCGCAGCAGGCGACCGCGCCCTGCCGTAGCCGGGCTTCGTCCGCCGCAACCTATTTCCCTGCCGGTTTCCTCGTGGCTGCGGGCGCAGGTTCAGCCGCCCTGGCGGCATCGTCCATGAGCTCGTACCACATGGCGTTCAGCACCGCGAAGGCGGCCGCCAGCGGCAGGCCGAGCAACCAGGCGAAATACCACATTTCATCTCTCCTCGTTCTGTTGGCCGCGCATCAGTAGGCGTGGCCGCTGCCGTCGCGGATGGCCTTCTCGTCCACCTTGCCCCACAGCACATGGTAGACCCAGCTCGTGTAGGCCACGATGAGCGGGATGAAAATCGCCGTCACCACCAGCATGATGAACAGGGTAAGGTGGCTGGAGGAAGCATCCCACACCGTGAGGCTCGACTTCGGATCGAGCGAGGACGGCAGGATCATCGGGAACATGGAAAGCCCGACCGTCGAGATGATGCCGATGATCGACAGCCCGCTCGCCAGAACCGGGACGATCTCGCGCCCGGCCTTTTGCAACGCCAGATTGGCAAGCGCCCCGGCAAAGGCCAGCACCGGCGCGATCACCATCCATGGATGGGTGCCATAGTTCTCGAACCACACACCTGAGGCGCGTTCCACCGTCTTGGCGAGCGGATTGGAGGGGCCGTCCGTCACCACCGCGCTGGTGATGCGATAGCCATCGATCCCCAGCCAAAGCCAGATGCCGCCGAGCGCGAACAGGACGATGGTGGCAACCGCCGCCGCCGCGCCATAGCGGCGGGCGCGCTCCGCAACCGCGCCTTCGGTCTTGAGCACCAGCCAGGAGGCGCCGTGCATGACCAGCATCGCCACGGAAAGCAGACCGCACAAAAGCCCGAACGGATTGAGCAACTCGAACAGCGTCGTGCCGTCGTAAAAGATGCGCAAATCCGTGCCGAACCGGAACGGCACGCCCTGCAGCACATTGCCGACCGCGACCCCCATGACCAGCGCCGGCACGAAGCCGCCGACGAACAGGGCCCAGTCCCAGCCATTGCGCCACGCGGCGCTTTCGCGCTTCGAACGGTATTTGAAGCCGACCGGGCGCAGGATCAGCGCGAACAATATGGCGAACATGGCGAGGTAGAAGCCGGAGAAGGACACCGCATAAAGCGGCGGCCATGCGGCGAAAATCGCGCCGCCGCCAAGGATCAGCCACACCTGATTGCCTTCCCAGACGGGACCGACCGTGTTGATGACGACGCGGCGTTCGACATCATTCCTGCCAACGAACGGCAGCAGCATGCCGGTGCCGAGGTCGAAACCGTCCATGACCGCAAAGCCGATCAGCAGGACGCCGAGCAGCAGCCACCAGATGACCCTCAGGGTCTGATAGTCGAGGAGTTCATGCAGAACCATACCATTTACTCCGCCGGTGCGAGGGAAGGAGGCGAAAGACGGGTGCGCGGCGTGTGATCGGCTTCCGGCCCCTTGCGGATCGCGGCGAGCATCAGCACCATTTCAACGACGAACAGCACCGAATAGATCAGCGAGAAGCCGACGATGGTGGTAAGCACCGTGGCGGCCCCGAGATTGGACACGGCAGCGGCCGTCGGCAGCACGCCCTCGATGATCCACGGCTGGCGACCGAACTCCGCCACGATCCACCCACATTCAGCGGCGATCCACGGCAGCGGGATGGCGAACACCGCCACCCGCAACAGCCACGGATAGCGATCGAGCTGGTGGCGGGCCGACAGGTAGAAGAACACGCCAGTCAGCACGATGAAGAAGAAGCCGAGCCCCACCATGATGCGGAAGGTCCAGAACAGGGTCGGCACATTCGGCACCGTGTCCCATGCCGCCTTCGCGATCTGCTCGTCGCTGGCCTGCGCCGGATCGTCCAGATAGGGCTTGAGCAGCAGGGCATAGCCGAGGTCCATCCCGTTTTCCTCGAAGGCCGTGCGCGCTGCTTCCGGTATGGCGGCATCCGAGCCGGCGGCCCGGATTTCCTGCAATGCCGCATAGGCCACCATGCCGCTGCGGATGCGCGTCTCGGCATGTTGCACCAGTTCCTCGATGCCGGGAATCTCGGTGGTCAGCGAGCGCGTGCCGATGAGGCCCATCACCCACGGGATATGGACGGCATAGTGGGTCTTGCGCGCCTCCTGATCGGGAAAGCCGATGGCGGTGAAGGCGGCCGGCGCCGGCTCGGTCTTCCACATCGCCTCGATGGCGGCGAGCTTCATCTTCTGGTGCTCGGTGGAAAGGTAGCCGCTCTCGTCGCCGAGCACGACCACCGACAGCGCCGAAGCGAGACCGAAGGACGCCGCGACGGTGAGCGAGCGCTTTGCCAGCTCGAGGTGACGGCCCTTCAGCAGATACCAGGCCGAGACGCCGAGCACGAAGATGGAGGCCGTGACATAGCCCGCCGACACGGTGTGCACGAATTTTGCCTGCGCCACCGGATTGAACAGCACGGCGGCGAAGTCGTTGACTTCCATGCGCATGGTCTGCGGGTTAAAGGCCGAACCGACCGGGTTCTGCATCCAGCCATTGGCGATCAGGATCCACAGCGCCGAGAAGTTCGAGCCGATGGCGACCGCCCATGTGGCGGCGAGATGGCCAAGGCGCGAGAGCTTGTCCCAGCCGAAGAAGAACAGGCCGACGAAGGTCGCCTCGAGGAAGAAGGCCATCAGCCCTTCGATGGCCAGCGGCGCACCGAAGATATCGCCGACATAGTGGCTGTAGTAGCTCCAGTTCATGCCGAACTGGAACTCCATGACGATGCCGGTCGCCACGCCCATGACGAAGTTGATGCCGAACAGCACGCCCCAGAATTTCGTCATCTGGCGCCAGATGTCGCGGCCGGTCATGACGTAGACCGTCTCCATGATCGCAAGCAGCACCGACAGGCCGAGCGTCAGCGGCACGAACAGGAAATGGTAGAGAGCGGTTATCGCGAACTGAAGCCGCGACAGATCGACAATATCGAGTTCCATGGCTACTCCGGCTTTCCGGCCTCCCTTGCTGATGTGACGCCATCCGCCCGGCGTCGACGAAACTGATCCTCAATCCGGCCGCAGACGCTCGAGCAGCCTCAGATATTCCCGGCTGCCGCGCGCGCAGTCGGCCTGCACCCTGCCATGCTCGATGAGCAGGATGCGGTCCGCCATCTCCGCTTCGCGGCGCACATGGGTGACGATGACAAGCGCGCGCCCCTCGGCGCAGGCGCCAATGCGTTCGATGACATCGCGCGCCGTCGGCCCGTCCAGCCCCTCGGTGGGCTCGTCGAGCAGCCATACGGGTGTGTCGCGCAGCAGCAGGCGGGCCAGCGCCAGCCGTCTTGCCTGACCGGCTGAAAGCCCGGCGCCGCCCTCGCCCAGCATGGTGTCCAGCCCTTCTGGAAGGCCGGCCACGAAACCGCCAAGTCCGGCGGCATGAAGCGCCTGCATCATCTCGCCGTCACCCGCATTCGACCGTGCTAGCGCAAGGTTGCCGCGCAGCGTATCGCGGAAGAGTTCGGTGCGCTGGGTGAGGAGCGCCGCCGGCAGCGTCCTGACCGTTCCGGCGTGCGGAGGCAGTTCGCCGGCGATCAAAGACAGGATCGTGGACTTGCCGGCCCCGCTGGCTCCGATCAGGGCCACATGCTCGCCTCTGGCCACGGCGAGCGACTGGGCTTCCACAACCGGACGGTCGCCGTGGCGGTAGGATGCCGTCACGCCGGCAATTTCAACCGCGTTCGCAAGGGATGATGGCAGATCGTGGCTCGCTGTTTCATCGGCAACATCCGTGAGCTTCGAACCCAGCCTGCGGGCCGACAGCAGCACCCGGCCAAGCTCCAGCGCGCCACGACGCAGCGCGGCGAAGGGTTCCAGGCAGGCGAGCGCCACGAACACGGCCAGAGCCGCCGCTGGCGCGCCAATCGTCCCGCTTTCCGCCAGCAAGGCGGCCGCGATCAGTGTGGCGGCGAGCAGACCCGCGCCGGCAACCGCGAACGAGAAACCTGCGTTGGTCTCGATATGGTTCAGCGCGTCGTCTGCATCGGCAAGGCGCGAATCCGCAGCCGATAAGGCCATCGTCTGCGCCGACAGCCTGTTCGCCATGACCAGATCGGCCTGCCCCCGCATCAGGTCGATGGTGCGCGAGCGCAACACCTCCAGCGCATGGGCCCGCCGCCGCGCCGGCTTCTGCGCACGGGCGGCGGCCACCGCCGGAATGGCGAGACCGGACAGGATCAGGGCCAGCCCGACGCCGATGCCGAGGGCCGGCGCAATCAGGCCGAGTGCGGCCGAAGTGACCAGCGCCGAACCGAGCGCCGCCACCAGCGGAACCGCAACCCGCAGATAGAGCGAATCCAGCGCATCGATATCGACGGTGAGACGAAACAGCAGCCGCGCCGGGCGTGCCGCGAGGCTGCGCGCTTCCTCATCCGTGGCGAAGGTGCGAAACACCCGCTCGCGCAGACTTGCCAGCACTTTGAGCGTGGCGTCATGCGTGACCAGCCGCTCCCCATAGCGCGAAAATGTGCGTGCCAGCGCCAGAAAGCGGATGCCGGCAGCGGGTGCGAAGACATCGAAGACGAGCGCCGTCGCCACCGAAGCTCCCGCGATCGCGGTTGCGGTGATGAACCAGCCGGAGAGGCCAAGCAGCGCGATACCGGCCAGCGCGGTGCAAAGCGCGAGCAGGGCGCCGGCGGCGAGCATCAGGCGATTCTGAGACCAGAACAGCGCCATGACGGCCTGAAGGTGACGCACGGAGTTCATGCCCGCCTCCCTCCGGCGCTTTCGTCGCCGAGCATTACGATACGGTCCATACGGGAAGCCAGCACCGGATCGTGCGTGGCGACGATCAGGGTGCGGCCCTGCGCGATTTCAAGCAGCATGTCGGTAATCTCGCCGGCGGTCGCGCGGTCGAGATGCGCGGTCGGCTCGTCGGCCAGCACCAGTCCCGCGCCCTGCACCGCCGCAGCACGAGCAAGGGCAAGGCGCAGCGCCTCGCCGCCGGACAAGCCCGCGCCCCCCTCGCCCAGCACCATCTGCCGGCGTTTCTGCGCCACGCTGTCAAGCCGTGCCGCGCCAAGGGCGGCCTCGACCACATGCTCGTCCACATCGGAACGGCCGAGCGTGACATTGCGGCCAGGCGTGCCGGGGAAAATGTGCGGTGTCTGGCCGAGCCACGCCATGCCGGCCCGAAGGCGCGCCGCGGTCTCGGGCCGCAGCGTTTCACCGCCAATGCGGATCGAGCCGCCTTCCGGCACCGCCAGCCCTGCGATGAGCGCGAGCAGGGTCGACTTGCCGCCACCGCTCGGCGCCATGACGGCAACGCGCTCGCCGGCCCCGATGTCCAGGGACAGGTCGTCGAACACCTTGCGTTCCGGCACCGAACCATCCTTTGCGGCGGCAGCGCTCCCGGCATGCCGGAAATGCAGCCCGTCGATGACCACGCCCGCGGCGCGGCCGTCCGGTTTCACGGCCGGAGCTCCCGCCGCAACGACGACCGGCTCGCCGGCCGCCGTCACTTTTTCCAGAGCTTCCAAAGCCGCGACGCCGGCGGCACGGTCATGCCAGACTGCGGAAAGCTCGCGCATCGGCTCGAAGAAGGCCGGAGCGAGCATGAGGATGAACACGCCCTCTGCCAGCGAAAGCCTGCCGCCCCATGCGCCAAATTCGAGCTGTCCGAGGAAATGGAAACCGACATAGACGGCGACCATCGCCACGCCCAGCGCCGAGAACAGCTCCAGCACAGCCGAGGAGAGGAAGGCAATGCGCAGCACCGCCATGGTCCGACGGCGCAGCACATCGGCTTCCTCCCGCAGGCGCAGCGCCGTGCGGTCAACCGCATCGAAGCTGCGGATGGTGGCGAGACCGCGCAGCCGGTCGAGCAGGAAGGCGTTCATGTCGCCCATCTTGGCAAGCTGGCGCTCGCTCGCTTCCTTCGCCCGCCAGCCGACGAGCGCCATGAAGATCGGGATCAGCGGCAGCGCGACCAGCATGATCAGCGCGGCCACCCAGGACAGAGGCAGAACGCAGGCGAATATGGCGAGCGGAACGATCACTGCGCGCCAGCGCAGCGGCTGGAAGCGCGCCACATAGGGCACCACCGCCTCGGCCTGTTCGGCAATGGTGCTTGCCACATAGCCGGACGAAGGGCGCGAGGCATCCAGCGGAGACCGCGTCGCCAGCGCCGAAACGGCTTTTTCGCGCAGCAGGGAAAGCTGGTGGCGCGCCGCCCGGAAAGCGAGCCGCGAACCGGACCGGTCCATCCACGCCCTCAACACGCCGAGCACGAAGACGCCGATTGCCGGCCATATCGCGGCCCTCGCGCCGGCACCGGCTGCGATATGGCCGATGGCCATGGCCAGCAGCGCCGCCTGCCCGATCCAGATCAGCGATGCCCCTGCCTGCAATGCAATGGGAAGCCTGCCCGGCGAGGCAGGCGCGCCCGACCTTGCCCGCCGCCTCCGTGCTCCCGCCTTCTGCTCCGCGATCGTCAGGGCTTCGGGGTCTACCGGCTTGCGCAATGCCGGCTGCCGGGCAATCGCCGTGTCGAGCGCGCTCACGGTTGTCCGTCCCCCCTGCGTTTGCGACCAAGCGATACGATGCGATCCTTCGCATCGAGCAGCCTCGTCACCCTGGAGCCGAGGCTGAGCAGTGTCGCCAGCCGTTCCGTATCGAGTCGTTTGACATCATCGTACCAGTTCGTGAGCTGTTCGATGAGTCCATTCATCTCCATAAGCCTGGACTGGGCGTAACGTTCCTCCTCGCTGCCGGGCTGCTGCATGATAAGCTCACGCAGCACAGACAGCGTTGGGTCCACCTCGCGCTTCTTGCGTTCCTCCGCCAGCGTGCGCAGGATTTGCCAGATATCGTCCGGCGCGGTGAAGAAATCGCGCCTGTCGCCGGGAATGTGCCGCAGGTTGACGAGGTTCCATGCCTGAAGCTCGCGCAATCCCATGGAAACGTTGGAACGCGAAATGCCCAGCCCTTCAACGATCTGGTCGGCGCACAAAGGCTCCGGCGAGACGTAAAGCAGCGCATAGATCTGGCCAACCGTGCGGTTGATGCCCCATCGGCTGCCCATTTCGCCGAAATGCAACACGAAGGACTGGATGAGTGGAGGAAGGTTCATGCCGGACCTGATTTCAGAAATTTCTGAAAATTCAGTACGTCCCGACATGCCGGAAGTCACTTGGGCACCATGTCGCACCCGTACGCGTACGGCAAATCACCGCGGCATGCGGCAAGGCAGGGGGGCTCCTGCCGGCTTCAGAAGCCGAGCGTTTCCTCGAAGCGATCCCAGGAGCGGTACATTTCGTATCGTCCTATGCCTTCGATGGGCACATGGCCATAATAGGGAGAAAGCTGCAACTCGGCCGAAATCTCGCCCTGCCCGGCGATGGCAGCGGTATAGATGGCCGAGGCAAGTCCGGTACGATTGGCGCCATGGTCGCAATGCACGAGCAGCGGCTTCGGGGCCGCCCGCATCAACCGGGCCAGTTCGGCGGCTTTCTCAACCGGCAGGGGCTGGGCCGAGGACATCGGGAAATCGATGATCTTTATGCCGCGCCGTTCCGCCTCGGCGCGCGCGGCCAATGCCTCCGCGTCCGGCTTTTCGTTGCGCAGGTTGACAATGGAGCGAATGCCGTAGCGTTCCGAATAGGCGGCGATATCGCGATAATCCGGCTGTCCCGAGCGATAGAACTCTCCGGGAATCACCTCATGGAAATTGCCCAGAAGCTGCTGCACGCCCATATGGGCTCCCATGAGAGCCGGCGCGCCGAGCAGCAGGGCCACGAGCACCCAAACACGTCGCAATACGGCCTCCTTCGTTCCTTGTGAGGCGTTCACTGGCATCCGTTTGCGACAGGAAAAAGAAGATCGTCGAAAAAAGCGATCAACCGGCCGCCACCCGGGCGATCAGACGGGTGAAATGGCCCATCTTGCGCCCGGGCCGGGATTCGGCCTTGCCGTAGAGATGAACCACAACGTCGGGCTCGGTGACGAGTTCCGCCAGGCGGTCGACATCGTCGCCGATCAGGTTCTCCATCACGCAATTGCTGTGCCGGCGCGTGTCGCCCAGCGCAAGCCCGGCGACGGCCCTGATATGCTGCTCGAACTGCGAGATCGCACAGGCGGCTTCTGTCCAGTGGCCGGAGTTATGAACGCGCGGCGCCATCTCGTTGACGAGCAGCGATCCGTCGTCCAGTACGAAGAACTCCACGCCGATAACCCCGACATAGCCAAGCGCCCCGAGGATCGATGCAACGGCCTGCCGCGCGATGTCCGCCGTCGACGGTGAAATCGCCGCGGGCACGGTGGAGCTGTGCAGGATGCCATCGCGATGCACATTCTGCGCCGGCTCATAGGTCACGACCTTGCCGTCGGCGCTGCGCGCCCCGATCACGGATATTTCACGCTCGAACGAAATCAACCCTTCGAGGATGAGGGGCACCGCGCCCATCGCCTCGAACACGCCCGCATAACTGCCGGCTTCCATGTTGCGGAAGACACGCTGGCCCTTGCCGTCATAACCCATGCGGCGTGTTTTGAGGACACCGTTTCCTCCAAAAGCCTGCAAGGCGGAGGCCAGTTCGGCATCGCTGTCGACAGCGAGAAACGGCGCTGTATCGATGCCGATGCCGTTGAGGAACTGTTTTTCCACCAGCCTGTCCTGCGACACCTCCAGAGCGCGTGGCGGCGGCAGCACCGGCACGCGGGCGGCGAGCGTTTCGGCCGCCTCCACAGGCACGTTCTCGAACTCGTAGGTGACGACGGCACTGATCGAGGCCAGCTCCGCCAGCGCGGCCGGATCGTCATAGGCGGCGACGATCTGCCGGTTGGCGACCTGCGCGGCCGGACAATCGGCCTGCGGTTCGAGAATGGCGACGCGGTAGCCAAGGCGCGCGGCGGCCATGGCCAGCATGCGGCCAAGCTGGCCGCCGCCGACGATACCGATGGTCGATCCCGGCGCCAGCATCAGGCATCGTCCTCCGGTTCGAGGGCGACCTTTTCGGTCTGCGCCGAACGCCAGGCTTCAAGCCGCCCGGCAAGCTCCCCGTCGGTGAGCGCCAGCACGGCGGCGGCCAGCAGCGCGGCGTTGACCGCGCCGGCCTTGCCGATGGCAAGCGTGCCCACCGGGATGCCGGCCGGCATCTGCACGATCGACAAAAGCGAATCCTGTCCCGACAGCGCTTTCGATTCCACCGGAACGCCGAATACCGGCAAAGGGGTCATCGCGGCGGTCATGCCCGGCAGGTGCGCCGCTCCGCCCGCCCCGGCGATCACCACCTTGTAGCCTGCGGCCTTCGCCCCGCGGGCAAAATCGTAGAGGCGCTCGGGCGTACGGTGGGCCGAAACGATCAGGCTTTTGTGGGAAACACCGAGCCCAGCCAGCGTATCGGCGGCATGGCGCATGGTCGCCCAGTCGGACTGGCTGCCCATAATGATGGCGACATCGGCTTGTCGGTCGGTCAAGTCCCTGCTCCGGTCAGCAAAGCGGCGACGTAGCGGAATTTTCCCCGGCCCGCAAGCGCGAGCCGCGCCGCGCCGCAATCGGAACACAAGGCAGCGCAGCCGGAATTGACAGCCTCGACAGGCAATGCTTAGCGTCAGCGGTGGAAACGGTTCCGCATACGGATCAAAAGGGAACACGGTAAGCCGGACGATCGGCCAGGCCGCGACTGCCCCCGCAACTGTAGCCGCCGAGCCTCTCTCCGATATGCCACTGGGCCGCAAGGGTCCCGGGAAGGCGGCGGGAGGCGACGACGCGGAAGTCAGGAGACCTGCCGTTCCGGTCACCCATGCCTGATCCCGGGGCGGGATCGGGCGCGGCCGTCCGCAGCGGTGACACGAAACGTGTTGCCGCGTGCC
>JAIPUZ010000115.1 GCA_022833215.1 Mesorhizobium sp. | reverse complement strand
ACTGGTCGGCCAGCGAGAGATAGGCAGGGCGGCGGATCAGCGCCGGGTCGGGTCGCCATTGTGTCATGACTTCATTAGAGATCGAAATCAGTTCAATTGACAATCGAAATCATTCGCCTGCATGGTGCAATCCCATCATGAAACCGGACTGCCATGGCCGCCACGAAGCTCGACGCCACAGACCTGAAGATCCTTGACGCGATCCAGCGCGACGGGCGCATCACCAAGCTGAAGCTCGCCGAACAGGTGGGATTGTCGCCCACACCGTGCTGGATGCGGCTGGCAAAGCTGGAAAAGGCCGGCATCGTCACCGGCTATCACGCCCGCATCGCCGTGCGCGCGATCGCGCCCGTCACCAGCGTTCTGGTGGAAGTGACGCTCGCCAATCACCGGCAGGCCGACTTCGACCGTTTCGAGCGGGTGGTGCGCGACGTGCCTGAAATCATCTCCTGCTGGTCGGTGGGCGGCGGCGTGGACTATCTGCTGAGGGTGATGACCCGCGATATCGACGCCTACCAGCGGCTGATCGATTCGCTTCTCGAACGCGAAATCGGCATCGACCGCTATTTCACCTACATCGTCACCAGGACGGTCAAGGACGACACGGTGCTGCCGCTGGCCGAACTGGCCAGCCATACGGACTGACCCATCGGGCCTGATCCGGGGAGAGGGCCGCTGCGGAGAATTGATCTGCCTGCCCCGCCTCAAACAGAGACTTTCTCTGCAACGAGCCCCGGCAACAGACTTTCTCTCGCGCAACCGGGTCTAGACTCTGCCCATCACAGGGAGGCCATGTCATGTCCGCGCACTTTGCCCGCCAGCAGCGCCACGAAGCGCTCGACCGCCTGAGCGACCGGCGGCTTTATCGCGAGCTCGCCTATGTCGGCGGCCACTGGACGGCCAGCGCCCCGGCCAGCAGTTTCGAGGTGACCGATCCCGCCAGCGGCGCCAGCCTCGCCTTTGTCGCCGCCCTCGATGAAAGCCAGACCACCGACGCCATTTCGGCGGCATCAGACGCGTTCCCAGCATGGCGCGCGCTGCTGCCGCAGGAACGCTCGCGCCTGCTGCGCAACTGGCATGAGCTGATCGTTGCCGCCAGAGAAGACCTCGCCTTGCTGATGACGCTGGAGCAGGGCAAGCCGCTGAAGGAATCGCGCGGCGAGATCGACTATGCCGCCTCCTTTGTCGAGTGGTATGCGGAGGAAGCCAGAAGGCTGAATGCGGAGGGTGTGACCAGCCATCTGCCCGGCGCCGAAATGGCGGTGCGGCGCGAGCCGCTCGGCGTTGCCGGCGTGGTGACGCCGTGGAACTTCCCCTCCGCCATGCTGACGCGCAAGGCCGCCGCAGCCCTCGCTGCCGGCTGCACCGTGGTGGCGCATCCTTCCTCGCAGACTCCCTTGTCGGCACTGGCGCTGGCTGAACTTGGCGAGCGCGCAGGGCTGCCGGCCGGCGTTTTCAATGTCGTCACCGGCCCCGCCGCGCCGATTGTCGAAACGCTGTGCGCGGACAGGCGCGTGCGGGCGCTGAGCTTCACCGGCTCCACCGAAATCGGACGCAGAATTGCCGGCCAGTGCGCCGCCACCATGAAGCGGCTGGTGATGGAGCTGGGCGGCCACGCGCCGCTCGTCATCTTCGCCGACGCCGATCCCGAGCGCGCCGCCCGGATCGCGCTCGATGCCAAGTTCGCCACCTCCGGTCAGGATTGCCTCGCAGCCAACCGCATCTATGTCGAGCGCCCGCTGTACGAGGCGTTCTGCACGGCCTTCGCCCGCCTTATCGGGGCGCTGAAGGTGGCTGACGGCCTGACGCCCGATGCCGACATCGGCCCGCTCATGCATGAACGCGCGGTGGCGAAGGTCGAAGAGCAGGTGTCAGATGCCGTGGCGCGTGGCGCGCGGCTTATGTGCGGCGGCAGGCGCCACGAGGCCGGCCCGCTGTTCTATCAGCCGACCTTGCTGGCCGGTGTGCCCGACGATGCGCTCATCATGCAGGAGGAAACTTTCGGGCCGGTCGCCGCCGTCACCGCCTTCGACAGCGAGGACGAGGTTGTCACCCGCGCCAACGATAGCGAATATGGCCTCGTCGCCTATGTTGTGACGGAAAATGGCGCACGGCAGCGGCGCATGGCCGCCGCGCTCGGCTACGGCATGGTTGCCGTCAACCGTGTCAGGATCACCGGCGCGCCGGTTCCATTCGGAGGTATGCGGCAATCCGGCCTTGGCCGGGAAGGCTCGCGTCACGGTATCGAAGCCTTCACCGACCTCAAATATGTCTGCTTCGATCTGGCCTGAGCCAATTCCGTAGCCGGCAGCGCAATCTGCAAAGGAGAACATCATGCTCGACAAGTCCAACGAACTGGCCGCCTGGGATCGCGACCATTTCTTCCATCCCTCCACCCATATGGGCATGCATGCGCGGGGAGAGACCCCGAACCGCGTCATGGCCGGCGGCGAAGGCGTTACCGTCTGGGATACGAATGGCAAGAAGAGCATCGATGCCTTTGCCGGGCTCTATTGCGTCAATGTCGGCTATGGCCGCCAGAAGATTGCCGACGCAATCGCCGCCCAGGCGAAGGAGCTGGCTTATTACCACGCCTATGTCGGCCACGGCACCGATGCCTCGATCCGGCTCGCCAAGATGATCATCGACCGCGCGCCGCAGGGCATGAGCCGCGTCTATTTCGGCCAGTCGGGCTCGGATGCCAACGAAACCAACATCAAGCTGATCTGGTACTACAACAATGTGCTCGGCCGGCCGGAGAAGAAGAAGATCATCTCGCGCTGGCGCGGCTATCATGGCTCGGGCGTGATGACCGGCTCGCTGACCGGGCTCGCCGCCTTCCACAACGCCTTCGACCTGCCGCGCGCGCCGGTGCTGCACACAGAGGCGCCCTATTATTTCCGCCGCGAGGATCGCTCGCTGAGCGAAGAGCAGTTCTCGCAATATTGCGCCGACAGGCTGGAAGAGATGATCCTCGCCGAAGGGCCGCACACCGTCGCCGCCTTCATCGGCGAGCCGGTTCTGGGCACGGGCGGCATCGTGCCGCCGCCGGCCGGCTACTGGCCGAAGATCCAGGCCGTTCTCGATAAATACGACATTCTGCTCGTCGCCGACGAAGTGGTGACCGGCTTCGGCCGGCTGGGATCGATGTTCGGTTCCGATCATTACGGCATGAGGCCCGACCTCATCACCATCGCCAAGGGCCTGACCTCGGCCTATGCGCCGCTGTCCGGCGTCATTGTCGGTGAAAAGATGTGGGAGGGTCTGGTCAAGGGATCCGACGAGCTTGGCCCCATCGGCCATGGCTGGACCTATTCCGCCCATCCGATCTGCGCTGCGGCAGGCGTCGCCAATCTGGAACTGATCGACGAACTCGATCTGGTGACCAATGCCGGGGAGGTCGGCCCGTATTTCAGGGACGCGCTGCAACAGGCCCTCGGCGGCCACGGGAATGTCGGCGAAGTGCGTGGCGAAGGTCTGCTGGCGGCGGTGGAGTTCGTCAGGGATCGCGACGATCGCACCTTCTTCGACGCCGCCGACAAGATCGGCCCGCAGGTGGCGGCCGCGCTGGCCGAGCGCGGCGTCATCGGCCGGGCCATGCCGCAGGGCGATATTCTTGGTTTCGCCCCGCCGCTGTGCCTGACGAAGGAAGAGGCCGACACAATCGTGGGCAAGACGGCGGACGCAGTGAAGAGCGTGCTGGGCTGAGCCCGTCGTGACCGTCCCTCATCCATCCTGACCGGACGAGGGACAGTTGCCCCGCAGGCAATCGGCAGCTCGGAAAGACCCGCCTGATCGCTTTCATATTCTATTCGATCGGCGCCACCTGGAAGCTGCGGGGCATGTTGAACCGCGAATCCTTGCCGAGCCACTTGTCGTAGATGGTGTCCAGCGTGCCGTTTCTATCGGCCTCCGAGAGAATCTCGTTGATCCTGGCAAGCAGGGCTTCCTCGCCCTTGCGCACGCCGACGCCCACCTTCTCCACCATCAGCGTCGAATCCTCGACCACCTTAAGCGGGTTGTCGGTATCGGCGCTGGTGGCGGCGAAGTCGCGCAGCATCAGCTCAGACAGGACGAGACCTTGCACGCGACCCTGGTTGAGGGCCAGCAGGGCCTGCGGAACATCCTGGAACGAGACGACCTGCGAGCCCTGGAGCTTCTGCCTGGCGACCGCTTCGGAGGTCGAGGCCGATTGCGCCGAGACGCGCCTGCCTTCCAGTTCCCTGACGGATTCGATGCCGGACTTCGTCGTCACGCCGACCATCTGGTTGGAAAAATAGTAGGAATAGCTGTAGTCGACCTGTTTGGCCCGCTCCGGCGTCCAGCCCAGCGAGCCGGTGACGATATCGAGGCGACCCTGATTGAGTTCGGGGATGCGGGCCGCGCCTGCCACCAGAACCACCTCCGCCTTCACGCTCAGCGCCTCGGCGATGAGATTGCAGATGTCGACGTCATAGCCGACGGTGGTGCGGGTGGCGGGATCCTGGAAGCTGAAGGGCGGCACGGTGCCGATGGTGCCGCAGACGATTGCGCCTTTGGCCTGAACGTCCGCCAGCTGGTCGGCCGCCGCCGGTGCGGCAAACGCGAGAGTGACCGCAGCAAATGCAAGCGCTGTGCGTAGCGTGTGTTTCATTTTTGTCTCCTCCTGTGAGTGTCCCGGTCCTATTGATTGTTCAGAAATTCGCGGGCGCGGGGACCAGCCTCGCCGGCAAAGAAGGAGGCCGCGTCGGCATCGACCTTCAGTTCGCCGGCCTCCATGAGCCAGATCCTGTCGGCGACGCGCCGCGCAAAACCCATCTCATGGGTGACGCACATCATGGTCAGGCCGGCGCCGGCCAGTTGCTCGATGGTGTGCAGAACCTCGCCGACCATTTCGGGGTCGAGCGCCGAGGTGGGCTCATCGAGCAGCAGCACTGTCGGCTTCATCACCAGTGCGCGCGCGATGGCGACGCGCTGCTGCTGGCCGCCCGACAGTTGCGAGGGCATGTGATGAGCCTTGTCGGCGAGGCCCAGGCGCTCGAGCTGGCTCATCGCGGCAGCTTCCGCCTCCCTGCGCGGCATGCGCCGCACATGAACGAGCGCCAGCGCCACATTGGCGAGTGCGTCGAGATGCTGGAACAGGCCGAAAGACTGGAAAACGAAGCCGACCTTGCTGCGCAGGTCGTTCACCGACCAGCTGCGTTCGTGAATGTCGCGGCCATCGATCAGGATGCGGCCGCTCTGGATCGGCTCCAGCCGGTTGACGGTGCGGATGAGGGTGGACTTGCTGGCGCCGGAGGGGCCGCAGACCACCACCACCTGGCCAGCCGCCACCGCGCCGCTGACGCTGCGCAGCGCAGGCAGACTGCCATAGGATTTGCTGACTTCGCAAAACCGGATCATGCCGCCACCGCCCGGGTCAGGGGCCGGGCGGTCTGCGCCGCCTGCCTGCGCCGCCGCAGCACCCGCCGCTCCAGCATTCGCGCCACAAGCACGACGCCGCCGCACAGCAGGTAATAGGCGATGGCGAGGATGGCGAAGATCTCGAGCGGCTTCGTTACCTCAAGATTGTTCACCTGCGTGGCGGCGAACGTCAGTTCCTGCGCGCTGATGATATAGCCGATCGACGTTTCCTTCACGATGGAGGCGAACTGGGTGATGAGGCTGGGCATCATGTTGAACAACGCCTGCGGCAGCACGATGCAAAAGGTGCGCACGCCATATTTCAGGCCGAGCGAATTGGCCGCCTCGATCTGGCCGCGGGGGATGGCTTCGATGCCGGCCCGCACGATCTCGGATATATAGGCGGATTCATAGATGATGAGCGCCACCACCATGGTGGTGACGCCGTCCAGCGAGATGCCGAAAAGGGCTGGCACGCCGAAATAGACCCAGAACACGAACATCAGGAAAGGCAGGCCGCGCACGAAGGTGACGAGCCACAGAACCGGCCGCTCCAGCCATGGAATGCCGCTGGTGCGGGCCAGAGCGAGCAGGGTGGCCAGGGGCAGCGACGCAGCCAGCGCGCCGAAGGCGATGATGATCGTCATCGCCAGCCCGCCCAGCGGGCCGTTCGGATACTGGCCGATGAGAAGCAGCAGCCAGTATTTGTCGATGATCTCCATCATCGGCGCTTCTCCTGCCCGGACGACCGGAACCGGGCGCTCACCGCCATGACCACCAGCGAGATCACGAGGTAAAGCACGGTCGCCACAGCGAAGGTCTGGTAGGTCAGATAGGTGGTGTTGTTGACCGAATAGGCAGCGTGAGTCAGTTCGGCCGTGCCGATGGCGGAGGCGATGCTGGTACCCTTGAAATAAAGCAGGAACTGGTTGGTGAGCGCCGGCAGGGACACGCGCGCCGCCTGCGGAATGATGACCAGCCGCAGCGCCTGGACATAGCTGAGGCCGACGGCGCGCGCCGCCTCATATTGCACGGGCGGCAGCGAGCGGATGCCGCTTCGCAGATCCTCCGACACATAGGCGCCAAACGCCAGGCTGATGGCCAGGATCGCGAAATAGATCTCGCTCGAACGCTGGTTGACCCATTCGCTGACGAAAGCCGGCATGAATTCGGGCGCCGCGAAATACCAGAACATGATCTGGACCAGCAATGGCACGTTGCGGTGGATCGAGACATAGGTCGCCACCAGCGGATCGAGCGGCGGCACCATGCGCAGCATGGTCAGTATTACGCCCCATAGGCCGCCAAGCACCAGGAAAGCGGCTGTCATGATCAGGGTCAGCAGCAACCCGTTCGCGAGTTCCTGCAGATAGGGAGGCGACAGGATGATGAGAAAGTCACCCATCCCGATACCCGGACGATATCCGCCCGGCCGCCGTGCCGGCTTGTCCCGGCATGGCGGCCGGCCCGCCAGGCGTGATTGCGACCTTCTTCATCTCGACCTCCCCCCATACGCCGTTTCGGCGGTGTTATAGCTGCCGGCTGCCCTGCTTCATCCCCCGCATTTCCTGCGTGGAGGGGATGCCGGTTTCACGGTCCGTGGTTCACGGCAGCGCCGCGATCACCGAAATCTCCAGCATGGCGCCGCCCTGCAGCACGGCCTGCACGCAGGCGCGGGCAGGCTGCCGCCCCGGCGCCAGCCATGCAGTCCAGGTCTGGTTGAATTCGCCGACGTCGCGGTTCACGTCCTGCATCCAGATCGTCGCAGAAAGAAGAAGGGAACGGCTGGTTCCCGCCTCGGCCAGCCGCTGGTCGATCTGCGCCAGCGCCTGCCGGGTTTGCTCAGCCACGGGCAGGGTGTTGTCGCCCGGCACAACGCCGGAAACATAAGCGACGCCATTGAAGACGACGGTGTCGGAGCGGTGCTGAAGATTTTGCGGGTTGATGTAATGCGGTTCCATGAGACCTCCTCCTCCTGTGTGATGCGGGCGCGCAGCGTCAGCCGCGCGGCGGCGAAAGCCCTTCGGGAGCGGCGTGAAACTGGACTGCCCCAAACTGGCCATATGTCGTGGGGCCCTTTGTATGGCTGGCGGCCGCACCCAGTTCGACGAAACCGGCGATGTGCGCGGTCGAACATTCCTGCGCGACGAAGCGGTAGCTGACCGTGTTGCCTTCGACCATGTGAAACGCCTGAAGCTCGAAGCCGTCGCCCTTCATCATGCCGCTGGCGTCGCCCGCGCTGCCGGGCGCCAGATGGGCGCCGGAAATTCTGTCGCCCTGACGCCGCAGGCGCAGGCGGTGGCGGGCCGGGCCATTGGCGAACTGAAGCTCGGCCAGCCATTCGCCGCTCACATCCACGTCCGTGACGGGAGGCGGGGAAACGATCGGGCGGACGGCGGAAAACGCCTCGTGGAGCGCCTCCGCGACCAGCACCTCCTCGCCATCACGCAGCGCGAAGGGGTTGAGCATGGTCGAGCTGTCGCTGCCGCCATAGTCGTCGATGAGGATACGCGGCCGCCGCGCCAGCAATTCGGCGCGCAGTTCCACGAAGGACAGGCCCGGCTGGCATTGCGACCAGTCCACCTTCAGGCGAGGCACGCCGCCAACCAGCTCCGAAAGATCGAGCCGCAGCGTGTTGATCGGCCGCAGGTGGTCGCGGATGACCTCGAGCCGGCGCCGCCAGCTGTGCCGCTCGGCCTCGTGATCGCGCGCGAACCAGTGTTCGACGGCGGCAACAGCCCCCACCATCTCTTCCTTGCCGATCTTCATGGCGCGGGCGAAGCTCTGGTGGGGCGGGCCGTTGAACCATGCCGCGCGCACGAGGTCCCTGCGGCCGAGCAGCAGGCCCGCGGCGGCCGGGCCGCGGATCAGCTTGCCGATGCTGTAGACGACGAGGTCCGCGCCGCGGGCAGTCCAGGTTTCGGGGCAGGCGAGCGGCTCGGAGGCCGCATCGACCAGCACCGGTACGCCGGCGGCGCGCGCCATGGGCAGGATGTCGTCGAACCTGACGGGGGCAGCGGCGTCGCGCTCGCCGAAGATCGATATTGCCACCACATGTTGCTCGCGCAACGCGGCGCGAAACTCTTCCGGCGTGGCGACCTCGACGATGGACGCACCGACGAGGCGAAGCGCCTGATCGTAGGCGAAGCGTTGTCCCTTCGGCGTCAGCACCACGCGCTGCTCGCCATCGAAGGATTGCGGCATGCGCAGCATCCGCAGCGGGTCATTGGCCGCCACACAGGCCGCGGCGGCCAGGGCCAGCCCGCCCGATGACCCGGCGGTGACCGTGCCCCATTCGGCACCGGTGATGGCGGCCAGCCGCGCGCCGATCGCCTCGGCCAGTTCCTCCATGATGACATAGTCGAGCGAGGCGCTGACGATCGCCTCGCGCACCGGATCGCTCATGACGCTGCTGCCGTAGAAGGAGCGCGAGGAGCCGCAATTGACGACCGGTTCGACGCCGAGCCTGCGATAAATGGAGACGGGATGCTG
Source organism: Mesorhizobium sp. (assembly GCA_022833215.1). Classification (GTDB taxonomy): domain Bacteria; phylum Pseudomonadota; class Alphaproteobacteria; order Rhizobiales; family Rhizobiaceae; genus Mesorhizobium. The sequence goes on along the minus strand of JAIPUZ010000115.1, from coordinate 56,245 downwards.
GTTCATGGTCAGTGTATGTCCGGAGCTGGGCATCAGGAATGAAAACGGGTTGGACGGAAGGACGACAGGTCGACGACGGACGCGCGCCCGGCAACGATGTCGGCGACGATCCTGCCGGTGGTGCCGCCCAGCGTGAGACCGGAATGGTTGTGGCCGAAGGCGAAGATGACGTTGGGGTGCTGCGGCAACTGCCCCAGCACGGGAAGACTGTCGGGCGTGGAGGGCCGGTGCCCCATCCACAGCGAGCGCCCGGCATCGTCGAGGCCCGGCAGGAGCTGGCGGGCAAGCGGGATGAGGCGGGTGGCGCGCTCATAAGCGGGCGGCGCACCGACACGCGCGAGTTCCGCGGTGCCGACGATACGGACCTTGCCATCAATCGGCGCCAGCGCGAATTTGTATTCGCCCGACACCACAGTGCGGTTCAGGGCAACGCCCGGTCGCGGCAGCATCACATGATAGCCACGCTCCGAATCGAGCTGCACACGCACGCCCAGCCTGCGCGCCCACGGAGCCGAGAACGCGCCGAAGGAAAGCACGATCTGGTCGGCCACGACGGCGCCGCCGGTCGTCGCCACCGTCACCTTGCCCTGCGGGCCGGCCCGGACATCCTCCACGCGCGCCTGGATGAACGTGCCGCCATTGGCGATGAAGTGGCGCGCCAGCGCCGCCACGAAGCTCTTCGGGTTCACGGTCTGGTGGCAGTCGGGCAGGAACAGGCCGTGCCGCACGGTGTTGGTGAGGGCGGGTTCAAGCTCTGCAACCTGCGCCGCATCCAGTTCCTCGACCCGTACGCCATGGCGGCGCCGTATGGCAAAGCCGCCCGAGCGCGCACCCTCGAAAGCGGCATCTGTCGCGAAAACGTGCAACTCGCCGGTTGATCGCACCATGTCGCCGATGCCGGCCGCCTCGATGAGCGGGCGGTAGTCGTCATAGGCGCGCGGCACGATGGTCGAGAGGGCGCGCGCGTTGGCAGCGGCGCGATCTGGCCGCGACTCGGCAAGGAAACGCAGCAGATACGGCGTCAGCGTCGGCAGGTGCCGCCAGCGGATATGGAGGGGCTGGCTCTTGTCGAGCAGCATTCGCGGCACGGCGCGCACCACGCCCGGCGTCGCCACCGGCACGACACTGGCGCACTGGATGAGACCCGCATTGCCAAAGGAACAGCCATTTCCCGGCTCATCCTGGTCGACAAGCACCACGTCGTGGCCGTCGCGTTGCAGATAAAGCGCCACGCACACGCCAATGACGCCGGCCCCGAGAACCGCAATGCCCGCCTTGCGCGCGCTCATCCCTGCGACCTTCCTGCGCGCCCGGCAACGCCGGCTCCGCCCGCAACACCGCTGTCACAATCCGAAAGGCGACCTGAACCAGATGCGACCAATCCTGCCTCCACCAGTTTCTCGGAAGGAGACTAGTCATATCGGTATGTTGAAAAAAAGAGAATTTTTCGATGACTTATTGATGAATATTACGAAAGAATTGCCGAGCCGAGCGGTCTGAAGTCGTTCTGTGCCCTTGCCATTTCGGCGATGCGGGCGCAGATCGGCGACATGCGGTCATTTCGATAGGCGGCGACGAATTCGAGGGGCGGCGGCGGCGGCGCCGTGTGGATGATGCGCAGCGCTCCTGCATCGACCTGCGGCATGAAATGGGCCGATGGCAGGCACGCCATGCCAAATCCCGCCTTCGCCAGCTCGGCCACGGCAGTGGTGTTGTTGCAGATGATGGTGCGGTTGATCGACACGTCGCATTCGCGGAACCATTGTGTCAGCAGGTCGTAGATCGACGACTGTTCTGACTGGATCAGCAGGGGGAAGTCGACGATCCTGTCGACCGGCAGCGTATCCGGCCCGTCATAGAGCGAACTGGCGCACATCCACGACGTGGCGACCGAACCGAGGGGCAGATGGGGCAGACCGAGATCGCCCCTGAGCCGCGGCGCGATGACCAGGTCGAGCGAGCGGTCGCGCAGTCCCCGGAACAACGGCGCCGCATCGTCGATGACCGGTTCCAGCACCACCCTTGGATAGGCGTTCCTGATCGCCGACACGAGGCGAGGCAGCCAGCTGACCGCGACCATCTCGGTGGTGCCGAAGGTGAAATGTCCGGAAAAATGGTCGGGATCGCGGGCGGTGTGGCGGATTTCCTCCTGCAGATGCAATATCTGTTCGATCAGGCTGATGATGCTGCGCCCGGACGGGGTCAGGCGCACATGGCGCGTGCTCCTGTCGAAGATCTCGCAGGAAAGCAGCGTCTCGCATTCCTGCACCCGCTTGGAGACGGTGGATTGCGAAAGGTTGAGATGGCTGGCTGCGGCATGAAAGGTGCCAAGCCGGTTGACCCAGTAGACTGCTTCCATCTGCCGGTGGGAAATCAACGGCTCCTCCCCGATTCGTATGGATGAGATAATGCAGCAGAACATTTCCGTGCAAGAACGGGAACCGTTTCCGTGCCGGCAAAAGATTTGCGTCGGGCCCTGCCTGCCAGAGAGACCGGAAGCCAGAGAGACCGGAAGCCAGCGGGACCGGCCTCGCAACGCGCGAGCCATGCAAACCCGATTCCTCCGGCCACATGCACATATCTGATCGATACGATGAGAACTATTCGCTTGCCCGCCGGTTGGCGAGTCCCTAGACCCTTGGCAATTCAATACAATGGAGGCGTGAATGCAGGCACAGGTGCTGACTGAGTTCGGCGGGCCCGAGAAACTCAGGCTGACGCAGGTTGAGAGCCCCGTCGCCGGCCCCGGACAGGCGCTGGTGCGCATCCGGGCCGCGGCACTGAATCCCGTCGACGCCAAAATCCGCGGCGGGCTGCCGATCGGTCCGGACATGCCGGCGATCCTCGGTGCGGACCTGGCGGGCGTCGTCGAGGCGGTCGGCGAGGGTGTCGAGGGGATCAGCGTTGGCGACGAGGTCTATGGCTGCGCCGGCGGCGTGAAGGGCCATGGCGGAACGCTGGCGCAATATATCGCGGCCGATGCACGCCTTCTGGCGCCCAAGCCGAAGAACCTGAGCTTCCACCAGGCAGCGGCACTGCCGCTGGTCGCCATTACCGCTGTCGACGCCATGGAAAAGCTTGCCCTCACAGGCGACGACCATGTGCTGGTGCATGGCGGGGTGGGCGGTGTCGGCCATATCGGCATCCAGCTTGCCAAGGCAGCCGGGGCGCGGGTGTCGACAACCGTCAGCAGCGAGGAAGCGGCCGCACTTGCCAGGCAGCTTGGCGCCGACGACACCATCCTGCGCTCCGAACCGGTCGCCGACTATGTGGCACGGCTGACGGACGGCAGCGGCTTCAGCGCAATATTCGACACCGTGGGCGGCGATAACCTGACCAACAGCTTCGCTGCGGCAGCGATCGGCGGTCGCATTGCCACGACAAATGCGCGCACCACCGCGGACCTTGGCGACATGCACGGCAAGGCGCTGTCGCTGCATGTGGTGTTCATGCTCCTGCCGATGCTGCGCGGGCCGGGACGCGAGCGCCACGGGCGCATCCTGCGCGATCTGGCCGCGCTTGCCGATGCGGGCAAGCTCAGGCCGCTCATCGACGAGCGCCGTTTCACGCTTGAAACTGCGGCCGATGCTCACGCGCTTCTGGATTCCGGCAAGGCGCGCGGCAAGATTGTTGTCGATATCGCCTGAATGGCAAAAAGCCGGGCCGGCATCGCCGGTCCGGCTGAAATCAACTGACTGCGGCGGCCGGGGAATTCCCGGCCGCCGCTTTTTTCTTCCGGCTTCAGCGGACCTTGTATTTCATCACGGCGTCGTAGAGCGAGGCGCCGCCATCCATGAACGCCTGCATCTCCTTTTCGATACCGACAAGCTCGGCCGCCTTGCGTGCGATGTCGCCGGCATGTTCGGGCGGGATGACAATCACGCCGTCGCGGTCGCCAAGAATGATGTCATCGGGCCGCACATAGGCGCCGGCGCAGATAACCGGCTCATTGCGTACCGTGGTGGCGAAGCGATGCTGGCCGGCACGCACCGATGTGCCCTGCGCAAAGACGGTGAGACCATAGCCTTCCATCTCGTCGGCGTCGCGCAGCGCCCCGTCGGTGACAAGGCCGACAGCGCCCAGATGGCTGGCGCGATGGGCCATGTTGCCGCCCCAGTTGGCGTGCGAGGCGATGCCCTGGGTGGCAATGACGATCACCGAGCCCGGCTTGCAGCCGTCGATCACCTGCTGGATGGCGAAGCCATAATCGCTGGCCATTTCGGCCTGGCCGGCATTGCCGGTGAGCGGGGTGCGCCCCACGGTGCGCGCCCGCCCCAGAAGCTGGCGGCCCACAAGCAGGCGCACGACAGGATCGAACGCGCTGTCGCGCAGACCCAGCGAAAACATCGCATCGGAGATCGTCGCTGCCTGGAACGGTGCGAAAGCATTCATGACGGCATCGTCAGAATGGCTGGAACTGGTCATGTCTTCTCTTCCTTCTTGGCTGGCCGGCACGACATTCGTCGTGCTGGTTGCGGGCTCATGTCCCGCGACTGGAGAATTGCGGCGGCTCGAAGACGCGAACCGGCGGCAGCTCTTCGTCGAAACGCTCCACCTCGACGAGGCACGACTGGGCGCTGGGCCCCTGCGCGAGGCGCGACGTGCCAATATCGGCCGTGAGCACATTGGGGTTACCGTGGCGTTCGAGCGGCTGCGGACCGTCATCCGGCACCGGATCGTACCAGGCGCCGGTCGCCAGCTGGACGACGCCCGGCAGCAGTTCGTCGCTGATCTCCAGTGCCGCCAGGCACGCGCCGCGGTCGTTGAACAGGCGCACGACATCGCCGTCGGCGAGTCCGCGCGCCGCCGCATCGGCCGGGTTCATGCGCATGACTTCGCGCCCATGGCGCTTGCCCTGATGCGAGTGGGCGCCAACATCATACTGGCTGTGCAGCCGGCGGGCTGGCTGGGTCGACAAGAGATGCAGCGGATAGCGCGCCGCCAGGGGAGCGCCCAGCCACTCGCGCGGCTCGATCCATGCCGGATGGCCGGGGCAGTCGTCATAACCGAAACCGGCCACCCGCTCCGAAAACAGCTCGATGCGACCGGAAGGCGTCTCCAGTCGTTGTCCCTGCGGATCGGCGCGGAAGCCCGCCAGCAGGTCGCGCTGCTCGTCGGGCGGCGTCGGCGGCAGCATCGCCACGCTTTGTGACCAGAAGCGCTCGAACTCGGGCAACTCGTGGCCTGTGGCGGCGGCGGATTGCCGGGCGTTCAGATAGAGATGGCGCAGCCAGGCTTCCGTGTCGCGCCCTTGCGTGAACTCGTCGGCGGCGCCCAGCCGCGCGGCCAGCGCGGAAAATATCGCATAATCGTCACGGGCTTCGCCGGCCGGCTCCAGAACGGCGTGTGAGGCGGCGATGAAGCGATCGCGGGCCGAGCAGGCAATGTCATTGCGCTCCAGCGTCGTTGTCGCCGGGAACACGATGTCGGCATGCCGGACCGTCGCATTCCACCAGCTGTCATGGACGATGACGGTTTCCGGCAGCTGCCAGGCGCGGCGCAGACGATTGAGGTCCTGATGATGATGGAAGGGATTGCCGCCAGCCCAGTAGATAAGTTTCAGCTCGGGATAGGTGCGGCTTTCTCCGTTGAAATCGTAGCGCTCGCCAGGGTGAAGCAGCGCGTCCGCAATCCTGGCGACGGGTATGTAGTCGCGGACCGGGTTGCTGCCTTGCGGCAGCGACGGCCATTTCATTTCCGGGATCGGGTTGCCGACGCCGTTTGCGGAGGCATAGCCGAAGCCGACCCCCCCGCCGGGCAGGCCGATCTGGCCCAGCATGGCGGCGAGGGCGATGGCAGCCCAATAGGGCTGCTCGCCGAAATCGGCACGCTGGAGCGACCAGGCCATCATCACGAAGCTGCGCGTGGCCGCCATGGCGCGGGCGAGGCCGGCAATCGCCGGGGCGGGAACGCCGCAGACAGCCGCCGCCCATTCCGGCGTCCTGGCAACGCCGTCTTCTTCGCCCAGCACATAGGCTTTAAGCCGGTCATAGCCGACGGTGTGGCTGTCAAGGAATGCGAGGTCGGCCAGCTCCTCGCAGACGAGCACATGCATCATCGCCAGCAGCATGGCCGTGTCGGTGCCCGGCCTTATCGGCAGCCATTCGACGTTGTCACCAAGCGTATCGTCGCGAATTGGGGAGACGGACACAATGCGCACGCCCTGCCGGCGCGACAGTTCCATCGCGTCGCGGACGATGTGAGCGCTGATGCCTCCGGAGCCGACCTGCGCGTTGCGCAGCGGCGTGCCGCCGAACATGACGACCAGCCTGGCCCGCGTCATGATGCGCGGCCAGGGGGTATGGCCGTCGATCAGCCCCTTCCGGCTGCCGATCACATGCGGCAGGATCATATCCGCAGCGGCAAAGCTGTAATTCTGAACCGAGCGCGTATAGCCGCCGATGGAATTGAGGAAGCGGTGGACCTGGCTCTGGGCGTGATGGAAACGTCCGGCCGACGACCAGCCATAGGACCCGCCATAGATTGCCGCGTTGCCCCATGTCCGGCGCACATGGTCAAGCTCGGCGGCGGCCAGATCGAGCGCTTCATCAAAGGGCAGCTCGACAAAGGGTTCGTGACCGCGACCCGAACCGGCGCCGGGGCCCCTGCGCCCGGCCTCGCGCGCCTCGAGAAAGGAGCGGCGCACGGCCGGCCGCAGGATGCGCGACGGCGCGGAATGGGCCTCGATAATGCCCTGCGCCAGCGGCGCCGGGTCACCATCCAGCTCGAACGGATCGAGGTCGGTGACATTGCCACCCGACATGCGCGGCCGGTAGAGGCCCCAATGGGTGGCGACCAGCCTGTTTGCGGGTGTCGGCAGCATGTGAGTGTCTCCCTCCTGCGCTACGCCGGATCCCGCCGCAGCGGGGTGTTGCCGAACCGGCGAACTGTCACCCGTCTTTCGCCTCTCGCAATTCCTTGATTGAAACGCTTCGCGTTGTGCAGGAACTGCTAGGAGAAAGAGCCCAGCTTGCCGGGGTTCATGATCCCGTTCGGGTCGAATGCCTGCTTGAGCACGGCCATGCTGTGCAGGGCAGGGCCGTGCTCACCTTGCAGGAACTTCAGCTTGCCAAGTCCGACGCCATGCTCGCCACTGGCCGTGCCGCCGCTTTTCAGGGCGCGCTCGACCACCCCCGCAGCAAGGCGCTCGGCCTCGGCGATCTCGCGTTCATCGCTCGGCATGACCAGATAGTTGACGTGGAAATTGCCGTCTCCGACATGGCCGTTGATCTTGGTGCGCAGGAAAGACCGGTCGGCCTCGGCGCGGGCTGCGAGGATGTTTTCGGCAAGTGCCGAGATGGGCACACAGGCATCGGTGACGAAGGTGGCGCTGCCGGGGCGCAGGGCGCGGGTTGCCGGGTTGGAATCGTGCCGTGCCTGCCACAGCCTTGCCCGATCCTCGGCAGCCGTCGCCCAGGCGAAGCCCTCGCCGCCATTTTCGGCGGCGATCGCCTCCACCATTTCCGCCTGCTCGGCGATCCCCGCCTCGGTTCCGTGGAACTCCAGGAAAAGCGTCGGCGCGACCTTCAGGTCGAGGCGGGAGTAGTTATTGGCTGCCTCGATGGCGACCTCGTCGAGGAACTCGATGCGCGCCATGGGCACGCCGGACTGCATGGTGGCGATGACCGTGTCGACGGCGCCCTGCAACGATGCGAATGTGCAGACGGCGGACGAGACCGCCGCAGGGATCGGGTGCAGCCGCACCGTAAGTTCGGTGATGATGCCGAGCGTTCCTTCCGAGCCGACGAACAGGCGGGTGAGGTCGTAGCCGGTCGAGGATTTGCGCGCCCGGGTGCCGGTGCGGATGATCTGGCCGTCCGGCAGAACGACCTCCAGCGCCAGCACATTCTCGCGCATCGTCCCGTAGCGCACGGCATTGGTGCCGGAGGCGCGGGTCGCGGCCATTCCGCCGAGGGAGGCATCGGCGCCGGGATCGACCGGAAAGCTCAGCCCCGTGGCGCGCAGATATTCGTTGAGTTGCTTGCGCTTGACGCCGGGCTGGACCACGGCGTCGAAATCTTCCTCGTGAACCTCAAGGATGCGGTCCATGCCCGACAGGTCGATGCAGACGCCGCCCTGCGGAGCATGGATCTGGCCTTCGATGGATGTGCCGGTGCCGAAGGCGATCACCGGCGTGCGATTGGCGTTGCAGATGGCCAGGGCCTGGCTGACCTCGCTGGTGCTGGCCGCGAAGAAGACTGCGTCGGGCAACATCGCCGGCAGATAGGAAAGATCGTCGCCATGATGCCTGCGCACCGCCTCGGCCCGCGACACGCGCTTCCCAAACAGCGCTTCCAGTTCGGTTATCGTGTGATTGATGCTGGTCATGTCGTCATCCTCATCCCGCTGGAGCATCGGACCGAAAAGTGGAACCCGGTTTTCGGTGCTTCCGATGCTCTGCCATTAATTCGGATCGCCCTTTGTGCGCCCGGAGGGACGCACGGCGATCGGGGGCCGGCCCTGAAGGTCGGCCCCGAAGGTCGGCCATGCCGGCAGCGCCTTACAGGCGGAAAGGATTGCCCTTCTTTTCCATCAGTGCGTTGAGGCCGAGCATTTCCCACGTGGTGTTGCCCTGCAGCAGCGCTTCCCGGAACCGCTTTTCCTTCGCTTCGCGCTCGATGCAGGTGGCAACGGTTTCCTCGATCAGCGCGGCCGGAATGGCCACCACGCCGTCATCGTCGCCGATGATGAGATCGCCGGGCGATACGAGTTCGCCGCCGACGACGATCGGCTGGTTGATCGGACCCAGCGTCTCCTTGACCGCGCCCTTGATCGAGATCGAACGGCTGAAGACGGGAAAACCTATGCGGTCGATATCGGCGGCATCCCGCACCCCGCCATCGACCACGAGGCCGGCGAGGCCCTTGCCCTTGGCGCAGCTGGCCATCACATCGCCGAACAGGCCCTGCTCGGTGAAGCCGGCCGCCGCGCAGATGAGAACATCGCCGGGCCTGGCGAGCTTGAGTGCGGCATGCAGTGTCAGATTGTCGCCGGGAGGGCACAGGCAGGTGAAGGCCGGGCCCAGCACGCGCATACCCCTGCGGATCGGCTTGATCGCAGAATCGAGCGCTCCCTTGCGGCCCATGGCCTCATGAGCGGTGGCGGCGGTGATGTCGCGATAGCGCGCAAGCAAATCTTCGGAAAAGGTCTGGGCGGTCATGGTCTTCCTCTCATGGGCTGGATCGGCGGATCGGCGCGGCGCCCTTCAGGCGGGCATCGGGGTCCGCATGGATTTAGCGGGTGACGTTTGCGACGCCCCACACATAGTTCTTGCGCGGGAACTCCTCCCAGTATTGACGCATGTCCTTGTGCGGGAACTCCTTGTAGGGACGGCGGCGCAGCGCATCGACGTCGATGTCGACACCGAGCCCCGGGCCGGTTGGCAGATCGACCCAGCCATCCTCGATCTTCAGCCCCGGCGCCGCGATCTCGGCGCAGGCCTCCGACAGGTTGATGAAGCACTCCGCGATCAGGAAATTGGGAATAAGCGCCGACAGATGCACCGTCGCGGCGAGGCCGATGACCGGGCTGTTATAGTTGTGCGGGCTGATGGCCACGGCGTGCGGATGCGCCATCGCGGCGATGTCGAGCATCTGCAATATGCCGCCGACGGCGCAGATGTCGGGGTTGAGGATGTCGGCGGCGCGCTTCTCGAACACCTGCGCGAACTGCTCCTTGGTGTAGAGTGTTTCGCCCGTGACGACGGGGGTGGCGATGGAGCCACGCACCTCGGCCACCAGGTCAAGATTGTCGGACAGGCATGGCTCCTCGTAGCAATAGATGTCGAACTCCTCCAGCCGGCGCGCAACACGGATGGCGTGATGCGGCGCGACGCGGCGATGGGCGTCGATCAGAAGGTCCATGTCCGGGCCGAGCGCATCGCGCATGGCGCGAACGTTGTCGACCGCATAATCCTCCTCCTCGCGGGTGATGAAGGTACGCCACGGTCCGGGGAAGGGGTCCCATTTCAGCGCCGTGAAGCCCATCTCCCTGACCTGCAGCGCGCGCTCGACCGTCTGGTCGATATTGGTGACGCCATACCACCAGCCATTGGCGTAGACGCGCACCTTCTCGCGCGAGGGGCCGCCCAGCAGATTGTAGACCGGCTGGTTCGACAGCTTGCCGACGATGTCCCACAGCGCGATCTCGATGGCGCTCCAGGCGCACAGAAAATCGACCGAGGTGCGGCGGATGGCGAAGTCGTCGAACATGATCTGCGCCATATGGCGGATCGTGTAAGGACTGCGGCCGACCAGATAGGGCGCCATGGCGTTGATGTAGTTCTCAACGATGACTTCCTTCTTGACGCCGACATAAGCCTCACCCCAGCCATAGGTGCCGTCGGATGTCTCGATGCGCACGAACAGAAGATTCTTGCCGCTGCCGGGGTGGAATAGGAAGGTCTCGATACTGGCGATCTTCATGATCTTGTCCTGTGATGGGCGGGACGAACTGACGGGTGAGGCTGCCGGGGTGGCTTCAGAAATCGACGGCGACGCCCTTGGCGCGCAGGAATCCGCCGAGATCGTTGACATCCCAGGGCGTGCGGCCACCTTCCAGAGCGGCGACGGTCTGCGCCTCTTTTGCGGCGCGCTGGCGGCATGCCTCCAGCACTGCATCGATGTTGTCGGCCGCGACGACGACGATGCCGTCCTCGTCGCCGATGATCAGGTCGCCGGGCCGCACCAGAACGCCGCCCATGGTGACGGGAACGTCGATGGGGCCGAGCATCTCCTTGACGGTGCCCTTCATGCACACATTGCCGGCAAAGACAGGGAAGCCGACATCGATGATGGTCTGCATGTCGCGTACGCCGCCATCGGTGACGAGGCCCGCAAGGCCGCGACCGAGGGCGCAACTGGCCATCACGTCGCCAAACATGCCCTGCTCGGTGGCGCCGGTGGCGTCGCACACCAGCACATCGCCCGGCCGGGCCATCTTCAGCGCCGCATGCAAGGTCAGGTTGTCGCCAGGTTCGCACATGCAGGTGAAGGCCGGCCCTGCAACCGTCATTGCCCGATCCAGCGGCTTGATGCCGGAGGCCAGCGCCCCGGTGCGGTTCTGGGAATCGAACACCACAGCCGAACCGAAGGACAGGAGTTCCGTGCAGATGGCGGTGATGTCGTTGCGTTCGTGGCGCGGGCTCATGACTGGCTCCGATCTTCTTTCGCGTTCATGTCGTTTGCGGGGGCGCGGCGTGGCAGGACTTCATCGAGAACGGCAAGCGCATCATCCATGGTGGCGGGCTGCCTGCCGCCCGCGCTGCCTGCCGCACCGGTCGCAGCGGTGCGCCGCATGATCTCGATGACCGCATCGGTCATTACGGGATCGAGGCCGGCCTCGATCACCAGGTCGCGTGACATTGCCGCTTCCTCGGCGCGCCTTGCCGCATGCACCACATGCGACTGGAGAAGCAGCGCCGCCGTAGCATGTGCCGGGCGGGCGTCGAGGAAGGCGCAGAAGCTGTCGAGCACCTCATCGGTGACGCCGGACCGCCGGGCTGCGAGGAGCGCCTCGACGTAAAGCGCCTCCAGCCCCTTGGCCAGGACGCTGCGCACCAGCTTGATGCCGGCGGCGGCGCCGACGACATCGCCGGCGACCGTAATATCCATGCCATAGGGGGCGAAGACGTCGCGAAATGTCGCCGCATCAGGGCCTGACGCGAATATCGGCACGCGGTGACCCGACGCCGGAACCGAGCCGATGATGCCGGCATCGACGTAACGGCCGCCATGCGCCGTTACCGAAGCGGCCGCCGCTTGCTTGCGCTTCGGCGAAGCGGAGGAAAAATCCACATAAAACGCTCCGGGCCGCAGATATGGTGCGGTCTCGCGCGCCGCCTTTTCGGTAACGCCCGGCTGGACCATGGCGAAGACCCACGAGGCGTCGCAAAAGCCCGCGCGGTCGCTCATCAGCGCCGTTCCGGTTGCGGCGGCCCGTTCGCGCAGCAGCGCTTCGCCAGGGCCACCATGCACGGCAATGTCATAGGCGGCAAGATCATTGAGCCCGGCCCGGGCAAGCCCGGCGGCAAACAGCGATGCCGCCTCGCCGAAGCCAAGAAATCTGACCGCGATGGATCCGACAGGTTGCATGGGCGGCTGCCTCACCATTTGTCCGGCGAGATGATGGAGGCGCTTTCGCTGGCGGATGCGCCGCTTTCAAGCGCACCGAGCAATGCCTTCTCCTTCTCCGCCACCTGTTCGGCGCGCTCCAGCACCTGCTCGCACAGGTCCAGCGGCACGACCACGACACCGTCGGAATCGCCGAGGACGAGATCGCCGGGCAGGATCTGCACGCCGGCTATGTCGACCTTGCCGTTGAATTCCACCAGTTCCATGCGGTGCTTGCCGGTGCGCGGCGTAGCGCCGCGCGCCCATACGGGCAGATCCATGCGCTTCATGTTCTCGATATCGCGGACGCAACCGTCCACCACGACGCCGGCAAATCCCTTGGAAGCCACCGCTGTCGCCATGATGCCGCCAATGTTGGAGGCCGTGGGGACCGCGCTTCCGTCGATGACCATGACATCGCCCTTCTGCGAGAGCGTCACCTCGTCAATGGCGCCGAGCTGCGGCGAGGTCTTGTTGGCGACATTGTAGCCGGCATTGAAGCGGGCCGGGCCGTGCCTGACGGTGACGGCGGGGCCGACCATGCGCTGGCCGGGCGCAATGGGCGCCAGCAATGTCGTGGGGATGGCGCTGTCGACGCCGAACTGGTCAAGGATATCGGCGATGGACGAGGTCAGGTCCGGCAATTGCCGGTAGCGCTCGATGATCGCCGCCGGCGGACGCGGAAAATCCACAGCCTTGATACGGTCCACGGGGATAAGGCCCAGAAGCTGGCCCTCATAGGCCCTCAACTGCTGGGCGACGCTCGGCTTGGTGTCTGACAATGATTCCTCCGCGCAGGATTTGGCAAGGTGGTTTGCATAAGGGGGTTACGCGACGTGGTTAGCCAGGGCCGGCAGGGTCATAGTCGGACCCGCCCATATGGTTCGTAAAGCGAATTATTTTCGGCAGATCCGATCGCTTTTCCTCATGATGAAGGCTTTGTCTTCCGGCTCGTTTTCCTTCCCCGCCTCATCATCGGCGAGGTCACAGGCTTGGCCGTGAGAAGTCGCAAAATTCCTGCGCCAGCTCTGCAATCTGCGAGGCGATGAAATCATCGCGGTAGATCGCGGCATACTGGAGCGGACGCATCGTCATGTCGGTGTGAAGAATGTTGAGCCCGCCGTGGGCCTGAAAATAATCGCGGGGCAGATAGGCGATGCCAAGCCCGCCGCGCACCAGTTCCGCAATTGCGATCATGCTGCTGCACGAGATTGTCTGCCGCGCCGCAAAGCCGTGCTCGGCAAGGGTCTTGACCACCCTTTGGTGCAGCAGGGAGCCTTCGGCATAGGTCAGGATCGGCAGGCTGGCGATCTCTTCGGGAGACAGGACGCCGCGGCGGCTGGCGTAGAGATCGTCACCGCACATCCACGCCGATTCCAATGCCGGCAAAGGCAGCGACGGCAAGCCGGCGAGCGACTCGGAATGGGTGAGCGGGCAGAGGATGAGGTCGAGCTTGTAGTCCCGGAACCTGTCCTGCAATTCATGGGTGAGGCTGATGCTGGTCCTCAGATTGATGTTGGGGAAGCGTGCGGTGATCGCCGGTATAAGCTTCGGCAGCCAGGTAAGCGCCACCATCTCGGTCGCCCCGAGATGGAAATAGCCGGAATAGCTGGTGTCGTTTTTTGCGCTGTGCTCGATCTTGCGATGCAGATTCAGCATAGCGCCGAAATCGGCGAGCAGCCCACGTCCCTTCAGCGTCACCTGCGACGTGCGGTTGGAGCGGTCGAAGATCGGGAAGCCCAGCGAATGCTCCAGCTCCTGAATGCGCTTGGAGATGGTTGACTGGGTCGTGTTGAGCCGCTCGGCAGCCGCATGGAAGCTGCCGAGTTTTTCGACCCAGTGGGCCGCCTCTATCTGCTTTAGCGTTACCATATCGAGCTCAGCCTTGCATGCCCCAGCGCCTGACGGTCGCAGCCTCTATCGTCCGGAAGATCACGCCCTCGACAAACAGTCCGATGATGATGACCGTCAGCAGGCCGGCGAAGACATTGGCGGTTTCCAGTGCGTTGCGGTTCTGAAAGATGTACCAGCCAAGCCCGGCCGAATTGCCGGAAACACCGAAAACCAGCTCGGCGGCGATCAGGGTGCGCCAGGCGAAGGCCCAGCCGATCTTGAGGCCCGACAGGATCGAGGGGAAGGCCGCGGGAATGAGTATCTTCACCACGAAGTTGACACCCCTGAGGCCGTAGTTGCGACCGACCATTCGCTGCGTCTGGCTGACCGACAGAAAGCCGGTGAGCGTGTTGAGTGAAACGGCCCACAACACGGAATGGACGATCACGAAGATCAGGCTGGTGACGCCCAGGCCAAACCACAACAGCGCCAGCGGCAGGATGGCGATCGCCGGCAGCGGGTTGAACATGGCCGTCATTGTGGCCAGCACGTCGGTGCCGACGCGCGTGCTGATGGCGAAGGTGGTCAAGACTACCGAGATGCACACCGCCACCGCATAGCCCAGAAGCAGCACCTGAAGCGTGCCGTAGACGGATGAGATCAGGACACCGGAGCGCATGCCCTGCCACCATGCGTCCAGCGTGGCGCTCAGCGACGGGAACATCAGTTCGTTGCCGGCATAGCGGGCATAAGCCTCCCAGGCGATGCCCAGCACCACGAGCACAAGGGCCCGCCGCACCCAGGTCTTGTCGAAAAGGCGCTCCCGGAAGCCCAGATCCTGCGCGACGTCGCCAATCGTGTGTGCCGGCGCACGCGGCCGCTCGATGTCGGGACGCGCGGCAAGTTCGACGAAACCCACCTCCTGCGTTGCAGAAACCTCAGCCATGGGCGGTGTCCTCATGTCCGAACAACATATCGTTGATCTTTTGCTGGAAGGCGACGAATTCGTCACTTCCGGACTGGTCGTAATTGAAACCGGTGGCGTCGAGTTCGGCAATGATCTGGCCCGGATGCGGCGTCATCACCACGATGCGGTTGGCGAGGATGATCGCCTCCTGGATCGAATGGGTGACGAAGACCATTGAGAACCGGATCTCGGCCCACAGATCGAGCAGTTCCTGCTGCATGCGCCGGCGCGTCAGCGCGTCCAGCGCCGCAAAGGGCTCATCCATGAGCAGCACCTGCGGTTCCATCGCCAGCGCACGTCCAATCGCCACACGCTGCTTCATGCCACCCGAAAGCGTGTGCGGGAAGGCATCGGCAAATTTGGAAAGCCCGACCTTTGCCACCGCCGCTGCGGCGCGGTCGGCCCATTCCGAGCGGGGAAAGCGCCCGGTGGTGCGCATCGGGAATATGACGTTCTCCAGAACGGTCTGCCACGGCAGCAGCTGATCGAATTCCTGGAACACGATCATGCGGTCGGCGCCGGGGGCGCTCACGCGCCTGCCGTTGAGCCGGACCTCGCCCTCGACCGGCTTGAGGAAGCCGCCGATGCTCTTGAGCAGGGTGGACTTGCCGCAGCCCGATGGGCCGAGCAGGACAAAGCGATCATGCCCGAACATGTCGAACGAGACACGATGGGTCGCCGTGACGATCTGTTCCCGGGTTGCATATTGAAGCGTCACGCCATCGACCGCCAGAAGCGGCTCGCGCAGGCCGGCACGGCTTACGTCCGACTGATCCATATTCGACGCACTCCACCTGGAGCATTTCCGGTGAAAAAGGGATCACCTACAATGCTCTATCTCTTTGTTTATACGCAGTTCCGGACGCAAAACCGCTTCGCACTTTTGCTGGAACGGCTCCGGTTGCAAATCATTTGCAAAATCCGCTGGACCACAGGGCCCGACGGATTCCGCAAACGTATGACAGACAGACCAGACGGTCCGGTGCCCAAGGGAGGAAGGGCAGGCTCGATTGCTGACCATGGCGCGCCGCGGTGCGTCGTGCCATGGTGCTCATCGCCCTGCTGTCAGCTGCCCGGGCCTTCGTTGACCGGCGGGAAGAAGACCTCCTGCCAGCTGCCGGGAACTTCCTTGAGCTGTCCCAGCGATTTCATGAAGGTCGCCGTCTCGACCACGCCATTGGGGATGGTCGTATATTCATGGGCGTTGTTGCGGATGATCTCGACCTTCTGCTCGTCATCGACCTTTGAAGGTTCCGCCGCGAAATAAAGCTCGGCCGTCTTTTCGATATTGGCGGGAATGAAGGCGTTGGCCTCGTCGAGCGCCGCCAGGAACGCTTTGACCGCCAGCGGATTGTCGGTCACGAAATCGGACAGCGCCGCAGTAACGCCGTTGGTCATGTCCTTGGGGTTGTAGTCGACGGATGAGCCGATGACATGGACACTCGATTCACGCCCCAGGATCTCGGCGAAAGGCGACGTGGCGAAGTAGACCTGCACCGTGTTGCCGGTCGAGAGCGCCGCCACGGCGTCTGGATGGGGAAGTGCCACCATCTGCTGGTCGAAGCGGTTGGCGTCGCCGAATATCTTGTGCGCCGCGCGCCGCAGGATGACAGCCTGGGAGCTGGTCGGACCCGGCACCGCAATCTTGTCGGTCGGACGGATGTCGGCGACCGACTTGATGGCGGGGTCGTTGGCGTAGATGGTATAGGTACCCTTCCAATAGCCGGAAATGCCGCCAATCTTGTAGTTGTTCAGCGTCTTTTCCCAGCCGATCAGCAGCGGCTGCATGCCGAGCGCGGCGATATTGACGTTGCCGCTGAGAAGGCCCTCCGTCAGCGCGGTGGGGCCGCTTATGCGCGTGATCTCGAAATCGATGCCCGCACCCTGCTCCCCGGCGTGTTTCCGGAACAGGTCGAGACCCTCGGCGACAATGAAATTCAGATAGGGCAGGCCGAACTGGATGCCGATGACGGCCTTGCCAGCCTGCGCGCGGGCGACATGGGGCATGAATGGCGCGGCGGTGGCGCCGGCCAGAAGCCCTAAGCTTTGACGACGGGTAAATCGCATGCGTTCATCTCCTCCTTGAACTGCGACGCTGCCATCACGGCAAATGTAACCGCAGGATCTGCTGGCTGCCGCTTCCGGCCCCGGCAGGGGCCGCGAAATCCTCACCGCGGCAGGAACAACAGGCCCTCAGTGCCTGTGAACGGCTATTTTTCGTAGGCCGGATCGATCGGGATCCGGTATCCGTTCACAAGCCTGTTGGTTTCATTGGCCATGCCGACAACGGCGACCAGCTCGTTGAACTGCTCTTCGGTCATGCCGGCCTTGGCCGCGGCGGCGCTGTGGCTGGCGATGCAATAGCTGCAATTGTTTGTGATGCTGACGGCTATGTAGATCAGTTCCTTGACGAGGGGATCAAGCGCTCCCGGCGCCATGACCTCGCTGACGCTCTCCCATGTGCGGCGCAGCGTCTTTTCATCGTTGGCGAGATACTTCCAGAAATTATTGACGTCCTCGAGATTGCGCGAGGACTTGATGTCATCGAACACAGCCTTAACGGCGTCGGAAGCCTGCTCGTAGTTGATAGCCCCGGGCTTCGGCATCACTCTTTCCTCCCTTACAATCAGCGGATGTTGCGGAAAGGTTGCACACAGTCTGAAAGGAAAAAAGAGAATTATAACGATCAAAAATGATCGCTAAAACGAATGTATCCCGGATGGCATCTTGTCGGGGTACAAGGTTCGGCCTGAACGCCGGCACGCGAAAAGGAGATTGCGTCCTGTCGCTGCGATGCAAGAATTTATTTTCTCGTCTGCGCCGCGTCCGGCGATGCCGGCCAGCCTGTCCCGGGACCGGCGGGTGAGCGTCGACGTTGCCGGCGCCCCCGCACGATCGCCTCCATTATCGCGGCTGTACCGACGGCTTCAATGCCGGCGGCATGATCGGCGCGGTTTGTCCTGCCATCGAAATGGGAACCGGGGCGGTTGACATCGGCGGCAACATTCATCCACACCCACGACAGGCGACACGACAGGCGCGGCGACAACCAGCGCTTGCGCCGGCCAGCCCGCGAAAGCGACCGGCGCCGGGGGGGCGGCCGGCAAACAGGGAGACCCAGGGAAAGCCAATGAACGGTGCTGAAAGCCTTGTCCGGACGCTGCTGGCGAACGGGATCGATACATGCTTTGCCAATCCGGGGACGAGCGAGATGCATTTCGTCGCCGCGCTCGACAAGGTGCCGGGCATCCGCTGCGTGCTGGCTCTGTTCGAGGGTGTGGCGACCGGCGCCGCCGACGGCTATGCGCGGATGACCGACACGCCGGCAGCCACCCTGCTGCATTGCGGGCCGGGACTGGCCAATGGGCTGGCAAACCTTCACAACGCGCAACGCGCGCGGGTGCCGATGATCAATATTGTCGGCGATCAGGCAACCTATCATCGCCCGCTGGATGCGCCGCTGACGGCCGATACGGAAGGCTGGGCCCGGCCGGTTTCGACATGGTGCCGCACCTCGACCGCCGTGGGAGCCGTCGGCCGCGACGCGGCGGCGGCCGTGCAGGCGGCGCGCACCGCCTCTGGCATTGCGACGCTGATCCTGCCTTCCGACGTCTGCTGGGACGAAGGTGGCGAGGTGGCTGGCGCCGTCGACATCGCTGCGCCTCCGGCGGCTTCGCCCGAAATGGTGGCGCGTGCGGCGCGCATTCTGCGCTCCGGCGAGCCGACGGTGCTGTTGCTGGCCGGAGCCTGCCTGCGGGCCGGGCCGCTGGCGCAGGCAGGGCGCATCGCCAGGGCAACCGGGGCGCGCATCATGGCGCCCACCTCCAACGCCCGCATCGAGCGCGGCGCCGAGCGGCACCATGTCGAACGCCTGCCTTATGCAATCGACCTTGCGCTGGCGGCGTTGAAGGACGTGCGCCACATGATCCTGGTGGGCGCTCCCGAGCCGGTCGGGTTCTTCGCCTATCCCGGCAAGCCCGGCCGCCTGCTGCCGCCCGAAGCCCGGTTGCACGTTCTGTCCCGCCCCGAGCAGGATGGCCCGCTGGCGCTGGAGCAGCTGGCCGATGCACTCGACGCGCCGCCGGCCGGCGTCCCCGCATCGGCAGCCAGGCCCGAACCGGCGCGCGGAAAGGTGACTTCGGAGGCCGTGGGCCGGACGCTGGCGGCTCTGATGCCCGACAATGCCATCGTGGTCGATGAAAGTGTCAGTTTCGGCCGCACCTTCTACACGGAGACGGCCGCCGCGCCGTCTCATGACTGGCTGCAACTGACCGGCGGCGCCATCGGTGAGGGACTGCCGCTGGCGACCGGTGCGGCCATCGCAGCACCCGGCCGTCGGGTGATAACCATGCAGGCCGATGGCTCGGCGCTGTTTACGGTGCAGGCCCTCTGGACGCAGGCCCGTGAGCGCCTTGACGTGACGACGGTTATTCTGGCCAACCGCAAATATGCGATCCTGCTCGGCGAGCTTGCAGGCGTCGGCGCCAATCCGGGGCGCACAGCGCTCGACATGCTCGACCTGTCCAATCCTGATCTCGACTGGGTCGGCATCGCCAACGGCTTCGGCGTCGAGGCCGCCCAGGCGCAGACCATGGAAGAATTCGCCGATCTGATGACCATCGCCAACAACCGGAAAGGCCCGTTCGTGATCGAACTCGTCATCTGAAGCATTCTGCGGCCGGATGGAAACGTCCGGCTTCGTGCGATGGCCGGAAGGCGGCCGGCCAGCACGCCGCAAGTCGTTCACCAGCCGCGTCGCCTGCAATGGCGCGTTGCGCCCTGTTGAAGCCAGGCCAGGATGCGGCCGGCGATTTCGGCGGCCCGATCGGGACCTTCATCCCCGATTGCGCCATTGTCCTTTCAGGAAAAGACCTCGATGGCTCAAGGATTTCTACCCCGATACCCTTTCTGCCCCCGACCATAAAGACGCATTTTTCATCAGGCGCCAGGTGGCGTCCGACATTGCCGTTCCGCCGTAAAACATGTCTCCGATGAAGACAGGATTTCAACAGTGCTCAATAAAGATAACGACGGTGCAACCGGGCTGGAAAGCAGCCAGAACCAGTTTTCGCAGCTCCATGTCGACAATTACCTGAAAGGCATGGGCTGTGCTTTGGGGGCCTATTTCTTTTTCGCCGTCATGAATGCTCTCGCCAAATTGCTCTCCGATCACCACCATGTGGTTGAAATTGCATTCTATCGCAATTTTTTCGCCGTGCTGCCGTTCCTGTTCATCATCTATGCGATGGGGAAGCGGGATATCCTGACGATTCGCAGCAATGCCAAAGGCATTGTTGTTCGATCCGTGCTCGGCACGATTTCTCTCATCGCGACGTTCGCCGCCTATGCCGCCATGCCGATGGCCGATACGACCGCGTTCCTGTTCACCTCGTCATTGATCATACCGGCCCTCGGCTTTTTCTTTCTGGGCGAAAAAGTCGGCTGCTTCCGCTGGTCCGTCATAGTGGTGGGCTTCATCGGCGTGCTGATCATGCTGCAACCAGAGGGCGAGGTGAATACGCAAGGGGTTTCACTGGCCCTCGGCGCGGCGGCGACGCAGGCTGTCCTGCTAACTGTTCTGCGCGCGCTCGGCAAAGTAGAAAAGCCGGAAACGGTGACCTTCTATTTCCTGCTGATCGGGACGTTTGTAACAGCGGTTCCTATGATTTTTGTCTTTACCGTGCCCACGTGGGAAACGGTGCCGCTTCTTGTGGGCATCGGCCTCTGCGGTGCGCTTGCCCAGTTTTTTCTATCCGTTGCCTACAAGAATGCGCCCGGCAATATCATTGCGGTCTTCAATTACAGCGGCATCATCTGGGCAACCGCGTTCGGATGGTTCATCTGGGCCGACTGGCCGACCATGCACATCTGGATCGGCGGGCTCATCGTCATCATGTCAAACTTCGTCATAATCTGGCGGGAAGCACGTCTTGCAAGGGCCGGTTACAGAAGGCCCGGGCCCGACAGCTGAGCAGGCCGACGTGGCCTGAAGCATGAAGGCGCCTCCATTTCACGGAGCCCGCCCATGCCCGATCACATTCGCCGCCGCCCGGTCCCGCAACCGCAACCAGATCGGCCTGCGACCAATGCGCTTTGACATGGTCTGCGAAGCCCATGGCATCGGGCATCGGCTGACGACGAAACCCGGTCATCCGCGGACGAACGGGCAGGCCGCGAGGATGAACCGCACCATCGGGGCGACGAAGGTCAACGCTTCCACACACGCCCTGCGAGTTCATCTGCAAACCATGGACTTCGGGGCCTGATCGTTTCATCATCGATCCAATCCATCGAATGCCGGGAACGACAGGAACGAAATATGACGGATTCACCCTCGGCAGAATGGTTTGCAAAACAGCTGTCCCAGCGTACCAAATGGGGAATCATGATCGGGACCAGCACCCTGATCCGGTCTGGAACCTTAAAGATCGGCGTGAAGCTTCCGCCAATACGTGACGTTGCTTTTTTTCTTGGAGTGAGCCCCACAACCGTTGCCGACGCCTGGCGCGAACTGCGCCGGCAAAAGCTTATTACCGGGCTGGGCAGGAATGGCAGTTGGGTGAGTGGCGATTATGTTGCCATCCAGCCGGAGCGCCTGCTCGGAATAGGGGATACCGACAAGAACAATCTGAATCTGTCCAAGGCCATTCCTGACCCGGCGCTGTTTCCTCCGCTGGAGCGCGTCTTCAGTCGCGCCGTCAACGTTAGTGGCCTTAACGGCTACGACCGCATCAATATCATACCGGAACTAAAACAGGTCGCTCAAAGCATCTGGCCATATGAGGCCGAAGCCTTCATGGCAACAAATGGCGGATATGACGCGATTTACTCGGTCCTGAAAGCATTTGTCACCCCGGGTTCCTATATTGCCGTCGAAGACCCGACGTCGTTGCGCTTCGTAGATATTCTGGAAACTTTGAACGCGCAGCCTTTGCCGGTTGCATGCGATTCGGAAGGGCCAATTCCCGAAGCTCTGGCTGCGGCGCTGGAGATGAAGCCGGCGGTGTTTCTGTTTCAGCCCAGGCTGCACGCCATTACCGGCCAGACCGTCACGGAACGCCGTATGAAAGAACTGAGCAGGACGCTGAAGGACAGTTATACGCTGATTATCGAGGATGACGGAATGAATGACATTTCGTCGTCAGCGCCGCTGTCACTGGGGCAGGACTTCCCGGACAGGGTCGTGCATGTGCGCTCTTTTTCCAAAACCCTGGGCCCGGATTTGCGTATCGCCGTGCTGTCCAGTGCAAAGAAACTGGTCGATGAACTGCATTCCTTTCGCAGCTTTGGCGCCGGGTGGACAAGCCGCATCATTCAGGCGGCAACGGCGGAACTGCTGACCGACCCTGCTACACAGGTTTATGTGGAAAAAGCGCGTCGGATTTACAGCAAAAGGAGAACGGCTCTTTCGCAAGCGCTTGTAAACTATGGTGTGTCGGTCCCTCCCGGCAATGGTTTCTGCCTTTGGGTGCCGGTCAGATCCGATCAGTCGGCGTTGAGAAAACTTGCAGAGAGCGGAATTGTGGTTCAGCCCGGTTCCAATTTCAGTTTCGGAAGCACAAATTACATCAGAATAGCTACAAGCAGACTGAAGAATAAGTACGACTATATTGCCGGCTCTGTTTACAAGGCGTCGAAGGAGCGGTGAAATCCTCGTCGCTCATCAGCGGCGGCACAATCGGAACGGCGGGCATCGGGCGCGCATCGTAGCCGGCCAGCCGAAGCGATGCGCGCCCGATGAGCGACCGGCGCATTTCCGGCAGGCCGATATGGTCGGCGGCGCTCTGTTTTCAGGGCTGTGTTGCGGGCAGGTGATGGCTGGCTGGCCGAGAGGATGGGGTCGACCTTTGCGCAGCAATCGACGCTGGGGGCAATCGGGCCGATTGAGTCAAGCGGGGTGGGCTGCGGCCCGGGCCCGCTTTGCGTCGGCGGAGATGAAGGCGCGTGTCCCTCGCCTTTCAGCGCCTGTTGCGCGGCCCGAATCCGCCACCGGTCGGGGTAACGACAGTGACGGCCTCGCCCGCTTCCAGCAGCACCTGATCGCAGCCGCCGAGGACATGGACGGTGCCGTCCTTGCGCCGCACCAGCGTCTGTCCTGTCTCGCCGGGCTCGCCCGCGTCCACGCCGAAAGGCCGCACGCGCCGGTGGGAGGACAGGATGGCGCATTCCATGGTCTCGTTAAAGCGGATGGTGCGGCTGGTGCCGTCGCCTGCATTCCACCTGCCCCTGCCGCCGGAGCCCTGCCGGATATGAAAATCCTCGAGCACCACGGGGAAGCGCGTTTCCAGTATTTCGGGGTCCGTCAGGCGGGAGTTGGTCATATGCACATGCACCGCCGCCGTGCCGTCGAAGCCGGGACCGGCCGGGGAGCCGGAGCAGATGGTTTCGTAATACTGGTAGGTGTCGTTGCCGAAGGTCAGGTTGTTCATGGTGCCCTGTGACGAGCCCAGCGCGCCCAGTGCCCCGAACAGGCAGTTCGTGACCGCCTGGCTGACCTCCACATTGCCCGCCACCACAGCGGCGGGGTAGCACGGCCTGAGCATGGAGCCCTCGGGTATCACGATGTCGATCGGCTCCAGGCAGCCGGCATTCATGGGGATGTTGTCCTCCACCATCACCCTGAACACATAAAGCACTGCCGCGCGCGTGACCGGTTCCGGCGCGTTGAAATTGTCCGGACGCTGGTCCGACGTGCCGGTGAAGTCGACGGTGACCTTTCGATTGCGCTTGTCGACGCAGATCCTGACGCGGATGCGGCAGCCCTGGTCCATCTCGTAGTCGAAGGCGCAGTCGTCGATACGATCGAGCACACGCCTTACGCTTTCGGCCGCATTGTCCTGCACGTGGCCCATATAGGCGCTGACCACATCGAGGCCGAACTGGTCGACCATGCCGCGCAGCGCGGAAATGCCCATCTCGTTGGCGGCGATCTGGGCCTTCAGGTCGTTGACGTTCTGGACCACGTTGCGCACCGGATACGGGCCGCCGCTCAGCAGTTCGATGAGTTCCGCTTCGCGGAAGCGGCCCCGGTCGACCAGCCTGAAATTGTCGATATAGACCCCTTCCTCCTCGATACGGGTGGCGCGCGGCGACATCGAGCCGGGCGCCAGGCCGCCCACATCGGCATGATGCCCGCGGCTGGCCACCCAGAACAGGATTTCATCGCCGGCCTCGTCGAAGACGGGGCTGCACACGGTGATGTCGGGAAGATGCGTGCCACCATTGTAGGGTGCGTTCAGTGCGAAGACGTCGCCCGGCCGGATCGTCTCGTTGTTGCGGATAACGGTCTCGACCGAGCGGTCCATCGAACCCAGATGCACCGGCATATGCGGCGCGTTGGCAACCAGCCGGCCTTGCCTGTCGAAGACGGCGCAGGAAAAGTCCAGCCGCTCCTTGATGTTCACGGAATAGGCCGTGTTCTGCAGGGTCGTGCCCATCTGCTCGGCAATGGACATGAACAGATTGTTGAAAATCTCGAGCATGATCGGGTCGACGCTGGTGCCGATGGCAACGCGCGAAGGCAGGGCCGAATGACGCTGCAGAACGAGATTGTCATCCCCGGTCAGAAGCGCCCGCCAGCCCTCTTCGACCACGATGGTCTGGTTGGGCTCGATGATGATGGCGGGGCCGTTCAGGGCATGGCCCGGCATCAGGGCCTCGCGAAGGTAGACGCCGGCATCGTGCCATTCGCCATTGGAGAAGATGCGCGTGCGCTCTCCGGGCCGCGGTTCGCCGGCGACGCCGGTCCCGGCCTTCCCGGCCACATGCCGGGCGGCCGCGCCGATCGCTTCGACGGCAACCGCTTCGACGACGATGCTCTTGCTCTGGTCGATGAAGCCGAAGCGGCGGCGATGCGCCTGTTCGAAAGCCGGCTTCAGCGCGGCGAAGTCGAATTCCGGATTCTCGCCCGGGCGGGTTACGAAAGCGGGGATGTCAAGTGCGGTATCCGTGCCCTGATAGCGAATATGGGCATGGACGTGGATTTCGATGGCGTCTTCGGGAACGCCTTGCGCCAGCACCTCCGTGCGGCACTCCGCGCCAAGCTGCATTCCGGCTTCGACGATGCTGTCCTCCGAGCTTTCCAGAGCGACGTCGAGCGCGCTCTGCCGGCCGGCGCGGATGTCGGCCAGACCCATGCCGTAGGCGGACAGCAGGCCGGAGAAGGGGTGGATCAGGACCCGCGTCATGCCCAGCGCATCGGCCACCAGACAGGCATGCTGGCCGCCGGCGCCGCCGAAGCAGTTGAGCACGTAGCGCGTCACGTCATAACCGCGCTGGACGGAGATTTTCTTGATGGCGCTGGCCATGCTGGCGACCGCCACCTGCACAAAGCCGTCGGCGACCTGCTCCGGTGTGCGGCCGTCGCCGATCTCCTGCGCGATCCCGGCAAAAGCGGCGCGCACGGCCTCCACGTCGATGGGCTCGTTGTGTCCGGGGCCGAAGATGTGCGGGAAGAATTGCGGCAGCAGCTTGCCGACCATGACATTGGCGTCGGTCACCGCAAGCGGCCCCTGCCGACGGTAGCAGCGGGGGCCGGGATTGGCGCCGGCCGAATCGGGGCCGACGCGGAAGCGCGCGCCGTCGAAACGCAGGATCGAGCCGCCGCCGGCAGCCACGGTATGGATCAGCATCATCGGCGCACGCATGCGCACCCCGGCCACCTCCGTTTCGAATTCGCGCTCGAACGCGCCGGCGAAATGGGCGACATCGGTGGAGGTGCCGCCCATGTCGAAGCCGATGACATGGTCGAAACCGGCCTCCACGGCGGTCTCGGCCATGCCGACCACGCCGCCGGCCGGGCCGGACAATATGGCATCCTTGCCCCTGAACAGGCTGGCGGCCGTGAGCCCCCCGGCCGAGGTCATGAACATCAGCCGCGCGCCGGTGCGGGCAGGCTCCAGTTCGCGTTCCACCTGCGCCACGTAGCGCTTGAGGATCGGCGACAGGTAGGCGTCCACAACGGCGGTGTCGCCGCGCCCGACCAGCTTTATGAGCGGGCTGACCTCATGAGAGGCCGACACCTGTGCGAAGCCGGATGCGCGCGCCAGATCCGCGGCCTGTTGCTCGTGGGCGGGATAGCGGTACGCATGCATGAAGGCGATCGCGACGGCCTCGAAGCCTTCTTCGCGGGCCTTTGCCAGTTCGGCGCTCAGCGCGTCCGTGTCGAGCTCTTCCTCAACCGTGCCATCGGCAAGAACGCGCCCGGAAACCTCCACGACCTTGCTGTAGAGTTCTTCCGGCTTGACGATTTCCCTGGCGAAGATGTCTGAACGCGCCTGATAGCCGATGCGCAGCGCATCGCGAAAGCCGCGGGTGGTGATCAGAAGCGTACGCTCACCCTTGCGCTCCAGAAGTGCGTTGGTGGCGACCGTCGTGCCCATGCGCACGTCGCCGACGATGCCGGCCGGTATCGGCTGGTTTGCGTCCAGGCCAAGATGGTCGCGAATGCCCTGAACGGCGGCGTCCGGGTAGGCGGAAGGGTTGTCCGACAGGAGCTTGCGGGCGTGCAGCGTGCCATCGGGCGCCCGGGCCACGACGTCGGTGAATGTGCCGCCACGATCGATCCAGAAATCCCAGGTGCCCAAGCTGTCCCGCTCCAGATGCCAGAAGCTTTCACTGGCTCTTCATCAATAAATTATCGATATTTTATCGATAACATATTTGTGGCAGGCATGTCCTTCATGGCAGTGACCGTGCCGCGACGAAGGACATGACCGAGCCGGGGCGTTCGGCGCAGGGCCGGGCGTCCGCTTATGCCTCGGGTGAGGGCTGGTAGGTCATGGTCCTGACCACATCCTGCACGGGACGCTTCTCGCCGGCAAGCACCTCGAAGTCGAGCTGGTTCTCGGCGGGCGCCAGCGGACAGGTGACGAAATTCGTGAAGGCGCAGGGCAGCGCAACCGCGTAGTTGAAGTCGATCCAGTCGATGCGGGTCCTTGTGTCGTCGGCGAACTGCAACTCGATCACCCGGCCCGCACCATAGGTCACAGGGCCGCTGGTCCTGTCGCGAATGTGCGCCACGGGCTGCACCCCGTTTGGTGTGTCCTTGCCGATCAGCACGAGGCTGTAGCTCCGGCCTTTGTGCCCGAAGGTGAAGGTGCCGATGCGCGGGGTCGATTCACGCACCCCGGCTTCCACGGTTTCAGCTTCGTATTCGCTCGGCGCAGCCGGAGTGTAGACGCCGGGAATGCGCCAGGCGGGGTCATAATCGAAAGCCGTCACGCCCGCATCCTCGAGACGTGCCGCCTGGCGCGGATCGCGCACGCGCAACCCGTAGAGGGGCTGGCCGTCATGCCTGGTGCGCAGGATCGCCTCAACTTCGTTCACGCCGAAATAAACCGGTACGCTGTTGCCGTGGCCATAGGTCTGGTTGCGGCCGGGGATGATCTCTACCGGTCCCGCGGGATACTCGCCATTCACCGACAGGGTGGGCCCGGAGGCCGGCGGGGTGAACATGATCCGCCCGTCTTCAACCGACCAGCTGCCGGGAAGCAGGTCGAAGCTCACATCCTTGTCGTCCGCCTCCAGCCAGTACTGGGCAACCAGCGAAGTCCAGCCATAGGGGCGGAACATCGTGGCGACATGGGCATAGCGCCATTCGCGCCACTGGCCTTCCAGATGTTCTCTTGTGGGCATGTTCGTCTCCCTTTCCAAGGATTCAGGTGTCTGCTTTGCGCATGAAAATGCCGGTGGTCAGCCCTGCGAGGCGGAGCCGGCAATCTCGTCGAGGAAGGCGAGCACGCCGCGCCAGGAGCCATAATCGGCTGCGGCATTGCCGGATGGCGTGCCGCCACTCGTATAGGGGACTTTCGAGACCGGATGTTCACGGCTCAACTGGGTGGTGGGCACGAAAGGCAGGTTGATGGCGTGGCCGGCATTGTCGAAATCCAGATGGCGCACGAGGTGGGGGTGGCCGTGCCGGTGCAGGGTCGAGACCACCATGCGCGAATACAGGCTGGAGGGCCAGGCGCGGTCGTCGCGGCCCGAGATCAGCAGAACCGGCCCGGCGACGTTCTCGACGGGAATGCGTGCGCGCGCCGCCAGTTCCGTATCCTTCAGCCCCTCGAAGAAAACCGAGTGGTGGCGGCTGGGCGGGGCGTCTCCGTCCCATGGATGCCAGTGCACCGCCTTGTTGCCCTGCCACAGATGCGGCAGGGGAACGCCGCCCCTGGTCCACGTCACGCCCTGCCAGCCGCCCCTTGCCGGATCGCCGGCGCCCTGGGCGCCATGGACCATTGCGCCGGGCACGAATGCGATCACGGCGGAGACGAGATCCGGGAACGTGGCGCCAAGCAGCAGCGCGAGTTCGCCACCGCGCGACTGGCCGCCGACGGCGACGAAGCCGTCCTTTGGCCGCAGTTCCCGGTGGACCCAGTTCAGGCCCGTCTCCAGATATTCGAGCGGGGTTTCGGTGATGAAAGGCGACAGGCCCGGCGCCTTGAAATAGCCGAGCGCAAAGGCCTGGTAGCCATGCGAGGCATAAAGGGCGGCGCGCGGCTCGTTGATGCCGCCGCCGGAGCCGTTGAGCACCACCACGACCGGATGAGGTCCCGGCCCGTCCGGAGTGAACAGCGTGCCCACGAGGCCCTCTGCACGAACCTCCCGCCGCGCCACGCCCGGCGCAGCGAAGCGCTGGTAGAGGCGGGCCCTGTCGGAGGCGCCGTGGACCGTCTCGGCCGTCAGCGTCGTCTGCAAAGGCTCCATGACATCGTCAGGGAAGAGTTCGGGGCTGGCGCCGTCGAGCGGGTGCTGGCTCCAGATCAGGCCCATTGCCGAAACTTCCGCATAGTCGCCGCCAACCGGCGCGTCCCGGGACAGGTCGACCACGCCCTGCGCATCGGCCATGAAGGTCGCTTGGCTCATCCAGACCGCGCCTCCAGCCCGCTGCGTATGGGCGGAAATGGCGACGAGTTCGTCGGGGACGAGACCGGAGACGACGATCCGGCGCGGCTCGTCGATCAGGCCGTCGACGGGATCGATGGAAAAAGCAGGCGCGGAAACAGCTCGTGTCATTGATCTACCTTCGGTACGGGCAATCAGCACCCCGCCTGGCCTGCCATGCGGGCCAGATGAGTATCGAGGCGTTGTGCGAAGTCGCCATCCAGCATGGTGCCGGAAGCCAGCGCGCCGCCGCGCGGCCAGTAACCGCCGCCATCGGTCCAGTTGCTTTTCAGGGCGGAAAGCTTGCCTTGCCAGTCGATGCTTTCGCCGGCGGCGGCAGGATCGAAGGCAAGGATGAAGACGCCGCGCCCCTTCGCATCGCCGCGCCCTGCGCCGGCGACACCGGCCAGGAGCTCGACCGTCAGGCCGAGCAGCGAGCCGATCTGGCCGCCACGCGGCAAGAGGGCGGCGACATCGGCAGCGACGCTGGTCGGCTGGCCGGCGCCGTCCAGCGCGATGCCGTCCGGCAAGGGTGCGTCGGTCATGCGCGCGGTTTTGATGTCGGCCATGGTGGCGCTGCTGCTGGCGATGTCGATGACAACGCGCTCGCTGCCCCGGCCCATGGCGAGGGCGAAGGGGTTGGTGCCGATCACCGGGCGCGCGCCGCCGTGAGGCGCGACGAAAGGCGGGCCTTCGGCGCCGGCGATCCCGACGAGGCCGGCATCGGCGAGATGGCGGACGAAGGGGGCGAGCCGCCCGAAGCCCCTGACGCCGCGCAGGAAGACGGCGGCAATGCCGGATTGTCGGGCCGTCCCGGCCAGATCGAGCGTGGCGCCGGCAACGGCGAGCGGAGCGAAACAGGAGGAACAATCCAGCCAGCTTACAGCCTGCGCTCCCGCGGCTTCGGCAACGGGTGCCGCATCCGCGGCCCATTCATCGAGCATGGCGATGCCGAAGCGCGGCAGGCCGAGCGCATCGGCTTCGACCAGTGCCGAGGCGGCGAGCTTCGCTGCCGGGCTGCCGCCCAGTGCTGCCGACAATCGCCCGACCGCATCGTGGAGCGCGATCATTCGCCCGCACTCCGGGTGGCGCTGCCGATCTGAATTTCGTTCTCAGACAGATAGCCCAGCGTCATCAGGCGCTCGATCAGGAATTCCCGGCTGCTCCTGATGTGGGCTGTCTCGATGGCGGCCGCCTGCTCGCCATCGCCTGCCTCGATCGCATCGACGAGCGCTGTGTGCTCGTCGGAATGCTCGCCCGTCTTGACCGTGAAATCGATCGCGAAACGCAGGAGACGCTCGAGCTCGTCGAAAAGGTTCTCCGAAAGGGCGACGATGCGCCTGTTGCGGCTGCAACGGGCGATGGCGATGTGAAAACGGCGCGCAACCTGCTGCATGGTGCCGATATCGAGCGGCGCGTCGTATTCCCGGACAATGCGGCGCAGCAGGGTCACCTCGGCCGGCGTCGCGTACCGTGCCGCCTGCCGGGCCGCGTGCGGCCCGATCGCCGCGCGCATGTCGAGAATATCGTGCACGGCCTGGAAAGTGATGGGGGCGACGTGATAGCCGCTGCGCGGCAGGATCGTCACCAGCCCGTCGGCTGCGAGTTTCTGCATGGCATCGCGCACCGGTGTCTTCGAGACCTCGTAGCGGCGGGCGATGGAGGTTGCATCGAGCGTGGCCCCCGGAGCGATCTCGCAGCGCAT
Source organism: Mesorhizobium sp. (assembly GCA_022833215.1). Lineage (GTDB taxonomy): Bacteria > Pseudomonadota > Alphaproteobacteria > Rhizobiales > Rhizobiaceae > Mesorhizobium. Next base: position 25,749 of record JAIPUZ010000115.1, on the reverse strand, counting down.
GATCTCCTGCCGGAGCGCGAGGTAGATTCGCTCCGAGGCAGGAACATGCGCCGTAGGGGCCGGGCCGGGAGCGACAATCATGGGCCTCTGCTCCTCAGCCTCTCAATGTTTTGCCCAGGGCACGAAACGCCGCTCCAGCGCCTCGAGCGCAAGAATGGTGAGATAGCCCATGACGGAGATCACGACGATGCCGACGAACATCCGCGAGACGGCGAAGGTCTGCCACGACGCCCAGATGAAGAAGCCGACGCCGCTGCGCGCGCCGAGGAACTCGGCCGCCGCGATGATGATGTAGGACGAACCGGCGGCGAGCTTCAGCCCTGTGAAGATGCTCGGCAGCGCGGCGGGGAAGGCGATGCGCCTGAAGGTCTGGAAGCGGGTGGCGCCGGCATTTCTGGCGACATCCATGTAGATCTGGGGCGTCTGCATCACCCCGCCCATGGTGTTGTAGAACATCAGGAAGAACACGCCGATGGCGATGACGACGAATTTCGAGGCGTCGCCGACACCGAATATCAGCAGGATCAGCGGCAGGATGGCGATCTTCGGCACCGGATAGAGCGCCGCGAAAATCGGCCCCAGCACCCGGCGGGCCGGTCGCGACAGGCCCAGGATGAGGCCCATGACGATGCCGGGCACGGCGCCCATGACATAGCCGATGCCGACACGCCGCAGCGTCGCGCCGATATGCTGGAACAGCTCCAGGCTCACCGTCATGCGCCAGGCGGTTCCGGCGATTGCGCTCGGAGCCGGGAAAAAGCGCCGGTCGATCAGGTTGAACTGGCTCGACAGTTCCCACAGGAGCAGCAGCAGCAGCGGGCTGAAATAGGAGGCGATGCGGAACAGCCGTTCGCGGCGCGCCGGCGCCTTGAGGCGGCGCAACTCGTCTTCGGTGAGTGTGACGGGAGCCGCGCTCATCTCATGCCCTCGCAGGGGAGGCCAGCAGGCGCCAGACCTCGTAAGTCATGTCCCAGAACCGCTTGTCGCGCCGCATCTCGACAACGTCGCGCGGCCGTTCGAACGGCACGGTCAGGCTGGAGATCAAGGTGCCGGGGCGCGGCGACATGACGAGCACGCGGTCGGCCAGCGTCAGCGCCTCGTCGACGCTGTGGGTGATGAACACCACGGTCTTGCCGGTCGTCTCCCAGATGCGCAGCAGCTCCTGCTGGAGGACGAGGCGCGTCTGCTCGTCCAGCGCGCCGAAGGGCTCGTCCATCAGCAGGATCTCGCGATCGTCCACCAGGGCGCGCGCCACCGAGACGCGCTGCTTCATGCCCCCGGAAAGCTGGTGCGGCCGCGCAGTGGCAAATTCGGTAAGCCCCGTCAGGGCCAGCATGTCGCGCACGCGCGCATCCTGCCGGGCGCGGGAAACCCCCTTGAGGCTCAGAGGAAAGGCGATGTTTTCGCAGACCGTCAGCCACGGCAGGACGGACGCTTCCTGAAAAACCATCGCCGGGGGCGTGGCGCTGTGCAGCTTCACGGTGCCGCTGAGCTTTTCCTCAAGGCCGGCGAGGATACGCAGCACCGTGGTCTTGCCGCAGCCGCTCGGCCCGACGATGCAGACGAACTCGCCGCGCGCCACCGAGAAGCTGACATCGGAGACGGCCACGGTCACGCGGTCGCCCTCGCTGTCGTAGAACGCCTTGGTCAGATGGCTGACCTCGATGGCCGGCTGCGCCTGTTGCGTCGCGGCCGGGCGCACCGCTTCCTGCACCGTCGCCATCACGGCTTGCTTGCGAGCAGATCGTTGGCGCGCTTGAGGAGATCGATGCGATAGACGCTCTCGATATCCGCCGGACCGTCATATTCGAGCGCGCCGCGCTTGCGGAAGAATTCCTCCTGCTCGCGCACCGAAGCCATGTCGATGGCGCCGTCCTCGGAGCGGACGGTGTAGGGGATGCCGCGCAGGGCATCGGGCTCGGTTCCCGTATACTTCGCCACCACTTCGAGGATCTTGGCATCCTCCCATCCGCCATTGTCGAGCAGGCGGGCGGCCTTGAGATAGGCCGCCATGAAGCGCACCACCGCATCCTCGTTCGCGGTCACGAAATCCTGGTTGAAGGCGATCAGGCCGAGTTCGGTGCCGAAGGTGTGATCCTCGACCAGACGACGGCCAAGCCCCTGTTTCTCCAGCTGTCCGGCGAAGGGCTCGATGCTCCATCCCGCTTCGAGCCCGCCATTGGCGAAGGCGGCTGCGGTCGCCGGCGGCGGCAGGAAAACCGGCTCGACATCCTCGATCGTCAGCCCGCCCTTTTCAAGCGCCCTGGCGACGGAGAACATGCCGAACCCGCCGGGGCCGGGAATGCCGACACGCTTTCCCCTGAGGTCGGCGACGGTCCGGATTCCTGCATCCCAGGCCGTCTGCGAGACCATGAACGGCGACGGAGAGGGGACGGTGGACGGCATGCGGGCCGAGGTGGCGATGATCGCGACCGTGGCCCCGCGGTCCAGCGCATTGAAGAGGCTGGAGGCCCAGGTGGCTGCGCCCGCCTCGATATTGCCGGAGGCCAGCATCTGGATGGTCTCGGCCGTGTCGCCTTTCGGGGACAGCGTCACATCGACGCCGAAATCCTCGAAGAAGCCAAGCTCTTCCGCAACGAAGAAAGGCGCATAGTCGGCGTAGGGAGAATAGAGGAACTCAAGCTTCGGCAGATCCTGCGCCCATGCCGGCAGGGCGAATGAGGGAGCCAATGCCGCGGCCGCGGCAGCGGCCATGAGACTGCGACGACTGATCGAAGACATGCGCGGGACTCCCCCTTGTGCGCGAGTGCGTCTTTCCGGCCTCCGTATCCGACGGTTCTGTCGTTTCCCCTGAAGCGAAGACGCGTGCAGATGACCAGAGGGCCCGGCCGAAGGTGGATTTTCTACATCTGATGTATCAAAGTTGCAATCAGATATTTCTGTCGTGCCGGGTCGGCCAGAGGCCATGCCGGCCTCGTCAGGATGGCATCGGGTGGGGCGTCTGGCGGGAAAGGCGATCCGGCATGACGGCAGCCGGTTCCCGGGCGGCCTTCACGATCCGGTGCGGGCGGCTAAGACGACAGTGGCGTCGCGCAGGGCGGGTCAGGCTTTTTCCAGGCCGCACCAGTCTGCGATGAACAGGGCGGTCGACTGGGTGACGCGGCGCACGGATTCCAGATCGACACGCTCGTTGAACCCGTGGATCGCCTCCGCGCGCGGGCCGTAGACCAGCGCGGGCGTGCCGGCGTAGAGGCCGAAGAAACGCGCGTCCGTGGTGGCGGTGATGGCCTCGTGCTCGAGCGGCCTGCCGGCGACAAGGCTGTGGGCGCGGTCCAGCGCAGCCAGCGCCTCGCGCGCCGTTTCGCCCTTGTCATCCCTGAAGGAATAGCCCTCGGCCGCGAAGCCGTTGTAGATTATCTCCGGGCGGTTCTTTGCGAGGAAGGGGTGGCTGCGGGCGGCTTCCAGAACGGCCTCCTCGATCATGTGGCGCATCTCGTCGAGGTTTTGGCCGGGGAACACGCCCATGCGCACGTCGAAAACGCACCAGGCAGGCACCGAGCTGGCCCAGTCGCCGCCCTCGATTTTGCCGATGTTGAGATTGAGCGCATGGCTGTGCCCGGCATAGTCGTGATGGCGGCATTCCGGCGCGTTCATCCGATGCTCCAGCCGGTGCAGCGCCTCGAACAGGGGAATTGCAGCCTCGATGGCGTTGGCGCCCGAACCGGCATAGGCGACATGGGTCGGCAGGCCCTTCAGGCGCACCTGAAACCAGATTACGCCGACCTGCGAGGATACGAATTTTTCGGCGAAGGGTTCGGGAATCAGCGCCGCATCGGCGCGATAGCCGCGCTGGAGGCAGGCCAGCGCGCCATTGCCGGTGCATTCCTCCTCGACGACGGACTGGAAGAACACGTCGGCGGCGGGACGCAGGCCGAGCTGCTTCAGCGCCTCGATGGCGAACAGGTTGGAGGCCAGCCCCGCCTTCATGTCGCCCGCGCCGCGGCCATACATCCAGCCGTCGTCGATATGGGCGTCGAAGGGGCCACGGTCCCACATGTCCAGCGGGCCGGTCGGCACCACGTCGACATGGCCGTTGAGAATGAGGCTGCGTCCGCCGCGGGTGCGGCTGCGCAGGCTGCCCACCACGTTCACGGCGTCCTCGTAGTTGCCGATCACGGGCGAGAAGCCGGGCATGCCGGCGATGTCCGCCACGTCGATGCGCCAGCGGTCGACCTCGTAGCCACGACCGGTCAGTTCGCCCGCGATGAAATCCTGCGCCGACTGCTCCGCGCCCCGTGTCGAGGGATGGCGCACCAGCTCGGCCAGAAATTCCAGCTCGCGGTCGAAGACCGCATCGACGGCGTGGAGAATGTCAGTCCTGTCCATCTAGAACCTCGGCAAATCCTGATCGGGGACATGAAAGGGCGCACCTGTGGCGGCACGAAGCTCGGTCAGGTCGGTGCCCAGGGCAATCTCGCGCAGCTGCAACCCATCGGCTGTGATGTCGAACACCGCCATGTCGGTGTAGATCCGGTTCACATGGCCCCTGGCGGTCAGCGGCAGGGTGCATCGGTCGAGGATCTTCGGATTGCCCCTGCGGTCCGTGTGCATCATGATGACGCCGACCCGCCGCGCCTTTTGCGCCAGCTCGATCGCGCCGCCCATGCCGGGCGAGAACTTGCCGGGGATTTTCCAGTTGGCCAGATCGCCGTTGGCCGCCACCTCGAAAGCCCCCAGAAGGCTGAGGTCGAGCCGCCCCGAGCGCACGATGGCGAAACTCACCGCGCTGTCGAAAAACGCCGTGCCGGGAATGGCCGAGACATAGGCGCCGCCCGCATCGATCAGGTTGCGGTCGGCCTTGTCGGGCGACAGCACCGGGCCGACGCCGGCGATGCCGTTTTCCGAATGCAGGCAGACCGGCAATCCGGGCTCGACATGTTGCAGGACCTCGGTCGGCAGGCCGATGCCCAGATTGACGGTCATGCCGGGCGCGATATCGGCGGCCGCGCGCTTCAGCATCCGCTCCTTAGCGTTGGATGACACCGTAGACCTCCGGCAATTCAGTCAGTTCGACCACCGTGTCGATGAAGGTTCCCGACAGGTGGACATGTTCGGGCAACAGCGCGCCGAGGGGCACCATGCGCTCGGCCTCGACGATGGTCTTGCGCGCCGCCATGGCCATCAACGGGTTGAAGTTGCGCGCCGAGGCCGAGAAGGAGAGATTGCCGAAGGCATCGGCCCTGTCGGCATGGATCAGCGCGAAATCGGCCCGCAGCGCGGTTTCCAGCAGACCCGTCCTGCCGTCCATGGCAATGCGCGGCTTGCCTTCCTCGATCGGCGTGCCAAGGCCGATATCCGTCACGAAACCCATCATTCCGGCCCCGGCGGTGCGGATGCGCTCGGCCAGAATGCCCTGTGGCACGAACTCCACCTCGATCACCCCCTCGTTCATCATGCGTATGGCGGTCGGGTTGAGACCGATATGGCTGGTGATCAGCCTCGCCACCTGACCGTTTTCCAGAAGCCAGTCGACGCCCATTCCCGCTTCATTGGCGTCGTTCTTGATGACGGTCAGATTGCGGGGGCCCTGCCGGACCAGCTCGCGGATCAGGCAGAAGGGCGTTCCCGGCACGCCGAAGCCGCCCAGCATGACCGAGGCGCCGTCGCCTATGGCGGAGATGGCTTCTTCGATCGTGCCGCGCTTGTCGGGAAGTGTCATGCAGATCGTCCAGTATTTGCGAGCCCTCCATATGCGGCGGGGCCACGGCATTCACGAATGGTACGGACAGATCACCTTGCGCCAAAGCGTTGTGCTCATGCCGTTCGCCATGGAACGTGCAGACCGGATGGCGAAACGCCGGTCCGGGCTCTGAGCTCCTTGTCCAGACAGTAAGCTTGAAGGCCGCTTCGCGTTCGGAATCTGCTTTTCCGGCAGTCTTGACTGCTTCAAACGCATAGCGCAAACAGATAATCATAATCATAATCATTGATTGGATTTATGATGCGCCCCTATGAAGAGCGTTTCATCTGGCGGCTGGACTGGAACCTCCTGCGCACCTTCACGGCGGTCGTGGAGCAGGGCGGTATCACCCGGGCGGCGGAGTTTCTGGCGCTGAGCCAGCCCACGGTTTCCAGTGCGCTGAAGCGGCTCGAGGATACCGTCGAGAAGCGGCTTCTGGATCGGCGGCCCGGCCATTTCGCGCTGACGCCGGCGGGCGAGACGCTCTACCGCGAAAGCTGCATGCTCTTCGGTTCGATCTCGCGCCTGCCCGGCCTGATGGCGGCGGCCGAGAGCGTGGTCACCGGCCATATCGCCATCGCCATGACGAGCCATGTGGTTTGCCCGCATTTCGACGAGGCGATGTCGCGGTTCAACAGGGATTATCCCGAGGTGACCTACTCGATCGCGATCACCGACAGCGCCGATGTCGTCAGCCGGATACGGCAGAACCAGGCCACGGTGGGGCTGTGCCTCATGCGCGATGACGATCCGCAACTCGATAATCGCATCCTGTTTCGCGAGTTCTTCGGCTTGTTCTGCGGCCCCGGCCACCCGCTCTTCGGCAGGAAGGACATCGCGCCCGGGGACCTGTCCGGCCAGCCGTCTGTCTCGTTCCAGACCGAGATCGAAAACGGGCCGCTCTATCTGGTGCGGCAGTTGCGCGAGAGGGTGAACCTGCAGGCAGAGCCGCGCGGGGTTTCCGCGAATCTTCCTGAGGTGCGGCGCATGATCGTCAACGGTCTCGGCATTGGCGCGCTGCCCGTCCATGTCGCGCGGCGCGAGGTCAAGTCAGGGCTCCTGTGGCCGTTGCCGCCATGGGAAGAGCTGCCCGCCATCGACATTCATTTCGTCCTCAATCCCCGCCGCAGTCTCAACCCGGCCGAGACCGCATTCGTGACGGTGATGCAGGAGATGATCGCGGCAACGCCGTTTGAAGAGCGCACCTATTCCTGACGCGCTCATTCCTCCCGGAACGTCATGACCTCGAGCAGGAAATCGCCGGCCATGCGGATTTCGTCTTCCAGACGGTCACGGGCCGCTTCCGTTTGTTCTTTGCGCAGGGCGCCGCTGATCTCGCGATGGCGGTGAGCCGAGCGTTGCGCGCCTTTGCCGCCGTCGTCAGCCAGACCATGCTCATTCTCGCCATTTTTGAAATCTAGCTCCCCCGCGCCAAGGGCGATCTGATAGGGGGGGTCTTTGTCGAATCGGCCCGGCTATGCGTGACGCCGGAGCGAATCCTGTGATGGTTCCCGGTGACTGCGGTCCCGCTCGGTGGTTGCGTCCGGGCGGCAGCCTAACGGTCATTGTCCAGGTCTATATTTGATATTCAAACTATCTATTTGAAGAATGACCTGCCGCACGCGAGTATCCAGAAAAAATTTCGGAACGCACCGATCCATAACAATCGATAACAATCACCAGCGGGAGTCCTCCATGTTTCAATCCATTTCACGGGTCGCGATGCGCTCCGCGCTCGTTCTGGGGCTGGCTTTCAGCGCAGCGTTGCCGGCCGGGGCCGATGAACTTGCCTCGATCAGGGAGTCCGGCAAGCTGAGCGCGGCCATGTCGGGCCAGTATCCGCCCTTCAGCATGATCGATGAGCAGAACCAACTTGTCGGTTTCGACGTCGACATCGCCAACGAGATCGCCACCCGCCTCGGCGTGAAGGGCGAGGCTCTCACAACGGCGTGGGACGGCATCATTCCGGGCCTTCTGGCGAAGAAGTACGATTCCATCGTCGGCTCGATGGCCATCACCGAGGAACGGCAGAAAGTCGTCGATTTCGTCGGACCGTATTATCGCGACGGCCGCGGCATCTTCGTGCTGAACGACTCGACGGTGAAGGGTCTGGACGATCTCAAGGGCAAGACCCTCGGCGTGACGCTCGGCGAAACCCATGAGAAATGGGCGCGCGAGACGGGTGGCTGGACGATCCGCACCTACAAGGGGCTTCCCGAGCTTGTGATGGAACTGAAGGCCGGCCGCGTCGATGCGGTCGTGGTCGACTACATCGCGTTGCTGGCCGTCATCAAGGAAACCGGCGATCCGATCCACATGCTCGACATCCCCGATATCGAGGGCGCCAGCGTCGGCATCGGCATCGCGATCCGCAAGGACAATCCGGAACTCAAGGCAGCGATGCAGAAGGCGCTCGACGACATGATGGCCGACGGCACCTACGAAACCATTGCCACCAAGTGGATCGGCCGCGACATCCGCTGATCACCATTCGCCGGGCCCTGAGGGCCCGGCCTTCCATGGGAGGGGACGATGGACATCGCGCTGATCCAGAGGATTTTTCCCTATTTCCTGGAAGCGGCCGGGGTGACGGTCGTCATCTCGTTCCTGGCCTTCGTTCTGGGCATGGTGCTTGCTGCCGCGCTTACGGCAATGCGGCTGTCGCGCAGCCGGGCCCTTCGCTTCGCCGGCACCGCCTATGTCAGCGTCTTTCGCGGCACTCCCTGCCTTGTGCAGCTTTTCCTGCTTTATTTCGGCGGTCCGCAGATCGGCATCAACCTGTCGCCCTTCACCGCGGGCTGGATCGGTCTGGGCATGAACATTGCGGCCTATATGGCGGAGTCCATGCGCGGCGCGATCCTTGCCGTCGACAATGGCCAGCGCGAGGCTGCCCGCACCATCGGCTTCGGCCGTGCGCGCACCATGTGGCTGGTGATCCTGCCGCAGGCGGCGCGGCTGATGATCCGGCCGCTGGGTGTCAACACGGTGGCGCTGATCAAGGGGTCGTCGCTGGTTTCGGCAATCTCGGTGATCGATCTGGCCTATACGGCGCAGCGCTACATTTCCTCCACCTACAAGCCGTTCGAGGTCTTCACCGTCGCCGCCCTTCTCTACATGCTGATCGTGATCGTCGTGACCATGCTGGTGCGGCTGGCCGACCGGCGCTTTGCGATCGACTGAGGGCACGCGCATGCAGGGTCTGGATTTCACGGTTCTCGTCGAATATCTGCCGTTCCTTGCCTGGGGAGCGTGGTGGACGGCGCTGATTTCGGTGCTGGCGGGGTTTTTGAGCTTCGGCATGGGCGTCGTCTTCGCGGTGGCGCTGCTCTATGCCCCGGCCGTCATCCGCGCCCCGGTCGCGGGCTTCATGTGGCTGTTCATGGGCACGCCGCTGCTTCTGCAACTCTTCCTGATCTATTTCGGGCTGGTGCAGATCGGCATCGACATTCCCGCGATCTGGTCGGGTGTCATCGGCCTCGGCCTCCACTATGCGGTCTATAATGCCGATATCCTGCGCGCCGGCATCGCCAGCATCGACAAGGGGCAGACCGAGGGTTCGCGCTCGCTCGGCTTCGGGCGGCTGCAAACCCTGCGCTATGTGGTCGTGCCTCAGGCCGTGCGCCTGACCCTGCCGCCCATCGGCAGCAACATGATCGCGCTGCTGAAGGAATCGTCGCTGGTCTCGGTGATCGGCATCGCGGAACTGGTCAATGCAGCCCAGCTCGGCATTTCCTCCACCTTCCGTCCCTTCGAGTTCTACATCGCCGTGGCGGCAATCTATTATCTGCTCAACCTGCTGCTCGAAGGCGTGCTGGCGCTGATCGAAAAGCGCGTGGAGGCTACAAAATGACAAAAAACACGCCCATGGTCGAAGTGCGCAACGCACGCAAATCGTTCGGCCATCTGGAAGTGCTGAAGGGGATCGATTTTTCGGTCGGCAAGGGGCAGATCTTTGCGCTGATCGGTCCTTCCGGGTCCGGAAAATCGACGCTGCTGCGCTCGATCAACCAGCTTGAAACGCTGAACGAGGGCGAGGTCTGGCTGGATGGCGAAAGGGTCAACCTCGACATTCAGGGCATGGCCTATGAGCGCCACATCAACCATGTGCGCCAGCAGATGGGCATGGTGTTCCAGCACTTCAACCTGTTCCCGCATCTCACGGTGCTGGAGAATATCACCCTTGGGCCGATCAAGCTGAAGGGCATGGCGAAGGCACAGGCGCGCGAACTGGCCTGCGACCTGCTGGCCAAGGTGGGTCTGGCCGACAAGGTCGACGTCTATCCGTCGCGGCTGTCCGGCGGGCAGAAGCAGCGTGTGGCCATCGCCAGGGCGCTGGCCATGAAACCCAAGGTGATGCTCTTCGACGAGGCGACATCAGCGCTCGACCCGGAGCTCGTCGATGAGGTCAACGCCGTGATGAAGCAACTCGCCGTCGAACACATGACCATGCTGATCGTCACGCATGAGATGCGTTTTGCCGACGAGGTGTCGGACTATGTCATCTTCATGGATGGCGGCGTTGTCGTCGAGGAAGGCCCTCCCGCGCAACTCTTCCGCAACCCCCTGCAGGAACGCACCCGGCAGTTCCTGCGCAAGCACCTTTCCGCCTGAACGAGGACCCGCAACGCGGGCCATAGCCGAAAGTCCGATCATGTCCGACATCACCATCAGCAATCCGGAGCGCGCTCCCTCGCACCTGTTCTATCAGTCGCGCAGCCGTCGCCCGCAGGCCACTCATGCAGAGGGCATCTACATCTGGGACGAAAACGGACGGCGGGTCATCGATGGCTCCTCCGGCGCGATGGTCGTCAACATCGGCCATTCCAATCCCAATGTGATCGCGGCCATGAAGGCGCAGCTGGACCGGGCCACCTTCATCTACCGGCTGCATTTCGAGAACGAGCCGGCCGAGGAGCTGGCGCGCAGGCTGGCAGGACGGATGCCGGGCGATCTGGACAAGGTGTTCTTCGTCTCCGGCGGTTCCGAAGCGGTTGAATCGGCCATCAAGCTGGCCCGCCAGTGGGCGGTTGCCACCGATCAGGCCGGCCGCTGGAAGGTTATTTCCCGCTTCCCTTCCTATCATGGCGCGACGCTCGGGGCTCTGGCGGTCACAGGCTACAATGCGCTCACCGCGCCGTTCACGCCGATGCTGCCGGCCATGCCGAAGATCGCGGCTCCGACCGCCTATCTGGACCGCGACAATCTGACGATGGAGGAGCGCGGGCTGAAATACGCCGATCTTCTGGAGGCCCGGATCGAGGCCGAAGGCCCCGAATCCGTGCTGGCCTTCATCATGGAGCCGATCGGCGGCGCTTCAACCGGGGCGCTCGTTGCCCCCGACAGCTACTACGCCCGCATCCGCGAGATCTGCGACCGCTACGGCGTTCTTCTCATTCATGACGAGGTCATGAGCGGCGCCGGCCGCACCGGCAAATATCTCGGCGGCGACCACTGGAATTGCCGGCCCGACATCGTCGCCCTGTCGAAGGGTCTCGGCGCCGGTTATGCACCGCTTGGCGCCATGATCGCCTCGGACCGGCTGGTGCAGCCGGTGCTGAGCATGGGCGGCTTCGCCCATGGCTACACCTATGCCGGCAACCCGCTGGCCTGTTCGGCGGGTCTTGCGGTGCTGGGAGAGATCGACAGGCTCGATCTTCTGGCAAATGCCACGCGCATGGGCGACCGTCTCAAGGCCGGGCTTCATGCATTGGCCGAACGCTACCCCTTCATCGGAGACGTGCGCGGCAAGGGCCTGCTTCTGGCTGCCGAATTCGTTTCGGACAAGCAGACGATGGCGCCGCTTCCGGCCGGGCTCAACGCCTATAACAGGGTGGTCGAGCTGGCCTATGAGCGCGGGCTCATCATCTATTCGCGCCGCACGCGCGGTGGCGTCGAGGGCGATCACTTCCTGATCTGTCCGCCGATGATCGTGACCGGGGCCGAGGTGGACGAGATCCTCTCCATACTTGACGACACCCTGAGCGCTCTGGCGTGGGAGCTCAGGCTGCCAACGGCAGGCATCTGATATCCGGCCCGGAACGCCGGCCATCTCCTGTTCCGGCGTCCGGGCCCTGCGTTGCCGCGCGGACCGACGCCGGGCGCTCTCCCGGCTTCAGCGCACGACGAGCACAGGCAGCGTGGTGTGGGCCAGCACTTCCGCGGTCTGGCTGCCGAGCAGCAGGCGCGCAGCGCCACGCCGCCCATGCGACGACATCACGATCACATCGCAATCCCGCAGCTTCGCTGTCCTGACGATGGCCTCGGCGGGATGATCGTCAATCTCATGCAGCAGATCGACGGTGACGCCGTGTTCGGCCGCGCGCTGCTCGATCGACCGGAAGCGGTTCTTCATCTCCTCATCGATCTGCTGGTCGTAGCGGCCAACCGGATCGGCGATGCCGCCGAGAGCGGCCGCGCGCGCCGCCGCCTGCCGCAGCGGTTCCGAAACGCTCAGCACCGTCACCCTGGCGCCCAGCGGCGCGGCGAGCGCCAGACCGTGTTCGACGCCTCTGGCTGCGAGTTCCGAGCCATCGGTTGCAATAAGGATATGTTTGTACATTTCTTTCCTCGCTGACATTGTGTGCGGCGTTCTCTGTTGCAGGCGTTCTGTGCCGGTGCCCGGTCGAGGGGATCAGGGTTTTTCGACCAGTGCAACCTGATAGGTGTGCATTGTCCCGTCATGTCTGATCGGGACATGCTCGCCCGTCACGAAGCTTTCCTCGCCGAGGCGAAACCCGATCTCGTCATCCGCGTCCTCACAAAGCGCGGCGCCGAGCCTGAAATCGGCGTCGCCATGGCCGGGGGCCGTCACTGTCAGGATTGTCTTGAAGCTCATGGGAATGCTCCGCAGTGCTTTCTTCACATCCCTTCATAGCAGATGCCGGAACCGCAGCGCTTGCGATGGATCAAAGGCTTTGCCCCGGGGGAGCGACCCGCGCCGGCGTCCGGTGCGGTGTCGGATCATGCGAGAACGTCGAACAGCGTGAGGATCCAGACGATCTGGAAGAGCAGGGCGAATGCGACGAAGACGGCGTCATAGCGTTCGGAATCGACAAAGAGTGCGCCGGCCGCGCCGGCGACGAGCAGCGACTGCCGCACCGGATAGGCCCAGCCGTAGACATGGTGGTAGTAGCTCTGGCCCTTGGTCATCGTGTCGATGACGTCCACCAGCAGCAGAATGAGAAGGAGGGCGTAGAACCATTTCCGGCGCTGGCGGAAATAGTCGCGGAAGCCCTTGTATTCGCTGATCTGGTCGGGAAACAGCATCGCCGCCAGCATGACGAAGACGATCGAATAGCAGATCAGCAGGAAATAGAGGGGAAAGGTCCAGACCCTGATCTGTGATAGGGCGAACTCGAACCACCAGAAATGGATGATGAACAGGAAGAGGAACGCCACCCAGCCCAGATGGACGGCATAGATCTTCTCCTTGCCCGGATGCTGGAGGAAGCGGGTGACGCCGGTGACCAAACGGGCGACGCTGATGCCCAGCACCATCCCCACGATGATGCGGATATGCACGAATATCTCGTGGCTCGCCTGGATCGGCGCGTCGACATTCATATGTGCCTCCACCCTGCGGACTGCCTGCGCGGAATCTACCCGGAACCGGGCCGGCTACGCACGATGCGTAGCGCAGGGACGCCGGCCGCCGCAAGAAAATCCCGAAAAGCTGCGATCCGTCCGTCCGTCCGGCTTCAGATGTGGCGGGAGGGTTTGCCGGCCTGGCGCCGCAGGTCGCCGGGGCTTGCCCCGCGGCAACGTTTCATGGCGGACGACAGGTGGCTGTGACTGGAAAAGCCGCACAGCGCCGCGATTTCGGCAAACGGCTTGCCGGATGAGGCGATGAGCCGTTCGGCAAGGTCGAGCCGGCATTGCAGCACATATTGATGCGGGGATTGGCCGGTGGTCTGCCGGAAGGCGCGCAGGAAAATGGCTCGGCGAGAGGCGGGCGATGCGGGCAAGCGCCTCTATGCAGAGGCAGGCGCCGGGATTGGCATGGATATGATCGTTCACATCGTCCGGGCCGCGGCCCGGATATTTCGCAAGGCCGTCATCAGCTGCCGTTGCTGCGCCGGGCTGTTCAGCTGACGGCGAATTCTTCATGGGTGCGCAGGAAACGGAGGAAATCCTCGCCGCCCAGAATGAGGTCCCGCTCGATCGCGGTCCTCGCTTTGGCCGGCTTGCGCTCCCTCAGCGCCGCGATCACGTTCTGATGCTCCGCGGCACCGATATATTTGTGCTCGCCTTCCTTGAAGAAGACGGTCAGCATCGGCCCCATCGACACCCAGAGGCTTTCGATATGCGCAACCAGCATATCCATTCTGGAAAGCCTGTAGACCGCGAAGTGGAAATCGCGATTGTAGCGGAAGGCGTCCTCCGGGTCGCCGGCCCGGTCGACCTTCTCGAAGATCGTCTGGATCTCCACCAGCCGGTCGATCTCTTCTTCCGTGGCGGTTTCGGCGGCCAGCCCGGCGGCCAGTCCTTCCAGCGAGAGCCGTATGGTTCTCACTTCCATGTAGCGGGCCAGCGTCATCGGCGGCACGGTGACAAAGCGGCCCGAACGCAGTTCCAGCCCCCGCTCGCTGACCAGCCGCAGGCATGCCTCGCGAACCGGAGTGACGCTGGTGCCGAGCTTCTCGGCAAGATCCTGCATCACCAGCCTTTGCCCGGGCCTGAACTGACCGGAGATCAACCCTTCGCGCAAGGCAATGTAGGCGCGGGCGGAAAGGTTGCCCTGCTCTAGCGGCTGGATGTTCACGGTTGCTTCTCCTTCCACCTTTTTGCATAGCGTCATCACCTTGGGGACGATTCTACAAGATATAATTTGCCGGTGGGCACGTGTGCCGGGGCCGGCCCGCCGCTTCAGGCGAGCAGCGCGCGCGCTGTCTCTTCCACGCCTTTCGCGTCGAGCCTGTAATGGCGATAAAGATGGGTCGGCGGGGCGATGAGGCTGAATTCGTCCCTGATGCCGTGACGGACCAGACGCGCGCCGCCGCCCTCTTCCGCCAGCACTTCCGCAACCGCGCCGCCCAGACCGCCAAGCACGTTGTGCTCTTCCACGGTCAGGATCATCCGCGAGGTTTTCGCCGCCTGCATCACCGCCGCGCGGTCCAGGGGCTTGATCGTATGCATGTCGATCAGCCCGACGGAATAGCCCTCTTCCTGCAAGGTCCGCATCGCGGTCCGGGCCGGATGAACGGGCATGCCCGTCGCTATGATGGTGAGGTCCCGGCCAAGCTCGTGGATGATCGCCTTTCCGAATTCGAAGGGCGTATCGCGCGCGTAGACTTCAGGATCGTGCCCCCGGGAGATACGGAAATAAATGGGCTGCGGGTAATCGACGGAAGCTCTGAGCGCGGCGGCGAATTGCGGGCCGTCGGCAGGCGACACCACGGTCAGATCGGCGATGGAACGCATGATGGCGATGTCTTCGGTGGCGTGGTGGGATGTGCCGTAGAAGCCCATCGAAATGCCGGTGTGATGACCGATCAGCCGCACCGGTTGCGCGCAATAGGCGACGTCCATGCGGATCTGCTCGCAGCACAGCAGGGCCAGGAACGAGGCGAAGGTGGCGACATAGGGGATCACGCCCGTCGTGGCCATGCCCGCCGCCGCCGACACCATGTTCTGCTCCGATATGCCGAACTGGGTGAAGCGTTCCGGAAAACGTCCGGCGAAGCCTGCCAGGCCGTTGGAGTGCTGGAGGTCGGCCGTTCCGGCCACCACCGGATGTCCGGCCTCGGCGAGTTCGATGAGGGTGTCGGAAAGAACGGAGAGCGAAGGCGCGCGCTTGTTGAGTTCGCGATACTGCCAGCTGTCGGGATGGAGGGTCGAATTCATGCTGTACCTTCGCTGGTCATGACGGCGCTGGCGATGCCGTTGCCCGCCACCTCGGCATTGGCCGCATCGGCGCCGGCAAGGATGGTTTCGCGCGCGCGGCGTTCGTCTTCCGGCGCAAGGTAGCCGAGGTGCCAGCCCGGTTCCGTTTCCATGTAGTCGATGCCCTTGCCCTTCACGGTTCGGGCAATGATGCAGCAGGGCTGGCTGCGCGTCCGGTCGGCCTTGATCCGGCGCAGCAGGTTGGCCAGCGCAACCACATCGTGGCCGTCGACCTCGTGCACAACCCAGCCGAAAGCCCGCCACTTGTCGGCGAGCGGCTCCACGGCGGCAATGTCGTCGACACTGCCGTCGAGCTGGTAGCCGTTGCGGTCCACGATGGCCACCAGCCGCCCCAGCCTGTGGGTCGCGGCGCTGAGCGCGGCTTCCCAGACCTGCCCTTCCTGCATCTCACCGTCGCCCAGCAGCACGAATACGTCGAAATCCTGCTTGCGGAAGCGCGCGCCCAGCGCCATGCCGACGCCGTTCGAAAGAGCGTGGCCGATCGAGCCGGAGCTGAAATCGACACCGGGAACCTTGCGCATGTCGGGGTGGTCGCCCAGCGGGCTGCCCAGGCGGGTGTAGTCGTCGAGCCAGGCTTTGTCGAAGAAGTCGAGATCGGCCAGCACAGGAAACTGACCGACCGCCGCATGGCCCTTGCCCATCAGGAAGCGGTCGCGCCCGGGCCAGCCGGGCTCGCCGCGACGAATGTTCATGGTGTCGTAGTAGAGGGTCGAGAAGATTTCGGCGCAGGAAAAGACGGACGAATAGTGCCCGACCTTGGCGATCGAGATCAGCCTGATCGTCTCAAGCCGCACGAAGCACGCACGTTCGCGCAGGCGCTCGGCCTCCTGCGGGGTGACAGGCCCGGGATCCGAAACATTTCGTGGCCATGACGTTGCGCCCGTTGGCTCCATTTTGTCCCCTTGCTGGTTCTATGCGCCCTGCGCTCGACAACTTATAAGTTATAAGATACTGGATCGAGCCGCAATAGCAATCGCCAGCACCGCGGGAAACACAGCATGCTTCAAAACTCGGCGCGCGCCATCGATATGAAACTGCATCTGCACTCGCAGACAGATCCGAGGCGTCACGAGCAGGAAGGCCCGCTGATCATCACCGGCGGCGAGGGCGTGTATGTGCGCGACGACGCCGGCAGGCGCTACATGGAAGGGATGGCGGGCCTGTGGACGGCATCGCTGGGCTTCAACGATTCGAGGCTGGCCGCCGTGGCCAGCGACCAGTTCGGCCGGCTGGCCAACTATCATACCTTCAATCACCGTTCCAACGAGGCGTGCATCGACCTCATGGACCAGATCGCTTCGGTCTCGCCGCTGGCCCCCTGCAAGATATTTTTCGCGAACTCCGGCTCGGAAGCCAACGATTCGATGATCAAGCTGGCCTGGTACTATCAGGCCGCGCGCGGCAAGCCGGGCAAGCGCCGCATCATCAGCCGCAAGGGAGCGTTCCACGGCAGCACGGTCATGGGAGCGGCGCTCAGCGGCCTGCCGCACATGCACAGGTCATTCAACATGGCCACGGACGACATCCTTTACGCCGGTAAGCCGCATCACTATCGCGAAGGCCGGCCGGGCGAGAGCGAGGAGGAATTCGTCGATCGGCTCATCCACGAACTGGAGGCGATCATCCTGCAGGCCGACCCCGACAGCGTGGCGGCCATGATTGCCGAGCCGGTGATGGGCGCCGGCGGTGTGATCGTTCCGCCGCAAGGCTATTTTCCCAGACTGCGCAAGCTGCTCGACAAATATGACATCCTGCTTCTGGCCGACGAGGTGGTCTGCGGCTTCGGACGCACCGGCAACTGGTTCGGCAGCCAGACCTTCGGCTTCGTCCCCGACATGTTCTCGGTCGCCAAGGGCCTGTCGTCGGGTTATCTGCCGATCGCCGCTGTGGTTGTATCGGACAAGCTCTATCAGGCGATCGCCGACGAAGGCCAGCGCAACGGGGTGTTCGGCCACGGCTTCACCTATTCGGGGCATCCCGTCACATCGGCGGTGGCGGCGGAGGCGCTGCGAATTTACCGTGAAATGGACGTCGTTGCGCGTGCCTGCAGCCTCGGAGAGCGCATGCGGACGCGGCTGGCCGAGGCTCTGGCCGATCATCCGATGGTGGGCGAGATCCGCTCCGTGGGCCTGATAGCGGGGGTCGAACTGGTGGCGGACCGCGCCACCGGAGAGAGCTTTCCGGCCGAGGCGCGTGTCGGTGCGCGTGTCGAGCGCGCTTGCCGGGCGCATGGCATTATCCTTCGCAACATGGGCGACGTGCTGGCGCTTTGCCCGCCATATGTTATCGAGCCGGAACAGATAGATGAACTCGTACAGGCGCTGTCGTTTGCGATAGAAGACGTGCGGGACGAACTCGAACGCTGATATTCCAGCGGTCGTCATTATTGAGAGCCAGTATTCATGGATGGACACGAATGAAATACCCGCAGGTAGGACTTTTCATTGACGGGGCGTGGAGTGCGGCTTCGGAGGGTGGGACGCAGGACGTCCACAATCCCGCGACGGGCGAGGTGATCGGGACTGTCGCCTGCGCCACCCGGGCCGATCTCGACCGGGCGCTGGCGGCGGCCGAGCGCGGTTTCCGGGTGTGGCGCAAGGTTTCGCCCTTCGAGCGCAGCAAGGTGCTGCGCGAGGCGGCGCGGCTGCTGCGCGAACGCGCGCCGGGCATCGCCGAGCTCCTGACCGCCGAGCAGGGCAAGCCGCTGGGCGAGGCGGTGACCGAGCTCAACGGTTCGGCTGACATCATCGACTGGTTCGCCGAAGAGGGCCGGCGCACCTACGGCCGCATCGTGCCGGCGCGGGCGGAGGGCGTCTGCCAGCTCGTCGTGAAGGAGCCGGTCGGCCCGGTGGCGGCATTCACGCCGTGGAACTTCCCGGTCTCGCAGGCCGTGCGCAAGATCGGCGCCGCCCTTGCCACCGGCTGCTCGATCATCGTCAAGCCGCCGGAGGAAACGCCTGCCTCGCCGGCCGCGCTCGCCGACATTTTCAGGGATGCCGGCCTGCCTGCCGGCGTGCTCAACCTGGTCTACGGCAATCCGCCAGACATCTCGGGCTATCTGGTGCCGCATCCCGTGATCCGCAAGGTATCGTTCACCGGCTCGGTCCCGGTGGGCAAGCATCTGGCCGCTCTGGCCGGCCAGCACATGAAGCGGGCGACGATGGAGCTCGGCGGCCATGCGCCGGCCATCGTGTTCGACGATGCCGACCTCGACAAGGCGGCGGAACTGCTGGCCGCATCGAAGCTGCGCAATGCCGGGCAGGTGTGCGTGTCGCCCACCCGCTTCCTGATCCAGGAACGCGCCTACCAGCCGTTTCTCGAGAAGTTCGTGGGCAAGGTGAAGGCCGTCAAGGTGGGCGACGGTCTGGCCGAGGGCACGCAGATGGGGCCGCTGGTCAACGAGCGGCGGGTTCAGGCGGTCGATGCGCTGATCGCCGAGGCGGTCAGCCAGGGCGCGAAGCTGGAGACCGGCGGCAAGCGCATCGGCAACAAGGGCAGCTTCTACGAGCCCACGGTGCTGTCGGGCGTGACCGGCGACATGCGCATCATGAACGAGGAGCCGTTCGGGCCGGTGGCGCTGGTGGCGCCGTTCAGGGGCTTCGATGAGGTGGTGGCCGAGGCCAACCGTCTGCCATACGGGCTTGCCGCCTATGCCTTCACCGCTTCGGTGAAGACGGCAACCACGCTGGGGCAGGAGCTGGAGACGGGCATGCTGACACTCAACCATCTCGGGCTGGCGCTGCCGGAAGTGCCGTTTGGGGGCGTCAAGGACAGCGGCTACGGCTCCGAGGGCGGAACGGAGGCCCTCGAGGCATATCTGGTCACCAAGTTCATATCCCAGGCAGCAGGGTAACGGTGGACGGACCGTGGACCGGAAGCCGTTGCGTTTCCGGTCCATGTTTGCGGGCGACATGCCCGGCATTCCAGCGATTTTGTTTTATATGGGCTTGTCGTGCGGTGGCCTGATGAGCCTTTCGCCATAGCCGCCACGCCATGTTGCGGCGGATCAACAGGCCGCGGACCCGGATGGCGGTGCCCCCCGTGGATCCCGGTCGCTGCTCGCAGCCATCATCCGTCATGCGCAGATTCCTGAAACCCTCAGGGGGAAACAGAGGCAAGCTCTGCCAGCTACAGATCCGTCGGAATGAGGGCTGTGGGTGCTCCCACAGCAAGTGCCTCGACCGCGAATATGGCATCGGCCTCAGGCAGCAGCATCTGCGGTGCCGCGTTTGCGGGTGTTTGCGCCGGCCGGAACGGCTCTTCGGGCCGCCTTCTGAGAGCATAGTCGCATAAGGCGCAGATTACGCACTTACATCGCGTGCAATGCTGCACTATGATCCGGCGTCGCCATTTGCCCGGGAGGAACAGATGGTAGCCAGCATTACGAAACGGGACTGGGAAGAGTTCATGGCCGTCGGGCGTGTTCCTCTCAGCGTACGCGAACTTGTGCTTCAAAGCTGGCAGCGCAGCGCCAGCAGCGGCATAACCAGTCTCAAGAGCGCGCCGAAGCTCGGCGAAAGCGAACTCGTGGCCCGCCGCCGGGAAGCCCGCCGGCTGCGCCTCGGCGCGCGCGTGGCGCTTCAGAAAGCCGGCTATCTGCTCAACCACACCGGCAACATGCTGCTTTTGTGCAACGACAGGGGCGTGGTGCTCGATGTCGCCGGCGACGAGGCCACGCAGGCGCGGGGCCGCGAGAATCATCTCCATGTCGGCGGGCGCTGGAACGAATCCTCGATCGGCACCAACGCCATCGGCACCGCCATCCATCTGCGCCGGCCCATGCAGATCAGCAGCGTGGAGCACTATTGCGAGGAAATCCACCGCTGGAACTGCGCGGCCACGCCGATCACCGATCCCGCCGACGGCAGGCTGCTCGGCGTCCTCGACATTTCCTGGCCCAACGAAGTAGAGCAGATGAATGCGGCGGCGCTTTCGGCCACGCTGGCGTTGCAGATCGAGGCCGACCTCGGACGCAACTACGCCATGGAGCGGGAGAAGCTGGTGGAGCGCCTGCACATGCGCAGGCCCCGGCTCGGCTCCGACCCCGTTCTGGTGCTGGACCGCACGGGCCGCGACGTCTTCGCCACCGAGGATTTCCGTCGTCTGTGCGATGACAACGACG
Source organism: Mesorhizobium sp. (assembly GCA_022833215.1). Classification (GTDB taxonomy): domain Bacteria; phylum Pseudomonadota; class Alphaproteobacteria; order Rhizobiales; family Rhizobiaceae; genus Mesorhizobium. The sequence continues at coordinate 5,023 of JAIPUZ010000115.1, read as the reverse complement.
CACTCGATTCCCTGCGCGCCCGCATACCCGATCTGATGGGGCGGATGCCCGGCGACATCGCCGAAGCGCTGTCGGGCTCCCTTCCGGGGGCCGATCTGGAAGTCATTGCCGAGGGCGAGGACGCGGTGGGCGTCATGCTTTCGCTGCGGCGCAGGCGCCCCGTGCCGGTCAGCAACGGAGCCGAGCTCGACAAGATCGGCAGCATCGGCCCGGTCACCTTCGCGCTGTGCGGCCAGGCCCAGCGCCTTGCCGGCGTGCATATCCCCATCCTCATCGAGGGCGAGACGGGAACCGGCAAGACCTTCCTCGCGCAGGCCATCCATCGCGCCAGCCCGCAGGCGGGAGGCAGCTTCGAGATGCTGGACTGCTCGACGCTGACGGCGCAGGCGCTGCGCGAGGACCTTGCGCGCGAGACACGGCGCTCCGCCATGCTGGAGCAGCTTGCCGAGAGCGGCGGCGCGCTCTGCCTCGACCGTCCGGGCGCCACGCCGCCGGAGGCGCAGAAGCTGCTGCTCAGCCTGCTGGAGCAGGTCAGCGCGCGGGCGCGCACCGGCATTAAGCTGTTGTCGCTGTCGTCGACCCCGCTCTACGGAGCCATGCAGGAGGGCAGGTTCCGCGGCGATCTCTACTACCGGCTGGCCGGCGCGCGGCTGGTGATACCGCCGCTGCGCGAACGGCGGCAGGAGATCGTTCCATCGCTGAACATGATCGCCGCCCGCCATGCCCGCACCACGGGCGGCCGCGAGCTGCGTTTCACCTCAGGCGCGCTCGGGGTGCTGGCGGCCTATCACTGGCCGGGAAACCTGCTGGAAATGTCCAATATGGTAGCAGCGCTCGACGCCCTGTCCCCGAGCGGCCTGATCGACGAGCGGAACCTGCCGCCCGAGATGCTGAACCAGTCAGCGAGCCGCGAGGACCACACGCTGCGCGGCTCGGAAAAGGCCGAAATCCTCGAAGCCGTCGAGCTGTCCGGCGGCAACCTCACAGAGGCGGCAAGGCGGCTGGGCATCGCGCGCTCCACCCTCTACCTCAAGCTCGACAGCTACGGCATCGCCCGCCCTCGCAGGAGCTGACCGAAGGACCGCCGTGCGTCCGTCCGGATGCACGAAGAACGACCCAAGCCATTGATAGAGCATCGGAATCGCCGGAAGCCGTGCTCCGCTTTCCGGTACGATGCCTTGAAGCGCGTCGCGATCTTTCCGATCCGCTCCTTGCGCTTCAAGTTCCTGTTTTTACGCATGTCGTTGTCCCGAAACAGGTTCCCGCTTTCGGGCGACATGCCTTAGCATCCGCAACATGTCCGTCGGAGCGTCCGAAAATCGGACGTCCGGCGAAGCCGTTCTGAATCCACATTTGCCCTGCGGCCGATCCCGATCTTGCGGGTGCGGTCATGAAGGGAGGATTCAGAATGCAGTTGGAGAAACAGAATACGCGAACGGTGCAGGTGCTCGGCATCGATGCCGGCGGCACCATGACCGATACGTTCTTCGTCGATTCCGACGGCGAGTTCGTGGTCGGCAAGGCGCAGTCGACCCCTGAAAACGAAGCGCTGGGGCTGATCGAAAGCTCCCGCGAGGGTCTTGGCCAGTGGGGCCTCGAGCTCGACCAGGCTTTGTCCACCATCCAGACCGGCGTCTATTCCGGCACGGCGATGCTGAACCGCGTGGTGCAGCGCAAGGGCCTGCGCACCGGCCTCATCGTCAATGCCGGCATGGAGGACTTCCACCGCATGGGCCGCGCGATCCAGGCCTATCTGGGCTTCGCCTATGAGGATCGCATCCACCTCAACACGCACTATTTCGACGATCCGCTGGTGCCGCGCCATCTCACCCGCGGGGTTATGGAGCGCGTCGACATGTTCGGCAAGGTGGTGATCCCGCTGCGCGAGGACATGGCGCGCAAGGCGGCGCAGGAACTGATCGAACAGGATGTGGAAGGCATCGTCATCTCCCTGCTGCACAGCTACAGGAATCCCCAACATGAGCGGCGCGTGCGCGACATCGTGCAGGAAGAGATCGCCAGGGCCGGCAAGACGATCCCCGTCTTCGCTTCCACCGACTACTATCCGGTGCGCAAGGAAACCCACCGCACCAACACCACCATCCTCGAAGCCTTCGCGGCGGAGCCCTCGCGCCGGACGCTCCAGAAGATCTCCGGCTCGTTCAAGGAGCATGGCTCGAAATTCGACATGCGGGTGATGGCCACCCATGGCGGCACCATTTCCTGGAAGGCCAAGGAACTGGCCCGCACCATCGTTTCGGGGCCGATCGGCGGCGTCATCGGCGCCAAGTATCTGGGCGAGGTGCTGGGCTACAAGAACATCGCCTGCTCCGATATCGGCGGCACCTCGTTCGACGTGGCGCTGATCACGCAGGGCGAGATGTCGATCCGCAACGACCCCGACATGGCCCGCCTCGTGCTGTCGCTGCCGCTGGTGGCCATGGACTCGGTCGGTTCCGGCGCGGGCAGCTATATCCGCCTCGACCCCTACACCAGGGCGATCAAGCTGGGGCCGGACAGCGCCGGCTATCGCGTCGGCGTCTGCTGGGCGGAATCGGGCATCGAGACGGTGACGATCTCCGACTGCCACGTCATCCTCGGCTATCTGAACCCGGACAACTTCCTCGGCGGCCAGGTCAAGCTCGACCGCGAGCGCGCATGGAACGCGATGAAGGAGCAGATCGCCGATCCGCTCGGCCTTTCGGTGGAGGAAGCCGCCGCCGGCGTCATCGAGCTTCTGGACAGCGAGCTGCGCGACTATCTGCGCTCCATGATCTCGGGCAAGGGCTACAGCCCGGGCTCCTTCACCTGCTTCTCCTATGGCGGTGCGGGGCCGGTCCATACCTATGGCTACACCGAGGGGCTGGGCTTCGAGGATGTCATCGTGCCGGCATGGGCGGCGGGCTTCTCGGCCTTCGGCTGCGCGGCGGCCGATTTCGAGTACCGCTACGACAAGTCGCTCGACATCAACCTGCCGGAGGATGCGGCCGACGACCAGAAGACCGCGCAGGTCGCCTCGCTCGACGAAGCGTGGCAGGAACTTGCACAGCGCGTTCTGGAGGAATTCGCGCTGAACGGCTACAGCGCCGATCAGGTCGTGCTCCAGCCCGGCTTCCGCATGCAGTATCGCGGCCAGCTCAACGATCTGGAAATCGACAGCCCGATCGGGAGCGCCTCGACGGCTGAAGACTGGGATGCGCTGGTGGGGGCCTTCAACGACACCTACGGACGCGTCTATGCCGCTTCGGCCCGCTCGCCGGAACTCGGCTATTCGGTCACCGGTGCGATCATGCGCGGCACCGTGCCGATCCCGAAGCCGAAGATCCCGTTCGAGGCGGAAGGCAGCGAAACGCCGCCTGAAGCCGCGAAGCTCGGAACCCGCAAGTTCTACCGGCACGGGAAATGGGTGGATGCCCAGCTCTACCAGATGGAAACGCTGCGCCCCGGCAACCGCATCAAGGGACCCGCGATCATCGAATCCGACGCCACCACCTTCGTCGTGCCCGGCGGCTTCGAAACGCGTCTGGACGGCCACCGCCTGTTCCACCTGAAGGAAATCTAGGGAGGAAGACCAAGATGAATATGCACACCAAACTCGAAGGCATCGTGCGGGGCGGGGAGACTCTGAAAGAGCACCGCGACCGCCTGATGGAAGCCACGAAGAAGTCCGGCCACTATGGCGGGATAAAGAAGATGGAGCTGCGCGACAGCCAGCCCATTCTCTACAACAAGCTGTTCTCGCGGCTGCGCGCCGGCGTCGTCGATGCCCGCGAGACGGCCAAGAAGATCGCGGCGAGCCCGATCGTGGAGCAGGAGGGCGAGCTTTGCTTCACCCTCTACAACGCGGCCGGCGACGCCATCCTCACCTCCACCGGCATCATCATCCATGTCGGAACCATGGGTGCGGCGATCAAGTACATGATCGAGAACGGCTGGGAGCATAACCCCGGCATCAAGGACAAGGACATCTTCTGCAACAACGACTCGCTGATCGGAAACGTGCATCCGTGCGACATCCACACCATTGTGCCGATCTTCCATGAGGAGAAGCTGATCGGCTGGGTCGGCGGCGTCACCCACGTCATCGACACCGGCTCGGTCGGGCCGGGCTCCATGTCCACGGGCCAGGTGCAGCGCTTCGGCGACGGCTACTCCATCACCTGCCGCAAGATCGGCGCCGACGACACGCTGTTCCGCGACTGGCTGCACGAATCGCAGCGCATGGTGCGCACCACGCGCTACTGGATGCTCGACGAACGCACCCGCGTCGCCGGCTGCCACATGATCCGCAAGCTGGTCGAGGAAGTGATCGCCGACGAAGGCATCGAGGCTTACTGGAAGTTCGCCTACGAGGCCATCGAGCATGGCCGTGTCGGCCTTCAGGCCCGCATCCGGGCGATGACCATTCCCGGCAAGTACCGTCAGGTCGGCTTCGTCGACGTTCCCTACGAGCACGAGGACGTGCGCGTTCCGTCCGACTTCGCCAAGGTCGACACCATCATGCACACGCCTTCGGAGATGACGATCCGCAAGGACGGCACATGGCGGCTGGACTTCGAAGGGTCGAGCCGGTGGGGCTGGCACACCTACAACGCCCATGCCGTCTCCTTCACCTCCGGCATCTGGGTGATGATGACGCAGACGCTGATCCCGACCGAGATGATCAACGACGGGGCCGCCTACGGCACGGAATTCCGCCTGCCGAAGGGCACATGGATGAACCCGGACGACCGGCGCGTGGCCTTCAGCTACTCGTGGCACTTCCTGGTCTCGTCGTGGACCTCGCTGTGGCGCGGCCTCAGCCGGGCCTATTTCGGGCGCGGCTATCTGGAAGAGGTCAATGCCGGCAACGCCAACACCTCCAACTGGCTGCAGGGCGGCGGGTTCAACCAGTATGACGAGATCCATGCCGTCAACTCGTTCGAATGCGCGGCCAACGGCGTCGGCGCTTCCGCCATCGCCGACGGCATCAGCCATGCCGCCGCCATCTGGAACCCGGAAGGCGACATGGGCGACATGGAGA